>NZ_CP021781.1:684698-1369396 GCF_003290445.1 Francisella adeliensis | reverse complement strand
TATAATCATCACAAATACACCGATAACTAAGAAACTACCGTACTCTGGATTTTTAATTAAAAATATTGAAAAAATAAAACAAGCCAAAATAACAGCAGGAGCTGAGAAATATCTAGCTATAGATTTTGAAAACTTATTATGGAAATAAGTGTCTTTGTCTTCAACATTTTTAAAATTAAATAGATGAAGAAATATGCTGAAAGCTAAACATCCTGCAGCAGTATAGAATGCGATAGTATATGCACCATAACTTTGGATAATTCCTGAAAGCAAAAAGCTTCCTGCAAAGCCTATATTCATACAACTATAGTTTATCGAAAAAGCAACTCGCCTATTGCGATCCTTTGATTTAAACAGTTGGGTAAGCATCATGTTTAGGCAACTAACATTTAAACCAGCACCTGTTATAAACAAAGCCATACCATAGATTATAATTGTTTGATGATGCTCAGCAATCATAAACATACTTACAACCTGTAACGCTACACTAATTAAAAATAACCCTCTGAAACTAAAAAATTTACCACCTAAGGCACCACCTAAAAAATGAAGTAGGAAGTTAAGAGCAAAAAAACTCGCCGTAAGAGTGTTGGCTTCTGTCTTTGTGAAACCACCATGGTCTGTTAGATAGAAGTTAAGTAACCCCATTAAAACAGCATATCCGACAGTTGAGAATATTTGGATTATATTTATTTGAAGAACACCTTTTGGCATTTCTTTGTAATTTATCATAGGTATTTATGCTAAAAATATTTTTATAGTTTGTATAATATAAACAAAGCACACAATACTAACAACATTTTTAATATGAAAAACATAATTTTTGATTTTGATTCAACTCTTATAAAGGGAGAGTCTCTAGAGTTGATACTTGAACCGCTACTTAAAAATAGCCCGGAAAAAATTCAAGAAATAGAAAAAATTACAAATCTTGGTATGCAAGGGGAGTTTGATTTTAGAGAATCTTTAGAGCAAAGGTTAGCTATAGCAAGTCCAACTAAAGCTAGTATAGAAGCTTTCGGTAAAGAATACTGTCCTAGCTTACTAACTAGAGGTATGGAAGACTTTGTCAAAGAACTTTATAGTAAAGGCTGTAAAATTTGGATATTTAGTGGAGGTTTAACTGAGAGCATAGCCCCGTTTGCAAAAGCTTTAAAAATTCCACGCAAAAATGTTTATGCGGTAGAGGTTAATTGGAACGAAGATGGTAGCTTTAAGTCTCTTGATAATTCTAATGGTGCTTGTGATTCAAAATTAGTAGCATTTGAAAAGGCTAAAGAATTATTACAAGGTGAGGTTATAGCTGTAGGAGATGGGTTTACAGATTATCAACTATTTGAAGCAGGTTTTGCAGATAAGTTTATAGCCTATACAGAGCATGTTGAGCGTACTAATGTGGTTGAAAAAGCTGAGAGTATCGCTATGGATGTAGGCGTTTTGAGGTATATTTTAAATCGAAGCTAGAACAATTACTATTTAACCTAAAATAATCTCCTCATTTTTCTAATGGCATATTTTACTTAAATATTTGTTATATACCCCATCAGGGTATATAATCGTTTTTAGATTTAAGTCAAAAGGATCATTTAAGATGCACCCATGTCATACAAAACATTTAGGAAAGCTAAATAGAGTCTCTGGTCAGGTAGAGGCTGTTAAACGAATGGTTAACGAAAATAAATACTGTGTTGATATCATGACACAAATAAAGGCGGCTAGAAGTGCCTTAAAAGCTATAGAGCTATCTATTTTAGAAACGCATATGAAATCTTGCCTTGAAGAGTGTCAAAATAATCAAGAGTTACATCAAGTTAAGATTACAGAAATTATAAACCTTCTAAAAAAATATGAATAAAGGAGAGCTAGCTATGGGTAAGAATAATAAAGCCATATCAAAAAAAGCAACTATTTACCGAATGGTTACTGATAAAAATATTTGCCCTTATGGCATAAAGGCGAAAGATTTATTAAAGCGTAATGGCTATGAAGTTATAGATAACCATTTAAAAAATAGAGAAGAAACTGATGCTTTTAAAGAAAAGTATGGTGTTAAAACTACACCTCAGACTTTTATTGATAATAAAATGGTGGGTGGATATGATGACCTTTTAGCATTTTTAGGAGAAGATAAACCTAAAAAAGAAACAATATATACGCCTGTCATAGCAGTTTTTGTAATTGCTTTATTGATGGCTATTTCTACTAATTATACATTTACTGATACAGTGACAATAGGTTCTGTAATAAAGCTGTTTATGGGATTTAGTATATCTATCTTAGCAATGCTAAAGCTTCAGGATTTAAATAGCTTTTCAATGCAGTTTATTACTTATGATTTAGTTGCTATGCGATGGGTGCGTTATGCTTATATTTACGCTTTTGCAGAGGCTTTTGTAGGGTTAGGGATAATAGCTAGCATTTTCACTCTAGTAGCAGCTACGATAGCAATAATTATAGGTTTAATTGGGGCAATATCTGTATTTAAAGCTGTATATCTTGAAAAGCGTGAGCTTAAATGTGCTTGTGTTGGTGGAGGCAGTAGTGTACCACTAGGATTTTTATCCCTAACTGAAAACATAATGATGATAATTATGGGTGTTTGGATGTTTTGGAATTATTTTGGTTAACTGATGGGTTTTATATACAATGAAAAATAAAAAAACAATATCGAGTATATTGTTGCTATTGATGGTTTTTATATCAGTATATATATACTATAGCGAAAATACTGTAGTAGAGTTGCTTGTTACAAATAAAATCATAGATATTAATGGCAAAGAAATTACTGTAAATACAGTTATTCAACCAGATGGCACATGGGGATATTATGGTACTGTAGGTGACGATTTTAATGTAAAAGTTAAAAATGGTTTAAAAGAGCCTACCGTGCTACATTGGCATGGTTTATTATTGCCAAATAAGTATGATGGTACTGAGCTTAACCAACCATATATTAAACCAAATTCTTCTTATAGCTATGATTTTAAACTAATCCATAGCGGAACATTTTGGATGCATTCACATTATGGTTTTCAAGAGCAGAATTTTGTAGAGGCGCCATTTATAGTTTATCCAAGAGGGTATGATGCTACCAATGATGTAGTTGTTATGTTCCAAGATTTTAGCTTTAAACAGCCAGAAGCTATAATGAAAGATTTAAAACATAGTGATGATAGTAATATGCATATGCATGGCATCCATAAAATGGCTATGGAGATGGATAAAGATGCGAAGCCTGATTTAAATGATGTTTCATATGATGCTTTTTTAACAAACTATCGAACTGCAAAGAGCCCTGAAATCAAGCATGTTGTAGCAGGTCAAACTTATCGTTTGAGATTTCTTAATGGCTCATCATCGACTAATTTTTGGATAAACCTAGGTGAATTAAAAGGAATTGCCATAGCTGTAGATGGTCAAAATATCAAACCTTTTGAAGGTAATAAGTTCCAGTTAGCAATAGCTCAAAGAATGGATATACAAGTACAGATACCTAAAAATGGAGTTTTTCCTATAGTAGGTCAAGTTGAGGGTGAAAAGTATCAAACAGGAATAGTCTTAACGACAACTAATGATAAAAACTTAACTATCCCAGCAGAAGCGAAGGTTGAATCAAAACCTTTTAATTATGCTCAGTTAAAAAAGCTTCACTCAGCAAAAGATAGTCTAGCATTGGGAAGTATAGAAAAAACTATAGATTTAAAATTGACTGGAAATATGAAGGATTATGTATGGCAAATAAATGGTCAAACTTGGCCGGATGTTTCACCTATTGAATTAAAGTTTGGTAAAACTTATGAGTTTAAAATTCAGAATGAAACAGGTATGTCTCACCCCATACATATCCATGGGCATGTATTTAAGGTAGTCAAAGTCAATGGTAAGCCAATAGATGACGGTGTAATAAGAGACACAGTCTATGTAGAGCCTAAATCAAGCATAACTATAGCAATGAAAGCAAATGCTAAAGGCAAATGGTTTATCCATTGCCATATGCTTTATCATATGCATTCTGGAATGATGACCTTTATTGAAACTAAAAGTGCGTGAGATTTATGGTAGGTATTTACCAATAGCTATTATCAGTATACTACAGTTAAGTATAAACTCTCTTTGAGGCAAATGTGGCGATTTGCATTATGTTTGATATCACTTCAGCGACATTAACTTTTTCTATTAAGAACCACAGAATGGATATATGAGATAGCTAAAATCAAAATCCCAATAGAACCACTAAACCATTCTGGGATAGGTATAAATATTTTTAACAATAATATACAAGCTAAAAAACCTATTGCATAGTGAGCACCATGCTCAAGATAGATGTATTTACCTAGGGTTTTCTTTTCTACAAACATTATAGTTAAAGATCTTATAAACATCGCACCAATACCAAGACCAATCATTATAATAATTATATTCGTTGTAATTGCAAAAGCCCCAACCACACCATCAAAACTAAAAGAAGCATCAATTATTTCAAGGTAAACAAAACCCATAAGCCCATTTCTAACAATAGTTCCAGAATCAATGTTAGAGTTGCCAAAGAAAGAATTTAATATTCCAATGCTTTCATGAGTTATTATTCCTAGTAAGAAAGCTAAAGCAATTGATCCTTGAGTTTCATTATGGACATTACTAATAATTATTATGCCAATTAAAATAGCAAGGTAGATATAACCACCATCATAGTTACGTATTTTTCTTATTATGAAGTTGTTTTCAATAATAGGGATCCAATGATGTTCAGTGTTTTCACTTAAAAAGAAGTTTAAGAAAACTAATAATAAGAAGCTTCCACCAAAACTACAGATATAAGGCATAGCATTTTCAAGTATAGCCTCGTATTGATTAGGATGATGAAGAGCTAAGTTTATAACATCGTTGAAACCTATATTACCTGATACACTTACTAAGAATATAGGAAAAACAAATCTCATACCAAATACAGCTATAGGCAGTCCAATAAAGATAAATATTTTTTGCCAAAATTTAGGCATTTGCCCAAGAATTTTGGCATTGATGATAGCATTATCAAAACTAAGAGATATCTCTAGTAAGGCTAGTATTAATAACGAATAAACAGTCGCGACAATATCATTAGGGTATAAAAATGCTCCAATAAGAACTCCTAATATCGTGACAATAAAAGATCCGTAGAAGTATTTCAAAGTTTTCATTGTTTAATTATAGATATGTTTTATAACGCTTAGATTTTAACATATAATAGCTACAGTTTTAGATTTTTGAGAAAGAGACTAATGTCAGTAGCATTATATACACTTATATTTTTAGGAATTTGTTTTTTTACATGGCGCAATTTTATGAAAAATAAAGAGTATACGATAGGTATAGCTGAAAGATATGCTAAAAAACATAATATTGAAATGCTAGATGATACTGTTTGCCTACGTAAGATAAGTGTAAAAGTTGAGTTTAAAAAGCTAGTTTTTTATAGGGTGTATTCATTCGATTATAATACAGCAATTAGTGATGATAGATATCGTGCCTATATAGTGCTTAAAAATGGTAAATTTGATGAGCTGATTATGTCAGAGTTTGAAAAAGCAGATTTAGAGAGAGAGAATGTAGTTGCTGAACAGACGGAACAAGAGAATGAAAAGCCACAAAGGCGTGCTGCTAATAATATTATAAGTTTTGAGGACTAAATAAATGATACACCTTCACCAACTACCTAACCTGTCTGGGAAAAACTATAGTTGCAGTCCTTTTTGCGTCAAGCTTGAATTGTACTTAAAAGCTATAGATATCCCCTATAATAACAATTTTAGTTTAGAGTTAAATAAATCGCCAACAGGTAAAATGCCTTTTATTGAAACACAAGGCAAAAAAATCGCTGATAGTAATATCATTATAAAATATTTAGAACAAGTAAATGACCAATCATTAGATAGTCATTTAAGCTGTCAGCAGAGTGCAGTAAGTTTAGCTTTTATGAGACTGTGTGAAGATAGTTTGTATTGGGTAGCTGTTTATAGTCGCTGGGTAGATGTTGATAATAAATCTTGGAAAAAAGAGTTTATGGCATCGGCAAAATTACCAAAGATGATGTCAGGTATTGTTTACAATGCTGCTAAGAGAAATATTACAAGGCAGTTAAAAGCATCAGGAATACTAGTACTTTCACAACGAGAAATATATGCTAAGGCTGAGCAAGATTTAAAGGCTTTAGCTGATTTTTTAGATGGCAGGAAGCATTTCTTTAATGATAATATCTCGCTGCTTGATATAACGGTTTATAGCTTTATCGTGCAATTGTTAGATGATAGTTGTAGTAAGAAAATTCAGTCAATTTTAGAAGGGTTGAATTTTAGCAGTTTTATAGATAATATGAGAGAGTTTTCAAGATTTGAGAAATGATTTATGAATGCAAATATATTAGAAATAAACACAAAAACTTTAAGAAAAAATATATCTATTATAAAAGCATATACCCAAACTAAATTTTGCTTTCCTGTTAAAGCAAATGCTTATGGGCATGGTCTAGATATTATTGTGAAAAATTCTTATGATTTAGTAGATTATTTTGCTGTTGCCTGTTTATCAGAAGCTACACAAGTTTATAGTGCTTGTCATGAAAAGCCGATCCTAGTGTTTGGAAGGGTGGAGTATGATGATATATCAAAAGTATTGGATTGTGACTTTATATATAGCATACACAGTATAGAAGATATACGATCTCTATCAAAAATCGCAAAAGAGTCATCAATCAAGATCAAAGTTCATATAAATATAAATACTGGTATGAATAGGATGGGAGTTGGTTTCGATAGTTACAAAGAGGTAATAGATAAAGCATATAATTCTCAGCATATTGAGCTTTTAGGTGTTTATAGTCATTTTGCCTGTGCAGATGATAAAAATCATCCTTTTAATCTTCAGCAAAATCAGAAATTTAAAGAGGTTGTAGCATACACAAAAAGTATAAAGGAAAATGTCATTTGCCATCTGGCTAACTCTTATGGATTGGTTGGTCAGGCAGATGTTTGCTACGATATGGTAAGGCCTGGTATTTTAAGTTATGGTTTTTTGCCAGAGTTTGAGGTTGATGATATAGTTAAAGAAATTCAACCAATAGCTAGATTAACTTCTGAAATAATAAAAATTATTAGTCTTAATGACGGTGACAGTGTTGGTTATTCTTTATTACATAAGGGATTCGAAGGAGAGTATATCGCAACTATTCCTATAGGTTATGGCGATGGTTTTTTTAGAGCGTTAGGAGGTAGAGGTTTTGTTACTATTGATGAAGATACATACCCTATAGTCGGTAAAATGAGTATGGATGCTATGGCTATTTCATTGGGCACTAACCATAAAAGCTTGAGAGTTGGTAATCAAGTTGAGATTATTTCAAATAACCCTAGCTTACCAAATAGCGCAAAAAATATAGCAAAATTACTAAATACTATAGAATATGATGTCGCTGCAACTCTTAATGAAAGGATAGTTCGTATAGGCTTATAAAAAGGCTTAAAATCTTTACATTTCAAATTTTTATTACTAGAATCATTGTACTAAAAAAAATACATTACTAAAATTTTTATGATAAATACGAGATTAAGTATTACTAGTCTTATTGCTATAGGTATAGGAAGTATAATGGGTTCAGGCTGGATGTTTTCAGCTCAATATACCTCTGAATATGCTGGCCCAGCCTCAATTCTTTCATGGATAATTGGTGCAGGATTAATGATTTTTATTGCATTAACTTTTGCAGAGAGTGCCTCTATAGTTCCTGTTCAAGGCTCAACTTCTCGTATTCCACATATTACACATGGTACGCTAGTAAGTTATATATTCGCATGGATTACTTGGATCTCATACCTTGTTTTAGCTCCTATTGAAGTTCAAGCTGTAATACAATATGTAGCTGTTTTTTACCCTAGTTTAATTGACCAAAATAATAGTGGTGCTCTTACAACTCAAGGTATACCTGTTGCGATGGCGTTATTATTTATATTTTGTGCATTGAATTTTTATTCACTTAAATGGCTAGTAAAGATAAATAACATTGTTACTGTACTTAAGGTTTTAGTGCCTATAATAATTGCTGTATCTTTGATTGCTATGTGTTTTGTGCTACCAGAGCTTGTAAGCAGAGGGATTGATAGTGATTTACAATTTGCACCATTTGGTTTGAATGGCGTATTGGCAGCTGTTTCACTTGGGGGGATTGGTTATGCATTTGTGGGCTTTAAAACTATTGTAGAACTTGCAGGAAATACTAAAAATCCAGCAAAAGCTATACCTATTGCAACTATAAGTACTATTGTTATTTGTTTATTTGTGTTTCTGATATTACAAGTAGCATATTTACTAGTTATATCAAAGTATGTTCATAATAATGTATGGGATTTAAATACTATTACTGAAGGTGAGAGTTCAAGTTTTGGTGCTTTTGCTGTTATGGCTCAGTACTTTGGTCAAACTTGGATGATGTACTTTTTGTATTTCGGTGCAATTTTATTTCCATTAATGGCGGGACTTTTATACTTTTGTGTAGCATTAAATTCATTAAACGCTATGGTGAAAAATGGTTACATGCCAAAGGTTTTAAATAAGGTTAATCCATTAGTTAATAAACCTATTAATGCAGTAGTTCTAAACTTCCTTATAGCATTGATAATGTTTGCCCCATTTCCTGGTTGGAAGACAATGACAGCCTTTTTGACTTCTTTGATTTCTATAACATATATTACTGGTGCTACATCAACTATGGCGATGAGATATCGTTTGCCAGACATTCACCGACCATTTAGGCTGAAATTTGTTGGTTTAGTTTCAGTTATTGGGATATTTGCTTCTACACTTGTTTTTTTATGGAGTGGTTGGGGCATAGTTTCCAAATCAGGTATTGCTATATTTATTGCTATAGCGTTATTAGGACTTTATAGAAAGTTTGGAGCAGATAAGGACGAACATATATCATGGAATGTAAAAGAGTCTATCTGGTTTTGGTTTTATATAATTGCTGTATCAATAGTATCATATTTAAGTGATTTTGGTGGAATTGCTACTTTTGATTTTTATCAGGCAGCAGGAGTCTTGTTTATTATCAGTGTGATTACAGCATTATTAGCTAGAAATTATTGCCTTCCAGCTGAGCAAATGCAAAAAGGTATTGACGATGCTTTAGCATCTTGTCATTTCAATAAAAAAGTAAATTTCACTAAGAGTGATAAATAAGTTCTTATAACCTTTAAATATTAAATGCTTTATTAAAAGCTTTTGATAATGATATTACTATTAAACCTATTATAATAGCGCTAACAGCAAGGTAGAGGTAAACATCAAAGAAGGCTTTTGCTTGAATAACTAAATCGCTTGTAACACTTTTCTTATCTGTAAATGTTGCAACATATCCTGCTAAAAAGTTACTAATTCCAGATTTAATACCCCAAACTCCAAATAGTAATGCTGCTATATCTGTAGGAGCTATCTTACTAATAGCAGCAAGTCCTGTTGGGCTACAGCATAGCTCTCCGACTGTTACAAGTACAATACCAAGTACTATGAAGAGTAAAGGTGCTAAACTTCCATGCATAGCAGTAAAAGCAGCAAACCCAAACACTCCCATAGCAGAACCTGTTATGATTATTCCTAGTCCCATTTTTGTAAATACAGATATATTCCACTTATTCCAAATAAACGCAAATAATGGTGATAAACACACAATAGATATATTGTTGATAACATTTATATTTGCTGCAGAGATTTTCATCCCAAACAAATGCAAATCAACAAAACGCTTATTAAATAAAACTAGGCTTGTCGCTGTTTGTTCAAATAAGACCCAAAAAAACATTATTACAATAGATATTATAACAACAGCAGATATTGATTTTATATAAACTTGACCACCTTTATAGCCTCTATAAGCAAGATAGCCTAATGCTAGAATGCTTAAGCTGTATAGTATATAGGCAGTGTTGCTAGCATTGTTAATTAGATAAGCAAAAACTACACCTGCACAAATAGTTAAGACTAGTGTTATAAGTTTTGTTTTGCTTGTTGGGTCTATATGATCTTGTGGTACTAGGTTTTTATGTTGGCCAATAGTTAATATTAGTAAGCCTAGAGCCATCCCTCCAGCTGCAGTTATAAAACCTGCATGCCAACCTAAATATAGTGCGATTAAAGGCACAGAAAGAGTTGCTAATGCTCCACCTAAATTTACACACATGTAAAAAAGGGTGTATCCACTGTCTTTAAGCTCTTCTTTGCCCTGATATAATTCACCAATATTTACGTTCATTGCTGATTTAAAGAAGCCTGTACCAACTACAACAAACCCAAGACCTAAAAAAAATGACACATCAAGAGATAATAGCAAATGACCAATAAGTATAGTGATGCAGCCATACTTTACACTACGAGTATGACCAAGATATACATCGGACACATAACCACCTATAAGCGGAGCCATATATACAAATGCTACATAACTACCATAAGTAAGGTAGGCTTTAGTATCACTCATGCCATAAAATTCGCTTGTGAGATAGAGAATAAGTATAGCTCTCATTCCGTAGTAGCTAAATCGCTCCCATATTTCAATACCGCATAAAATCCATAAACCTTTAGGATGTTTTTTAAGATAATTAAGCATAATAAATTATTTTTATTTAAATATTCTGTCAATATTATTTATAAAGATGCTGAAAGTAAATGCTTTTTGGTATTTGTCAGAAAGTATGTTGAAAAGTGAAAAGTGAAAAGTGAAAAGTGAAAAGTGAAAAGTGAAAAGTGAAAAGAGTAAGTTTTATTTTTTTTAAGCTATAGAGTTATCTTTTTTTATTAAAGATATGCTTGTTTTGTAGAGGTTTGATTTTAATAAAATATAAAAAACTGTATTATTGTATTAAAATTTATTACCGTTAATTTTACTATATGATAAAAATATCGTTTCAAGGTGAGCATGGGGCTTATTCTGAACAGGCAATTACTAGCTTTCTTAATTCTAATTCTATAACAGATTCTCAAACAGTACCTTGTTTGAGTTTTTATAATGCTATAGAAGCTACTATAAAAAAACAAACAGATTTTGTAATTATCCCAGTTGAAAATTCATTAGCAGGATCTGTTGTACCAGCTTATGATGAGCTAATAAAAAGCAACCTGAAGGTAAAAGCAGAGATTATTTTAAAAATACAGCACTGTTTAATGGGACTACCTAATGCGGATTTAAGTAAGATAGAAAGTGTAATTTCACATCCACAAGCGTTATCTCAATGCTCAAATAGTCTAAAGAAATTAAAACTTGAACCAGAGGCTTTTGCTGATACTGCTGGAGCAGCTAAGTATATTTTTGAGAAAAAAAGCAAAAATCATCTCGCTATAGCAGGAAAACTTGCTGCAGAGACTTATGACTTAGAAATTATTCAAAGTGAGTTTGAAGATGAGCATTTTAATTATACGCGTTTCTTAGTAATGGGCAGAGAAGATATTATTGATGTTAAAAAAGATAATAAAAAAACAACAATTATATTTTCTGTAGAAGATAAAGCTAATGCCTTAGTTGAAATTTTAAGTATATTTGGTGAATATGATATAAATCTGACAAAAATAGAATCAAGACCATCGCGAGATAGAGCTTGGGATTATCTGTTTTTTATAGATTTTGAAGGCTCTGAAGATGATGATAAAATCCAGTTAGCATTATTGAAAATTCTTAAAAAGAGTACATTTTTGAGAGTTTTAGGATCTTATGAAACATATCAATATGAGTAGGTTAAAATGAAAAAATATTTTATAGCTTTTGTATTATGTACTACTTCCTTACTTGGGTTTGCTGAAGATGATATTACAGTTTTATCTTTGAATGATTTTCATGGGCAGGTTGAACCACATAAAGATATGGTTGGAGCAGCTAAGATAGCAACTTTTGTAAAAGATTATCGAAAAACACACCCAAATTTAGTAGTTGTAGCGGCTGGTGATAATTATCAAGGTACAGCAATTTCAAATATTTCTCATGGTGATGTAGTTAACGACTTCTTTGACTATATAGGTGTGAAGTACTCAGCTGTTGGTAACCATGACTTTGACTATGGACAAAAATGGTTTAAGCATTGGTACAAGGCTAGTGATGTAAGGTTTTTAGCTGCTAATATTAGTTATGTAAATGATTCTTTAACAGGGTATGTTAAAAGACTTTTCTCTGGCGATAATTCGTTAGATTATATAAAGCCATTTGGCTATGAGACTTTTGAAAATGGAAAAACTATATATTTTGTTGGACTATCAACATTAGAAACTCCTAAAACTACAGCAGAGAAGCATATTTCAAATCTTCATTTTACTAATCCTGTTTATGCTGCAAATAAGTGGATTAGATATATTCATAACTATAGAGAACATAATTTACCAAAACCAGATACTATAGTTCTTTTAACGCATATTCCTACAGAGCAGGTTGATAACAATATCCTTTACAAGAAAAATAGTGCGTTAGGCAATCAGTCTGAGATATATGCTGTTGTAAATGGGGTTAAGGGTATTACAGCTGTTTTGACTGGGCATAGCCATGAGTTTGTTAATGGTTTCAAAAATAACATCGCCGTAGAGCAAGGTGAAAGCCAAGGTAAAGATATAAGCGTGCTTCACTATGATTGTCATACAACAGATGTCTGTAAAGTAACACCAGAAGTTATAAATCTTGCTAAGGTAACTAAAGATCTCGCTGATGATAAAGAAGTGAATGCTATTATTGAAAAATATAATTCTAGTGTTAAGGATGAGCTTGAGAAAGTTATTACAACAGCTCCTAAGCCACTTTCTGATAAAACACAAGATGGGCATTATAATGTGCCTCTAACATACACTCTAGCTAATATCATGAAAGTTGATACTCATAGTGATGTCGCATTACTAAATACTCACGGTGTGCGCAGATCTTTGCCTAGTGGTAATATATCTTATAGCATGATTTATGAAGTAATGCCTTTTGATAATATGGTTGTTACAATGGATATTAAAGGTTCAAACCTACTGGATTTAGTTAAACATAGCCTACAATTTATTGGTGACGAGCAGAGTGGTATTTTTGCTGGAGTTAAGATAGCTCTTAATAAAGATAGCTCAATTAAAAGCACTACGATAAACAACAAACCTTTAGATAAAAATAAGTACTATAAATTAGCTACTATTGATTTTCTTGTTAGTGGTGGTGATGGTTTTATTTTCAAAGGCTTTAAAAACTATAAAGATACAAGCATCCCGGTTAGAGAGGTTATTGTTAGCTATTGGCAAGGTAAAACAGCTCATATAGCAAAAGGTTGGCAGAATGTAGCTTTTGAAGGTTAAATGTTTTGGATAATATAAATATTACATACCGAAAAGTTAAAAATCTTAAAATATCTATAGCAAATGATGGAGCTATAAATATAACTTCGCCCATAGGAGTTAAAGAATCACAGATATATGATTTGATTGAATCTAAAAAGAATTGGATTGAAAAGCATCAACAAAGAATTTCTAAAAACTCTAGATATGACTATTCAAAATACACATTAGAAGAGGGTAGTATCGTTTATTTTTTAGGGCGTGAATATAAGGTTAGGTTAATTGAATCAAAGCAAAATATAGTAACTGAATCAGAAGATACTATTTTATTCTATGCAAATCCAAGTGTGATAGGCAATCAACAGTTTAAGCTTCAGCTTTTAGAAGAGTTTTATCGAGATAGAGCTGATATCATATTAAACAACCTGATGGCTAAATATCTTAAAATCACAAACCAAGAGATAGAAAGGGTAACTATAAAAAAGACTAAAACTCGTTGGGGTTCGTGTAATTATGTTAAGAAGACTATTAATTTAAATTTTGACTTAGTTCTTCGTGATATAGGGGCTATTGAATATGTCATTCTTCATGAAATAGCTCATCTAACACACCCAAATCATTCAAAAGAATTTTATAATTATGTTGAGAGCTATATGCCTGATTGGAAATCTCGAGAAAAAAGGCTAAAATGAAAATATAAGATTTATATCTTTTACCCATTTAACTTTTAATATAATTTTGGAGAAATCATGGAAAGTACTTTTGAACTTTTTTCTATAGGTGTTGGTCCGTCCTCATCACATACAATTGGTCCTATGCGAGCTGGTTGTGATTTCGTTAACTTAAATAAAGAGCACTTATCTAAAACTACTAGAATACAGATTGACTTATATGGTTCATTGGCACTAACTGGTAAAGGACATAAAACTGATTATGCAGTTGTTTTGGGAGTTATGGGATTTTTACCTGAGTCAGTTGATATTGAGTTGGCTAAAAAACTTTATGGAAACTGCTTAACAAATGAAAAATTAGAATTAAACCAAGAGTATGAAATTGATTTTAATTACAGTCATGATTTAATTTTTCATTATGATGAGTTTTTGCCTGAACATGCTAATGGCATGAGATTTTCTATATTTAATAATGATAAATTACTCGCTAGTAAAGAGTATTTCTCAATTGGTGGAGGCTTTATAGTTGATAAAAGTCATATTAAAAAGGATGAGGTTCCGACAGAGATAGTTTGTAATAAGCCATTTAAGTTTGCGAGTATGGAAGATTTACGCCACTTATGTATCCAAGCTGACCAAAGTATTGACCAGATAATGTTTGAAAATGAAAAGGTTGCTTATGGAGAAAAACAATCGTTGGAGAAATTAGCACAAATATGGCAAGTAATGGAAACATCTATAGAAAGAGGTTTAACTTGTCCAGAAGCTATATTGCCAGGTGGTTTGAAAGTGCGTAAAAGAGCTCCTAGTATGCTTAGAAAACTTGAAAGTAAAGGTATAGATAAAAGTGATTTCAACTATTTAAATGCTTATGCGATAGCAGTAAATGAGCAAAATGCTTGTGGTGAAAGAGTTGTAACTGCTCCTACTAATGGTGCAGCTGGCGTTATCCCAGCAGTACTTAAGTACTATCTTGAGAATAATAAGTTTTGCAATCAAGCAGAGCAAACTAAAGCAATTAATAAATATCTACTAATAACCGCAGCAATTGGTGTTTTATATAAATCTGGAGCCTCAATATCTGCTGCAGAAGTTGGTTGTCAAGGAGAAGTGGGTGTAGCTTGTTCTATGGCAGCAGCTGGATATTGTGCTCTTTTAGGAGGAGATATTGATGCTATAGAAGCTGCAGCTGAAATAGGTATGGAACATAATCTAGGACTTACTTGCGACCCTATAGGCGGGCTTGTTCAAATTCCTTGTATTGAACGAAATGCAATGGGTGCAGTACAAGCTATAAATGCAGCTAAATTAGCATATCTTGATAGTGGCGAAAAACGCTTTGTCGGTTTAGACTATGTGATTAAAGTAATGCTTCAAACAGGCCGGGATATGAATAGTAAATATAAAGAAACATCTCTAGGTGGACTAGCTGTAAATGTTCCAGTTTGTTAATTAAGCTAGTATCTATCTTTCTAATATTATAAAATTAGTTATCGTAATTATTTTATATAAAAAAATGATAAAAAAATATTTTCCCTCAATAGTTATAGCTTTAGTTATTATTGGGTATTTTTTCTTCCTTAATTTCTTACAACCTTTAAGAGCAGATGATTTTGGTCGTGCTTGTACTGATACTTTGGCTAAAGGCCTTATCATGATGGTACATTCAATACAGGCAGATTATGGTGGTTGGACAGGCAGAGTTTCAGCTCAAGGATTGATATATTTGTTACTAAGTAAAAAATATATTCTAGTATCAACATTTATTGTGAATATAGTTAATGCTATTTCATTTTATGTGTTTATGCTACTTTCATTTAAAATAGTGACCTCAGATAGAGCGAAATTAATTTCTAAAGATTTTTTATTATTTTCATTTTTCTTTATGTTTATTTTTTACCAAACAGGATTTATTGCAAATGTAATTTGGAAGACAGGAGCTATTCAGTATTTCTGGGGTATTACTCTACTTGTTGTTTTGTATTATGTAGCGATTGAAAAAAAGAGAGAAAATTTAATTCTTGGCTTGTTAGTTGGATCATTGATTGGTTTATATAATGAAATTTTTGTGTGTGTCACTATTTTACTCTGTTTAGCGTATTTTCTTGAAAGATGGGTTTATAGAGAGTGTATATCAGATACGATTATTGCCTATTTTGTTTCTTGTGCGATAGGTGGGTGCATTTTAATAGCTGCTCCAGGTAATTATGCGAGATTAGATTATTTATCTGCAGGAGCTAAGCATATATCTTTATTTTCGAGTATCACTAACCTTCTAGGACAAATTGTGATGCAACCACAATATACAGCTATTTTATTATTGCTGGTGGGATTGTTTTTAGTACTAATTTTTTCTAATAAAGAAATTAAAAAAATCAGGGCTTTGATTTACTCGTTAACTTTTATTATCTCAATATTTGTATTAGTTCCTGTAGCAAAATCATATGATCTAAATCAGAGAGTTTTACTTATCTATTACGCATTGTTTTTTATTGCTGCATTTAAACAGTTTTATAAGCATGATAGTTGTTTTGTTAATATGCTATATTCATGCTTAAAGAAACTTAGCTGGTTATTTGCTATTTTATTACTTGTACAATTGTTTTTAATATCAAGTACTTATATTTATTTTTATAAGTTTGAGCAAAGTCGAAACCAGATGGTTGAACAATATCATAAACAAGGTGAGAAAAATCCAGTATTACCTAACTTAGCCACGTATATGGGAGCTAATGTGTTTTTAGATGATATTACTTCAGATAAGCAAATATATAATAATAAAGCATATGCTGAGTTTTATGGTTTTGATAGTGTAACGGGTGAGCATTAGTCATTTAATGTATGATTTTAAAAATTTTAGGGAATTGTTTGTTGTGAAACAAAATAGTAAAAATGTAGATATGAGAAATATAGATGGTTCAGATGAAGTTCATTTTGTAATAAAAGTCTTAGCATTATCAGTTTTTGTAGCGTGTTTTTTTGTGATAGTGGCAATATACACATATGTTTTTGCTAGAATACAAAATAGTACGGTATTTTTTAAGTTTTTAGATGTTATCGGGATTCCTCAATTATCTCCAATACTCTCTTTTTTATGGTTACTATCAATTCCAATTTTGCTAGTTTGTCTTTTTGTGCTATTTAAGGCAGTTTGGCTTAAAAAAATCTTTAGCTTTAAATGATAATGTTTCATCAGTTTATAGGATGTATGTTTAAATGAAGAAGCTAAGCTTTATATTCCTGAGTGTTTTGATAGTAGGGTTTTTTCTGCTTTTAAACTATCTTCAGCCGTTAAGAGCAGATGATTTTGGTCGAGCATATAGTGATGTGCTTGTGAAAGGTCTTGATATTTATTTTAGAGCTATAGTTTCAAATTATATACACTGGACTGGCCGTATATCAGCACAAGCATTAGTTTATTTGTTATTAAGTAAAAAGTATATTACTGAGTCAGTATTTGCTATTAATTTTATAAATGCGATATGTTTTTATGTCTTTATAATATTTTCATTTAAGTCAGTAACTTTCGATAGGATCAAAATTATTTCTAAAGATTTTTTAATATATATATTCTTTTTTGTATTTGTGTTTTATCAAACTGGTTTTATTGCTAATGTAATGTGGAAAACAGCAGCAATACAGTATTTTTGGGGTATTACACTGCTTACAATATTCTATTATTTCTCAATAATAAAAAAACAGCAAAGTATTTTGTTCGCTATCTTTACGGGATTTTTTATAGGATTGTATAATGAGGTTTTTGTTGGGTTTTCAATTGTTATATGTTTTGCTTATTTTTTAGATAAATTACTAATAAAAGAGAGCATTAGTAAAAATATTATATATTATTTTGTTTCTTGTGTGATTGGAGGGGTTATCTTAGTCATTGCTCCAGGGAATTATGCTCGATTTGATTCAATGTCTAGTGATCATAATTTGTCTATATTTATGAATTTTATAAACTTAATCTCTCAAATACTGATGACTCCTGTTAATACAGCAGTATTGCTAGTATTAGTAGTTATTTTTATTAGTTTGATTTTTACTAATAAAGGTGTTAAAAAAATCTAGAGTTTGGATCTATGCATTAGCTTGTATAGCAACTTTTTTTGTTTTAACTCCTATTGCAAAGACTTATGAATTAAATCAACGAGTATTTCTAATTTATTATGCTTTTTTCTTCATTGCAACTTTTCAACAGTTTTATAACCATAGCAGTATTTTTGTAGAAAAATTAAATAATGCTTTTAAGAGTATTAGGTTTGTTTTTTTAGTATTATTATTAATTCAGCTATACATTATGACAAGTGTTTATTTTACTATTTATAAATTTGAAATAGAGCGTAATCAGCAAGTTACAATGTGTTTGCAAAACAATGTTGAAAATCCTACTTTTCCAATACTTCCTGAATCAGTATCTGCAACTATATTTTTAGATGATATTACACCAGATGAAAATAGCTATAATAATAGAGCTTTTGCGCTTTTTTATGGATTTAAAAGTGTTCGAGGAAAGCCATTTATGTGATTTTTACTTGTATAGTAAATAAAATAAAATAATGATTTTTATTCTATGTTAGAATAATCAGATTAATTATTATAATAATTTTCACTTTAGAAATGAGTAGGTTAAGAGCTAAAAGACTTAAACTTAGCAATCAATCTGGGATGTCACTGATTGAAACTACTATTTCTTCAGGTATTTTATTGTTTATATTGTCTTCATCTTTTCTGGTAATTAATACAACTGTTAGTACGTCATCTGTTGTAGAGAGAAAAGTAGAGTTATCTCAACGTCTAGATGCCAAAGTTGATAGGTATTTAGTTACTGGAAGGTTTAATGCAGTACCAGTTGAGTCAGATGAGTTTGAGCAAGTTAAATCCTCAAACCCTAAAATTGCTAAATTCGAAGCAAAAGATAAAGACTTTAATGTCAAAATATCGAGAGAAGTTTTGAAGGTGTGAATTTGAAAAAACTTTTATACTTTATAAAAAATGTTTAAAATTAATAGGTTACAAAAGGGTATAACTCTTATAGAGATTCTTGTCGCTATGGCTGTATCTGCTATAGTTATGACTATGGCTGTAAGCATTTTTTTATCTTCAAAGAAGAATTATCAATATACTAAAACCGTAGCACAGAATGATGTTAAAGTCTTAAATACCCAAGAATTATTATATAGCGCTATAACAAATGCAGGACTGTCTTGTAAGTATGGTACGCAAACACAAAGATATATAAATAGAACTACAGAAAACCTTAATGATTTAAATTTTGCAGTAAATAAATCAGCTGTTAGATTTGGTGATATTGCTAGTATTGGGAGCTATTTAAAATATACACTACCAGTAAAATCTCAAGGACTACTTTATCAAGAGGATAGTGATTATATTATGGTTAAAAATGAGTCATTATCTGCAAGTTTGGAATCTAAACCTACTAGTTATACGCTTAATGTTGACAATCCATTAGAGCCTGTTGCAAATGATTTCTTAGCCATATGCAATGATGATGAGATAGATATTGTCAAGGCAACTGCTTCGAATAATAATCAGATAAAGTTAGCGGCAGCACCATTGGGAGATTATCATAGAGGTGATTATGTAGGAAAGTTTGCAGTAAATATATTCTATATAGCAGATACTGGAGAAAAAGATAAGCTTGGGCATACTATAGAAGGGCTTTTTTTATACACTAAGAATGGTTCAGGTTTGGCTAATAGTCAGCTTTTGATATCAGGAGTTTCTAATTTAAAGGTCAGCTTTGCAAATACTTATCGTAAGAAGTTGAGGTGGAAGCAAATATATAATACTACTGATCTTGAAGATGTTGATTCATCAGCTTTACGGATAACTTTTAAAATAAAGGGTAAAAAGTTTGAAAAAGTTATATTACTTAAATAGCAAAACTATTAAAATGTCTGGTTTATCTTTGGTATCAACAATGATATTTGCTTTTGTACTATTAGTTACTGTGTCAAGTTTAGTCTATATATTTAGATTTAATCTTTTAAGTATTGAAAGTTTGTTAGATAACGACAGTACAACTAAAGTACAAGAGCAATATATTAATGAGATAAAATCTTCTAAAAAAATATCTATAGGTTCTAAAAAAATTGGTGATTATAAATTTGATAATGAGCTGATATCTCGAGAAGATATTTTTTCAAATAAAATGGTAGATATAAGTTTGTATCATGCCAAATCAACTGCTGTAAATGAAAAAATTCTTCATAGTGTGTATTTAAAGGATAAGTTAATCTCAAAGAGTAATCTTCTATTTAATAAACCACCAAAGCATTCAATGCTTAATTATGGCTCCAAATATGTACCTATAAATGTACCATTTGTCGCTATAGGAAGAATGAGTGATAGTGAACGGTTACACCGATTAAAAAATGGGGATATTTTAGACAAAAACTCTGGCTACCTGGGTTTTATAGAAAAGGATTATGATTGGCTTTTATTATCTGTAAACAACCATACAAAACTTATAAACCTAAGTAATCTTGATATAGAAAGAGGTAGCTATAAGGTTAAAATCGGTTGGGATTTAGTTAAAGGTCATTGGCAAATGCTGATGAGTATATATGATGATAAGAATATCTATATATTTAAAACATCTTTAGAAAAAATCATTGATAATATTGATAATAGTCTTTTAGACCTATCAACGCCTATAGCAGAAATTAATCAAATTAATGATATTAAAGATCTGACTTGGTATTATCCTAAAAATAATGGCTCGCCAAGTTTAGCTATAGTTTCACCATCTCATGACAGTGAAGGTAATTTATCTGTTAAAGTATATAGTGTTGACTACAATCAAGAGAAGAGAGAATATGTTTCTAACTTAAAAGATACTTTAAATGGTATTGGTAAATATGATTACAATACTGTTCATATTAAGGCATTAGACCCTGATTTTATATTAGCAAAAAGCTCTCTAGTGATAAGTGCGGGTAAAAGATTAATTATTTATGAAGCTTTTAAAGGTAGTGCAGATATTTCTAAATACTATATAAAGCTTGAGGATGTTAGCATAGGTGAGCCTATAATTATAAAAAAGGATAAGTATCATTATTATGTTATTACTTATGGAGCAGATAGTTACTATCAGTATACTTATACAAAAGATACGGATATTCTAAGTAAAGTGAAACCAAAAGTTTTTGAAGATGAAAAAATTTATACTATCAAAGTAGTTTATGGGCTCAAGTTTATTTTTACAAAAGATAATCTGTATATTGATAATTCTATGAATAAGCGGTTGAGTAAGTTTGAAATATAGGCCCGGAGGTTGAAGTGTTAAAATTATTTTGTTACTTTTGTATGGTTTTAACTTTGTTATTTAACTTTGCCTATGCTGAAGATTTTGTTCAATGTCATATTTCTGAGTATACCAATGGTTATGATGGAAAATTAAGTTTTAAATGTGATAATGAGGTTTCTTTATCCGAAAATAAAGTAGTATTTTATATAGTAGGTGATGCAAAGCTTGATAATATAAGACTTTATGGAGTTAAGGTTAAATATAAGGAAGATGAAATAACTAAAGGATTAAATAAAATATCTGTAAACTTAGTTACAGAAGGAGTATTTGTTGATAGTGATTATATTGTAGATAAAAATAATACTATTAATTTGAAGCTTATATTTTCTGGAGATAGTAACCCTAAATATAAGGTATTATGGGGAGGGGTAGTTAAAAATTCATATAAACAACGAAAGCCTCAAAAAAGAAATATACAAATCTATCAGAATTTAGACGGTAAAGTCTATTTTTATAAAAATGGATTAAAATGTGCTATTGAAAATGACTGTGACGATAAGGTCTATATAGATGAGAATTGCCAGGATAATAAAAATTGTAATAAATTTGATAATAATGATAAAAACAAAAAAAAATATGGGTTGGTTTATTAACGCTTTAAACCAGCACCTTATCGATTAATAGGAAGTATATGTATAAAAAAAGTAATAAGTTTAGTTTCTGTATAATAGTGTTCTTATTTTGCTATTTCTTTTTCCTGAATTATTGTCAGCCACTAACGATGGATGATTTTTCAAGAGCTACGGTAGATACATTAGTTAACCACAGTTTTTTTTCATGGTTATATGTAGACTACACTAGTTGGACAGGCAGAATATCAGCTCAAGCACTTGTCTATATATTGTTTTCTAAAACTTATGCGACGGCATCAATACTTGTGATAAATATATTAAACTCGATAGCATTAAGCGTTTTTATGATTTTTAGTTTTAAGCTCGTTACGCGAAATAGATACAGTATTAAGTCTAAAGATTTTGTTTTTTATGCATTTTTGTTTATGTTGATGTTTGGACATACTGGATTTATCGGTGAAGCAATTTGGAAAACAGTTGCAATACAGTATTTTTGGGGATTTACTCTGCTTACAGTACTATTTTATTATTTGTTGGTAAAAGAAGAAGATTACAAGGTTATTAGTTTGTTAGTTGGCTTGTTCATAGGCATATATAATGAGCAGTTTGTTGGTGTATTAATGATATTATGCTTAGCATATTTTTTCGAAAGATACTTAGTTAAAAGTAGAATTAACATAGGTGTAGTTTTTTTTGCGATAGGTTGCTTTATTGGGGGGATGATTTTAGTAGCAGCCCCAGGGAATTATGTACGTATGGATCAAATGGAGCCAGAACATGCTCGGTCATTATTTGAACAGTTAAAGAATTTTTATTCAGCGTATAAAAATAGTCTATGGCCTAACACAAGTGATGTTACATGGCTATTTGTTGCATTTATGGCTCTAGCACTAACTAACGAAAAAAACCTCAAAAAAAGTGTATTCATATATGCTTTGGCTTTGGCTTTGAGCCTGATAGTAATGTTTCCTGTGATTCAAAGTTATGGTCTTTTAATAAGACTTATGTTGATTTATTATGTTGTATTCTTTTTTGCTGTTTTATATCAATTTTATGATAGTGATAATGAACTAATAGAAAGAGCACATTTTTTTATTAGGAAGTTATATATTTTGCCATTAATAGGTTTAGTTATTGTCTTAGCATTGTTAGCGAATACATATTTTTCGCTATACAGGTTCCATTTACAAGAAAAGAATTTGATGTATCAATACCATGCAAAAAATATGAAAAATATTACATTACCTATATTTGAGCAACCAAACACTAAAAACTTTGGTATTACATATGGAGGTATAACTTGTAATGTAAAAGATCCAAATAATGATGCTTTTGCTAAATATTATGGTTTTAAAACAGTTAAAGCTGAGAACTGTTGATTTAATATGTTTGAATGCTTAATACTCTTTTTTATGCTAAAAAAACCGTTGCAAAATATCTAAAGATGAGTATAATACTTCTCAACGACTGGAGAAATGGCAGAGTGGTCGAATGCGGCGGTCTTGAAAACCGTTGACTGTAACAGGTCCGGGGGTTCGAATCCCTCTTTCTCCGCCACATTGAAAGCTCTTAGAAATAAGAGCTTTTTTTATGTCTAAATTTTCTCGTTACTATTTTAAATTTATTCATCCACACTCCTTAATTGATATATACTTATAGGTCATATATAACAATTAATAAAAGTTTAGGAAATTCTATGGAATTAGATATTAAATATCATGTTGCGGAAAACCTTTTTAGATCTTTTTGGGTAGATCTATTACAACGAGAGCTGGCAAATAAAGATTTAGATAGTCATCAAATTATTGAAGTAGATGGTTCTCCAGTGTTGTATCTTGATGAGTTTGATATTGAAATAGAGCTGATTTCTAATACTCAAAACAGATCGATGAAGCTAAGACTTGGAGATTATACATATGAAACCTTGGTGGAACAGTATCTTAAAGCAAGTAGTTTAGAATCTATTTCTTCTGAACAAGAAAGTCCATTTATAACAGAAGCTACATTTACTATAAGAGATTTGAAGAAGGGCACAAGGTTTTTTGCGATAGTTAAAAAGTACAGAGGGATTTAATTAGTTTGTCTTTTTAAAAAATAATGACTAAATATTGCTAATATAGACATAATTAGTACCGTTATCACTAACACTGATGTGCTAATCCCAAATAGTTTGCCTATAAACGAAGCACATAATCCAGAAAAGCCTATCTGAGTAAAACCAACCAATCCAGATGCCACACCAGATTTTTCTTTAAATATATTTATGGCTGATGCGATCCCTAATGGTAGTACTATACCATTTGATATCGAAACTATAGACATAGGTATTATTATTTCAAAAGCATGATTCATGTTAGATGATAAGTTGAATATAAAAAATAATAATCCACCAGATAGAAATGAAAATAGTCCAATATAAAAAACTTTTTCATTGCCCAAAGTATTCATTAACTTCTTACCGATTAGATTCCCAATATAAATCATTATTGCTAATGGGATATAAAAATATCCAATAGTATGTTGAGAATAACCCATTTCATCAAATAAAAATGTAGATTGAGATAAGTATGTGAACCATGCACCATAGACTAAGCAAACAGGAATAACATAGCTTAGAAAAGCTGTATTTGATATCAGTAACGGATAGCTATGGAAAATATGGAATAGTTTTTTAGGTTCTCTATTTAAGTTTGTTTCTTTAAGAAAGAAAAAGCTCATAATTAACAAAATAATGCCATAAATTGCAACAAATTCAAAAGTTGCTTGCCAACCGAGAAATGTTGAAATATATCCTCCTATTAGAGGAGCTATGGCAGGAGAAATTGCAACAATAGGATAGATAATATTGTATATATTTGTAGCTTCTTTAAGATTAAATTGATCACTAATTGTAGCTCTACCAACTACCAAACCAGCTGATGCACCTATAGCCTGTAAAAACCTATAGATAAGTAATGTTTGTATTGAACCAGATAAACTACAACAGATAGATGCTATTATATATATGCTAAAACCTAGTAAAAGTACTTTGCGACGACCATAAATATCGGATAAAAATCCTATAAATATTTGCGATATTGCTAACCCAAACAAATAAACACCTAAAGTTAATTGAAGAGAAGAGTCTGTTGTTGATAGTGCTTCAGATAAGCTCGGCATAGCAGGTAAATATATATCAGATGCTAATAATCCCATACTACTCATCATCGCTAAGATTATCATATATTTGATAAAGTCTTTTTTGTCATTAGTTATCATTTTTATTTAATGCCTTCTAAGTTGATAGCTAGTAGACTATTTGCTACTCTAGGAAATCCTGCCAAAGGGATTACTAGCAGTAAAGTTTCAATAATCATTTTTTTAGATGCACCTAAATTAATAGCAGCCTCTAAATGACATTGTACTTGATCCTGACAGTCACCAAGTGTACAGCATACAGCTATAATAATTAATTCTTTTGTTAGCATTGATATATCAGCATCTCTAGCAAAAATATTTTCATAAGCAAAGTCAAAAGTAAATTTTGAAAAATCAGGAGCTACTTTAGATAACGCATTAATCAATTGTTCACCAGAGTGCTTGCCATGAAGTTGATCAAATAACTCTCTGCCATTTTTACTGAAGTTTTCTTCCTTAAGTAGTTTTTCAAAATCATTAGATAGGTTATTTGGAGAAAAATCTTTAATATTAAAATCTGCAATATCACTTATATAGAAAGGGTCGTTAAGCATATAGTCGTTAGCAACTTCTAGATTCATTTTTGAAATGATAAAGCCACCAGCTCTATTATTATATGGACCTGAAGCAAGAATCAAACCTTTATCATAAAAGCTTGTTAGGTATTCTGTATGCGCTTGCTTGTATTTATCTACAGTCTCTAAGCTTTTTTTATATTTTACTTCTATCAATATCATTGTAATATCCTTGTTTATTTATGAACTCTGTTTGTGTAGTAATATTACTTTGATTCGTATATCATTTTAATAGCAATAAAATAAAAACACTGATACGGATATTGAATCAATGAGAATGGAAATTCTACATTATGAAATTTTTGATAAACTCTCAAATACTCTAAATTTCCGACAGACTGCTAAAGAGTTAAACTTATCCATTTCAATAGTTTCAAAGAAAATAAAAGAATTAGAGTTACATTATCAATCAAAATTATTTCATAGAACTACTCGGCTAGTTACATTAACAGAAGCAGGGCAAAATATATTACCTAGAATTAAAGAACTTATCCTTTTAGAAAATCAGATAAAATCCGATTTAGATACAAGCTATCAGTTTATAGGTAACTTAAAAATAGGTGTCCCATTCTCATATTTTGAGTCTATATTAGATAAAATAAAACGCTATACTTATGGTGGGGACAATATCTATATTGATTGGAAAATTGGGAATCATTTGGGTAGTCTTTATGAAGAAAATTTTGATGCTGTAGTATTTTGTGGCCCTCTTCCAAGTGGTGATTTTTATGCAAAGAAAATTGGTGAATGGAGAAAAGTTATATGTGCATCGCCTGCTTTTCTAAAAGAGAATGGGATACCACAAAAACCAGAAGAGTTAGAGAAATATCCTTGCTTAGACCATTCTGAAAATTTTAAATCTACTTGGGGCTTGCTAAGAAAAGAATACAATATAAATTTGAAGCAAAAATGTTCATTTTCTAGTTTACTTACAAAAATGGCTATTAACTCTTTGGGTGTGGTTTATCTACCATCATTTACAGTTGATGATTATATAAAAGAGGGATTATTGGTAGAAATTTTAGAACAATATACATCTAAAAAATTTGACATATATTTAGTATCTAAAACACCTTTCTCAGAAAATAGAAAAGCCCAAGAAATATTAAAGATGCTTCAGATTTAATTAGTTAGTGAAATCTTTTAAACTTGTTACTCTAGCAATTCTCGCTAAATTTTCTAGGCTTGCTTTATGAGCTTCTTGAGTTGCGGCATTACAAGCATCTGCTATTACAGTAACTTCATAATCACGATCATGTAACTCTCTAACAGTAGATTCAACAACAAAGCTTGTAGAGACACCGCAAATTATTACTTCAGAAATATCATTACTTCGTAAAATAACTTCTAAATTAGTACCATATAAAGCACTAACTCGATGTTTTGTGATAATTATGTCATTGGCTTGTACATCCATGTCTTTATGAAAATCTGTAGCCCATGTATGAAGCTCTAATACTTTGTATTCTGGAGCTTGCTTAAACATTGGTGAAATCTTAGAGCATTCATTATAGTTTTTACTAAACCCAACTTTAACATGAGCAATTTTGATGTTTTCTTTTCTTGCCCAAGCTATAAGTTGGTTAGCTTTCTCTATTGTTTTATTATCCTTTATGCGTTGAGCATTATGTGCACCAAAAGCACCTTTGTCATCAACTATTTCATTTATGAAGTCAGCGATTATTACTATTTTATTCATTTTATCTTCCTATGTTTTTTTATTTTTTAACGATTGATAATATGCTTGCTAAGCATACTATCACAACACCTAATATCTCAGAATAGCTCAGACTAATATGATACATATATGAGTCTAGGATAACTGCTACTATCACAGAAAAATACATCCCTGGAGCTATAAATGATGGGTCTTTAGTATATTTGAAAGCTTTAACTCTAAATATTTGAGAGCTAATGCTTAAAACTATGATTGTTATACACGACCATGTAATAACCGGTTGAGTTAGTATGCTGTCAAAGCTTGCTAAAGATGGTTTGTTTAGTGGTAAGAAAATAATCATCAAGATACCTATAAATGTATATATCCATAGATTTATAATAAATATATTTTCTTTTTTACTGGCATCATGTAAGACAACTTGGGAAGCAGCATTGAGTATTCCTGAGAAAAGGGCGCATAAAGCAAATAAATTAATACCAGACCCTGTGCCTAAAATTAGATAGATACCAAAGAAGCTAAATAGTATGCAAATAAAGCTATAATAACTAATTTTTCTTTTGAAAAATATAAAGTTAATTACAGGTATAAATAGTGGGCTAGTATTAAATAAAAGTATCGTTATTAGCAGAGAACCTTTGCTGAGGCTTATAAAAAATAGTATCTGAGCAAATAATCCTAAACATACTCTTATGTATACAGATCTCCAATTAAATGGAGTAATTTTTTTGAATGATGAAATACACACAATCCACCACATTAAAATTGAACCACCAACAAAGCAAATGAACATAGTAAAATAAATACCATCAATGTTCATTAAAAATTTTCTTGCTAGCGAACCAAAGGTGATCATTGTTGCAGAAAGTATCATTAAAGACATGCTTACAATATTATTTATAGAGATCATTATTTAACTAGGTAACTAAAACTTACATGGATAATATAGCTCTTGAGTTAATTAGTAAAACGCTTTATTCTTACATAGTATGTTAGCTATACTTACATACTATGATTAAAAGAAATGATTTACCACCACTAAACTCCCTCCCAGTTTTTATTGCTGTAATGAGAACTAAAAGCTATACAAAGGCTGCAGAAAAACTTTTTATGACACATTCAGCTGTTAGCCAGTCTATAAAAAAGCTTGAATGTTTTCTTGATATAAAACTATTTTTAACAAGCAAGAAGAGGCTTGAGACTACCCAGGCTGCAGAAAAATATTATGCAAAAATAGAGCCTTTAATGACCGAAATATATAATTCAACAAATGTATTAAAAGAGTGCCAATCTAAAAAAATAACTATTAACTGTATGACAACTTTATGTGCAAATTGGTTAATACCTAAACTTGATAGTGTTATGGAGGCTTTAGAAGATACAGATATTCAGCTTACAACACTAGGTAAACATGTTGATTTTGATAATGATGATGTGGATATAAGCATAGAATATGGCTTTAAAGAAGAGTTTGAGGGACTTAATAAGTACAAGCTTGCTGAAGGTGAGCTAATACTAGTGTGTAATAATAAAAATATTGGTAAATCTTGCTTGGAGATTATTTCTCAGCAAAAACTTATTTATGTTGATGATAGGATTAGGATCGATGATTTTAATTATTGGTGTCAGCATAATGGGATAAATGTTAAGTCAAACAAAAAGATAGTATTTAAGAGTTCACTTCAAGCTATCAAGGCTTGTTTTTCAGGTATAGGTTTTTTTGTGACAGATAAGTTACTAATTGAGGAGCATATTAAAAATGGTTTTTTATATATACCAGAACAAAAAAGTTATTTAACAGGTAAGTCATATTATCTACTTTCTAAAAATGATCAGCCACATTTATTTCAAAAAATAAAAAAATTATTAGTAAGCTTTCTAAATGAAAAGACTATTATGTAGTTAAGCAAAGTAGTCTAGAGAAGAGTTGAAAACATCATTTAATTTGATCAAACCAGTAAATAAATTTGAAGGCTTCATGTTTTAGTAAGTACTTATTAGAAGTTACATACCTAATTAGAAAATTCTTTTTGTAAACAAACATGTATAAACTTAACAAATTCTTGCTCTAGATTGTTACGGATCCCTATGTTTCTAATCAAATAAAAAACTGTTTCATCAAAGTAAAATTCTTCTAAGATAGATTCTATTTCTTCGCTATCGCGTATAAATATGTTTAGAGTGTTAATGATGAATTCACATTTCGTTGTTAGGCTAATATCATACATCGCATTATTAAGAAATAAAGTTGGTTTTATACAAACTTCTTCCTTGGTTTGACTATATTCTGAAATACCAATTAAAGCTTCTCGACATTTATTATCATCAGCAATCCCCACAATTTTATGATTTTTTAAATCCTTAATAGATTTTGGCATGCCTTTTTCACTAATATATTTTTTAGAAGCATAAAGTTTATTCTTTGCTTTAACTAATGTTTGTACTGTGCAATTTTGAGCTAAAGGTGGTTTTGATGTAATGGCTAAATCTAAGTCATTTTTCACTAAATCATTTACCTTTGAAATATAAGTGAATATCAGTTTTACATTTGGATAACGAGTGTAGAAGTTATTTAGTTTATTTACGATAATATTATCGAAAAAAAGTTTTGGTACTCCTATTTTCAAAGTTCCTTCAACTTCCTTAGAGGTATTGATGAGTCTTTGAAGAGCCTCGTTTGCTTGTACTTCTATATTATTAAAACTTTCATATACAGCTTTTCCGTCGACTGTCATCTCAATCAAGCCTCGAGAATTTCTTTTTATAAGTTTAGTATTTGTGGATTCTTCTAAATTTTGGATTCTACGAGATACCGTACTTTGCGAAACATTAATTTGTTTAGCAAGCTCTGTAAAGGTTCCAATATTTATAAGTTTTATAAAAAGAAAGATATCGTCATAATTCATGCTATTTCCTATTTATGCATAAGAGCTATGTATTTTTTGCTACAGACAGGTTAATACTACTACAAGTATACTAACAGTGTAAGTTAAACATTAGATAAAGTGAAAATTAAACACTAGAGGTATATAGAATGAAAAAATTAGTATCAAAAATCTTAATCAGTACTATTGGATTAGCAGTGGCTACACCATCTTTTGCATGCTCAGAATTAAATCACGATTTTGGTGAAAAATTAGGAGTATATTCTGCTAGAACTATGGATTCATTCATAAATCTCAAGCCAAGTTTAACTGTCTACCCAAGAGGTACTAAAGAGAGTAGCCACCTTATAAGAAATCCTCTTAACTGGACAGATAAATATGGATATGTTTCTGTAGATGAGACAAACTTATATAAGTTAACAGCGGAAGGTATTAATGAAAAAGGGCTAACTGCACACTTACTATACTCTGGTTCAATGAAGCAACCTCAAAGAGATATTGACAAGAAAGGAATTAATGGTTTGGCTTGGATTAGGTACGCACTCGGCAACTATGCAACGGTTCAAGAAGTTATCGATGGGTTATCAGAATATCAGATATATACTCCAAAAGTAGAAGTTAATAATAAAAAAGTAACTTTACCTATACATTTTTCTATAGAAGATGCTGCAGGAAATAGTGCGGTTATAGAGTATACGAATGGTAAGCTGACTGTAAATAAAGGAGCTAAAGTCATGACAAATGAACCTAGTTTTGAAGACCAGGAAACAAATCTAAGTAACGCTAAAAAAGATGGTGTATTTAATATAGATATAATTCCAGGCGGGGCAAAATCAGAGAATCGATTCGTTAGAGCAAGTTTCATTAGTGAGAATCTACCAGATGCATCTACTAGGCAAGAAGCTGTAAATTATATGTTTTCTGCTGCTGACTCATTATCTGTACCTTTTGTGAAAGATTATGATAAAGAGAGTTTTGACTCTGGAAGCTTACAAGATAAATGGCCAACTCAATGGAAAAGTGTTATTTCAATGAAAAATAAAAGATTATATTTATCTGATGTGCTCGTTGGTAATAGAGTGTATGTGGACTTAAATGAAGCAAATTTAAGCAAAGGACAACCTGTTAAGACTATTTCAATAATGAATGATAATTTAACAGGAGATATTACAAATAAAATGGTTGTAGAAAAATAAGTAAAACTCTTAGCTATAATTTTCTAAAAATTCTTCTCTAAACTCTTCAAAAGTTCCTTCTTCTAAAGAATTACGAATTTTTTTCATAAGGTTTTGATAATAAGTTAGGTTATGAATGGTATTTAATCTTGAACCTAATATCTCCTTAGTCTTATCTAAATGATGTAAATAACTTCTACTGAAGTTTTTACAAGTATAGCAATCACAATTTGGATCAAGAGCAGAGGTATCTTCTTTGAACTTAGAGTTGCGGATACGAATAGTTCCTTCGGATGTAAAGATATGACCATTCCTAGCGTTACGCGATGGCATAACACAATCAAACATATCAACACCTCTATATACAGCTTCAACTAAGTCTTTAGGGGTACCAACACCCATTAAGTATCTTGGTTTATCTTCGGGCATTTGATGAGCTGTATGATCAAGTATTTTTATCATTTCATCTTTAGGTTCTCCAACTGACAAACCTCCAATTGCAAAACCATCAAAGTCTATCTTTTTAAGAGCTTCTAATGACTCATCACGAAGGTGTTCATACATACCACCTTGAATGATACCAAATAAAGCTGATGGATTATCACCGTGAGCTTCTTTTGAGCGTTGTGCCCAACGCATAGATAGTTCCATTGAATCTTTAGCTTCTTTTTCTGTAGCAGGGTAAGGTGTACATTCATCAAAACACATTACAATGTCAGAACCTAAATCTCTTTGGACTTGCATAGATATTTCAGGGGACAAAAACACTTTTGAGCCATTAATAGGTGATTTAAATGTTACGCCTTCTTCTGTGAGTTTACGCATTTTACCTAGACTAAAAACTTGAAATCCTCCTGAGTCAGTAAGGATAGGTTTATCCCAACCATTAAAATTATGAAGAGTTCCGTGTTTTTTTATAATTTCTGTCCCTGGGCGTAACCATAAGTGAAATGTATTCCCTAAAATTATATCAGCCCCCATTTCTTTTAACTCTGCGGGACTAAGTGATTTAACAGCACCGTAAGTACCTACTGGCATAAATGCAGGTGTTTGTATGTCACCTCTTGGAAAACTGATTTTACCTCTACGGGCTTTACCTTCTGTTTTAAGAAGGTCAAATTTCATTACTGTCATGTTTTATCCTTGTAAGATAGCTTGAGTATCATACTAACTATTAAAGTTGATTCTTACTCAAGGTAGATAATAAGTGTTTATATTTGCTGGGAGGTATTATACATAATTTGAGTTATAAATGGAGTATAAACTAGAGGTGTTATAGATTTTGAGTGCTTATGCAGAGAGATAAATTAAATCGCATCACCCATCTGGAACATTGGCATATACATACTTACTACTAGGAAACCTACTACACCACCTAATACAACCATAATGATAGGCTCTAGCATTGAACTTAAACCTTCTACTAAAGTATCTACTTCTTCTTGGTATACACGGTTAAGATTGCCAAGCATTGTTTCTAGAGCTCCTGACTCTTCACCAACGGCAATCATTTGCTCTACCAAGAATGGGAAATTCCCAGTTTCAACAATAGCTTCTTTAAATGATGCACCTTCACTAATACTCTTTTTAATATCCAATGCTGACTGATCATATTTTGCATTACCTGTAGCAAGTGCGACCATGTCTAGGGCACGGGTTAGACTCATGCCAGATTGAACTGTAATCTCCAAAGTACTTGAAAATCTCGCTAGGGCGGACTTAAACATTACTTCACCAATAATAGGAACTTTAAGCATAAAATGATCTTGATATACTTGGATTTTTGGATACTTGAATTTCAAAGATTTAAATGCAGTTATAGATATGAATATAACTAGTATTATTTTCCACCAAGATTCTTGCATGAAATTAGAGGCATTCACGGTAAGCTGGGTTATCGCTGGAAGCTCTTTTCCTGAATTTATAAACATAGCTGAGAAAGCTGGGACCGCAAATGTAAGTAATATACCGGTTACACCCGCGGCAATTACACACACAACAACGGGGTATGACATTGCTTTTTTAACTTTCTTTTTAATGCTTTGTAAAGCTTCTCTTTGGTCTGCGATTTTGTTAAGCATTAAATCTAGGTTACCTGATTCTTCACCAGCTGTAATCAAACCAACATAAAGTTTGTCAAAAAGCTTAGGGAAGCGTAATAACGCTTTAGAGAATGATTCTCCACCTTCAATTGCTTGTTTTATCTGGATAGCTGTAATTTTTAACTTAGGATGCTTACGGATACCCATGATAAATACTTCAAAGGACTTAATGATTGGGATACCAGCTTTTACCATTGTGGCAAGCTGCCTAGTCATCTCTGTAACATCTTGATAAGATACTTTTTTGGGCATCAAATCTTTGGGTTGCTTCTTTAGTTTTATACTTGAGTAACCTTTTTGTCTAAGTATAATATCTGCTTTTTCTTTTGTATCAGCATCAATTTGACCAGATGTTTTTTTTCCGCTTTTTAGTTTGGCTTTATAATTCCAACCTATAATTGTGATTGTGCTTTTATCTTTACTACCAAATAACATAATAATTTTTTCCTTTAACTTATACGGTAAGCTTCCGCCATAGATGTAAGACCTTCAGCAACTCTAACTAGGGCTGACTGTCTTACAGAAGCAACATTTTCTTTTTGAGCTTGCTGGGCTATTTCCATTGTATTTTTATCTTCTAAGATCATCTTAGCAATCTCTCTTGATACGGGCATTACTTCATATAAACCCACACGGCCTTTATAGCCTTTAAAGCAACGAGGACAACCCTTAGGATTGGGCTTATAAATTTTTGCTTTTTTGATTTTACTCATTGTAGTTTCAAAAGTGGATAATATTTCTTCAGTCATACCGCTATCATCAATTAGCATACTAAATTGAGTGTCCGTGTCTTCTAGCTTACATTTTTGGCAAAGTTTACGGGTTAGTCGTTGCGCTATAATTAAGGTCACAGAAGTAGCAATATTATATCTTGGCAAACCCATATCCACTAGTCTATTTAGTGTTTCTGGAGCACTGTTTGTATGTAGCGTTGACATAACTAAGTGACCTGTTTGAGATGCTTTAATACCAATAGATCCAGTTTCGATATCCCTGATCTCACCAACCATGATTATATCTGGATCTTGTCTTAAGAATGATTTTAATGCGGCAGCAAAAGTCAAACCTTGCTTGTTGTTTACACTCACCTGATTTATACCACTAACAGCTAGCTCGACAGGATCTTCCGCTGTGGAAATATTTCTTTCAGGCTTATTAAGAATGTTTATCCCCGTATATAGTGTAACAGTTTTACCTGAACCTGTGGGCCCGGTAACTAATACCATTCCTTGAGGTTCATTGATTGCTTTAAGATAGATTTTTTTTTGGTGTTCAGAAAAACCTAAAGCTTCAATAGGTATCTGAGTAGAGCTTGAATCAATGATACGCAGTACAACTTTTTCACCGAAGTTAATGGGGCAAGTACTTACACGAAAGTCGATAGCTTTTTCTCTAGAGAGTGAAATTTTGAATTTACCATCTTGAGGAATTCTTTTTTCTGCGATATCTAACGAAGACATAATCTTTAAACGTGAGATTACTTTTGGTCCTAAGTTTTTTTTAGTATTAAAAGTTTCTATTAAAAGTCCATCTATACGATATCTTATGCGAAAGTTTTTCTCATAAGGTTCAAAGTGTATATCCGAAGCTCCTTTTTGAATGGCATCAACAATAGTGTTGTTAATAAATCTGATAATTGGTGCTTCATCGTCATCGCCACTACCAATTAGAGCATCACCTTCACGATCACCTTCATCAACAAATTCCATGTCGATATCAACATTATCCATTTGATCGTCAAGAGATGATTCTTCATTGCTTTTGCCTTCATCTTTTAAGTATTCATCAAACTCTTCTATTTTTTCTTTGAGTGTGTTCAATTCAGCAACAATTGCGGTAAAAGGTCGGTTATATTTTTGCCTTAACTCTCGTATGATTTCTTGGCTTTCAATGGCATTTGCTACAGCAATATATGTAACTTGTTTTTTTATGAAAAGTGGTAAGCAATATTTTTTTCTACAAAAATCACCTTCAAATAAATCTATTGGCAGGTGTTTTACGGCAATTGTCGAAAGATCTATGTATTGTAAACGCAGAAGAGTTGCAGACTCAATCATAAACTTTTTGCTGTCTATGATCTCGTGATCTACTATATAATTTAAAAAGCCTTCTTTAACTATAGCTTTGTCCAAGCTGACTTCTTCTAACTGCTCTTTTGTAATTAACTTACGGTGCAATAATAAAGAGGCAAGCTTTTTACATATATGGGGATTATTGACCATTTAGCGCATAATATCGTAAGTAAAACTACGAGAAATTATAGCATATTTGGATATGTTTTTAAAAAACAAAAAATATTTAAAATATTGGCTTATGTATTCTTTTTTTTTGCGTTTGTTAATGTATAATCGGTTTAATTTGATAACCTTAGGTTTTTTTACATGAATATCGATCGGTTTATTTCTCACCGTGGCGCAAATACAGAATATGTTGAAAATACAATACAGTCTTTCCAAATAGCAAAAGATTTTGGGTTTAAGTGGTTTGAAATAGATGTTCAAATGAGTTTAGATGGAGAGCTTTTCTTATTTCATGATAATGATCTCAAAAGACTTGCAGGTTTAGATTTAAAACCAACTGATCTAACAATAGCACAGTTGAAAGAAATAGATGTTTTTCATACGGCATCAGATACAACAGATAAAATCCCAACATTAAAAGAATATTTGGATTGGGCACAGCAGCAAGGTGTTTATACAAACATAGAATTGAAGATTTCAAAAAAAGCTAATATTAAATATGCAGAAAATTTAGTTGTGGCAGTTATTAATCTTCTAAATGAATATGAGGGTATTAATGAAAGTATTTTCATTTCTAGCTTTAATAAAACTGCAATGAAAGAGCTTAAAAGATATAAGAAATATAAAAAAGGCAAGCTTTTTGAAATGATAAGTTGGCCAAAAGATTTTGATTACCTTGATACGGAACTTTATAAAAGATATAAAGAAAATAATTACCTTGCGATTATTATTAATTATGACTGTCTAAATAGAAAGAGGGTGCAGTACCTTAAAAACAAGTTTGGTAAAGTTTTTGTTTTTTCGGTTTACACGGATTATGAGGTGAAAAAACTTCTAGATTGGGGTGTGGATGCTATGTTTGTTGATAAAAAAGAACAGTTAAAAATTACTCTTTAATATAATTTTTCAATAGCTTTTCAGTTTTTTCTATAATGCTATCACTATGTGGGCAATTGTAAGGATAGAAGTATTTTAGCTCTATAAACCCACTATCTAATCTATACTTAAATGTAACAAAACTGTACTCAAGTTTTATTTCCTCAAGAATTTCGGCTAAAAAGCTCTCTCCAATATTATAAATATTCCAGCTTTTACGAGTTATTTGTTTTTTAATTTGTGTGGATTCTAACGCATTTTCAAACATGGGGATGCATTCTCGGGGAGGACCTGGGAATACGAGGATTTTGCGATTCTTGTTACTTGTAAACTCAAACCCGTTTGCTGTGCCAGTTATGTTTTTTAGTATTTTAGAGCCTTTTGGGAATAAGGCTTGTTTACGAGTGCCATGAGTTATCTTTCCATATTTATCGAGCATTCTTTTTTCTAGTATAAGCCAGGATTTTTCATCTAATACTAGTTCTGTTTTATAGTGTTTAGCAACTGCTTGAGATGTTAAGTCATCTTCTGTTGGACCAAGGCCACCAACTATAACTATATTTTTATGTGATTGCTCCAGAAAATTTATAGACTCTGAAATATCTTCCAAGTCATCTTTACAAGATAGATGAAACCCAACCTCAAAGCCTTTTCCTATCAGAGTCTTTGCAAATTCTGGAGTGTTAGTATTTGTTATATCACCATCTGTAATCTCATCACCAATAGCGATAAATCCATAATCATATTTCATATATTTACCTTTTATTAAAATCTTTTTAATCTAGTCGTGATTTTGACTATTTTTTCTAGTATTATGAATAGTTAGTATTATATTACTATTTCAATAAGTTTAAATCAAAGGAGTCTCGATGAGAATACTATCTACTAATGTTTATGTTGGACCAAATGTCTACGCAGGTTTTCCTGTAATAAGAAATGTTATTGATCTTGGAGTACTTGAAAAGTGGCCATCAGCTAAAATAGGTACTGACTTTATTGAAGGTTTAATTGATAGTCTACCTGGTTTGCAAGAGCATGGTTGTTCATATCGTAGCGAAGGTGGTTTTATTCGTCGTTTAAAAGAAGATGAAGGCACTTGGATGGGACACATTTGGGAGCATGTGATTTTAGAGCTTCAATGTGTAGCTGGTAGTGATGTTACATTTGGTAGAACTCGCTCAGCTGATGAAGTTGGTCAGTACAATATGGTTTATGAATATAAGCAAAAAGATGTTGGCTTACGAGCTATGGAATTAGCAAGAGATCTACTTCTTTCACTTTTACCTGCTGAACTAAAAAAAGAAGTTGGTTTTACTGATGATGAATTTGATTTTGAGCATGAGAAAGTTAGGTTTATAAAATTTGCACAAAGCAAAGAGTTTGGGCCAAGTACAGCGTCATTAGTAGAAGCTGCAAAGAAAAGAGATATCCCATACTTACGCTTAAATGATCATTCTTTAGTGCAATTTGGCTATGGTAAGCATCAGCAGAGAATACAAGCAACAATTACAAGTCAAACTACGCATATTGCAGTTGAAATGTCTTGTGATAAAGAGCAAACAAATAAAGTTCTAGGTGGTTTAGGTCTTCCAGTACCAAAACAAAGAATGATCAGAACTGAAGAGGGTGCTTTGCGTGCGGCTAAAATATTAGGCTTTCCACTTGTTGTTAAGCCTTTAGATGGTAATCATGGTCGTGGTATCTCTATAAATCTAAACTCTATGGAAGAGATTAAAGAAGCATTTGTTGAAGCAAATAAGGTTTCAAGATATGTGTTGGTTGAGCAGTATGCGACTGGTTTTGACCATAGAATGCTTGTAGTTAATGGCAAGCTTGTTGCAGTTGCTAAAAGAGTACCTGGTCATGTAGTTGGTGATGGTAAGCATACTATCGAACAACTTATTGATATAGTAAATGAAGATCCTCGCCGTGGTGTGGGACATGAAAAGGTTTTAACAAGATTAGAACTTGATTATCAAGCTACTAGCTTACTTAATGCAGCTGGCTTCAATAAAGACACTGTTTTAGATAATGATGAAATATTTTATCTTCGCTCAACTGCAAATCTTTCAACAGGCGGAACAGCCGTTGATGTGACAGATATAGTCCATCCTGATAATAGAGATATGGCTGAAAGAGCAATAAAAGCGGTTGGTCTTGATGTTGGTGGTGTGGATTTCTTGATTGATGATATTACAGAGTCTTACCATGAAATTGGTGGTGCAATCTGTGAAGTAAATGCCGCTCCTGGTTTTAGAATGCATGTGGCTCCTAGTGAAGGTAAGTCTCGTGATGTAGCGGGTGCTGTTGTTGATATGCTTTTCCCACAAGAGCTTGGCAATGCTAGAATCCCGATTATGGCGATTACAGGTACAAATGGTAAAACTACAACTTCTCGTATGGTTTCTCATATGTGGAAAAATGCTGGTAAAGTGGTTGGTTTGACTACTACAGATGGTGTTTATATCAATGGTAAGCTTACTGTTGCAGGTGATACTACAGGTCCTGCTTCTGCTCAAATGGTTTTAAAAGACCCATCTGTTGAAATGGCAGTTTTAGAGACAGCTCGCGGTGGTATTTTAAGAAGCGGTATGGGTTATGATTACTGTAATGTTGGTGCATGTTTAAATATTTCTTCTGATCACTTAGGTTTAAAGGGAGTAAATACTCTTGATGACTTAGCTAAAGTTAAAAGTGTAGTTGTTGAGGCGGCTAAAGATGTTGCTGTACTAAATGCGGATGATCCTCATGTATTGAAGATGTCTGCTAAAGTAACTGCTAAAAATATTTTTTACGTAACAATGAACCCAGAGCATGCATTAGTGAAAGAGCATATTCGTGCTGGCGGTAAAGCTTGTATTATTGAGAAAGGTGTTAATGGAGATATGATTACTATTTTTGATAGTAAAATACATATTCCAGTACTTTGGACTCACTTGATTCCAGCAACTATGGAAGGTAAAGCGATTCATAATGTACAAAACTCAATGTTTGCGATAGCAATAGCATATAGTACTGGTATGGGTTTAGATGATATTCGCGATGGTTTAAGAACATTTGTAACATCTTTCTACCAAGCTCCTGGGCGTATGAATTGGTTTGAAGAGCATCCATTTAAAGTACTTATGGACTATGCCCATAACCCAGCTGCAATCAGTCTTGTTAGCCAAATGGTTGGCAATATGGAGTTTAGTGGTAAGAAGATATGTGTAATAGCATCTCCTGGTGATAGACGTGATCAAGATGTATACGAGGTTGCTCAAGCAGCAGCTCCTTATTTTGACCACTTTATATGCAAAAGAGATGATACTCTAAGAGGTAGAGCCCCAGATGAAATTCCAGCAATGCTTAAAAAAGCTCTTATAGAGGCTGGAGTAAACTCAAACAATATTGAAACAATTCAATCTGAAGCAGAAGCTGTAGATCATGCTTTATCAATTGCTAAAGAAGGCGATTTAGTTGCAATATTTGCAGATAAGCTTAAACGAACTTGGAAGCAAATTATTTATTTGAATAAAGATAAAGATGCTGTTGAAGAAAAACAAAAAACTAAAAAGCAAGAGCCTTTCTCAGCGACAATGATAGCTCAAGACCCTAGTTTATCTCAAGAAATATCTGATGTCATAAAAGGTGGTATTTTTTCTGATGAAAGTGGTGTTAGAGTTGTTTATCATGATGATGAAGAAAATGATTAACATTGGGAGATAAATATATGATTCCTGAAGGTTATTCACGAAGATTAGTCGGACCAAACCTTTTCTTTAAAGAGACGGGTACAGTTTTGGATATTCCTCTTATTGATGATAGAGAAAAGCTTACAAAGCTTTTTAATCAAGAAGCTTATAGAATATTACCAGAACTTGGTTGGACTGAAATTAAGCTCGAGCATAAGTTTTTTAACAATGGTGTTCGTTTTGCTATGACTGCACCTGTTGATATTACTATGCCAGCTTGTGATGTAATAGACTTTATCTGGGCATCTGTAAGGCAGTTTGTCGAAGAAGGTAGCTATAAAACTATTGAAGAAGCTAAAAGTGAGTTAATGGATTTTATTAATGAAGATCAAAATCTAAAATATCGCAAACTTCATGAGCTAGCTAAATCTAAAGGTTTCAATGCTTTTAGAGATAAAGATACTGCTTTTGTTGGTTCAGGTACGGGCTGTTATGAGTTTGATTTAACTAATGATGAAATTGATAATATCGACTGGTCTAAAGTTTATGATATACCTGCTGTAATAGTTACAGGAACTAATGGTAAAACTACAACTGTTAGGCTAACAGACTATATTTGTAGATATGCAGGTAAACTAACAGGCTATACTTCAACTGATTGGGTTAAAGTAAATAATAAGCTTGTTGATGAAGGTGATTATTCTGGACCTACAGGTCATCAGTTTGTATTGACTAACAAAGATGTTGAAATAGCTCTTTTAGAGTCTGCTCGTGGTGGACTTTTGAAGCGTGGTTTAATCGAGAGTTATGTTAATGCTGCTGCTGTTACTAATGTATCTGCTGATCATTTAGGTGAAGATGGTATTGAGACTGTTGCAGAGTTAGCTGAAGCAAAATCTATAGTTTTTAGAACTGTTGGTGAAGGTTCTCATGCTATCATAAATCTCGATAATTCATATATGAAAGCAAAATTTAATGAGCTAGATTGTAATAAAATAGTTATTACTCAAAATCCTCAAGACCATGATATGGATTATTATTTGGCTAATAGTGATTATGCGAGTGTTGTTGAGAATGGAGAGTTTATATGGATTGAAAAGGGTGTTAAAAAATCTCTTTTAAAAGTGGTTGATGCACCTCTAACTGTTAAAGGTTTTGCTAAGCATAATATTGAAAATGCATTAGTTGCTATAGCTTTATCATTTAAATTAGGTATTAGTTTTGAAAGTATTTCAAATGCTCTTAAGAGTTATGAAAATGATCCTAAAGAGAATAGAGGTAGAGCTAATGTGTTTGAATGGGATAATAAGGTTGCTGTAGTTGATTATGCTCATAATGAAGCAGGTATGGAATCATTGTTATCGATGATGAAAGCCTACGATAAAGGTGGCAAAACATACTTGATGATAGGTACTACTGGTGATAGAAGGTATCTAATATCACCAATTAATGACATAATCATGAAGCATGATGTAGACTTTATAGTGCTAAAAGAGACTGCTTCTTATCTGCGTGGAGCAGAACCTTTAGAGTTGCCATTCTTAACTAAAAAAGATCTTGAGAAGAAAGGTTTTGATCTAGCTAACACATACATATCATGTGGTGAGCTTGAAGGTGTAGAGTACATCGTTGAGAGACTACAAGATAATGATGTCGCTATACTTTGCTGTCAAGCAGAGGTAGAGGTTGTGATTGATTATTTTGAGCAGCTATGCAAATAATTTTATTAAAAAAATAAGAGTAAACCTCATTTAATCTTAATTCTTCAAATGTATTATCCCTAATCTTTTAAGTTACTATCTGCCCTGACATAGATCTGAGCCTAAGCTTAAAAGGGGTATTATATTAACTACTTCTCTAATTGTAAGACTGTCAACAGCAGGCTATAATTAACCTAAGATTTAGTTTTTAGCTAAATGAAGTATTTGATGGTTTAGATTATATGTCTTCAACCATCATAATTGAGATAAATAATTACCCTTGTCAAAATAAAGTTAGTAGAAGTTTAATATAGTTAGGAAGATGTATTTATGAACAAAGAAATTGAACTACAAAAAGAGATGGGACCTAACTGGTTTGCTTCTGTAATGGGTACTGGAATTATCGCAAATGCGGCTGTTGGCTTACCATTTATTGGAAAAGATTTGACAGGTTTTGCAACTGTTATTTGGTTAATTGCATTTGCTATGCTTATTTTTATGACTATAGTAAAAAGCTATCAAACAATAACAAAGCCACACATTATCAAACGCCAATTTAATGATTCAATAATGTCTCAATTTTTTGGTGCACCTCCTATGGCATTTTTAACAGTTGCAGGTGGTACATTATTATTAGGACCTGCACTTTTGGGTCAAGATTTAGCACTTGATATTGCATGGCCACTTTTTTGGATTGGTACTATTAGTGGAGTTGTTACTGCAGTTATTATTCCATACCGTTTGTTCACTTATAATGAAGTCCATGAAGATGCAGCATTTGGTGGTTGGTTAATGCCTGTTGTTCCACCAATGGTATCGGCAACGATTGGATCAATGTTTCTTAAATATATGGAAAATGGAGATGCTCAACAGACACTGCTTTATGGCATGTATGCTTGCTTTGGTCTTAGTTTAGTAGCTTCACTTATAATTATAACTTTGATCTGGAGCCGCTTATCTCACTCTGGTACATCAGGTAGTGCACGAGTTCCCACTCTATGGATTGTTTTAGGTCCACTAGGACAGTCAATTACGGCAGCGGGTGCTTTGGGTACCGCAGCTTTGTTTACAGTTAGTGAACCTATAGCAACAGGTATGAATGTGATGGCAATCCTTTATGGAGTACCCGTTTGGGGATTTGCTATGTTGTGGTTCTTTATTGCTTCTTTACTTACTTTAAGAGCATTAAAAAGAAAGATGCCATTTGCACTTACTTGGTGGGCGTTTACATTTCCAGTTGGTACATGTGTGACAGGTACAACACAGTTAGCGCTACACACTCATTTACCATTTTTCCAATGGGCTGCAATTAGTTCATTTATATTCTTGATTTTTGCGTGGAGTATAGCAGCTATAGGTACAATTAAAGGTATAAAAACTGGTAAAGTACTATATAATCCAACCTCTGTTGTTCATGTCAAAGCGAAGAAGAAATAGTACTATATAACTAGCTTAAGTAAGACCCGTAGCCAATTATTTTCAAGGTCTGGTTAAATAGATTCTAAGGAGTTAAATATTGATTATAAAAACCCAGCGTCTAGTATTAAGGGATTTCAGACTTGCTGATACCGAAGCCTATTGCAGTATGGTTAACGATAAAAAATATCAGCGTTTTTATAGTGAAGAAGATTGTTCTGAAGAAAAGGCGAGGAAGCTTGTAAATATCTTTTTAGCACAGTCACTAGAAAAATGTAGAAGTAAATATCAAATGGTTATAGAGCTTAATGGTACATTTATAGGTACTGCAGGATTGCGTATTGAGCTAAATAAACAAGCATCAATTGGTTGTGGCGTAGGTCGAGAGTACCAAATAGAGGGTTACGCAGAAGAAGCAATTAGAGCGATTTTAGAATATGGCTTTAATAAGCATAATTTACATCGCATTTACGCTGAAACAATTTCTGAAAATAAGCCAGCAATAAAGCTATGTGAGAGAGTAGAGATGCGTGAAGAAGCTGTATTTATAGAGAATCGGTATTTCAAAGGTAGATGGTGGAGTACAGTTATAATGGCGATACTTAAATCTGAATGGAAACAAACCTGTTCAAAACACTATTAACAGCCTTAGCTTTTTAAAGGAATTAAATATTATAAATCAAACAAACTACATGGCTGGCAATCCCTTCTTTTCTACCGACAAAGCCAAGTTTTTCAGTAGTAGTAGCCTTGATATTTATTTGATCTATACCTATAGCTAAGATGTTAGATAAACAAGCTTTCATGCTTTCAATATGGGGTAGCATTTTAGGAGCTTGAGCAACTATTGTGCAATCAAGATTACCAATTGTATATCCTTTATCATCAAGCATTTTTTTGATTTCAGCTAAGAAAAATTTACTATCTGTATTTTTAAATTGTGCATCAGTATCTGGGAAGTGTCTACCAATATCACCTAAAGCTAAAGCACCTAGTATAGCATCACACATTGCGTGAATTAGTACATCGCCATCAGAATGAGCTTCAAGCCCAAACTCGTAAGGTATCTCGATACCACCGATTGTAATATCTTGTTTCTTAGCAGTAAATTTATGGACATCATAACCATGACCGATTCTAAACATGACTTTTATCCTTGTACGATAGGGTAGCCATTTGCTAGCCAACCTTCTTTGATACCGCCTGACATAGAGTACACATTTGTATAGCCCATCTTTTGTAAATTTACACCAGCAAGCAGTGATCTATAGCCACTACCGCAGTATAGATATATCTTTTGCTCTTTATTTGGAATTAGGCTTTCTATTTTAACTTCAATCTGCCCTTTACTAAGGTGAGTAGCTCCTGGAATATATGATTGAGCAAATTCTGAATCTTCACGCACATCAATTAGTACGCCATCAAGTTTGTCTTCATCAAACATTGTTTTGATTTCACTAGGGCTGATTTCAGGAACTTGTTCATGTGCTTCCGCGATAAGTCTAGCATACTCAGTAGGGTAAAAGTCTTCAGGCTTTGAGATTGGAAAATTATTTGTATTCCAAGCTCGCCATCCACCATCTACAGAAATAGTATTTGTATAGCCCATCTCCTGTAAAAGGTCAGCAACTAAAGCAGACCTAAAACCGCCACCGCAGTAGAAGTACATTTTTTGATTTTTATTTGGAATCATTTGCTCGATTCTACACTCAATCATACCTTTACTAATATGGATTGCATTTGGAATAAATCCATTAGCAAATTCAGATTCTTCACGAGTATCTATAAGTAGCCCATCAAGAGTGTTTGATTCATTCATTTCCTGAATATCGTTTACAGTACACTCTTGTATACGAGTTTTTGCATCGTTGACTAAATTTAGAAATTCACTGTTATGTTGCATAACTGCTCCTTATGATTTTAAGATTTATTTTGTCTGAAGTTTTACCAAGCTGCAATAGCTGCATCGTTTGGATAGTATTTGTCTGCTACTTTTTTGATTTGAGGGTTGTTTAGTGCTTTAACATATTCTTTTAGTTTAGGATTATTCTTTTGATCTTTATTTACCGCGATTACATTTGCAAAAGGTGAATCTTTAGGTTCAACAAATAAGGCATCCTTAAGTGTAAGTCCAGCTTTTTCTATGTAGTCATTATTAACAATACCAACATCTACATCGCCTAGGTTATTCGGGATTTGATCTGCTTGAAGAGCAATAATTTTTAGTTTTTTAGGATTGCTAGCTATACTATCAGGAGTTGCCTGCCATGTGATACCATCTTTAAGTTTTATAATTCCCATATCTTGCATAATCATTAAAGCACGCCCTTGGTTAGTAGGGTCATTAGGGATAGCAATTGTTGCACCATTAGGTATTTCATCAATTTTGTTGTATTTTTTAGAAAACACCCCCATTGGATATAAGAATGTCTTACCTATAGGTACTATGTCGTAACCAAACTGCTTGTTTTGATCTTCTAAGAATGGGATATGTTGAAATACATTAGCTTGAAGCTCATTATCATTTAATGCTCTATTGGGGATATTGTAATCACCAAACGTTACAAGTTTTACATCAAGATTGTATTTTTCTTTAGCAATTTTTTTACTAAGTTTCATAATAGCATCTTGGGGAGGACTTGTTATATAACCAACTGTAATTTGGTTTACATTTGTAGCAGTAGAGTGATTTGAATAAACCTGAATACCACAAGCAAATACTAATAAGGCACTTACAAGCCATAATGAAGTTAATTTTTTAGTAGATATAAGATAGTTACCAAATGATTGTGTGATCTGTACAAGTATAACAAGCATAACCACACCACCTAAAAGTAGGGTGTAATTACCATAGTTATATCCTTTGAAGTAGGTTAGGTCTCCTAAACCACCACCGCCAACTATACCAGCCATAGCAGAAAAACCAATTAAGGAAATACAAGTCAAAGTTGCAGCATCTATTAGTAAAGCTTTTGACTCAGGAAGTAGTACTTTAAATATAATCTGACAACGAGTAGCTCCCATAGATTTTGCAGCTTCAATAAGTCCACTATCAACTTCGCGTAATGCTGATTCTGTAAGACGCGCATAAAACGGTAAGGCAGCGATTGCTAGAGGCACAATTGAAGCAGTAGTTCCAATTGTAGTGCCAACTATAAGCCTTGTAAGAGGGTATAACAATATCAGTAATATAATATAAGGAATACTTCTTGTGATATTTATTACAATACTAAATGACTTATTAAACCCTTTAATAAGTAGGTTTTTACTATCTTGGGTCACATATAGTAATATTCCTAAAATAATCCCACCAATTACTGCTACTACAGTAGCTATGAAAACCATATATATGGTTTCCCATGTTGATTGTGCAATCAAGCCAAGCTCATGAAGATTAAATATTGTTTGCATAGCCTAACACCTTTAAATTTACATCTTGTTTAGAAAGAAAACTAAGAGCGTTTTCCCAATCTTGTCTTTCACCTGTTATATGACAAATTGCTATACCAACAATTTGCCCTTGAATTGTTTCAATATTTGCCTGAATAATACTAGCTGATGCATTAAATTGACGCGAAATTTCAGCTATAATTGGCATTTTACCTTTATCACCATAAAATGTCAGTTGCACCAAGGGGTAGATATTATCATGGCTATAAGGGTTATCAATCATTATTTTTGCTATATAATCAGGCACTTTAGTGTGGATACTTGTTTCTACAAAAGACTTAGTAACATCAGCCTTAGGATCCAAAAACACATCAAGAGTTTTCCCCATTTCACTAATTTGACCGTTGTCAATAATTGCTACTCTATCGCAGATATTTCTCACAACATCCATTTCATGGGTTATAAGGACTATAGTCAAGCCAAGCTCTTTATTTAGCCTTTTTAGTAAAGCTAATATTTGTTTTGTAGAAGTAGGGTCTAAAGCAGAAGTTGCTTCATCTGATAGTAGAACCAAAGGGTTTAGAGCTAGAGATCTTGCAATAGCTACTTTTTGTTTTTGTCCTCCACTTAGCTCTTGCGGGTATGCGTTTGCCTTATTTGGAAGCTCAACTAAATCAAGCAATTCATGGACGCGCTTTTTTATTTCAGCTTTTGAAATACCTTGTATTTCTAGAGGTAAAGAAACATTTTCAAATACAGTTCGTGATGAAAGTAGATTGAAATGTTGAAAGATCATCGAGACTTTTTTGCGAAATGCTCTAAGCTGCTTTGGTGATTTTTTAGTGATATTTTCATCAGCAATAAATATAGAACCATCTGTTGGTTCTTCAAGCAGATTTAGACATCTTAGAAGTGAACTTTTACCAGCTCCACTATGTCCGATTATACCAAATATTTCACCTTGATTAATTTCAAGGTTAATATTGTCGAGTACTAAATTACTAACATTATCTGTACGGTACTCTTTTTTTAAATTTTTGATTTGTATCATTTATTTCGCCTTAGCTTTGTCGCCGATTTTACTTTCCTGACCACTAATTAGTCTTTGGATATTTCCTTTATGTTTAATTAGTATCATAATTGCAATAATTAAAAATGGTGCGGCAATCTGCAAGTTAGCCATAAATATAACAGATATACTTGCTACAACTGTTGCAACTAATGCAGCTAACGAGGAGTATTTTGTAATTAAAGCTACACAAAGCCAAGTGATAACAAATATTAACCCTAAAACCCAGCCAAAACCAAATAAAGTTCCTATTAAAGTAGCTACACCTTTACCACCTTTAAATCCAAAAAATATAGGGAATACATGACCTAATATCGCGTAAAGAGCAGTACAAGCTATAATGAACTCACTTGCTGTGAGCATTTTTGCTATAAGAACAGGTACTAGACCCTTTAAAATATCAAAGACTAATGTAATTGCTGCAGGTACTTTGCCACCTATTCGTAGCACATTGGTTGTGCCTGGGTTACCTGAGCCTATACTTCTTGGGGATGGTAGTCTAAATATGTAACAAACTATAATTGCACTGTTAATCGAACCTAAGAGGTAAGCAAAAGTTAATAGACTAAAATTTAAGTAATTCATTTTGTAGTATTTATAAATTAAATATGAGAGTTATTATACTTTGCAATAGTTTTTTTTGAAATAAAAGATTTGGCATTTTACAATTATAAGTAAGAAAGGTTTTGCAATTCTGTGACTATTCTTTATTATTTGTTTAGATAAAGATTTTGTTAATGTTTTAGAAGTTTAAAAGGTATAAAAATGAGTATGAGTATGAGTTTAGGTTTTAGGTTTATGAGTGTCATTTGGAATGTTTAACCATTTTGGTTCTTTCTGTATCTCTATTTTTCTTTATCTACCTCAATTCAAAAAATATTCCACTTAAAACATAAAAGCTTAGCAATCAAACTAATAAGTAATTTAGGAGACTTGTTAAATAATGTATCAAGAAATAAATACACAACTAGTGGAGCAAGCAGGGCAACTAATAGTTGTTACATCAGATAGTTGGGATAGTATGTCTGCTAAGATGTGGTATTTTGATAAAGATAAAAATCATAAGTGGGTAGTTGTTAAGAAAAATATTGATGTAGTTGTTGGTAAGAAAGGTCTAGCACCAGCATCAAGTTTTGAAGATAAGAAATTAGCGAATAAAAAAGAAGGTGATAGTAAAACACCAGCAGGAGTTTTTAAAGTAGGGAAAACTTTTGGTTTTAAAGAGTCTGATTTATCAAATTATATACATGTAAAAACTGGGATAGAATGTATCGATGATAGTAATTCAAAATACTATAACGACATAGTAAACACTTCTAAATATACCAAAGACTGGCAGTCATCGGAACATATGTCAAAAGTACCTCAATATAAGTATGGTATAGAACTGCTTTATAATCATAATCCTGCTCAAGCAAAGAAGGGTTCATGTATATTTATGCATATATGGAAATCACCAACTACTGGTACAGAAGGCTGTACTGCAATGGCAGAAGAGAGTATTGAAAATCTTCAGAGTTGGATAGATCCATCTAAAAAACCAGTGATAGTACAGCTACCAATACATAGCTATGAGCAAATAAGAGTTCAATACCGTCTACCAAACTTATCTTAATGAAAGGAAATAATAATGAATGCTTTTAAAATATTTAACGATACTGACTTACTAAAATTTGCTGATTCAGGGATAACTACGCCATGCTATATCTATGATAAAAACCTTTTAGATGCGACTTTCTCAGCTGCAAAAAAAGCTTTAGATAAGCATTTTGATAATGCTGTAATTCACTATGCTATAAAAGCAAACCATAACGCTGGTATTATTGACTATGCTAAAAAATACAATATGGGTATAGACTGTGTAAGTGGCGGAGAAGTTCAACGAGCTTTAGATGCGGGTGTTGACCCTAGTCATATAGTGTTTGCTGGCGTTGGTAAAGCTGACTGGGAGATAGAGTTAGCATTAGATGCTGGTATATTTGCATTTAATTGTGAATCTATAGAAGAAATTCAGGTTATAAATGAATTTGCAAAGTCTAAGGGTGTAACAGCTAATATTTGTATACGCATTAACCCCGATATAGATGCCCAAACGCATCATTATATTAGTACAGGACAGTTTGATGATAAGTTCGGCATATCTTTTGATATGGTTGAAGAGTTTATATTTAAAGAAGCTTCCACACTCAAAAATATAGATATTATTGGATTGCATTATCATGTGGGGTCACAAATTTTAAATTTAAATGTATTTAATGATTTGGTTGCCACTGTAAATAACCACCTTGAGAACTTACTTGACAAGGGTATAGAAATTAAGCATATAAATTTTGGTGGTGGTCTTGGTATAGATTATGAAAACCCTGAAGCAAACTCTGTTGTTGATTTTGATGAGTTTTTTAGAAATATTGCTATAGGCTTTAAGTTTAAAAATACTATGCAAGTTCACTTTGAATTAGGTAGGTCTCTAGTTGCTCAATCTGGGATACTTTTAAGTAAAGTTTTATATACAAAAACTACGGGTAATACAGATTTTGCAATTATAGATGCAGGGATGACTGAGCTTCTAAGACCTGCACTTTATCAAGCACAACATAAAATAGTAGCATTGACAGATAGTGGAAGTAATGATGAGAAAGCTTATCATGTGGTTGGACCAATTTGTGAATCAAGTGATATTTTTGCAAAGCACTATCGACTGCCTAAGTTAAAAAGGGGTTACATAGTTGCGATATATTCAGCAGGAGCTTATGGTAAGGTTTTAGCGAGTGAATACAATCTTCGCCCTACAGTAAAAGAATACTTTATTTAAAAGGAAATACGATGCAATATTCTAATAAAAAAATATCAGTTTTATCACTCACAGCACTTAATATCACAGCTATAGTAAGTTTAAGTTCGATTGCTTTTATGGCAACGATAGGGCTACAAAGTGTTTTCTTTTACTTAATTGCTGCAGTTACATTTTTGGTACCAACATCACTTATATGTGCTGAGTTAAGTAGTATGCTTACTAATAATAATGGTGGTGTATTTAGTTGGGTTAAAGCAGGGCTTGGTGAAAAGGCTGGAGTGCTTGCAATGTGGCTAGAATGGTTTAATAATGTTGTAGGCTTTCCAAGTACTGTTACGGCATTGATTGCAACTTTTGCTTATGTTGGTTTTCGAGGTTTTGTTGAAAATACACATACTAGTTTTGCTTTTTGGCTTGTTATGGTTGCTACATTTATTGCTGTAAGTTTATTTAACTGTTGGCCAATGCGCCGAGTTATCATATTAAATATAGTAGGTGTGGTCTTTGGGATGATAATCCCTGGAGTGCTTTTAGTTGCGGGAGCTATGTATTTTTTAATTACAGGTCAAAGTCATCTTGAGTACCATGGAGTGACTGATTTTTTACCAGCATTATCGTTAGGAACTTATGCGTTACTCGTAAAGACTTTATCATCATATTCTGGTATTCAGTCAGTAGCTTTTCATATGACTAATATCGAAAACCCTGAAAAAAATATCCCAAGGTCTATACTTTTAGCAACTGTAATTATAGTTTCATTAACAATTCTTACAACAGTTTCATTGATGATAGTAGTACCTGTTAAAGATGTGAATGTACTTAATGGTCTTATCCAGGGTATATCAGCTGTACTTACTATCGTTGGCTTAGGAAGTATGAAGCCAGTAATTGCTATTATGGTTTCTATAGGGATGTTAGCAGCTCTTAGTACTTGGGTGCTTGGTCCTGCTAGAGGAATGCAGACAGCAGCTGAGCAAGAATTTTTTCCTAAAGTTATGGCAGGTGAAAACAAATACGGTATGCCAACGAATATGCTTATGATTCAAGTAGCTATAGTTGTGTTTTTGTCTTTAGCATTTTTGGTTATGCCTTCTATTTATTCAGCATTTGCATTACTTGTAGCGATTACATCACAATTTACAGTTGTCATGTGGATTATGGTGTTTGCTGCAGCTATTCGTTTACGCTTTAAAAAAGCTAGTGAGCATAGAGCGTTTTATGTAGGTAAGCGTGGTACAAACTGGCTTTTAGTAAGTATGTCATGTATTGCAATATTTATGTGTGTATTAGGTTTTATCTTAGGGCTTTTCCCACCAGCATTTTCTCATGTGAAAAATGTATTTCAATATACTATGATTTTGGTTGTTGCAGATGTGATAATTGTGGCTATCCCACTAGTGTGGATATGGCTGCATAGGAAGAGAATTTTGTAGTTTATTGTTATAGTGTACTATTTGGATTCAAATGACTTTCTTTTTGATAATTGAGTAACCTATGTTTTTAAGCCTTGTAAGCTCAAAGCTTAATTTCTCGAATCAAATTTATCTCGCCATTTTTTGAGATTTTTAGATAATTACCTGTTTTATACCAATCACCAACCACATAGCGAGTATGATCTTTCTCATGATGAATGTTCATTCTGTGTGTATGACCATGAATTACTACATCACAATCCTTACGATATTTTGCAATACCTTCAGCTGTTACATCTACAGTTGGATCTTTACGGTTTTTTGCATAGCTATGATTTCTAACATTTTGAGCTGTTTTTTCTCTTAAAAATAATGGAAGTCTTCTAAATATAAATCTAAGAGGGTAGTTATAAGCAATCCACTTACGATATATTTGGTAGCTTTTATCATCTGTACAAAATAAATCGCCATGCGAGAATAATATTTTCTTACCTGCTATTGTTGCATAGTATGGGTCTTTAAGTATTTTTACGCCACTTTGTTTAGCAAATTTTTTGCCAATTAAAAAGTCACGATTACCATGTATGAAAAGTATTTCTAAACCATCATCACGAGCTTTTTTTAACCAGCTTGTTATTTCGTGATAAAACTCATCTTTATGATTATCACCAATCCAATAATCAAAAAAGTCTCCCATTATAAAAAGTATATTTTCTGAGCTTGTTATACTTTTTAAAAACTGCTTAAAAACATCAGCCATTTCAGCATGACCCTCATTTAAATGAAGATCCGCAACAATATAAATATCTTTATTATGATCCATATTTCTCACGGTATTGTTTAAATTTAGCTACAGTAGCATCATCAAGGTTTTCTTTTACATAATCATAAATAGCAGAAAAGTTTGTAACAGCTAATACTGGGGTATTAAAGTCTTGAGATATTTTTTTAGTAGCAGATATATCACTATCCTTTGCTTTTTCTTGGCGATCAATAGAAAGGATAACACCTGCAATAGTTGCATTAATCGTTTGCAGTTTTTCTTTAGATTCAAAAAAGGCTGTTCCAGCAGTCATTACATCATCAACAAGTAGTACTTTTTTATTAGTCATATCAGCACCAACAAAAATACCACCTTCACCATGGTTTTTAGCTTCTTTACGATCAAAAGCATAAGGTATATCTATATTGTATTTGATTGCTAATACTGTAGATATAGCTGCAACGAGTGGTATACCTTTATATGCAGGGCCAAAAAGCACATCATACTTAATGTTACTTTGAGATATTTTCTGTGCATAAAAATCAGCTAGCGTAGCAAGTTGTTTGCCTGTATTAAATAATCCAGCATTAAAAAAATACGGACTAATTCTTCCTGATTTTAATGTAAATTCACCAAATTTAAGTACTTGGCTTTCTAGTGCGAAATCTATAAACATATTAGAGTGTTCTTTATTGAAGCTATGTATTATGAATTATAAAGAAAACTATTAAAAATACCAATACAAGCAGAGTTAATTACTTGTTATACTGTATGCTAATACTGTTTTTTATTTAAGAAAATGTCAAAACATATTCATATACTTGGAGTTTGTGGCACATTTATGGGCTCACTGGCTATCCTTGCTAAGCAAAAAGGCTATAAAGTTACAGGTTCAGATTTAAATGTATACCCACCGATGAGTACTTATCTTGAGTCTCAAGGTGTTGAAATCATACAAGGATTTGAATTATCGCAATTAGATGCAAAACCTGATGAGATAATTATCGGTAATGTTATGAAACGCGGTATGGAGATTATTGAGTATGTTTTAGATCAAGAGTTGGCGTATTTTAGTGGGCCAGAGTGGCTGTATCAAAATATTCTTAAAGAGAAAAAAGTAATAGCTATTGCTGGAACGCATGGTAAAACTACAACTACTACTATGACTATTAAGTTGCTTGAAGAAGCAGGTTTAAACCCTAGTTTTTTAGTTGGTGGAATAAGTGCTGATTTAGGAGTATCTTCAAGGTATACTGATTCTGAATATTTTGTTATAGAGGCTGATGAGTATGACACTGCATTTTTTGATAAACGCTCGAAACTAATCCATTATGCTCCTGATATATTTGTGATAAATAATATCGAATTTGATCATGCTGATATCTTTAAAGATATTGATGCGATATATTGGCAATTTCACCAGTTACTTAGAAAAATGCCAGCTAAGGCGAGCGTGCTTTACAATGCAAATGATAAAAATGTACTAAATATAATAGACATGGGGTGTTGGTCAAAGCAAATACCTTTGAATTCTAAATTAGGTGTTTACCTTGATAGCTGTAAAGCAGATTTTTCTGAATTTAAACTATGTGAGGGTGACAAAAGCCTAAAAATTTCATGGGGTTTGATTGGTGAACATAATGCTGCAAATGCTCTTTGTGCGTATAGTGTTGCTAAGCAGGTTGGTATAAGTGATGAGACTATTGCTAAAGGCTTTGCTAGTTTTAAAGGTGTTAAACGCAGGTTGGAAGTTTTGTATAAATCACAAAATATTACATTGTATGATGATTTTGCACATCACCCAACATCTATTAAACTAACTCTTGAAGCAGTGACAAATAAGTCACCAGATGCTTTTGTTGTTGGTCTTATTGATCCTCGTTCAAACACAATGCGACAGGGTGACAATAAACAAAACTTACCTCAAGCGATAGACTCAGCAGATAAAATATTGCTTTATAATCATGAGCTTTTGAAATGGGATGCAAAAGAGCTTTTAGGTCACGACTCTAGAGTTGAGTTTATACCTAATATAAATGGTTTTATCTCACAAGTAGAGTTACTTTTGGTAGAAAATAATAAAGTAGAACTAGTAATGATGAGTAATGGCTCATTTGATGGTTTACGCGAAAAATTAGTAGAAATATTGGAGAATAAATGAGTAGTTTAGTATACGGAATACACGCCGTAGATGGCTTGGTAAACACTAATCAAGCTAAAGAGCTTTTTATATTAAAAAAGCAAAATAGTAACCCAAAAATTGATAAACTTGTAGCAAATGCTCAAACAAGTAATATAGAAGTTAGCTTTGTTGAGAATATTAAAGAATTGCCTTTTAGGGTAAAGAAGGGTGTAACTCATCAGGGAGTGTTTGCCATTGAGAAGATTGATTTTCAAACTTACTCTGAAAATGATATTGAAGAACTTTTACCAACCCATAAGGAAGCATTCATTCTAGTGTTAGATAATGTACAAGATCCGCATAATTTTGGAGCTTGTATTCGTTCGGCACACTCAGCAGGTGTTGATTTTATAGTTGTATCAAAAGACAACAGCTCACCTATAAACGCTACGGTTAAGAAAGTTGCATGTGGGGCAGCAGAGCATACTAAAATAGTAGTAGCAACAAACCTTGCTCGTGCTATTGAGAAGCTAAAAAAAGCTGGGGTGTGGATAATTGGTTTAGCAGGTGAAGCTGATGAAAGTCTTTATTCTATGAATTTGAAAGATTCTGTAGCTATAGTAGCAGGAGCCGAAGGCTCGGGTATGCGAGCAAGAACAAAGTCAACTTGTGATTTTCTAGCTAAACTACCAATGCTTGGCGAGGTTTCAAGCCTAAATGTATCTGTGGCAGCAGGTATTGCTATGTACGAAGGGGTTAGACAAAGAGTATCTTAGGAGAGTAGATGGAGCTAGCATTTTTAAATAGTAAAAAATATGCAACAATAAACGCGCTAAAAGCAGCACTAGCAGCATCTATAGCTTATGCATTAGGTATGTTTTTAGAAAGTCATTTTCATATGTCTCAATCATATTTGTGGATAGTTATCACAGTGTTAGTTGTAATGTCAACACAACCTAATTTAGGAGGTGCTTTAGATAAAGCATTGATGAGGTTCTTGGGAACTGTAATAGGAGCAATAGTTGCTATCACAATTTTATTGCTAGTTCCTAGGTGGTTGCATTATTACTTTGCAATACCATTTATTATATTTGCGGTATATACAGCTGGTTCATCATCAAAATTTAGCTATGCTGGTACTTTGTCTGGGATTACATTAATCATAATTTTATTAAACCAGAACCCTGGTGTGCAAGTAGCAATGTATAGAGCTGTTGAAATATCTTTAGGGATAGGTATATCTTTATTAGTAAATAGGCTTGTATTTCCAATACGAGCGGAGACTAGACTTAAAGAGAGCTATGCTAAAACTATTTTACAAATCAGGGATTTCTTTGAAATCTTATTTATTGAAAGAAATGATGATCATCGTAAATTGAGAGAAAGTTTATTTGGGGAATTTGCAAAGCATTTAAACCTTATTAAGGAATTAAAATATGAAAAATCTGATAAGAGTGTAAAAGAGTTTGAGAAAATGAGCTTGTACTCTCGTAGACTTTATAGATATATGATTATTTCTTATGAGTATTTAGAGTCTAGATTTAGTGATAAAACTCTTGAAAACCTAGATGATGAGGTTTTTAAAAGATTCAAGCAACATATTATTGAATCATTAGAAGATATTGCTAAAGATATTAAGAGTAGAAAAAGGATAAGTTATCATGAAATTGTTAAGTATGATAAACATATTTTACCTTTGTTAGAAAATGAACAGCATGATGAAATATTTTTATTTTGCATAAGAATGTTTTTAGATGCATTAGAAAAATTCTCAAAAGAATACAATTACATCCTGCAAATATCAAAGCATTGAAAACCTTGCTAAATAAGAGTTTTTAATATACTATTTGAGCTTGAAAAATGTTTATTTTTCTTGTTTAGAAGTTAGAGGGAATCATGAAATTATATCCAAAAAATCTTGTAATAATGATACTTATTACAACTATTATTATAGATGTTATGGCTGCAGGATTGGTTTTTCCGATTATGCCATCTCTATTTTTTGACAATATCTGTGTAACATTTGGTGATCCAGGCGGTAATTTTCAGAACTGGTATTACTCTATAGCTTTATCTTGTTGGCCACTAGGTTTATTGATAGGCTGCCCAATTATTGGAGAATTATCTGATAAGTATGGTCGTAAATCAATATTGATAATAGCGTTAATAAGTACGTTTCTTTCGTATTTACTATCTATTTATGCGATTTACTCACATAATTTCATAATGTTTGTTGCTAGTAGGTTTATCAGTGGTTTAGCTGGTGGTGCATTTGAGATTGCCCAAGCAGCTATAATAGATATGTCAGATGAGGAAAGTAAATCTAAGAATATTGGATTTGTAACTATGGCAGCGTCTCTAGGATTTGTTATTGGTCCGGTGATCACAAGTTTAGTTGCATCTGTAAATGTTCATCATACTTTACCATTTGCATTTGCTGCAGTGATGGCTTTTATCAATGTGATTTTTGTTGCAATAGTGATGAAAAAAGATTTACCAAAAAATCCTGGTTTAATTATTCAAATTGGTAGTATTTATAAAACTATATCTTTTTTAGTGTCTGATAAGCGAGTTAGAGTGATAGGTGTGGTTTATTTGTTACTGCAGTGCGGCTGGGGCTTTTATGGCCAAGGTGTAGCATTGTTTTTAGACCATGTTTATGACTATAGTGTCGCGGATATAGGTGCTTTTTATGCGTTAATGGGACTGTCAACGGCAGTAGCTTGCTTGGTTTTACAACCTAAACTTTTTACGAAATTTAGTAACTCTAATGTTTTTGTTCCGGCTGCTATTGTTTTAGGTGTGGGAAGTATTCTTGTTGGAGTTATAGGCCCTCAAGAAGGTCAGTGGATTTTAGCTGTGATTTTATCAGTATCTCAGCTTTTGTGTTATACAGCTTTATTAACAATGATTTCATCAGCTGTTTCAAGTAGAGAGCAAGGAAAAGCTATGGGAGCTGCTGGTGCTGGATTTGGGTTAGCATGGTTTTTAAATGATTTAATGATGGGTCATTTATCTTCAACATCGCCATCAGCACCAATTACATTTGGTGGAGGAATGTTTTTTGTTGCAGTAATATTATTTGTATTTGCTGTTAAAATCATGAAGGAAAAGGTAGAATAATAAGCTAGCTTAAATACACTATAAAAATTAATGCAATTAATCTCTCTAAAAAATATTTCTCTAAACTTTGGCACACAAATTATTCTTGATAATGCAAACTTAGAAATAAGTAAAGGCCAGAAAATATGTCTTATTGGTCGTAATGGTACAGGTAAATCTACACTTCTTAAAATTATTGAAAATAAAATGCAAGCTGAAACCGGCGAGGTTATAGTGCATAACAATGCCGTAGTATCTAGCATGGTGCAAGATGTGCCAGCAGGACTTGATGGAACTATTCGAGATGTCGTATTATCTGGATTAGGCGAAATAGGTGAAAAATTAAAGAGATATAACGAACTCTTAGAAACAAATCCTATGTCAGAAGAGCTTGAAGGGTTACAGAAAGATATTGATCATAACCATGCATGGGGATTTTTAAATGAGGTTGATATACTTGGGTCAAAGCTTAAACTTGATTTAGATGGTAGCTTCAAAGAGCTTTCAGGTGGTATGAAAAGGCGTGTAATATTGGCAAGAGCATTGGTTAATGATCCTGATCTGTTGCTTCTTGATGAACCTACTAACCATCTAGATATTGACTCAATAAAATGGTTGGAAGAGTTTTTAAAAGATTTTAAAGGTGCAATACTTTTTATAACGCATGATAGAGAATTCTTGAATAATGTTGCTAAGAGTATAGTTGAGTTAGATAGAGGCAAACTTTATAAGTTCGATGGTAACTATAAGACATTCTTAGAAAAAAAAGAGCAAATATTAAATGCTGAAGAAAAAGCTAATAGTGAGTTTGACAAGAAACTTGCTCAAGAAGAAGTATGGATTCGTCAAGGAGTGAAAGCTCGTCGTACTCGTAATGAAGGTAGAGTAAGAGCATTAGAACAAATGCGTAAAGATCGTAAGCAACGTAGAGTTAAAGTTGGTGGTGTTGATATAGTCGCAGCGACAGAGAAATCATCTAAAAAACTTATTCAAGCTAAAAATATTTCTTGTGAATTTGAAAATAAAAAGCTCTTTAAAGACTTTAGTGTTGAGATACATAAGGGTGACAAGATAGCAATTATTGGGAAAAATGGTTGTGGTAAAAGTAGCTTACTTAATTGCTTGTTAGGTACAGCTAAACCTAATGCTGGTGAAATTGAACATGCTGATAATATCAAGGTAGCTTATTTTGACCAGTTAAGAGATCAGTTAGATATGTCTTTGAGTATTATTGATAATGTTAAAGAGGGTTCTGACTTTATAAATATTGCAGGCAAAGAAGTTCATGTAATTACATATTTACAAAAATTCCTTTTTACACCAGATAGACTTCATGCACCAATCACGCATTTATCAGGTGGAGAGAAAAACCGTTTATTATTAGCTAAGATTCTTTCTAAGCCAAGTAATATTATAGTTTTAGATGAGCCGACAAATGATCTTGATATTGAAACACTAGAAATACTAGAAGAAATGCTTATAAATTATCAAGGAACATTGCTTTTAGTGAGTCATGATAGAGAATTTATAAACAATGTCGCTACAAGCACTATAGTTTTTGAAAATAGTGAGTTAAGTGAATATGTTGGTGGCTATGATGATTGGATCTTTCAGAAAGATCAGTCAAACTCAAATCAAAATCTAACCAGTAATTCATCATCAAAAATAGAGGTTAAGCAAGCTAGTAAGCTAACGCACGACCAAAGAAAAGTTTTAAGAAATTTACCAGTTCAAATTGAAAAACTAGAAAAGAGTGTTTCGAATATAGAGGCAGAAATGGCAGATGTAACTTTTTATCAAAAATCACCAACAGAAATTAGTAAAGTTGAAAATAAACTTGGTGAATTAAACCAAGATTTAGAGCAGAAATATATTCTATGGGAAGAGCTTTTAGAGCTTGAGTAGTAAATTTATATTTTTTTAACTCATTTACATTATGCTATTATTATAAAGTTAGGTATTTAAAAATAACAAAATTATGAAAACATATAAAAGAGAAAGACACGATATTATAGAAGAAAGAAAGGTTCTGTCTATAACAGCTTTGGCAGAGTTTGCTGAAAGATATGGGTATTATGTAGTTCAATCATTACTTATATTTTTTCTAATAGAAAAGTTTAATATATCTCAAGAGTTATCGGCATCTCTAGTTGGTACAGCATTAGCTATGATCTATATATCTGCAATTGTTGGAGGATATATAGCGGAACGCCTATTGGGGTACTATCGAGCAGGGCTTTTAGGTTCTGCTTTAATGTTGATAGGTTATTTTTTGCTAGCTTCAGCATCAAGTCAAAACAGCTTGTGTTTAGGGCTAGGTCTGATATGTATCAGTAGTGGACTTATCAAGTCAAATATGGCGGCTTTTATAGGCAGGTTCTATGACCGTTCTTCTTTTGATGACTCAAGAAGAGATTTTGGTTTTAATGTTTTTTATATGGGTATAAATCTTGGTGGATTTCTTGGCTTAGTGCTGGCAACATCATTAAAAGACCATTTTGGTTATGATATTGCATTTTATAGTAGCTTAGTTGTGAACCTATTAATGTTTATAATGTTGTGTAGTGGTTATAAACTTATAGATAAGCATTTGCTAGATATTAGATTTAGCCTATTAGTTATTCTCAGAGTTTGCTTGATTTTAGTAGTTTATATATCTTTATTATTTTATGTGTTTAAGTACCCTGAAGTAGCAAATTATTCAGTTTTAGCTTCAGCAATTGTGTCAATTTTTATATTGCTTATTTCTATCAAGAAAAGTAGTGTCCGTAAAGTTATAGCAGCATCGGTATTCTTTTTGTTATCTATAGTATATTGGGCTTTATATTTTCAGATGTTTATTTGCTTGCTTTTATTTGTAGAGTATTCGGTTAAGCAATATCTTTTGAATTCTGGCCAAATATTGAGTGTGGTGTCATTAACTATCTTAGCTTTTGCAGTGATTATGGGCAGACTTTGGATATATCTTGCTAAAAAAGATAGAATGACTAATGATATTGACAAGTTTAACCTTGCTTTTGTAGTGATGGCTTTAGCGTTTATTGTTATAGAAGTGTTTATTTATGCGACTCCTGGAAGCATTAAAGTCTCACCTTTTGCATTTATAATAGGCTATTTCATTATAGGTATATCTGAGCTTTGTATTTCAGCGATAGGACTTTCTTTAGTTACTAAGATAGCTCCAAAAGGTTTTGTAGCTCTATATATGGGAATATGGCTAATTACACTAGGTATAGGTGGTAAACTTGGGGGCGTTTTATCTTCTTATTTTTATATCCCAGAAACGGATGTGGTATTAGCTAAAACAAATATGGCAGATGCATTAGATGCATTCGTACTAATCGCAGTATTAGCTTCTTTAGCAATATTGTTGCTTAGAAAGTTTGTCAATAAATACACGCACTAAATTCTTTTAAGAAATATATCTAATCAAACTGTTTATAAACAGGTCTATATCTTTTATAATGTAGCTCAACTTTATATAAATACTATTTATCTAATAAGTATGAAAGAAATATCTAACATAAAAGTAAAAGTCCAAAGTGGCGGTAAATATACTACAGAGCAGGGTTTTCATGCCGTAAAAGACGGTATAAGAGATAAAAAAGAAAATTCTGTACATATTCGTAAACCTGACTGGTTAAAAGTTAAAAAGCAAAATTCAGCAGAATATCTAAAGGTTAAGTCTATAACTAAAGAGCATAAACTAGCAACTGTTTGTGAAGAGGCAAAATGTCCAAACATTAATGAGTGTTGGTCGCATGGTACGGCAACTATTATGCTTATGGGTGCAGTTTGTACTAGAGCTTGTAAATTTTGCTCAGTAGATACGGGTAATCCAAAAGGTTGGCTTGATAAAGATGAACCAGCAAATACAGCTAAAAGTGTCAAACTTATGAATCTTGAATATGTTGTTTTGACATCTGTTGATAGAGATGATCTTGAAGATGGTGGGGCAGAGCATTATGCAAAAACTATATCGGCTATAAAAGATGTGGACAGTAGTATAAAAGTAGAAGCTTTAACACCTGACTTTGCGGGTGAAATATCAAATATAGATAAAATTCTTGCAACACCTGTTGATGTTGTAGCTCAAAATATTGAGACAGTTGAAAGACTTACTCATCCTGTTCGTGATCCTAGAGCAGGTTACTGGCAAACTTTAAACTTTTTGAAATATGCTAAAGAGAAATCTCCTAATGTAATAACTAAAACAAGTATTATGGTTGGTTTAGGTGAAACAGATGAAGAAGTTTATCAAGCTATGGATGATATAAGGAATGTTGGTGTGGATGTTTTAACTTTAGGGCAATATATGCAACCAACAAAACATCACTTGAGTGTAGAGAGATTTGTTACCCCTGCAAAGTTTGAAGAGTATCGTAAAATAGGCTTAGAAAAGGGCTTTTTAGAAGTAGCCTCAGGGCCAATGGTTCGATCAAGCTATAGAGCTGATAGAATCTTTAAAAAAGATAATTTAGGTTTGTGAAATATAAAGACTATAGGTGTGAAAATGGCAAAAGTGGCAGTTGTGCTTTCTGGATCTGGATACTTAGATGGTACTGAAATACAAGAAGCTGTATTAACTATTCTTGAGTTAGAAAAACAAGGTGTAGAATGGCAAGGCGTTGCATTAAATGAAGATCAAAACCATGTAATTAATCATCTACAGCAATCTATTGATTCAAAAGCATCAGCTAGAAATGTATTAGAAGAGTCTGCTCGTATCACACGAGGTAATGTTATCGACCTTGAAGATGCTGATAGCGATGATTATGATGCTGTGATTTTCCCCGGTGGGTTTGGTGCGGCAAAAAACATTATGAACTTTGCCTTTGTTGGTGATGAATCTTATACAATGAATCAAGAAGTACAAAAATTTGCACGAGCTTTTTATCTTGCAGACAAGCCTGCTGGATATATTTGTATAGCACCATTAATGATACCTCTAGTCTATCCTGAAGGTACTAGAGCTACAGTTGGTACGGATGAGAACACATCAGCTATATTGGCAAAAAAAGGTGCGGAAGTGGAAATTATGGATGCAACGAATATATGTGTTGATGATGGTGTAAAACTTGTATCAACACCTGCATATATGTGTGCAAAAAATATATTGGAAGCATCTGAAGGGATTGCTAAATTAGTTGAAAAAGTTGTTAGCTATATTTAGCGCAAAAATTTAAATTTCAAATGGAGCTTATGGTCAAACCATAGGAAGACTGTAATACTCAAATAGTAGTATTATAGCTATAAAAAATAAGGAAGAGAATAATGGCAGGTCATAGTAAATGGGCAAACATTAAGCATAAAAAAGCTAAAGAAGATGCTAAAAGAGGTAAGGTTTTCACTAAACTTATCCGTGAAATAACAGTTGCTGCAAGATTAGGTGGTGGCGATAAAGATGCTAATCCTCGTTTAAGAGCAGCAGTTGCTACAGCATTTGCAAACAATATGAGTAAAGACACTGTAGAAAGAGCAGTTGCAAAAGGTGCTGGTGGTGATGATGGTGCTAATGTAGAAGAAGTGCGTTATGAAGGCTATGGCCCAGCAGGTGTTGCTATAATGGTTGATTGTATGACAGATAATCGTAACCGTACTGTAGCAGAGGTTCGCCATGCTTTTTCAAAAAGTGGTGGTAATCTTGGTACTGATGGTTCTGTTGGTTATATGTTTGAGAAGAAAGGAATTATATCTTTTGATGATAGTGTTGATGAAGATACTATTATGGAAGTGGCACTTGAGTCTGGTGCAGAAGATGTAGTAACTCATGAAGATGGCAGTATTGATGTGATTACAGCGCCACAAGATTTCTCTGATGTCCAAGAGTCTTTAGTTGAGAAAGGATTTGCTGCAATAAGTGCCGAAGTGACTTTTGATGCTGATGTAAAAGCTGAGCTAGATGTTGATACTGCTGAAAAAGTTATGAATCTTATCGACAAACTAGAAGACCTTGATGATGTGCAAAGTGTATATTCAAATGCTAACTTCACTCAAGAGCTGATGGAACAGTTAGGTTAGTCGCCTCATGCTATTTGATAAACTTTCAAAAATTAATATCTCTAATTGCTATGTGTCTATTAAACCTTATGATAAGGATGACTTTGTTGCGTTAGATGATTGTTTTGATTTTGATTTTTTTGAATGGTTTTTGAATGATTATAAAAGTTTTAAAGAGTTTGAAATAGAACAATTAAAGTTAATAAATGATAGAAAGTTGATTTTTTTGAGTTTGATTGATAATTCTACTAATAAGATTTTTGGTGTGACATCTATTTATGATATTGATGATTACAATAAAAGTGTTGAAGTAGGTAAAACTTGGTTAGCAAAAAATTATCAGGGCACTGGATATAATCTAATATTTAAATATTATCTATTCAAGACACTTATAGAAAAATTTCAATTAAACCGAGTTCAATTAAAAGCTGATGCTGAAAATAAAAGATCTGTTGCTGCGATGAAAGGTATTGGTTTGAATTATGAAGGCAAATTACTTTCCCATAAGGTTGTGAAAGGTGGGCGAGTCCGTGATACTGAAATGTTTAGTATTACTCAAAATACTTGGCAAAAGATAGAAGATTTCATGCTTACTAAACTTAATCAAAAACCTGCTAATCTAAAATGGTAATCTTAGGAATAGACCCTGGCTCAAGAGTTACAGGCTTTGGGGTTATCAAAATCCAAGATAATAAAATCTACTATGTAGCTAGTGGTTGTATCAGAATCACAGAAGAAGCTACAGCTAACCGCCTAAAGCAAATCGCTGATGGGATCACACAAGTCATAAATACTTATGCTCCTACTGAATCAGCGATAGAGCAGATATTTATGTTTCAAAACCCAGGTGGAGCTTTAAAACTAGGGCAAGCTCGTGGTGTAGCAATGTGTACACTTGCGATAAATAATTTAGAAGTAAGCGAATATTCTGCTAAACAAGTAAAGCAGGCCGTAGTTGGTAATGGTGGAGCAGCTAAGTCACAAATCCAACACATGGTGCAATCATTACTTGGTTTAAGTAAAAAGCCACCAGAAGATGCTGCAGATGCTCTAGCTATAGCAATATGCCATTATCATAGCAGTAAATCATTAGCTCGTATGACTGGAGCTAAAAAGATTGTACATGGCAGACTAAAATAATACATTTAAAACTAATGCTTTTTCAAAAATCTATTATTTGTTGTAGATTGCTACCTTAATGAAACTATTTAAGAGTAAATAACATTCAAAAAAGTGTTTGACCGTAACCTTAGGTAATACTTTATAATTCTATTATCAACTATTTGAAACTCTAGATTTATGCAGTGGTATACAAAAGAAATTAGTAGTCTAACAGGAGTCTCTATTAAGGCTTTATATCATTATGATAAAATTGGCTTATTAGTACCAATAAGAACCTCAAATGGTTATAGAATATATTCAGAGAAAGATTTAATAAAACTCCAAAATATTATTGCATTAAAAGTTTTTGGTTTTAACTTAAAGCAAGTAAAAGAGATTTTAAGCAATAACCTTGATATAAGTAAAAGTTTGAATCTTCAATTAAAGCTTCTTCAAAAGCAACAAATACATTTACAATCAATGGTAGAGATACTAGAAGTTGCAATAACTAAAAGTAAAAATGAAAAGTTTGATTTTAATGAAATATTTAAGCTAATTAAGGAACATAATATGAGAGAAATCCATCAGGATGATAGTATTAAAGAAATATTGGATGATCTTGAAATACAGCAATATGAACAGCTACAAAAAGATTTACAGTCAAAGAAAAAAATATCTGCAAAAATGTTTACAGTAAAATGGAAGAATATTTGTGATGAAATTAGCTTAAATATTAAAACAGACCCAAGTAGTGACTATGGCATAAAGATGGGAGAGAAAATTCATGCTGCAGTTTATAATTTATATGGAAGAAAATACGCTAGATTAAAGCATGCTATTTGGTATAAAGGTTTTATAAGTGCTAAAGAGAATAATCCAATCTCTAAAGAAGTTATTGCTTGGATTGAGCAAGCGATGCAAGCGTACTTTTCAAATAGATGTAGAAAGATATTTATGAATTTAGGAGAAAAAGAAGATACCCTTATAGCAGAACAGTTTGGACAGTTATTAGATGAGATGTATGGTTGTGAAGATGATTTAAAGCTGAGATTTTTTGAAAACTTATATAAACATTCTAAAGTTCCAGAAAAAACGAAAAGATGGGTTAGAAAAAATTATAAAACATTTATATAAATCGTTGTTTATTAAAAGGATTAACTTGATTGTTAATCAATAAGCTTTATTCTATCTTTTATACATGTTCATAAATAAAAAGATAACTTATGATAAGTTTTATAAAAGGTAATTTACTAGAGAAAGATCCAGCGGCATTACTTATAGATGTGGGTGGTTTAGGTTATGAAGTATCTGTACCAATGACTACTTTCTACTCGCTAGGAGATGCTAATACTGAAGTATCATTATTTACACATTTTGTTGTCAGAGAAGATGCTCAACAACTTTATGGTTTTAAGACTAAAGTTGATAAAAAAGTATTTCAAGAATTAATCAAAGTAAGTGGAATAGGAGCAAGAACTGCTATTGCGATACTTTCAGGAATGGATTGTAAGACACTACTTCACTGTATCGAAAATAAAGACTATGGTTTATTAGCAACAGTGCCAGGTATTGGTAAAAAAACAGCGGAAAGATTAGTTGTAGAAATCTATGATAAGCTTTTAAAACTTGCTAATGAGATTCATGGTCAAGAAGATGCTATGGGTAGTGATATAACTACATCACATGCAAGTGTTAATGAAGCACCTCAAGGAGGCTCAGTATTTAACGAATCTGTAGATGCTCTTATGGCTCTTGGCTATAAACAAAAAGATGCTGAAAAAATGATTAGAACTACTATTGGGGATTCTAAAAATGCTTCTCAAGCTATTAAGAAAGCGCTTCAAAGTACTATCAAATCTAAATAGCATCTACTGCCTATCCTCCTTTCTCTTAAAATTTATAATCTCACGGCGTTGCTTTTTAGTGGGTTTATCAGCACTTAAAAAACTAGCAGACTTTCTTAATTCAGTTTCCTTTTCTCGTTGAACTATACTTTCAGCAGTTTCTGAGTATAATTTTTGAGCTTCGGTTGCTTGTTTTCTAATATCATCAAGGGCTAGTACAATTATTGTTTTCTTAATATGTGATTGTTGGATTTGATACTCGTCCCCAACACTTACAGTTTTACTGACTTTAGTTTTATGACCTTGAAAATGCACTTTACCACCCTCGATAGCTTTTTTAGCTAATGCACGAGTTTTATAAAATCTTGCTGCCCAAAGCCATTTATCTAGTCTTACACTCATAAGAAAATATCTATTAATTTTAGTATATAAATTATAACTAAATACGATAAGCATTTTAACTCATTTATAATATTTGGTATTCTAGTAAGATATTTATTTTTTAACTAAAAAACTATGACTCAGCCCTCAACTATAAATCTTCGTAAAATGACTACTACATTAGACGATCAAAACAATGCTATTTATCAGATTGATGATATTAAGTTTAATGATTTTATTGGTAAAAATATTAAGATCGAATTTCTTGGTGAAATCAATTGTGTATCTTGTGGTACTAAAACAAAGAAAAGTTATTCGCAAGGGCATTGTTTTATGTGTATGCGCAGATTACCTGAGTGTGATATATGTATTGTAAAACCAGAGCTTTGTCATTATGCCGAAGGGACTTGTCGAGATTCTAGTTGGGGTGAAGCAAACTGTATGAAAACTCATATTGTTTACTTATCTAACACAGGTAATATGAAGGTAGGTATTACTAAGATAAAAAATGTACCATCAAGATGGATAGATCAAGGAGCAGCTTACGCGCTACCAATATTTGCAGTAGAAAATAGACTATTATCCGGCCTTGTAGAGGTTGCTATAAAAGAAAATATAGCTGATAAAACAAACTGGCGTAAGATGCTACAGGGAGAACCTGAGAATTTAGATTTACTAGCTATGAGAGATGAGTTATTAGAGAAGTCAAAAGACAAAATAGCTGAGATAAGAGCCAAGTATGGTGAAAATAGTGTTGAGCCTGTTGAATCAAAAGTTCAATATATAAATTTCCCAGTAGAGCAATACCCATTAAAGATAAAATCATTCAATTTTGATAAAGACCCTATTATCAATGCCAAGCTTGTGGGCATAAAAGGACAGTATCTGATATTTGATACAGGTGTTATAAATATCCGTAAGTTCAGTGGATATAAATGTAGTATAGAGAGTTAAAACTATGAGTAAGCGAGTTGCAGTAATTGGTGCAGGCGCTAGTGGTATAATTTGTGCTAAGAAATTTTTAGATGCTGGCTTTATAGTAACTGTTTTTGAGAAGAATATGAGTACAGCTGGAGTTTGGAATTACAGTGGAGCTGGGGTGGTATATGATAACTTAAGAACTAACTTGCCTAAAGAGATTATGGCTTTTGAAGATCAGTTAGTTTCATACGGGAATGAAGAGTCTTTTCCTGGTTATGCTGAAGTGAGAGATTATTTAGCTAATAACTGTAATGCTTGGTGTGTTGATAAGGTTATAAAATTTGAGTGTGAAGTTATAGATACTGTTCCAATTGAAAAAGATAATCACCTCACTAAATGGCAACTTTTCTATAAAGATGGTATCAGTGAGAAATCAGAAGAGTTTGATTATATAGCTATATGTAATGGCCACTATGAAACCCCAAATTTCCCGGATGATGTATTTATTGAAGCAAATGCCAAAGAGCATGTGAGTCATAGCAAAAGCTATAGAGTTCCAACAAGCTTTGGAGCTAGAATTTTATGTATTGGTTACTCTTCTTCGGGTAATGATATTGCTAGAGACTTGTTAGAGTCAGGTCGAGAAGTTTTTGTATCTCAGAAAATTATTGATAAAACTTCAGAAAAACAGAACTTAGCTAATGTAGAAGGTATAAGATTTGTATCTCAAATTAAGTCAATAAAAAAAGTTGGGGATGAATGTATTGCAGAAACACAGTTTGGCTCAACCATAAAATTTGATAATGTAATTTTTTGTACTGGATATAAATATAGCTTTCCATTTTTGAATGATGAGATTATTTCTACAAAAAATAATATGGTTAAACCACTATATGGTGAGTTAATTCATGAGAAATATTATTCGTTAGCTTTTGTAGGTCTTCCTTGGAAAACTTTACCGTTTGTATTAGCAGAATCACAGGCGATATTTCTATCTAAAGCTTGGCTTGATGAGAGTGTTGTTGAACTAGTTAATAAGCTTGAAACAAGTCAAGATCATTATACTAGGGTTAAGCAAGCAAATCTGCCTGAGAAGTATTACCATTGTTTGGCAGATCAGCAGTGGGCTTATAATAAAAAACTGATTTCATTAGTTGATGAGCTAACAACTTATCGAAGTAAAAGAATAGAAGCTATTGAAGAGATCTTTAATATAGTCGCTATAGCTAAAGCTGAAGACCTATATAATTATCGAGAAAAAAGTTATTGTTTTGATAAGCTACAAGCTTTGTTGAGTTAGTTTTTATATAAGGAATTTTTCATGCTTAGACAGCAATATCATTTTAGAAAATATGAAGAAGATGTCTTGATTTGGGATGTTAACAAAATAATTACCCTTTCTAAAAACCTTGAACCTAGAGAAATAAAGTTAGATACAATTAAAGAGTTTGATACGCAATACTGGTATGAGCTAGGTGGAGCTAAACCAACTTGTAAAAATGTAGTAGAGCACATTAAGCTTATCAATCAAGCAGATCTAAGCTACCCTATAATTTTATGTAATGATGGTAAAATATTTGATGGTATGCATAGAGTATGTAAGGCACATTTGTTGGGCCATAAGACTATTTTAGCGATACAGTTCAAAGAATATTTAGCACCACATTATAAAAACATAGATGCTAATGATTTGGAATATTAATTTATATGATTGTTAAGAATTTATGCAGAGTAATAAGTTTATTTATAAACAGGGAACTTATTACAAAGATTTAAGATTTTTGCTGCAACTTCTTTTTCAATTTCTTCATTACCGCAGTTAAATACAACATCAGCTAATAAATTACCTACTAACTCACACTCAGCTTCTTTGAAGCCACGAGTGGTAATAGCTGGGCTACCAATTCTTAGACCAGAAGTTACAAATGGTGAACGAGGATCATTAGGAATAGAGTTTTTATTTACTGTGATATTTGCTCTACCTAAAGCCGCTTCAGCTTCTTTGCCAGAAAATTCAGTACTAGTAATATCTAGTAGCAAAAGATGATTATCTGTACCGCCTGAGATTATGTTGATATTTCTTTCTTTAAGAGCTTTTTCAAGGGCTTTAGCATTTTTAAGTACTTGCTTTTGATAGTCAACGAAACTAGGTTTTAATGCTTCTTTAAATGCTACAGCTTTAGCAGCTATCACATGCATTAAAGGGCCTCCTTGAATACCTGGGAATATAGCAGAATTAAATTTCTTAGCTAAGTCAGGGTTGTTATTACATAGGATTAAGCCACCACGAGGGCCACGCAATGTTTTATGAGTAGTCGTAGTAGCCACATCTACAAAAGGGAATGGGCTTGGATAAACACCAGCAGCCACAAGACCAGCTACATGAGCTATATCTGCCATAAGTACAGCATCTACAGAGTCAGCGATTTCTCTAAATTTTTCCCAGTTTATAACACCAGAAAAAGCAGAAAAACCAGCAATAATCATTTTAGGTTTATGCTCTTTAGCAAGTTCAGCAACTTGAGTATAATCTATATCGCCTTCACTATTTAAACCATATTGAATAGAGTTATAAATTTTACCTGAGAAGTTTACTTTACTTCCGTGAGTAAGGTGTCCACCAGCACTTAGATCCATGCCTAGTACTGTATCGCCTGGTTTTAATACGGCATTGTAAACAGCAGCATTTGCTTGAGAGCCTGAGTGAGGCTGTACATTAGCATAATCAACTTTAAAAAGTTCGCATGCTCTTTCTATAGCTAATCTTTCAGCAATATCAACAAACTCACAACCACCATAGTATCTTTTACCATGGTAGCCTTCAGCATATTTATTTGTAAGTTGTGAACCTTGTGCTTCCATTACAGCTGGACTTGCATAGTTTTCAGATGCTATTAGTTCAACATGTTCGTGTTGTCTTCTTACTTCTAGCTCTACAGCTTCAAATATTTCTTTGTCGGAATTCTTTAGATTATCTAAGTCATGATTAAACATTTAGTCTTTCTCCTGATACTTTGCGTGATTAAACCTCTTCGATAGTGTAAGATTATATCCTATATTATCGTATATAAAAATATCTAAGTTAAGTTATGGGAAAAGTAATAGATCTTGATGAGATCGATAGAATCAAGCATGAAGAAGAAGCTTCGCACTATAGACTAAGTAGAAGTAAAAGTAGTGTTAAAAAAGATATGGATGAGATTACCGATTTTGGTAGATCTTTGATTGAGCTCAATAATGCTCAGTTAGCAAAAATTCCTCTTACAGAAACTGTTAGAGAAAATATAAAAGATGCAAAATCTATGCAAAAAATTGCCCTCAAAAGACAGGTTCAGTTTATTGGTAAACTTTTAAGAAAAGTTGATAATATAGAAGAGTTGCATAAAGCTTATGATGTTGCGACTAATCAAGATAAAGAGGCAAATCTTTTGTTTCATCGTATAGAAAATATGCGAGATAACTTGGTAGATCCTGAGAAATCAAAGGATGCTTTAGAGAAGCTAATAGTGGACTGTCCAAATATAGATGTGCAGAAATTAAGACAACTTATTAGAAATCATAATAAAGAAGTTGAAAAAAATAAACCAAATAAATCTTTCAAAGAGATATTTCAACTAATAAAAACTTCATACGAATAAGGTTTATCAAAGCAATTAAACATTGATAAAAGTATTTAGCTTTATTATCCTTTACATTAACTAATTTACCTAGATATATACTCATGCAAGAAATTAAAGATATTCAGCATTTAATCAAAGCAGATATTGATGGAAATAATAAGTACATTATTGACTCATTATCATCAGATGTAGTTCTTATAAATCAAATTAGCCATTATATAATTAATAGTGGCGGCAAAAGGTTACGTCCATTGCTTGTGATGCTATTTGCTAGAGCATTAGACTATAAGGGAGATGAGCATTTATCATCTGCTGCAATTATTGAGTTTATTCACACAGCCACCTTACTTCATGATGATGTCGTTGATGACTCTCATTTGCGTAGGGGTAAAGAAACTGCTAACAATGTATTTGGTAATGCTGCTAGTGTTTTGACTGGAGATTTTCTTTATTCAAGAGCTTTTCAAATGATGGTTGGCTTAAATAATATGCAGATAATGCAGATACTTGCTGACGCTACAAATAAGATCTCTGAGGGAGAAGTGCTACAGCTTCTAAACGCAAGAAATTCAGAACTATCAGAAAAAGACTATGTAAATGTTATATATTGCAAAACTGCTAAACTTTTTGAAGCTGCTTGCGAGTTAGCTGGGGTTATTAGTTTAGATAAAGAAACTTATAAAACAAATTCTAAAAGTATTAAAGACTTCGGTGTTTATCTTGGTAATGCTTTTCAAATAGCAGATGATGTACTTGATTATGTATCTGATGCTGAAAGTTTGGGTAAAAATGTCGGAGATGATCTTGATGAAGGTAAGATGACGCTACCAACGATTTATGCTCTAGCAAATTCTTCGGCAGAAGATCAAGCGATTATAGTAAATGCTATCGAGAAGGGTGAATATGATATTTCCCAGATAGTTGGTATTATAAAAAATAGTGGAGCTATAGAGTACTCTTACAAAAAAGCTTGTGAATATGCAGATTTGGCAAAACAGTCAATTAGCTTTTTAGCTGATAGTGACTATAAAAAAGCTCTTGAGTTGCTATGTGATATAGCTGTGAAGAGAAAGAGTTAGAAAGTATTCTTAGAAGTATATCTTTTATAAAAATTAGTCTCATGATGCAAGGATGCGTAAATGTCTAATTCTGTCTTAATTCTAAGTGACATGTTTGGAGTAAATGATAAGTCAGAGTACTTAAAGAAGACTCTTTATTTTTTTGATAAGTTAGGTTTTTCTTGCGACATGTTATCCACACCTGAGTACTGTGGTATAAATAATTACTATAAAGAAAAAGATATTCATACTGAATTTACTGAAAGAGGAATTGATATAGGAGTTTATAAGCTATCAAAAAATAGTAGTAAATATGACATAGCTATAGGATTTAGTATAGGTGGTACGATATTATGGAAATCTATTAAACAAGGTTTTAATGTTCCTAAAATATTATGTTTCTCACCATCAAGGTTAAGGTTTGAAAGTGGTAAAATAATGACAGAATCACACATAGCACTTTCAGATGAGGAACATTTTAAGTATCACTTTGATAAGAGTTTATATGATTACCTATATATTGAAAAATCCTCAAATCATGATTTTTATAAAGGTATAAGTTTAGAAAAATTTCTTAAAAATCTATTATAGTTAGTTTCAATGATTTTCTTTATAGAGATAAAGGGATTAATTTGTGTTATTTAAAATCTTTTAAAGTAATTTTAAAAGATAATGCTTGGTTAGGACCTATTGTAGCAGGTGCACGAGAACCGTAAGCAACATCAGAAGCACAGTAAAGTACTATAGTTGAGCCTGTTGTGATTTCAGGGATAGCATCTTTCCAGCATTGGATTAAGTTTGGTAAAGGGAATGTCGCACTATCATTTGAATCAAACGATTTACCGATTAAGGTACCTTTCTCGACATCACTAAATTCAGCGTTGTCTTTTTTGTAAGCAGGCACTGGGGTAGTTCCTTTATAAGCAATAGTTACTGTACTATTTTCATTCGGCTTTTGACCATCACCTTGTTTAATCATCTGGTAGTAAACTTTATCGTTTACTTTAACGATGTTATCAATTTTAGAAACCTTATCCATAAAGTCTTCAGAGTTTGTTTTATTTTCTCTAGAAACTTCTAGCTGCTTTTTGATCATTTTATCTTTTAAAGAATCCATGTTCCTTCTTATATCAGTTTCAGAAATTTTTGACTCAACACCATTCATAGCATCTTCAAATCCAGCAGTAGCTTTTGAGTCGTTTAACCCAAAACCTTGACCTGCAATCCCACTACCTACTTGGTAGCCAACAGTGTAACTAGCATCAGCATTCATTTTTAATACTGTTTTTTCAGCTTTAGCTTTAGTTTGTGGTTTAGCTTCAGGCTTAGGTTCGACTTTAGCAGTGGTTGCTTGTTTTATATCATAGTCTTTAACTGTAGTCTTAGTTTCTGTTTCTGGCTTGCTTGTAGAACAAGAGCTAATAGCAACTGTAATAGCCGTGCAAGATATTAAAGTTACGATTTTTTTTAGTTTCATAAGTTCTCCTTATCGTTTTAAATCATTTTTTGTAATATTTAAAAAGTTAAAAAGCTCTTTATCTAACATTTGCGAGGGCGAGATGTTAGATAGTGCTTTAAAAATTACATTTTTTCTATCGGGATTGTTTTCTTCCCACTTGTTAAGCATACCTTTGATAAATACTCTTTGCAAATTATCTTGAGAGCCACAGAGATTACATGGGATAATTGGAAATTTTTTAAGCTCCGAATACTGTGCCGTTTCTTTCTCGCTAACAAATGCAAGAGGGCGTATAACAATGTTTCTTTTATCATCACTTAGTAACTTAGGGGGCATCGATTTTATTGAGCCATTGTAAAACATATTTAAAAAGAAAGTTTCAATCATATCATCGCGATGATGTCCTAGAGCAATCTTAGTTATACCATTTTCTACTGCATAATCATAAAGTATACCGCGACGCATTCTTGAACAAAGTCCACAAGTTGTTTTACCTTCAGGAATTACTTCTTTGACTACGCTATAAGTATCTCTCTCAATAATGTGAAAATCTACGCCTTTTGACTGTAGATAGTTCGGTAGAATCTCTTCTGGAAAGCCAGGTTGTTTTTGGTCTAAGTTTACAGCGATTATATCAAATTTAATAGGTGCTTTTTTTTGTAAAATCATGAGTGTTTCTAGTAGGCAGTAAGAGTCTTTACCTCCAGATAAGCACACCATTATCTTATCGCCATCTTCAACCATATTGTATTGGTTGATTGCTTGAGCAGTTTTACGGACTATCTGTTTTTCTAGTTTTTTTAAAATTTGTTTGTTTGTATCAGTCATTTTTCTTTAAGATTGTTTGTTTTATATGAGCTGGAATTTTCTCTGGTCTATTTGTACGAGGATTATAGCAGGCTATTTTGATTTTAGCTGTAGCCATTAACTCTTCACTATTGCATAATTTTATATAAGCTTCAAATTCAATACTTGCAGCACCATACTTAACTATATGATGAGAAACTTCAATATTTGCAGGGTGAAGTAGAGGGCGAATGTATTTGCAAGATTGCTCAACAATTACAAATTGAACACCATTATCCTCTGCCCATTTCATAAGGTCTGACTCTTCATAAGCCCAAGTGGTACGAGCCTCTTCAAAGTAATCAAAATATTTACCATTGTTTACATGGCCGTTTTTATCTGTATCTGAAAAGCGGACGGTAGTCTTGTATTTGTATAGAGATGTAACTTGCATAGATTATCCTTTAGAAAATATACGATAGTAATGGTTTGCTAGGAACTTCACAATGTTGAAGTTGACTAGAGTATTTTCTAGCCACATCAGCTGTTTTTCTTGCATAGTTTTTCAGGAAAGAGTTATTTTTATGACTACCTCTTTTATATCCGCCAATACCTTCATGGTATGCCAGATAAAGGTCATAAGTATTTGATTTACTAATACCCGTTTTGTTATGGACATTGTTTAAATACCAACCAATAAAATCTACAGCATCAGCGTAACTAGTTCTAGATACAAAAGACTGTTTAGTTTGCTTTTTATAATGATCCCAAGTTCCGTCAAGTGCTTGCGAGTATCCATAAGCAGATGAAGCTCTTCCAGCAGGTATAAATCCTAAGTAGTATTTCATTGAGGGCTTAGCGTCACTTCTGAAAGAAGATTCCTGACGAACAAAAGCCATTTGAACATTCATAGGTATACCCCAGCGATTATAAGAGTCAACCATATCATAATACCAATCTGGGTGTTGATGTATTATGCTACAAGCATTGTTGATATTTTTGGGTTGTTTAGTAGCACAAGAAGCTAGGACTGTTAAACAAATTATTAAAGTTAAAAGTTTTACTAAATTTTTCATACTATAAGTACCTATAAAATACATTAACTACTTTATCTTGGAATCTACGAGCGCTATTACGCTGAGAGTATTTTAAATCATTAAGCATTATAGAAAAGCTTATACGGTGATTTTTTGCCGTTAATACATAACCTGAAAGTGTAGATACGCCACTTAAAGTACCTGTTTTAGCATGTACTTTTCCTAGGAGTTTGCCACCCATTCTATAAGCTATAGTTCCATTCATACCCGAAGCAGGTAGGTAGTTATAAAATTTCCTTCCGATTTTGCTATTGAATGATTTAGAAAGAAAGCTAACCATAAATTGAGGCGTAACTTTGTCAAGCTTTGATAAGCCTGATCCATCATACATAGTAAGGTTAGTAGTGTTAAGGTGAAGTTTATTGTAGAAAATTTCTTGTACAGCTTCGGTGCCAGCGATAGTTGAGCCAATGCCTTTTTGCTTAAGACCTACAGTATTAAGTATAGTTTCTGCATATAAGTTGTCTGAATGCTTTAATGTTCTATCTATGATAGTACCAATTCGAGCGGAGTTTGTACTTAATTGTACTGTATTCCCTGCAGGGATAGAGCTAGTTATTTTTACACTGTTATGTTTTATACCGTTAGATGATAAGAAGTCATTAACAGTATCTAATGTTTTTAGAGCTGGGTTTTTAATGGCAAGACTAAACATTCTCTCAGCAGTACGTGACAAATAACCATTAATATAAACTTGGTTATCATCATTCATTGATATTTGAGTAGCTTTAGATGAGCTAGTATAGGTGGTAGAGTTTATAAAGTCGATATTACTAGCATTACTAATTTTTATTACTCTTGTTGAGAGGCTATTAGGGTTTTTAGCAAGTTTAATTACTGTACAGTTGCGATTTAAAGTAAAGCTTGAAGCTGGAGCACCATAGCATAATGCAGAATCTTCTTTAGACCAGCCTTGAGGGATATAGTCACCAGAAAATACACCAACAATGTATACATTGCCTGTTATTTGTTTTATACCTTTAGAGGTTTTGATTTTTTTAATTAAAGAAGCAAGCTGACTACCCGTTAAAGAAGGATTACCACTGAACTGTATATATAGGTTGCCATATAGAACATGGTTTTTTACTTTGTTAGAGTTATAATTAACAGTTGTTGAAAATGTAAAGTTACTGGGTAATGTAAGAAGTGCGGCAACTATAGTGAAAACCTTATTGTTGCTTGCTGGTGTCATTGGTCTATTTTTAGCATAAGAATATAAGTTTGCACCAGATTGAGTTCTTTGAGTTGCTATACTTATTTTAGCACTAGATAATCCGTATTTTTTTACAAGGTATTGTATTTCGCTACGAGAGGTTGCAGAAAAACCACTAGTGAATGTACTTAAAATTACAAAAAATATAAGTATCTGTTTAATTTTTTTATTCAAAATTCTAAAAACCATGATTTTTTTGATATTTTCTTAGGTGATTATAATAGCATTTTGAGTATTATAAATATATAGATAAGTTGTTTTAGAAGTCTTTAAAGCTGAAGTTAAATTACTATAAAATAGGTAAAGAAATTATTGTTTTGACCTGGCATTATTGTCTATGAGATTGGTAGTAAAAGTGAAAAATAAAAAGCTTCGAGTACGTAAGAAATTAGCTCATTTATATTTTGAAATCATAGTTCAATACTTTCGTGATTAAATGTATAATGTTTTTTTTAAATTAAAAAAAGTTTTACATTAAGTCCATGATTACAACATCTTTAACATATATTACGTCTTTACTGCTTATATGTAGTGTTGCTGTTTATGTAACTACACATTCAAAAAACAAGATTTTTGAATATTTACCAGCAATAGTGATTATATATTTTAGTATAGTCTTACTATCTATATGTGGATTGTGGGATAACACTTCTACAGATATACAACAAACAAAGTCTTCTCTTGAGGATTTAATTTTACCTGTGATGTTGTTTTTGATGCTCATTCGTTGTGATATTCGTATGGTATTTAAGCTAGGTAGAAAACTTCTTATAGCATTTTTTGGAGCTAGTTTTAGTATTATAGTGGCTTTTAGTATTATGTATTTTGTGTTGGGCAAATATATATCACCAGATGCTTGGAAAGGTTTCTCGGCTCTATCTGCTAGCTGGATGGGTGGCACAGGAAATATGCTAGCTGTTAAACAATCACTACACACTCCTGATACTCAAATGGGATATATCCTTTTAACTGACTCGGTAAACTATACTATTTGGTTTGCGTTTTTATTTGCTTTAATCTCAAGGGCAAATGTTTTTGATAAATGGGTTAAGGCTTCATCATTAGAAGAACATATTCAAAAAGTTAATATAGAAGATCCATATAAGCTAAAAGGTGAAATAAATTTTGCTGGAATATTTGTGTTACTTGCTATGGCATTCTTAGCAACTGATTTAGCTAAAACATTATCGGTATATTTACCTGTTACAATGCTTATTTCTGCCAAAACATGGACAATACTTTTGGTTACAGTTTTTGGATTTATAGTGGCAATGACACCTATAGCTAAAATAAGAAGTGACAGTATTATGGCTAGTATTTTTTTATATTTTTTAGTTGCTTTAATAGCTTCTGGATCTAGCTTTACAGGTATAGCAAATGCTCCACTATATATAACGTGTGGGCTTATGGTGCTTGTTATTCATAGTATTATTATGGTGATTATAGCTAAAATCTTTAAACTTAATTTAGCTATATGCTCTATAGCTTCTTTGGCTAATATTGGTGGCATAGCTGGTGCTCCTATCTTAGCTAGTGCTTACACCAGAAGTTTGGTGTCAATAGCGGTTGTAATGTCATTACTAGGTTTTTTAATTGGAACACAAGGTGGTCTAATCGTTGCTAAAATAATATCAGGATTTGCAGTATGAGTAAGATAATAGATGTAGAAACAAGCATAATTAAAACACCTTTAAAAAGAACCTTTACAACAGCGGTAAGAAGTACTAACCATATAGACTCTCTAGTCTTAAAGATAACTACTGATGATGGTTTAGTTGGTTTTGGAGTTGCTCCAGCTACTACGGCGATTACTGGTGATACCCTTGCAGGGATGAAGTATATTGCTGAAGAACTTTTTACACCTGTTATTATTGGTTCTGATACTAAGGATTATAAGCAAATAATTGAAACTGCATTTGCAAGGGTTATGTTTAATTCAGGCTCAAAAATGGCTTTAGATTTGGCTTTGCATGACTTACTAGCAAAACAGCAGAAAACATCTGTAGTTAGTCTTCTTGGGGCTAGTGATAGAACTATAGAAACAGATATATCTATTAGTTGTGGTAGTGTTAAAGATACTCTTATAAATATTCAAAATGGTGTGGATGCAGGGTTTAATGCTGTAAAAGTGAAAACAGGCGCTGATTTTAATCGAGATATCGAACTTTTGAAATATATTGATTCTGAGTTTACTAATGATATAAGGTTTAGATTTGATGCAAATCAAGGATGGAGTGTTAAGCAGACAAAACAGTTTATTGAAGAACTATGTAGGTACTCTATAAATACAGAGATCATAGAACAGCCAGTAAAACATTACGATATTTCAGCAATGAGTGAACTTACAGCGTTTAGTGATTTGCCTTTAGTAGCAGATGAGAGTGTTTTTAGTTTTGATCAAGCTGAAAGAGTTATTAATGAAAATGCTTGTAATATGATAAACATCAAGTTAGCTAAAACTGGTGGTATTCTTGAAGCTCAAAAAATCAAGCATCTTGCAGATAGTGCAAATATACCGTGTATGGTAGGTTGTATGATGGAGTCTCCTGTTGGCATTGTTGCTGCAACTAGTTTTGCACTAGCTGAAAATATAACTATAGCTGATCTTGATCCTGTTGATTGGGTCAGTAAAGATGTTTACGCTGATTATCTTGATTTTAGTGCGCCAAATATTAGCCTAAAAGATACCTATGGCTTTGGATTTGATGCTTAAAAAAAATAAAATAAAAGCTTATAGTTTTGGTGAGTATGAATGAAAAAAGATAAAGTTTTGGTGTTGGTGCATGGGTTTATTAAAAATAGTAAAGATATGCGTACTTTGAAAAATTTTTTTAGTAAAGATTATGAAAAAATCATAGCTGTAGATTTGCCCACTACATTTGTAAATATGGATACATCTATAAAAGCTTTGTGTGAGGTTATAAAAAATATTCCTCAATCAAAATCAATCACATTTATAGCTCATAGTATGGGTGGTCTTATAACCTGTAAAGCCATATATGAGCTACAACTTAAAAATGTCGATAAATGCGTATTTATAGCTTCACCATTTGCAGGCTCAAAAGTTGCTGATTTTGGTGATAGAATTCCATTTTACTCTAGAGTTTTAAAGCCGAATAAAGATTTAAAAGTTACAGATAAATACCTAAAGATTTGTAATGAGGTAGCTTCTAAATTTCCTGTTGGTTTAATCGCAGGTAATAGAAACTCAAAACTTAATTTACTAGCTCGATTTTGCTTAGGTAAAGAGCAAGATGGCTTAGTGGAGGTGGATTCTGTTTTTGCGATAAGCAGCTGTGATAGAATAGTTTTGTACAAAAATCATCAAGAAATACACCATGATAATGAGACACTTGCTTATGTGGCGTGTTTTCTAAATATAGGTAAGTTTTTGGCTTAGTTATTTAAGCTCTTACACAAAACTCTCTATAGAATATGGGTTTATAACATATGACAATAAGATGATTGTTCTATAGCTAAAGATCCACAATCTTTCATACCTAAACTTAAACTAAATCCGCTAGACATTAAACCTACTGTTATGATATTTGTAATAATTATTTTTTTCATGTTTTACCTCTAATATTTGTATTTATGTGTTTATTATTACGGTTATTTGTTTATAAGTGAAATAGATATATTTTATGATGGTGATAATTTTTTGTTATAATGATGGGGTTTTATGAAATTATAGCCATCTATATTACGCTATAGTTATCGTTTTGAAATTTTCAGGATGATAGCTATAACGGATAGTTTTATCCAATAAAAAAATAACATATGAAAATTATACTTATTTTTATGGTTGTGACCATTGCATCAGCAAATGGATTTGTTGTTCATGTAATTACAGTAGAGTGGCTTCCAGAATGGGTTAGATCTCAAATGCAATGAAAGTGGCTAGTTCGTGGGATGTTCGATATGTTGCTGCAATCACTTCGTTAGAATACGGTTTCTCAGCAATTATTATTTATCATCTTGCTCGCAATAAGCTTTTGTCACTTGGGAAGTTTAAGTCAGCTTTAATATTCTCTATTCTTCTAATAGCTATACATGGGATGTTTATTAGGCAGCTGTTTATGGATTATATAATTGGGAATCCGTTAAATGTTGTTTTAGTCCAAAATGCTTTTAAATGGTTAGTGTGGTTACTAATGTCATTCTTTATCGTTTATGGTTATGAGTTTGTTATGAATTTAGGTAGTAAAAATGCTAACAAACCAGCATCTGTATAACCTCATGTGAATGGTTGTTTGAAACCTGTTTAATACCAAAAATTTAAAATATATATGTTTCATTTCTGACATTTCTTACAAAAAAAAGTATTCCTTTGAGCTATTACTAAGCTGTCTATTTTTGAGTCACATATATAGCATGGTTCTCCAGTTCTACCATATACATTTAATTGCTGTGTGAAGTATCCTGGTTTGCCTTCGGTATTTTTATAGTCTTTGAGGGTTGTTCCACCTTCTGCGATAGCTTTTTTCAAAATTACTTTGATTGAATTGACAAGTTTCTCAGCTTCTTTTTTGGTAATAGTATTTGATGGTCTAGTAGGTAATATATTGCTATCAAATAATGCTTCACTTGCATAGATGTTACCAACACCAACAACTATTGGATTATCCATAATTGTTTGCTTTATTTTTCTAGTAGTTTTTTTTAGCTTAGATAAGAGATATGCTGAATTAAAATCATCAGTTAGAGGTTCGACCCCATGAGTAGCCAAAACCTTATGCTCTAAAGGAGAAGAGTTTTGATTAATGAGCCAGTAGCCAAATTTACGCGGGTCATTATAAATTATGCTTAGATCATCATTTAGAGTTATGACTATATGGTCATGTTTGATTTGCTCATATTTAGAAGTGTTTTTTACTTTAATAACACCGGACATGCCTAGATGAACAATTAGCTGGAGTTCATTTTCAAAAGAAAGAACTAAATGTTTACCTCTACGATCGATGCTTTTTATAGTTTTATTCTCTAGAAGTTTAAATTCTTTTTCGCACAACGGATAGCGAAGTTTATTTGTATTGATTTGAATGTTGAAAATTGTTTTTCCGAGAACAGTCTTTCCAAGACCATTTTTGACTGTTTCAACTTCAGGTAACTCAGGCATAATTTATATTAAGCTATAAACATTATAGTGACTATATGATAACATATTAGCGTTAATACATTTATGCTAGATTTAGGAGAAATATGCCTTTAAACCAGTTAAAGTCGGCTGTACATAAAAGATTTAATCAAGTTTACTTATATGAGTGTAATGAAGATATAGACTTTTCGTTATTTAAGAAAGGCTCTATCGTGATAGCTAATGACACTTCAATAGTTTCTATATTAGCATTTAAAACATATCTTACAGGTGCGAATTTAACTGTTTTAGATAGCTTCGATAATCGCGCTAAAGGGTTAGAGAAATATCTTACAAACACAGGGATCAGTTATATTGAACATATTAGTTTCTGGGATCGTGATTCTGTGCTTATTGTTAATACTGGTTTTATTTCTCAGGTTGAACAAAGCGATGATAGGTTTATTCTTTGTATTTGTGGCGTTGAGTTACCTCATTTTTCAGAACGAAAAAACTTAGATAGACAAGTGTTTTTTGATGTTGCAAAACTTCAGAGTCTGAGAACTTTCAATGAAGAGTTTGAGAACTTATCAGTCAAGACTTGGGAAGAGTATCTTTTACAGTTAAACCAACCGGCTGAGATATGGTTTAGGCAAATGTTAAATGCAGGTACTCATAGAGTGATAAGTGATACTACAGGTGTAGATTTGGATGGTCACAAGTTTGCAACAGCATCAATTTTGATGGCTAAAAAGCTCAGTAAGCTTACAGAAAGTCAGGGTAGTGTGGGTGTTTGTCTACCTACAAGCGCTGGAGGTTATTTAGCGATTATGGCGTTGATGATATCTGCTAAATCAATTGTAAATCTAAACTACACAGCTTCAGAAGAAGCTCTTCATCATGCTATTACAAATGCAGGGATTAAGACAATTATTACCTCTAAAGCATTCGTTGAAAAGCTAGCTGGAAAAGGTTTTATGGTTGAGAAAGTTTTTAGTATGTGTCAGGTTGTATATCTTGAGGATATTAAAGCTAGTATTACTAAGTTTGACTCACTTCTTACATATTTACAGGTTAAATATTTGCCAGAAAATATGCTCGTAAACAAATACGTTGCAAAGACTAAGTTAGAAGATTTAGCCTTTATAATATATAGTAGTGGTAGTGAAGGGGTGCCTAAAGGTATAGCCGTTAGTCATAAAAATCTCCTAGCAAATGTGTATCAAAGTACTAAGGTTATTGAATGTAGTGAGAATGATTCGGTTGCTGGTATTTTGCCGATATTCCATGCTTTTGGACTTACTATATCTTTGGTTTCATTTTTTCAAGGTGGTTTCATTGCTTGTCATACAGATCCTACGGATGCTAAGGGTGTTGCAAACCTTATTAGTAAATACAAGGTTACAGTTTTATGTGCAACACCTACATTCTTACGTATATATACAAAAAACAGAACAGTTAAAAAAGAGGATTTAGCAACGCTAAGATATATAGTGACAGGTGCTGAAAAACTTTCTAAAGAAGTGCGCACAATGTTTGAAGCTAAATTTGATAAAGTTATAAGTGAAGGGTATGGAACGACAGAGCTCTCACCAGTTGCTGCAGTAAACAGACCAACTAAAGCACCGAACAAGATAGGCACTGTTGGACTTACTGTGCCTGGAGGACAATTTAAGATTGTTCATCCAGAATCACATGAGGAGTTACCTTTAGGCACTGAAGGTATGGTCGTTTATCGTGGTGTAAATAAAATGGACTACTATTTAAATGATCCTGCTAAAACTAAAAAAGTCATGCTCGATATGTATGGACATTCTTGGTATATAACTGGTGATAAAGGTAAGCTTGATAGTGATGGATATCTTACTGTTGTAGATAGGTACTCTAGGTTTGCAAAGATTGCTGGTGAGATGGTTAGTTTAGGTTTGCTTGAACAACAGGTTTATGATGCTTTGCGTGAAAAGGGTTATGATTCGCATAAAATTGATTTTGAGATTTTAGCTGTAGCTACACCAGATGCAAAACGAGGTGAGATTATTAATTTGCTCTATACTTTGGAAGAGTTAGCTCAAGATGAGTTAAAGGATATTGTAAGACACTCAAATATTGAAAACTTATATCGCCCATCAAATTACTTTAAAGTGATAGCTATACCAAAGCTTGGCTCAGGTAAAACCGATTTTTCAAAAGCTAAAAAGCTTGCTTTAGATTTAGTTAAGGCTTAAATAAGATGCATTTTTCAGTACTTTTAAAAGAATCGATAAAAGGGTTAAGTATAAAACCTGAAGGGATTTATATTGATGCGACTTTTGGTAGAGGTGGTCACTCTAAAGCGATCCTTTCTCAACTTTCTGGGAAAGGCAGACTAATTGCTTTTGATAAGGATTTAGAGGCTATCAAATATGCTAATGAGAATTTCTCACAATATAACAATTTTGAAATAGTTCATACTAGTTTTACTCAGATAAATAACTATTGTAGAGAAAATGGTTTAATAGGTAGAATTGACGGCATAATTATGGATCTTGGCGTTTCTTCACCACAGTTAGATGACGCTGAACGAGGGTTTAGTTTTATGCGTAACGGTCCGTTAGATATGCGTATGAATGTGACAACAGGTCTTACAGCTAGTCAAGTTCTAGAGGAGCTATCAGAGGAAGAGCTTGCTTATATATTTAAGGTGTATGGTGAAGAAAGGTTTGCTAAGAAGATAGCTGGTAGAATAAAAGCGCATATACAGGAAAATGGAAGTATAAAAACTACAGCTGAGCTCGCTGAATTAATCCGAGCAATAATAGGACAGAGAGAGAAGAAAAATCCAGCAACTAGATGTTTTCAAGCATTACGAATTTATGTGAATAATGAACTGGGAGACTTAGAAGATCTTTTAGAAAGTATCTTAGAAGTAGTAAGAGTTGGTGGCAGAATTGCAGCTATATCATTTCATTCTTTAGAAGATAGAATCGTAAAACAAAAATTTACAAATATTATATTTCCCAAACAAGAAGTAAATAGGATTACTAGGATGTTGCCACAACAATGTTTAAGTGCTGAGTTAAAATGGGTGACTAAAAAAGCTAAAGCAAGCCAAGAAGAATTGGGACAAAATGTGCGTTCTAGAAGTGCAATTTTAAGAGTGGTTGAAAAATTATGATCCTTACAAATCGTCAAATAAGAATTAGACTTTTTGAATCTTTAAAAAATAGTTTTTTTAAAAAAACCGTTGCTTTAGCTTTTTTACTGCTTTTCATATTACTTATTACAGCTTTTAGTCTTATTGTTACGAGATTTCACTATAAGCTAGAGCTAAGTAAGCAAAAAGATTTAATAATTGAGCAGGCACATCTTGATGAGCAGTGGAGTCAGATCGTACTTGAATATAGTTCGCTAGCTACACCAACCTCTGTTGAAGAGTTTGCTGATAAAGAAAATATGTCTTTACCGACTAAAAATGAAATGGAATTTTTAAATATCAAAAAGGATGCGACTGATGAGTAGCTACAGTCCTAAATTTAGGCATTTAATAGTCATAATAATGCTTGTAATAAGTTTTGCCGTACTTTTTTCAAAGCTTGTTTATATGGAAACAGGTCAGCATCAGAAGCTTAAGCAAGAAGGTGATAATCGTAGTGATAGAAGTGTTGTTATTAAGTCGTATAGAGGGATTATATTAGATAGAAATGGCGATCCTCTAGCTATTAGTACACCGGTTGACACTATATGGGTTGACCCTTTTTATATTAAAGCATCTAGCCCAAAGCTTGCAAAGATTATGCAAACATTAGACCTGGCAAAGTCAACGCAGGAAAAAATCAAGCGACAAGTAAAGAAGCGAGAAGGTAGGAGTGGATTTGTATATCTTAAAAGAAAAGTTCAACCCTATGTGGCTCAAGAAATATACTTAATGCATATTCCAGGAATTCATATTGAGCGTGAATTCAAACGTTATTATCCGTTAGCTCAAGTAGCATCACATATAGTTGGTTTTACTAATGTGGACGGTAAAGGTCAAGAAGGTCTGGAGTTAGAGTTTAATAAGTTTCTTACAGGAACAGATGGTTATTTTGAGTATAAAAAGGATCTACATGGCGGTGTGGCATCAAAAGCGCAAGATAAATTTATTGCTCCTAAAAATGGTCAAAACTTGCAGCTGAGTATTGATTCAAGATTGCAGTATGTAGCTTACAAATACCTTAAAGAAGGTGTGATTAGTAGTAACTCTGATGCTGGATCAGTTATAGTTGAAAATATTCGTACAGGCGAGATACTTGCGATGGCTAACTATCCTTCATATAACCCTAATAGTATGGCTGATGCATTTCCTGAAAATCGTCGTAATAGAGCGGTAACAGATGTTTTTGAGTTAGGTTCTGTGATGAAAACATTTTCAGCAGCTACAGCCCTTACTTATGGGGATGACTACACGCCTGAAGAACCTATTATAAATACTCATCCAGGTCATTATCGTATTGGCAAAAACACAGTTCGAGATTTTAGAGATTATGGTGAGTTAGATCTTCGACATATTCTGATGAAATCTAGTAACGTTGGTATTTCAAGAATGATATTAGGCTTAACGGACCCGACTATTTTAGAGTCATCTTTACGTAAATTTGGTTTTGGTGATAAAACAGGTATACAGCTTCCAGGAGAACGAGAAGGATTTGTGCCTGTTAAAGATAAGTGGGGTGATTTCCAACTTGCTACATTATCTTTTGGTTATGGTATGAATGCTACTGATATGCAACTAGTTGCAGGAGCATCTGCTATTGCAAATGATGGTAACTATATAAAACCAACAATTTTGAAAAGAAGAGTTGGGGAGGAGGTTGATTCTCGGCCTATAGTTACAAAAAAAGTATCAAAAGAGATGCTTAGTATGATGCAGTCAGTTGTAGAAGGTTCTGGTGGAACAGGTTCTAAGGGAATTATCCCACTATATCATGTGGCTGGTAAAACAGGTACAGCACGTAAGCTTTCTGGTGGTACTTATGGGGCAAATTATCTGGCAAGTTTTATTGGTATAAGTCCAGCTAGTGATCCTGAGATAGCTGTTGCTGTGACCATTGATAATCCCAAAGGTGATAGTTATGGTGGCGGTTCAGTTGCAGCGCCTGTTTTTGCTAAAGTGGCGTTAAATAGCTTGCAAATATTAGGAGTTAAACCTGATAAGCTTTAATCAATATATCAGTTACGCTTAAATGCAGTAGTTCATATTTATCATTAATAGAATTAAGTAACTTAACAGTATATATTCTTTGTTTTACCCTCCTATATAGTATATAATATTTTTTCGATAGACTGTCCCTTTGTGCGGTTTATTCAATGTTGATTTAATTTAAAAACAAACGGAGTAATATTATGTTAACAACTCAAGATAAACAAAATATCGTAAAAGAACACCAACAATCAGAGGGTGATACTGGTTCACCAGAAGTGCAAGTTGCTCTTTTAACTGCAAGAATTAATGATCTTCAAGGTCACTTTGCTTCTCATAAAAAAGATAATCATTCAAGAAGAGGTCTTTTAAAAATGGTGAGTCAACGCCGTAAATTACTAGATTATCTTCATGGTAAAGATGTAGAAAGATACCGTAGCCTAATCAAAAAGTTAAATCTACGTAGATAATATTAAAATAATCCATCTAAAAATCATTCTTACATCACAAAATCAAAAAATAAGGTTTAATCGTGAAAATATACAAAGAAGTTTTTGAATTAGGGGATAAAGAGATAACTATCGAAACTGGCGGCATGGCTCGTCAAGCTGATGGTTCTGTTACAGTAAGCTGTGGTAGCAATGTGGTTTTAGTAACTACAGTTGTTAAGAAATCAGTAGCACCTGGACAAGATTTTTTTCCTCTTTCAGTACATTATTTAGAAAAAACATATGCTGCAGGTAAAATTCCTGGTGGGTTTTTAAGAAGAGAAGGTAGACCTTCAGAAGAGCAGATTCTTATATCTCGCCTTATAGATAGATCTATTAGACCATCTTTCCCGGATGGTTTTTTTAATGAAATCCAAATAGTAGCGACTGTAATTTCTTATGATGGTAGTTTTTCACCAGATATGTTAGCTCTAATAGGTGCGTCAGCTTCTCTAGCGCTTACTGGTGCTCCTTATGAGGATATAATTGCTGGTGTAAGAGTAGGTTTTGTGAATGGAAAATACACGCTTAATCCAAATAAAGAAGATTTAAAAGAATCAGCTTTAGATTTAGTGGTTTCTGGTACTGATGATGCTATATTGATGGTAGAGTCAGAAGCTAAAAGCTTACCTGAGTCAGTTATGCTTGGTGGTATCTTATATGCACATAAGCATTTAAAGACTATTATTTCGTCTATAACTAAACTTGCAAAAGTAGCTGCAAAACCAGCTATGGAGTATACTGTTTATGAGATTAATAAGATTCTTAAGGCTCAAATTAAGTCAAATTTCTTTGGTGAAATAAAACATGCTTATTCATTTGCATCTAAACAAGAAAGAAATGTGAAGCTTTCTGAATTAAGAAAGAAAGTATTAGAGTATGTTTATACAAATGATACTGACAATCACGACTATTCAGAAAAAGAAATAGTTGATGCTTTCCATGATATAGAAAAAGACCTTGTAAGATCAAATATACTTGAAGGTAGTCCAAGAATCGATGGTAGAGCTACAGATGTAATTCGTCCAATCAATGTTAAAACTGGCGTATTACCGGGTGTTCATGGTTCGGCATTATTTACACGTGGTGAAACTCAAGCATTAGTTGTAACGACACTAGGTAGTGATCGTGATGCACAGATGGTTGAGAGCCTAGATGGTATGGAAAGATCTCGTTACATGCTTCACTATAACTTCCCTCCCTATTCTGTAGGTGAGTGCGGTATGGTTGGTATGGCACCTAAGCGCCGTGAGATTGGTCATGCTAATCTTGCAAAACGAGCAACTCAAGCAGTATTTCCAAATCAAGATGCATACCCTTATGTAGTGAGAATAGTTTCTGAGATTTTAGAATCAAATGGTTCAAGCTCAATGGCTACAGTTTGTGGTTCATCTTTATCTATGATGGATGCAGGTGTACCTATCGCTGAGCCAGTAGCAGGTATTGCTATGGGTCTTATCAAAGATGGCTCTAAATATGCGGTGCTTTCTGACATCTTAGGTGATGAAGATCATCTTGGAGATATGGACTTTAAAGTTGCTGGTACTAGATATGGTGTTACAGCACTTCAAATGGATATCAAAATCAAAGGTATTTCTCGTGATATTCTTGAGCAAGCTTTAGAGCAGGCTCGTAGTGGTAGATTACATATACTTGGTATTATGAATGAAGTAATTAAAGAACATAAAGAAACTGTTTCTAATGTTGCTCCTCAAATTCATGTTATGAACATCAAACCAGCTAAGATTAAAGATGTTGTTGGTCGTGGTGGTTCTACTGTAAAAGGTATTGCAGAAAAAACTGGTGCGCAAATAGATACAAGCGACACTGGTGAAGTTAAAATCTTTGCAAGAGATAAGGCTTCTTTAGATATGGCTGTTATGATGGTTGAAGAAGTTGTAGCTGAAGCTGAAGAAGGACAAGTTTATAAAGGTAAAATAGTTAAGATACTTGACTCAGGTGCTTTTGTGAATTTGTTTGGTAAGCAAGATGGCTATTTACCATTTGCTGATGTTGAGCAAGCAGGTATCAAAACAAACTCCCTATCTGAAGGACAACCTTTGGAGGTTGTTGTTCAAGCAGTTGATAGAATGGGTAGAGTCAAGGTTGGTATAGTAAAGAGGTAGTCTTATGAGTGTAGAAGTACAACAAGTTGATCCTATTAATTTTACAGAGTCAGCTTCTTTGAAAGTGAAAGAGCTTATTGAAGAAGAGGGTGATGCCACGCTTAGTTTACGAGTTTATATAACTGGTGGTGGTTGCTCGGGCTTTCAATATGCTTTTGCATTTGATAATGACCAAAAAGAAGATGATATGGTAATTACTAAAAATGGAGTAAGACTTTTAGTTGACTCTATGAGTTTTCAATATTTAGTAGGTGCCGATGTTGATTATAAAGATGATATTGAGGGTGCTTATTTTATAATAAGAAATCCAAATGCCAAAACTACTTGTGGTTGTGGCTCATCTTTTTCTGTATAATAATCTTACATATTTTTTTCAAAGAACATTTTAATTAGAGAGTACTATGAAAATTGCAAATTTTGAAGTAGGTAATGGTAAACCATTTTTTTTAATGTCTGGACCATGTGTAATTGAGTCTGAACAAATGGCGATGGATACCGCTGGATTTCTTGCTGAAGTAACTAAAGAGTTAGGAATTAACTTTGTATACAAGTCTTCTTTTGATAAAGCAAATAGATCATCTATAAACAGCTTTAGAGGCTTGGGTGTAGATAAAGGTCTTGAGATTCTTGCAAAAGTGAAAAAAGAATTTGGTGTACCAGTTGTTACAGATGTACATGAAGATACCCCTTTTGCAGAAGTTGCAGAAGTTGTAGATGTACTACAAACTCCTGCATTTTTATGTCGCCAAACAAACTTTATAACAGAAGTTTGTAAGCAAAATATTCCTGTAAATATCAAAAAAGGTCAGTTTTTAGCACCTTGGGATATGGAGCATGTAGTAGCAAAAGCCAAATCTACAGGTAATGAAAAGATCATGGTCTGTGAACGAGGTGTAAGCTTTGGTTACAATAATCTTGTTTCTGATATGCGTTCACTTGAGATTATGAAATCAACTAATTGTCCTGTAGTGTTTGATGCTACTCATTCTGTGCAACTTCCAGGTGGTCAGGGTGGTACTTCTGGTGGTCAACGCGAATTTGTACCGGTATTATCAAAAGCTGCTATTGCTGTAGGTATTGATGGATTATTTATGGAAACTCATCCAGATCCTTCAAAGGCTTTGAGTGATGGTCCAAATTCATTCCCTATGTACAAAATAAAAGCTTTTTTACAGGTGTTAAAAGAATTTGATCATATTGCTAAAAGCCAACCAAAAATAGAATTATAGGAATATACTGTGGCAAGAGATGTATTTATAATAGGTATTGTTGGTGGCTCAGGCTCAGGTAAAACGCTTTTTTCAAATGCTATTATCAAAAAACTTCACTCAAGACACCTTAAAAGAATAGCTGTTATATCGGAAGATAGATACTATAAAAATTGGGGCGCTCTTGTAGGTTATGAAGAAGCTTGCAATATAAACTACGATCATCCTGATGCTTTTGATCATAAGCTTTTAAAAAAGGATTTAGCAAAACTTATTTCTGGGCAAGATATTGAAGTGCCTTTTTATGACTATTCTACGCACTCAAGAATAGAGGAAAAAGCTGAAACAATTAGTGCAGGAGTAAGTGTAATTATCTTAGAGGGGATTATGCTTTTCAATGATCCAAAACTTCTTAAAATGATGGATTTTAAAGTTTATATGGATACACCTTCGGATCTTTGCTTTATAAGAAGAATGCTAAGAGACCAAAAAGAAAGGGGTAGAACTGTTGATAGTATTGTTAGTCAATATCTAAATACTGTTCGCCCAATGCATATTAAGTTTATTGAACCATCTAAGCGAAAAGCTGATATTATAATACCAGATGGTGCACAAAACAAAACAGTTATAAATGTGATTTATAATAAAGTGAAGCAACTATTAAAGAAAAATGGAGTAAGAAATGGCTAGAGTAACAGTAGAAGATTGTTTAGATAAGGTAGAAACAAGGTTTGACTTAGTAGTATTGGCTTCTATGAGAGCTAATAATATCTTAAAAAATGGCTATTCTGAGTCAGAAGAAGAGAAAAAAGAGAAAGCTACAGTTTTAGCTTTGCGTGAAGTTGCTGAGTCTAAAATAACTCCTGAGCAAATTCTTAGAAATGAGATTGAAGGATAGTAATAAAATATATTGACATATTTTAATATGGCTATATAATACTTCTCTATCGGGTGCATAGCTCAGCTGGGAGAGCATCGCCCTTACAAGGCGAGGGTCGGGGGTTCGAGCCCCTCTGCACCCACCACGATACTAAAAGGCAGTTTATACTGCCTTTTTTTATGTCTGAATATTGTGGTAGTTTTAGGTTTCATCTGATAATCTTTGTAGTAGACCTTATTATTTACACTAGTCTTAATATGAATGTATAAATATACATTAGAATTTAACTTATAAAAGGATATGTATGAACAAAAAAATATTACCTTTGTCTTTATTGATGTTAACTGGGTTAACTAGCTATAGTTCAGCTTTTAGTGCTGATAAAAATGATTCTGCTGAGCCTACAACCCAACAAGTTCAAATATCTACAAATGATGCTTGCCCGCAATCGCAAGAGGCGAAAACCATAACTATGAAAGATATGTCTTTTTCATATTTCAAATATGAAGATCATATTTGTGGAACTCTTGCCGTTGATTTATCTAAAAATAAAAGTTGGTCAAAAGATGGTAGTGGATGGTTTGCAGCTGGATTTGGAGCTAAGACAATGAAAGGCTCAAATATGTTTATATTTGTGCCTGAAAATTCAGATGTGAAAAATACAAAGTATAATGTATTTGCAAATGTTGGTGGTGCTTATGGTCCTACTAAAAGTTTAGATACTAAACCTATAGATGGGCAAATCCAAATCCTATCTTCATCATTAGGCAAGGTCAATTTTGCAATTTATCCTGCTAAAATTGATGGTTTATCAAATGATGATAAGAAAATTAATATGATTTTTTCACATTCTAAACCGGGTATGACTGAATTTGCACCAGGTCATACATCAGCGTATGATGGAAAAAGTTTAGATCTTTAATTAGATCGATAACTATAATATGGTTTTGTAGTATTTGATAAAAAAATATTTGTCTTTAGAGCTTATATCCCATAAAATTCTAAGTAATATAACTTTCTCAATAAATCAAATGGGCAGATCACGCCGTAATAAACTCAAAGAGGGTATCTTTGAAGCACAAATAATTTCTTTAAGTCACGATGGAAGAGGTATTGCAAAGGTTGATGGGAAAACAACATTCATACCTTTTACTCTTCCAGGTGAAGAAGTTAAATTTGAATACACTTTTTCAAAAGCCAAATTTGATGAAGGTAAGGTTGTAGAATATATTTCTAAGTCAGCAGAAAGGGTTGAGCCTATTTGTGAGCATTTTGAAATCTGTGGGGGATGTAGCTTACAGCATATGTCATCACAAGCGCAAATTAAGCTTAAGCAAGAAACTTTATTAAATCAGCTAAAATATATTGGTGAAGGTGTTGAACCACAATCAATTCTAGAACCGCTATTATCACAAAATACTGAAGGCTATCGTAACAAAGCTAGATTAGGCGTAAGGTTTGTTACAAAAAAAGGTAGAATTTTAGTTGGTTTTAGAGAAAGAAATGGCAGGTTTTTAGCAGATATAGAAAAATGTGTGATATTAAACCCACTCATCGGACAAAAGTTACCAGAGATATCTGCATTTATAGAAAATCTTTCAAACTATAAGCAAATAGCTCAATTAGAAGTAGCTATTGATGATTATCGCCCAGCTATTATCATACGACATCTTGAGCCATTTACAGATTCAGATATAGAGTTAATTAAGCAATTTTCCCAAGAGCATAATTATTGGATTTATTTACAGTCAAAAGGACCTGATACAGTCTTTAGGTTGTACCCTGAGCAAAATGTAGAGCCTGTTAAGCTAAGTTATAATCCTGTGAAAGATATTAAGATAGGTTTTGAGCCTGGTGATTTTACACAGGTAAATAACGACATTAACAAAAAAATGATCCAAAAAGCCATAGAACTTTTAGATATTCAAAAAGATGATTCTATTATTGATTTATTTTGTGGGCTTGGTAATTTTACTTTGCCGCTATCACAATTTGCAAAGACTGTAATCGGTGTTGAAGGTGAGCAAACAATGGTTAATAGAGCTATTGAAACTGCAAAAAATAACAATGTAAAAAATGCAAAGTTTTACATGGCTAACTTATTTGAAAGCTTTGAGGATAAAGAGTGGTTTAACGATTTCGAATATAACAAAATGCTTTTAGATCCGCCGAGAGCGGGAGCACAAGAGGTATGTCAAAACATCGAGAAATTTGGAGTAGAAAGAATTGTATATGTATCTTGTAGTACAGCAACCCTAGCTCGTGATGCTGGAATCTTGGTAAATCAAAAAGGCTATACTCTAGTAAGTACAGGAGTGATGGATATGTTTCCCCATACTATGCATGTAGAATCAATCGCAGTTTTTGTGAAAAATAAAAAGTAAATATATAAAGGATAGAGTTATGTTTATTGGTGTAGATATCGGTGGTTCAAATATGGCTGCTGGATTATTTGATGAAAATAGAAAATTGATAACAACAGCAAAAGTTAAGTCAAAAGCAAAAGAAGCTACAGATGTCGTTATTGGTCAGCTTTTTAAAGTTGTTGATAAATTGAAAGTAGAAATTTCTGCTGATAAAAAACTTCAAGGCATAGGCATAGGTGTAGCAGGACTCGTTGATAAAAAAACTTCAGTTATGAAAAAAAGTGTCAATATAAATATTAATGATGTAAATCTAAAAGAGGTTTTAGAAGAAAAATATAGTGTTTTAGCTAAGATAGAAAATGATGTGAATGTTGGTATCTTAGGTGAAGCGAAGTATGGAGCAGGCGTTGGTTATGATGATATTGTCGGTGCCTTTGTTGGAACAGGGATTGGTGGAGGTCTAGTTTTAAACGGCTCTCTTTATACTGGTAATGGAGGTCTAGCAGGAGAATTGGGACATACTATTGTTAAAAGTGGTGGAGTTTACTGCCGTGGTTGTGGTTCACAAGGTTGCCTAGAAGCATATGCAGGTAAAGTTGGTATTGAGAATAAGATTGAAAGTTTAGCTAAGAAAAATATAAAAAGCACACTTATAGATCTTGTTGTAGAGAATAATGGTAAATTAAAAAGTAGTCATATTAAAAAAGCATTGGCTGAGAAAGATCAAATTGCATTAGATATACTCGATGAGGCAATGGAATATCTTGGTGTGGGGCTTGCGACAAGCTTGAATATGCTTAACCCATCAATGGTCATTTTAGGTGGTGGAGTAATGGAGGCAATTGGTGAGGAGTATTTAGCTAAAGTAAAAAGAACTATAGCAAGATATACTTTCGCTGATATATATGCTGAATGTGATTTTAAATTGGCAAAACTTGGTGATGATGCAGGGATTTATGGAGCTATGGAACTAGTTGCTAATGAATTTCACTAGAGTGTCTATAAATTTAGCCCAATAAATCTTTAAAAAATTATTATAACCTCCTTTTTTATCATTTTTACTAGGTTTTATCTAACAATAGTCAGGCCTCTTAAATTTAATGATTTTAATAAAATTAATTAATCAATCAATTTCAAAATTATCGCTTTAATTACTTAACTTGTTATGTTTCATAGGCTATAATCAGCACTATAAGAAAGCCCAATTAAAAGTAGATCATCATGACTGTTAGACAAACTCTTTTATTGATAATTACGCCTATTGTGGCAATGTGTGTATTGTCATTTGGTAATGGTTATTTTACTACATTTTCATCAATAGAATTAAACAGCTTAGGCCGTTCAAATTTTATGATAGGGATAATTTCTGCTGCTTATTTTCTAGGTATGACTACAGGGTCATATTTCTCCCAGTTTACTGTTGTAAGGGTTGGTTTTATAAGAGCTTTTGTATTATTTGCATCACTTATGGCGATAAGTACAATGACTTTGGGGATATTTAAAGAGACTTCTGTTTGGATAATATTTAGGTTTACCTCAGGCTACTCATTAGCAGCACTTTTTATAATTATTGAAAGTTGGTGTATTTTATCGTCAGATAAGAAAAATAGAGGACTTATATTTTCTATTTATTTGTTTGTATACTATGGCACACAAGCAGTATCTCAGTTGATGATAAATGTGCATTTTAGTCAGTCATTATTAGCATATTGTTTTATATCTTCTTTATGTAGTATAGCCATTGTACTAATGGCATTTACAAAAACAGTTGCTCCAGCACCTCATTCGGACGAGGTATGTTCTCCTAAAAAAATATTTAAAAAAGTACCTCTAGCTATAGTTGCAGGAGGTATTGGTGGGGCTATTATTGGTTCGATATATACAATTTTACCTATATTTTTAGTTAGAATGGACAGCACTCATAATTTAATATCTGTATTAATGATGACTACTATATTAGGTGGCATGTTGCTCCAGGTTCCAATGGGTAAATTATCAGATATTATTGATCGTAGAAAAGTCATACTTTTAGCTGTAGTTGGTATAGTTGTAACTTCATTACTCGCATTATTACTATATGGTTTACCCTTTATATTTGCAATAGTTATATTTTTGTTTGGTGGTTGTGCTTTTGTAATTTATCCACTATCAATTTCTCATGCGAGCGACTTTCTTGAGGATCATGAGATTGTTGGTGCTATAGGGGTAATAACAATTGCTTATGGTGTTGGTTCAGTGATTGGACCCATCATAATTACTAATTTTATGGCGATAGTTGGGCCATTAGGTTTCTTCATTATAATACTTGCAGCCTCAATAGTATTAAGTGTATATGTTTACTATAGGTTGAAATCTAGAGAAGAGGCTACCGGTACTGCACCGTTTACTATCGCCACACCAGAGACTGTGGGTTTTGCTGAAGCTCAAGAAGTAATATCTGATAAGCTCTCAGAATAATCAATCTAAACAATTATATTAAATTGCAAAGTTAAGATAGCTAGCTTATAATTACAACTAGTTTTTCAAGCTCAAAAGAGACTAATTTAACTAAAGGAGTTAATTTAACATGTCATCATTAATTTCCCAAGTATTTGCTAGACAAATATTAGATTCACGTGGAAACCCTACTGTAGAAGTAGACGTTGTTTTAGAAAGTGGTGCGTTTGGCCGTGCTGCAGTACCTTCTGGTGCATCTACTGGTATAAGAGAAGCATTAGAACTTAGAGATGGTAACAAGAAAATATTCTTAGGTAAGAGCGTTTATAAAGCGATTGAAAATGTAAATACAAAAATTGCTCAAGCTATTAAAGGTATAGATGCTTTAGATCAAAGATTAGTTGATAAAACTATGATTGATTTAGATGGTACAGAGAACAAAAAAAATCTTGGTGCTAATGCTATTTTAGGTGTTTCTTTAGCAACAGCTAGAGCAGCAGCATCTCATTTAAGAAAGCCATTTTATCGTTACTTAATGGATGTAAAAGAGTACTTAATGCCTGTACCAATGATGAATGTGATCAATGGTGGTTCTCACGCAGACAATAATGTAGATATGCAAGAATTTATGATTGTACCAGCTGGTTTTGATACTTTTTCTGAAAGTTTAAGATGTGGTACAGAAATATTCCATACACTTAAAAAAGTGTTAGTTAACGATGGTTATAGTGTTGCTGGTGTTGGTGATGAGGGTGGTTATGCCCCAGACCTTCCATCAAATGAAGCTGCAATTGAGGCTATTTTGAAAGCTATTAAAGAAGCGGGTTATGAAGCTGGTAAACATGTATTTATCGCACTTGATCCTGCTAGCAGTGAATTCTATAAAAATGGAAAGTATGAGCTAGCATCAGAAAATAAATCTCTTACTAGTCAAGAGATGGTTGACTACTATGCTGACTGGGTTGAAAAGTATCCTATAGTTTCTATTGAAGATGGTCTCGCAGAGGAAGATTGGGATGGTTGGAAGCTTCTAACAGATAAGCTTGGTAAGAGAGTTCAGCTAGTTGGTGATGATTTATTTGTTACAAACCCAAGTATCTTAGCTAAAGGTATTGAAAGAGGCGTAGCAAACTCAATTTTGATTAAAGTAAATCAAATTGGTTCACTTACTGAAACTTTTGAAGCAATGGCAATGGCTGGCCAAGCAGGCTATACTTGCGTTGTATCTCATCGTTCTGGAGAGACTTCTGACACTATTATTGCCGATTTGGCTGTAGCTACTTGTTCTGGTCAAATTAAGACAGGTTCTTTATCTAGATCTGATCGTATAGCAAAATACAATCAACTTCTTAGAATAGAGGAAGAGCTTGGTGAAAATGCTATTTACCCTGGTGTTAAAGCTTTTGTATTTAGCCCAGATGAAGAAGCTTCAGAAGCTAAAGAAATTGTTATTGAAGAGTCTGAGACTGAAAAAGTTGTTGTTCAAGTAGAAGATTAATAAAATTTCATGAGTAGCCGATCTAATTCGTTTTTCTATATTTTTATTACTATAGTTATTTTCTTGATAGCAATACTGCAATATGAGTTATGGCTTAGTAATACTGGACTACTAAGTTATAAGACATTATCTGCAGATGTTATATCAGAGACTAAAGAGGTTAAAGATAAGACTCAGGCAAATACAAAGCTTTATTCTGAAGTTATTTCATTAAGAAAAAATGGTGAAGTTCTTGAGAGTTTAGCCCGTCAAAATATGGGCTTAATAAAGAAAGGTGAGATTTTTTATAGTGTCAACTAGCCTTCCTAGATATGTCATAATTCCTGCTGCTGGTATTGGAAGTCGAATGAGTAGTGACATTCCTAAACAATATTTAAAGCTAGTCAATAATCATACAGTTTTAGATACCACTTTATCTAAATTTGTAGAGGAAGATTTTTTTGATTTAATTATAGTTTCTTTAAAAGAAAATGATGAATATTGGAAGCTTTCTCAGTACTTTAACCATCCAAAGGTTAAAGTGTGTAAAGGAGGTGAGACAAGATTTGAAAGTGTTTTTAATGCTTTACATTCTTTAGCAGCTGTTCACAATGATGCCTGGATATTCGTTCATGATGCAGCTAGGCCAGCTATTAGCTTTGATGAAATTAAACTACTGTATGATCAGGTTTTATTGGGAAGAGATGAAAGTGGTATCCTTGCTGTTAAAGCCTTTGAAACAGTTAAAAAAGTATCTCAGAAGGTTATTAAAGAAACTTTAGATCGTAGCCATATATGGTTAGCTCAAACTCCTCAATTATCTAGATATAATACTCTTAAACGTGCTTTTAAGTTTTGTGTTGATAATAATCTTATGGAAAAAATTACAGACGAGTCATCAGCTTTAGAGCTTTTTGGGTTATCTCCAATTATTGTTGAAGGATCTAGGAAAAATATTAAAATAACTACAAAAGAAGATCTTGAATTTATCAATTTTTTTATCTAAAAAAACTCAGTTAATCATAAGCCCTATCATATAGCCAAAAATTATAGTTAATCCTATAATGACAAGCATAGCATTTAGACTAGCCTTTCTATATTCTTGGTATCTTATATTTTGGTAAATAATAATAACAGGAAGAATATATAGTAAAAAAGCGACTGTTGGAGCAACCAATATTCCTATTATATTTAGGATTTTGAAGTTACAGACCGTGCATACCCAAAGTACAGAAAAAATTATTAAAATACATAGTAGATTGATATGTTTATCTTTAATATTTAAATTGTAGTAAGAGTTCAGAAGGTTTTTAAATAAATATCTTAATGCTTCTCTAGAGCCAATATAACAGCCTACAAAAGAGCTTATAATAGCTGTAAATACTATCAACGGCCCAAGTATTTTTAATAATGCAATTGGATGTTGTTGTTCAATTAAAGTTACTATTGAAAGATTATTTGCACTAGCTGTATTTAGGTCTTCAATAGTTGTACTCAGTAAGCAGGATGTTACAAACAAAAGTACAAAGATGAAAAGTACATAACCATTAATTTTTAATATTTTATAAACCTTTATTTTTGCATCTGTATTAATCATTTCCATATTTTCTTTATAGAAAACAACAAGACTAGACACAACAGGAGAGTGGTTCATTGACAGGATTAAAATAGGCAATACCATCAATACACCTTTTATATAATTCATTATTTCAAAATGACTTTTACTAATGAATTCACCATTCCAATAAGGTATGACATAGACACTTAAAACAACAACCATAATTATTAGTGAAACTACTATAAACTGCATAAATTTAAGTATTATATTTATACCTAAGGAAACAATAGTCATTAGAACAGTTAATATGAGAAAGCTAAACCAGATTTGATCAGAAAAGTCTATAGTTGAAAAATGATATTTATATAGAAAATTACCCAACTCATTGTTTAAACCAATTGAATACATTGGCATATTTAAAAATATTGCTAAGAAATATAGCATTACACAAATTAAACCAAAAAACTTTCCAAGATTATGAGTAAAAACTTCTGTAATAGCCTTGTCTTGAGCATTTATTACTATATTTGCCATACTTTTATGTGAATAGTATGTTAAAGGTAGTGCAAATATCATTACAGTTAATAGTGCCCAAAAACCACTGTCCCCAGCTTGAACAGGTAGATAAAGTAAACCAGCACCAACAGCTGTCCCAAAGAGTGTAAAAACCCATTGGACATCTATTTTTTTAGTATGGTAGATTGACTTTTCCATTAATTACTCCAGTCAAGAATTACTTTTCCACACTTACCACTTTTCATGATTTCAAATCCTTCCTTATAGTCATTAATGCTCATTCTATGAGTGATAACAGGACTCATATCCATGCCTGCTTGCAACATACTTGACATCAAATACCATGTTTCAAACATTTCTCTGCCATAAATTCCTTTCAATATTAATCCTTTGAAAAGAATAGCTCCCCAATTAACTGAAATATCACTAGCAGAGATTCCTAAAAGAGAGAGTTTACCTCCATGATTCATAACTTCAAGCATCATTGAGATAGCTGAATTAATTCCAGACATTTCTAAGCCAACATCAAATCCTTCAGTCATACCTATGCCAGATATTATTTTTCGCATTTCAGTATTTAAATCTTCCTGATTTTTATATGGTGCTACGTTTAATACAAAAGTCGCTCCAAAATCTTTAGCCTTTTTAAGGCGGTATTCATTTATATCTGTTACTACAATTCTTCTTGCACCGCAAAACCTAGCAATTTTAACAGCCATAAGACCAATTGGTCCAGCTCCTGTTATAAGTACATCTTCACCTGTTAGGTTAAAAGATAGAGCAGTATGGACAGCATTACCTAAGGGGTCAAATATGCTAGCAACTTCATCAGAGATTGTGTCTGGGACTTTAAAAACATTACTAGCTGGCATAGTTAGGTACTCAGCAAAAGCTCCCTGTACATTTACGCCTATGCCGATAGTTTTACGACAAAGATGGCGCTTACCTGCATTACAATTTCTGCAGTGTCCACATACAATATGACCTTCTCCTGAAACTCTGTCACCGATATCAAACCCTTGCACTCCATCACCTAATGCTACCACCTCACCAATAAATTCATGTCCAATAATCATTGGTACAGGTATAGTCTCTTGTGACCATTTATCCCAGTTATAAATGTGTAAATCAGTACCACAAATTGCAGTTTTTCTGATTTTTATAAGAATATCATTATGCCCATACTCTGGAATAGGAGCATCGTCAACCATCCAAATGCCTGGTTCGGCTTTTAGTTTAGATAAAGCTCTCATAGTTTTTTGTTTCATACTAAATAATCCCTAGTTCTTTTGCAGCTTTTGTAAAGCCTTCAACAGCTTTATCTATTTGCTCAAAAGTATGAGCTGCTGACATTTGTGTACGAATACGAGCTTTGCCTCGTGGTACTACAGGGAATGAAAAAGCAATCACATATATACCATAATCTAAAAGCTTCTCAGCAAACACAGCAGCTTTTTTCTCATCGTAAATCATCACAGGAATAATAGGGTGCTCACCAGGAATTAAATCAAAACCAGCAGCCGTCATTTTAGATCTAAATCTTTGTTGGTTAGCTTGTAATTGATCGCGAAGTCTATTTGAGCTTTTTGTTATTTCTAAAGCTTTTAATGAAGTCTTAGCGATAATAGGAGCTACTGAGTTTGAGAAAAGGTAAGGGCGAGATAGATTTTTAAGTACATCAACAATTTCTTTTTTTGCACAAATATATCCACCAGAAGCACCCCCAAGGCCTTTACCAAGAGTACCTGTAAGTATATCTACTCGACCCATTACGCCACAATGCTCAATCGAGCCTTTACCATTTTTACCGACAAAACCAGAAGCATGAGAGTCATCAACCATTACTATAGCGTTGTATTTATCTGCTAAATCACAGACAGCTTTTAAGTCAGCAATGATACCATCCATAGAAAATACGCCATCAGTAGCAATCATTTTGAATCTTGCTCCAGCTTTATCGGCCTCGATTAGCTTTTCTTCAAGATCTTTCATATCGTTATTTGCATATCTAAAACGCATAGCTTTACATAAACGCACACCGTCAATAATACTTGCATGATTTAGTGAATCACTGATGATAGCATCTTCTTTTGTAAGTAGAGTTTCAAAAAGTCCAGCGTTGGCATCAAAACAAGAAGGGTAAAGTATAGTATCTTCAAATTCAAAGAAATCGCTTAGTTCTTTTTCTAGTTCTTTATGAACGCTATTTGTTCCGCAGATAAATCTAACAGATGCCATACCATAACCACATTCTTCGATATTGTTTTTAGCATACTCTACAATCTCAGGATTATTCGCAAAGCCTAGATAATTATTTGCACAAAAGTTTATTAGAGTATCGCCATTTTCAAGCGTTATAACAGGGTCTTGAGCAGACGAGATTACTCTTTCAGTTTTGTATGTGCCACCATCTTTTAGTTCTTGGATTTTATTTTGTATATGTGAATAGAATAATTTGTTCATTTTAAACTCCTTTTTTATAAAATTAGTACAGCTTAAATCTTATGAAATTTATTATTTTATAGATTATTTTATAAATTCTAAGATTTAGATTATATTTTGAAACACAGTTATAAGTATCTAAGTTAGTTTGTTGGATTATATTACTACCTAGATAAATAGTTTCTAAACAATAGTAACAATATATATATATAAAGACTAAGAATAAAGGTATTGATAGCAGAAAAAGCTATAAAGCTTTGAAGATTTATTTGGGTATTATTCTATTTCAAATTTTTCTTTAGAATAATCCGCAAGAATATCTGAATTAAGTCCTAGTTTACTTCCATCAACTGCTGGGTTTGGTAAGTTAATGGCCCAGAACATGCTACCACCATAATTATTTTCAGCAACATAGTTAACTGCTTGTTTACTAACATCCATTCCTTCCCATACACCACCAGCTGCTTGGAATCCTGGTTCAAAACCAAGTACAATAAGCTCTGGGTTTACTCGGGCTTTAAATGTATCTAATACATCTTTATATACGTCCATATTCCAGGTTTTACCATTTGGCATATAGCTAGGACCAACATCGTAAGCCATGATATTTACCCAATTTACCACTTTGTTTAGAGAACTGCCATTAGCTTTTAACCAATTATCTATAGCAATACCTTCACCATCAGATTTAAATCCAGCAAAACCATACTTTTTACTATCTGTCATAAATGCATTAAATCGAGTTGTATAACCTATTTCTTTATCTTGCATTCCTGCGGCATCAAGTTTTTGGCGTAGTTTCAGCATCGTTTCTGCTAAGACTGCTTGCTCTTCTTTTGCGTTAGGGTTCGGTTGACCATTAGCTAATTGATTAATATGCTCCCAGTCAAAATCAATACCATCCCCACTTTGTTTTAGCAATTGAACCATCATATCTACAAGTTTATCCACTTGGGCTGGACTAATTGTTTGCTGTAAATCAGACCAGCCACCTAAAGCCCAAATAAACTTACCATCGGTTTTATGAGTTGCTTCTATTAGACCATCAACTCTAGATCTCATCCAGTTATCTTCACGTTCCCAACCAGCAGTACCTTCTGGATAAACTTTCATCAATCCTAAAACATCTTTTGCTGTCATAGATTCGTATATAGCGGTACCATCCCACTCAGTGTTTGATGGATTATCTGGATTAGGGTTTTTAGCTAAAGTTAAGAAAGAGTATAAGACATGAGTATAAGGAGCTACATCATTTGTATAGTATTGAGATTCAGCCATATTTGTACTAGAACTTTGCATAGCACCTTTCCAGTTTGCCCAGTATCCAACTACTTTTTTACCTGATTCTATCGGAGCTCTTTGCTCAAATTGAATTTCAATATTTTGAGAATCATTATCTGCTGAGAATGAACTTGTGCTTAAGGTAGCTTTGTAACCATTTGGCTTTGTAACCGTAGCAGTCCATGTAGAATTATCTTTAGGAATATCAATCTCAAAGGTATTATTACTATCAAGTGTAATCTCTTGGCTATCATTGTTATCATTCATTAAAGTTAATATAGCTGTTTGCTCATTTGGTAAGCCTTTAACATTTATAGTAACAGTTTGCGTAGCAACTTCTTGTTTTATAAACTCTAGATTAACATCTGTAGTGTTGAATTTAGTTACATTAGTACTAATCGGATTAGCTTTAAATATAGCACCATCAGCAGACATATCTGCAACAGAGATAATATATTTGCCTTCAGGGAGGTCATTTATGACTGTAGCATTATTTAGACTGATTGTTCCCTGTCTTATAAAGTTAGCATCAGATTCGCTTTTAATCGTGTAAGCAGGTTTTTGAGTTGAATTGATTGCTATATCAGCGGTAAGGCTTATAGATCCAACTTCAGCAGGAGCTGGAGCAGAATAGTTAACATCTAAGTTGACACTATCATTTTGAGCTACTGTAAAATTAGCTGGTGATACGTAGGCTTTACTACTACCTATATCTTCAGCAAAAACAGTATATTTGCCAACTGTTAGCTGTTTGGTTATAGATGAGTTCCAGTCTAGATTAAAGTCTTCAACTTTAGCACCATTGTCATTATATATTATGATATGAGGAGTAGAGTTTGAATCTACTCCCTGAGGGTTTTCTCCAGTACTGATTGTAAACTCACCAATTTGCTGCTCTTGAGATCCATTACCTACATCAAAGTTTCTAATCTCAAAATCAGGAGCATAGTTTGCATCATATGTTGCTACATTTAAAGGTGAGAAAGATACTACAGTGGATTTTCCTGCTGGTAAAACATATCCTTGATCTTGTGGCCACCATTTTTCTACAGTTACAGTTACTTTGTTGCCATTTTTAATTACATTAGTTTTCCCAGGTAATCCCCATACGCTACCTACTTGTACTCCATTTGATAGCTCAAAGCTAATAGGTTTATCTAGTAAGTTCGTGTCTGCATCACATTTAAATCTTATAGATCCTGTCCATCCATCTTTTGCTTCTTCAAGATTACAATCTGCATATGCAATTGATCCCATAAAGGCTAGAGTTATTGCTGATATTAATTTATATTTTGATTTCATAATATAATCCTCTTATAGTTGCTAAAATTTATAAGCAAATAAAAAATGCTTACATTCTCATTATCAGCCTAATCTAATGAATATTCAAGTAATCCTATCTTAAAAGGTTGAAGCTTGATTACTGTTTAATTTTTTGTTAAGTAAATATTTGTGTGTTGTAAGAGCTTACATTAGACATTTTATAAAACTTATTTAAATAGACGGCATAAGGTTTTTTGAGTGGGTTTGTTAAATCTATAGGAAATTAAATTAAGCTTCTTTATTTAAGATACATACTCTTATAAAATACAATTTTTAATTAAAAAAGGTTGTTGTGTAATGATTTTTATTTATAGCAACATATGTTTATTCAAATCCGTAAGCATCCATAGCACTTTGAGAATATCTTGTACCATGAGTTGCTCCATGATGAGCAATAGAATCAATTTTTTCTAGAACTTCTTTATTCAAGTTTATTTCGTAAGCGGTTAAAGAATCTTTAACTCTTGAGGTTTTTCGCATACCTGGTATTACAAGTACATTTTGAGAAATGAGCCATGAAAGTGATAATATTGATAAGGAAATGTTTAAACTATCAGCAATAACTTTCAGCTTTTCAATAAGTTTCATATTTTCAGTATAGTTGTTTCCTGTGAACTTGGGTAAAGTCTGCCTGAAGTCATTGCCTTGTAACAATGATGTTGAAAAAGTATCTGTAAGCATACCTCTACATAGAGGGCTATATGCTACAAAATTGATAAAATTACTTTTACACATATCAAGAATGCCATTATTTTCAACAATACGCTCAAGCAGTGAATACTCGGACTGTACAAAATCTATGCTAGTGATTTGATGTAAGATTTTTAACTGTTCAAGGTTTGGCTCACTTAATCCAACAGATTTAACCAAACCTTCTTCTCTTATATCTTTAAGAAACCTTCCTAAAACCTCTAGTTCTTGTTCGTTGGCATTAGGAGGAAGACGATGGACATAGAAAATATCCAAGTAGTTTGTTTGTAAATTTTTTAAGGAATGATTTAGTTGCTCCCTCAAATATTTGGGTTCTATACATATTCCTCTAACATTCGGATCATTTTTGTCTCTTAAAATTCCTGCTTTAGAGGCTATAATCAGATTTTTTCTAATTGAAGTGTTCTTTAAATTAAGGTGTTTACCTAAAAAAACTTCATTAGCACCATAAGCGTAACCATCTGCCGTATCAAAATGATTGATACCATTGTCTAGAGCTTCTTTCATAGCATTGATAGCTTCATCTGCATTCGTATCGCCATAAAATTCAGATATTCCCATTGCACCAAATCCTATTACAGAAATATTTCCAACAGGGTTTATATATTTTGTAGTGTTTATTTGTTCGTATTTTTTAATTTTACTCATAGAGAATCTCTTATGATTGTTGTTTTGTAATAGTATGATGGAATTTTAGAGACTATAATATCCGTATTGACTACGGCATTAAGAATTTTGAGTATGGATATTATTGAATCATGGAGTGAATTAGATTTTGAAACAACGCCATTCTTAAATAATGTGTATGAGATTAATCAAATTATAGAACCTCTTTCAAATCCATTTTGGACTTGATTGGTTTACCTACCATAAAACTTTTGCCGATGGTGGGCAAATAAGATTATGTAATAATCCTAAGTGGTATAAACATTACTTATCAAATAGATTATATTTAGAAAGTATTTTTGAACTAAGTGCTGATAAGTATCAATCTAGTTATTTTCTTTGGTCAACGATCGCTAGTCATGAACGCATCATCCAGGAGGCATCTAAATTTAGGGTTTATCAAGGCGTGACGATCGTCAACAAAATCGGAGATGACTGTGAATTTTATTTTTTAGGTATGAGTAGCTCTAATCAGCTTTTGTGTAGAAATCTTGTTTTGAATATTAACCAGTTACTAAAATTTATTCCATATTTTAATACTAAAGCAAAAGATATCATTCGAGCAGTTTCTATAAGTAAAACTATTTCTAATGATATGAGGCTGAATTCAACAAACTTTGGGTCTGTGTCGAATTTTAATAAGATAGACTATATTATAAAGACTGTTGATTTAATACTACTATTTTTTTTATAGCTTTTATAAAATATAGATATCGAAGATATTTATATTTTATTGATTATGGATTTTTTCTTTTTAGGTTTAGAAGACTCGTTAGGTAATGATAATAAATTTGTTAAGTTAAACAAATTGGTTGATTTTGAGGAATTCAGAAAAACGCTCAAAGGCATTTATACACAAGATATAACTAGACAAGGCAGACCTGCCTTTGATTGTATAATGATGTTCAAACTTTTATTATTAGGTCAATGGTACAGCCTAAGTGATAGAGAGCTAGCATCTAGCTTAAGGCTTCGAATCGACTTTATGTACTTTACAGGTTTTACACCAACATCTAATTTACCTGACTATAGTACTATTAATAAGTTTCGCAACTTATTAATAGAAAAGCATAAGTATAAAAAGCTATTTAAAGAGCTTAATAAGCAACTTGAATCATTGAGTTTATCTATAAACAGTGCTAAAGGAGCAATTATCGATGCTACTTTAGTTGAGTCTGCTGGCAGACCAGATAAATATATGGATAATCCGGTAGAGGATAGAAAAGAAGATGAAACTTCAAAACCAGATATTTCATATGGTAAAGATATTGATGCTAAGTGGATAAAGAAAGGTAAGAAAAGCCATTATGGGTATAAAGTATTTGCAAGTGTTGATGATGAGCATGGTTTTATACAAACAGTCCATACAGAATCAGCTGAAGTTTATGAAGCTCATAGATTAGAAACTATGTTGAATGATCTTAATTGTGAGTACTTATTGGCGGATAAGGCGTATGATACAGTTGCTAATAGAGTGTTGTTAAAAACTAAAAAGGTTAAAAATCGCATCTTACAAAAAGCAGTTAGAAATAAACCTCTAACAAAAAGGCAAAAAAGACGAAATATTCTTATATCTAAAACTAGATATAAAGTTGAAAGATGCTTTGGTACTATGAAAAGAAAATTCAAGTTTGATAGAGTTAGCTACTTTTCTACTATAAAAGTAAATGCTCAAGCTTTGCTAAAAGCTATGTGCTTTAATGCATTAAAAGCTGTCAATTTGATGGCTTAACTAGAATAAATGTATCTATATTAGCCAAAATGGCTAATATAGAGCACAAAATAGGAGAGTTACGGTCAAATTTCCCTAAAAATTTTCAACTTTAAGAAAAATGTGAAAAATCTTAGATTAACTCAACAGTCTTTTATAGATCTTTATGATATTAATATAACTAATCGTGAAAAAGATATTTCTTTGCAGCTCGCAAGTAATAAGACATCAAAACAAATAGCTTTATCATTAGGATTATCTTATAGAACAGTAGAACAGTACATCGATAATTTAAAAAATAAGTTTGGTGTTTTTAGTAAGCAAGATTTAGAAAGTAAATTACGAGAAATGTTCGCTTAAAGATTAATGTGATTTTAATTCTCTTAATCTTTCGTTGTGATTGAAAGTAGAAAATCTTCTTTTCTAAGATAAACACAAAAAACCTTCAAAAAGATGTAAAAAGTAGTTGCGTTTTGTAAATGTGATGTGTATTATATGTCTTCACCGGTTGGGAGTGATGCAACGGGAAGCGAGGCAGCGATTAGGTTTGCGGTCATCGAGATATTTAATAGATATATTATATACAAACACTTTGTTAATGAATTTGAGTGAACAGTAGTTAGAGTCAGAAATAGATTAAACTGAAGAGTTTGATCCTGGCTCAGATTGAACGCTGGTGGTATGCTTAACACATGCAAGTCGAACGGTAACAGAAAGAGCTTGCTCTTTGCTGACGAGTGGCGGACGGGTGAGTAACGCGTAGGAATCTACCTATCTGTGGGGGATACCGTTTGGAAACGAACGTTAATACCGCATAATATCTTCGGATTAAAAGTGGCGCTTGCGCTGCTGCGGATAGATGAGCCTGCGTTAGATTAGCTTGTTGGTGGGGTAAAGGCCTACCAAGGCTGCGATCTATAGCTGATTTGAGAGGATGATCAGCCACATTGGAACTGAGACACGGTCCAAACTCCTACGGGAGGCAGCAGTGGGGAATATTGGACAATGGGCGGAAGCCTGATCCAGCAATACCATGTGTGTGAAGAAGGCTCTAGGGTTGTAAAGCACTTTAGTCAGGGAGGAAGTTTATTTGGTTAATAGCTGAATAAATTGACGTTACCTGAAGAATAAGCACCGGCTAACTCCGTGCCAGCAGCCGCGGTAATACGGGGGGTGCAAGCGTTAATCGGAATTACTGGGCGTAAAGGGTCTGTAGGTGGTATAGTAAGTCAGATGTGAAAGCCCAGGGCTCAACCTTGGAACTGCATTTGATACTGCTAAACTAGAGTATAGTAGAGGAATGGGGAATTTCTGGTGTAGCGGTGAAATGCGTAGAGATCAGAAGGAACACCAATGGCGAAGGCAACATTCTGGACTAATACTGACACTGAGGGACGAAAGCGTGGGGATCAAACAGGATTAGATACCCTGGTAGTCCACGCTGTAAACGATGAGTACTAGCTGTTGGGTTCGGTGTAAAGGATCTAGTGGCGCAGCTAACGCGTTAAGTACTCCGCCTGGGGACTACGGCCGCAAGGCTAAAACTCAAAGGAATTGACGGGGACCCGCACAAGCGGTGGAGCATGTGGTTTAATTCGATGCAACGCGAAGAACCTTACCTGGTCTTGACATCCTGAGAACTTTCTAGAGATAGATTGGTGCCTTCGGGAACTCAGTGACAGGTGCTGCACGGCTGTCGTCAGCTCGTGTTGTGAAATGTTGGGTTAAGTCCCGCAACGAGCGCAACCCCTATTGATAGTTACCATCATTAAGTTGGGTACTCTATTGAGACTGCCGCTGACAAGGCGGAGGAAGGTGGGGACGACGTCAAGTCATCATGGCCCTTACGACCAGGGCTACACACGTGCTACAATGGATATTACAGAGGGCTGCGATACCGCGAGGTGGAGCGAAACTCAGAAAGGTATTCTTAGTCCGGATTGCAGTCTGCAACTCGACTGCATGAAGCAGGAATCGCTAGTAATCGCAGGTCAGAATACTGCGGTGAATACGTTCCCGGGTCTTGTACACACCGCCCGTCACACCATGGGAGTGGGTTGCTCCAGAAGTAGATAGCTTAACGAATGGGCGTTTACCACGGAGTGATTCATGACTGGGGTGAAGTCGTAACAAGGTAGCCGTAGGGGAACCTGCGGCTGGATCACCTCCTTAAAGGAAATACGAAAAATAGAAATAAACTTTAACTGTTGTTTCTCAAGTGATTTAACTTAGTGTTTGTAGATAATATATTTTAGTGTAAATAAATACGGGTCTGTAGCTCAGCTGGTTAGAGCGCACCCCTGATAAGGGTGAGGTCGGTAGTTCAAGTCTACTCAGACCCACCATTTTCTGAACATCGTAAGATGTTGGGAGTATAAAACATATTGGGGCCTTAGCTCAGCTGGGAGAGCACCTGCTTTGCACGCAGGGGGTCAGCGGTTCGATCCCGCTAGGCTCCACCAATATTTATTTGCATGAAGATAGAGATATTTAACAATTTAGTATAGAGATAGACTTAAGAAAATAAGTGCAAGTGGCGGATGCCTTGGCATTCAGAGGCGATGAAGGACGTGTTAATCTGCGATAAGCTTCGGTTAGGTGGTAAATGACCTATGATCCGGAGATTTCCGAATGGGGGAACCCAACCAGAGCAGTCTGGTTACCTACTCGACATAGAGTTAGGAGCGAACGAGGGGAACTGAAACATCTAAGTACCCTTAGGAAGAGAAATCAATTGAGATTCCCGTAGTAGTGGCGAGCGAAGTGGGAAGAGCCTGGTATGATATAGCTAGAATTATAGTAGAACAAGTTGGGAAGCTTGACGATAGAGGGTGATAGTCCCGTATACGAAATAATCTTAGTGGAACTAGACATACGAACAAGTAGGACGGGGCACGAGAAACCTTGTCTGAATATGGGGGGACCATCCTCCAAGGCTAAATACTACTGAATGACCGATAGTGAACTAGTACCGTGAGGGAAAGGTGAAAAGAACCCTTATAAAGGGAGTGAAATAGAATCTGAAACCACTTGCATACAAGCAGTAGGAGCATAATTTAGTTATGTGACTGCGTACCTTTTGTATAATGGGTCAGCGAGTTACTTTTAGTAGCAAGGATAACTGAATAAGGGATCCGTAGCGAAAGCGAGTCTTAATAGGGCGTATAGTTGCTAGGAGTAGACCCGAAACCGGCGCGATCTATCCATGACCAGGTTGAAGGTTAGGTAATACTAACTGGAGGACCGAACCCACTAATGTTGCAAAATTACGGGATGAGTTGTGGATCGGAGTGAAAGGCTAATCAAGCACGGAGATAGCTGGTTCTCCCCGAAAACTATTTAGGTAGTGCCTCGTGTATAACTGATTGGGGTAAAGCACTGTTTCGACTAGGGGGGTTTTACGACCTTACCGACTCGATGCAAACTCAGAATACGATCAAGTTCAATCACGGGAGACACACTGCGGGTGCTAAGGTCCGTAGTGGAGAGGGAAACAGCCCAGACCGCCAACTAAGGTCCCCAAGTCATAGCTAAGTGGGAAACGAAGTGGGAAGGCCCAGACAGCCAGGAGGTTGGCTTAGAAGCAGCCATCCTTTAAAGAAAGCGTAATAGCTCACTGGTCGAGTCGGCCCGCACGGAAGATTTAACGGGGCTAAGCTATGCACCGAAGTTGCGGATATAGATAATATATGGTAGGGGAGCGTTCTGTAAGCCGATGAAGGTGTGTTGAGAAGCATGCTGGAGGTATCAGAAGTGCGAATGCTGACATGAGTAACGTAAAATAAGTGAGATTCTTATTGGCCGAATACCCAAGGATTCCTACGCAATGTTAATCAACGTAGGGTAAGCCGGCACCTAAGGCGTAGCTGAAGAGTGAAGTCGATGGAAAACAGGTTAATATTCCTGTGCTGCTTATATGAATGATGGAGGGACGGAGAAGGCTAGGTAGGCCCGGCGAATGGTTGTCCGGGTGAAAGTAAGTAGGTAGATATGCTAGGTAAATCCGGTGTATTGTTGATCTGAGATACGAGACGAAGTCAAACTTGTTTGACGAAGCTATTGATGCCATGCTTCCAGGAAAATCTTCTAAGTATATTGTATAGGTAACCGTACTGTAAACCGACACTGGTGGGTAGGTAGAGAATACTAAGGCTATGAGACAACTCTGGTGAAGGAACTAGGCAAAATAACACCGTAACTTTGGAAGAAGGTGTGCCCATGTTATGTGAAGGGACTTGCTCCTGGAGCAGAGATGGGTTGCAATTATCAGGTGGCTGCGACTGTTTATCAAAAACACAGCACTCTGCGAAATCGTAAGATGAAGTATAGGGTGTGACGCCTGCCCGGTGCTGGAAGGTTAATTGAAGTGGTTAGCGCAAGCGAAGCTGTGGATCGAAGCCCCAGTAAACGGCGGCCGTAACTATAACGGTCCTAAGGTAGCGAAATTCCTTGTCGGGTAAGTTCCGACCTGCACGAATGGCGTAACGATGGCCACACTGTCTCCACCAGAGACTCAGTGAAATTGAAATCGCAGTGAAGATGCTGTGTACCCGCGGTTAGACGGAAAGACCCCGTGAACCTTTACTACAGCTTTGCACTGGACTTTGAATATTTATGTGTAGGATAGGTGGGAGACTATGAAGACAAGTCGCTAGATTTGTTGGAGTCGACCTTGAAATACCACCCTTGACTATTTGAAGTTCTAACTCAGGAGAAATTCGAGGACAGTGTATGGTGGGTAGTTTGACTGGGGCGGTCTCCTCCCAAAGAGTAACGGAGGAGTACGAAGGTGCACTCGGCATGGTCGGAAATCATGCCAAGAGTATAAAGGCAAAAGTGCGCTTGACTGCGAGAGTGACGGCTCGAGCAGGTACGAAAGTAGGTCTTAGTGATCCGGTGGTCCTGTATGGAAAGGCCATCGCTCAACGGATAAAAGGTACTCCGGGGATAACAGGCTGATTCCTCCCAAGAGTTCATATCGACGGAGGAGTTTGGCACCTCGATGTCGGCTCATCACATCCTGGGGCTGAAGCAGGTCCCAAGGGTATGGCTGTTCGCCATTTAAAGTGGTACGCGAGCTGGGTTCAGAACGTCGTGAGACAGTTCGGTCCCTATCTGCCGTGGGCGTTGGATATTTGAGAAGAGTTGCTCCTAGTACGAGAGGACCGGAGTGAACGAACCACTGGTGTTCCGGTTGTTTCGCCAGAAGCATTGCCGGGTAGCTACGTTCGGAAGGGATAACCGCTGAAAGCATCTAAGCGGGAAGCCTCCTTCAAGATTAGATATCCCAGGTCTTAGACCTGTAAGGAACGTTGGAGACTACGACGTTGATAGGCTGGGTGTGGAAGTACAGCAATGTATGAAGCTTACCAGTACTAATGATCCGAGAGACTTAAGTCTATTTCTATGCTGAATTGTTAAATATCTTTATTGATATGCAATTAAACAGTAAAATACAAAACCAAAACATTAGAGATTAAAGTTTTGGCGATGATAGCTTGTAGGTACCACCTGATCCCATTCCGAACTCAGAAGTGAAACTATAACACGCCGATGATAGTTTAGCATTCGCTAAGTGAAAGTAGGTAGTCGCCATTTTATTCTATAATAAAAGACTCAACAACAATGAGCACATATTAAAAGCCCCATTAGATAACCTCTAGTGGGGCTTTTTTTTGCCTTAAAATATACCGATTAAGATCGTTCGCTTAAATGATGAGCTGTCTTGGTTATTGGTATTGATTAGCTAATAACTATTAGTTATTGAGTTATTTGGTATATTTTGTTCCATTATAAGCAAAGAATCTTTATAATGAAAATCATCAGTAATTTAATAATGGAGTTATCATGCAGATATCAGCAATAAATATCAGTACTATTGCAGTTAATGATAATATAATTCAAAACAATGCTATTTCACAAATTACTTTTTCAAAAACTCAATTATCTCTCTCTTTACTCAAAAAAAGCTTGCTCAACCTCTAATTTGAGTGTCTGCTAAAAATACATATAAATACTTTAATCTAAATCTTTTTAAATAAGGTAAATAATGATAGATAAAATATGGAAAAATGGGGAGATCGTATCTTTTGATCAAGCAAAGATTGGTATAAATACACATGCCTTGCATTATGGTTCATCAGTTTTTGAAGGTATTCGAGCTTATAAGACAAATGATGGTATAGGAATCCTTAAGTTAAAAGAGCATATGCAAAGATTCATATACTCAATGGAATCTTTAGGGATGATTTGCGATTACTCTTTAGAAGAATTATGCCAAGCAGTTATTGACACTGTAAAAGCCAGTGGATTAGGATCATGTTATATACGACCTTTAGCTTATTATGCAGAAGGAAGTGTAAGTGTTTTACCAAAAGAAAATCATCCTGTAGTTATTACTATTTATTGTCTAGAAATGGGCAAATATTTGGCTGCTGATAAAGTAGACATTAAAATTAGTGAGTATATAAGGATACATCCAAAATCTACTGTTTGTGATGCAAAAATAGGTGGGCATTATGTTAATAGTATTTTAGCTTTAAGAGAAACTGTAGATACAGACTATCATGCAGCCTTATTATTAGATATAGATGGTAATATTGCTGAGGGAGCTGCTATGAATGCATTTTTTGTTAAAGATAAAGAGGTTGTTACAACACCACTAGGTACTATCTTAGATGGTATAACGAGAAGGCTTATTATGGTTATAGCAAAAGATTTAGGTTTTAAAGTAGCAGAGAGATACTTTAAAGTTGATGAATTAATGCAAGCGGATGAGGCGTTTTTTTGTGGAACAGCTGCTGAGGTTACTCCAATAGCAAGCATAGATGGTATCAAACTGAAGATATCTGATTATGAAATCACAAATAAAATCAAAATAGCTTATGAAAAACTTAAAAAAGGCGAACTTTATAAAGATGCCTTAACTTACATATAGGAGTAATTATTATGGCTGGAAAAAAAGTTTATATTTTTGATACTACTTTGAGAGATGGTCAGCAATCTCCAGGCGCAGGAATGTCTTTTGAAGATAATATTATCTATGCTGATTTAGCAGATAATTTAAAGATTGATGTTTTGGAAGCTGGGTTTCCATCGGCTAGCAAGACTGATTATGAAATAGTAAATACTATATCTAAACGAATGACAGAAAAAAAATCAGATATGATTGTTGCTGGATTGTGTCAGTTAAGAAAAAATCAAGTTGAAATAACCATGGATGCTTTACGACCATCATTAGAAGTTGGTAAAGCTAGAGTTCATATGTATTTACCAGTAGACCCTAATTTAGCTCAAGCAAGTTTAGGCAGTAAAAATGATAATGAACAAAATATTAAAAATGTTTATGAGTTAATAAAATTAGCTTTTGATGAAGGTTTTGAAGTTGAGTTTAGTGCTGAAGGGTATTCTAAATTAGGTGATGACTTTGATTATGTTACAGATATTTTTAGAGCAGCTGTTCGTGCTGGAGTTAAGGTGATTAACTGCCCTGATACCATTGGTGGAGCATGTGAGAGAGAAGGTAATGATTATTTTGTTACTAATATGACAAAGCATGCCAAAATTATTAAAGAAGAGTTTCCTGATAAAGAAATTATTTGGTCAGCACATTGTCATAATGATTTAGGTTTAGCATTAGAAAATTCTATGAATGCTGTCTTTGATGGACCTGCGACACAAATAGAAGGCTGTATTAATGGAGTTGGAGAGCGTGCGGGAAATGCATCTTTAGAGCAATGTGTAATGTTTTTGAACTTATTTGGTAAGCAAGATGAAGCTCATTTTTATAATGATATTAATATAGCAGGGTTTAAAGAAATTTCTGATTTCATTGATACAAGAATGCTTTCAAGACAACCACATTACCCAATAACAGGATTAAATTCTGCTAGACATACTTCTGGTGGGCATACTAATGCTATTTTAAATAATCCTCTAGCATATCAGCCATTCCATCCAGAATCAGTTGGTAATGAATTAAGTTTTGTCTTTGGTCCATTATCTGGAGGAAATCATGCTAAGAAAATCATTCAAGAAAATGGGTATATTTGCGAAGAGTATGAAAAGGCAAAGTTTGCTCAACAAATTAAAGATATTTATTATGAAAGAAGAAAAGGTATTACTGATGATGAGTTAATTGAAGCTTATAAGCAAATAAGATCGCCAATTTCTGTTTCAAGCATTGATTATGGTAAAGCTAATGGTGAAACATATATTAAACTTGAAGGTGATTTTTTTGGTAATATTGACTATAAAATTACAGATAAAGGTCAAAACTCAGCACTTTCAGCATTATTAAATGGTATTCAAGAAAATATTCCTGATATTAATATTGCGGATTATTATTCTCGTTCATTAAATGATGCTGGAATAAATTCAAAATCTGAAGCAACAATTATGATAAAAGCTGGAAGTGATGGCCCTGTTATTAAAGGCATAGCTATAGACCAAGATATTGAAATGTCTTCGTTAAAAGCATTAATAGTAGCGACAAATAAGTTATATGTAGAAATGAATTTTAGGAAATAATATGTCAAAAAATATAATAGATAAAATTTGGGATACTCATGTTGTAAAGAAAGTAAAAGATTTTCCAGATATTTTGTATATTGATAGGATGCTAATGCATGAGGTAACATCAGCGCAAGCTTTTGATAAGATTAAAGAACTAGGAATTAGTATAAATAATCCTCGCTCTATAATTGCTACTGTAGATCATAGTATATCTACATCGCCAATTAATCGAGTAGAGATGAAAGATGCTAAAGCTAAAGCTCAAGTAGAAAAATTGCGTAGTAATGTAAAAGAGTTTGGCATAGATTTTTATGATTTTGAAAGTCAACATCAAGGGATTGTTCATGTTATAGGACCTGAATTAGGTTTTACGCTACCAGGAAATACACTTGTATGTGGAGATTCGCATACATCGACTCATGGAGCTTTTGGAACTTTAGCTTTTGGAGTTGGTACATCTGAAGTAGGACATGTACTTGCGACAAATTGTATTTTACAGTATAGACCTAAAACTATGAAAGTAGAATTTGTTGGTAAACCTTCGAAATTTGCTACAGCTAAAGATATTGTTATGAAATTAATAGCAAATATTGGTATTGGTGGAGCTGGTGGTTATGTAATTGAATATACTGGTGATGTTATCAGTGACATGTCGATGGAAGAACGCATGACATTATGTAATATGTCTATAGAATGTGGTGCTAGAGCAGGGCTAGTTGCACCAGATCAAAAAACTTTTGATTATCTTAAAGGTAAAAAATACGCACCTAAAGATGAAGATTTCGCTATAGCAGTTGAAAAATGGAAAAGTTTTAGAAGTGATGAAAATGCTCATTATGATAAGACTATAAAAGTAGATGTTGAAAATCTTGAACCAATGGTTACATGGGGTATAAACCCTCAACATGCAATAAAAATATCTGAAAAAATACCTACACTTGAGAGTATTCCAACACATCAACAGAAATTAGCTCAGCAGGCATATAGTTATACAAAGTTTAGTGCAGATGAAGATATTTTTGGCAAAGATATTCAGTGGGCTTTTGTTGGGAGCTGTACTAATGGACGCATTGAAGATATGCGAGCTGTTGCAAAGGTTTTAGAAGGTGAAAAAGTTGCGGATAATGTTACTATGTATATTGTTCCAGGTTCGGAGCAGGTAAGAAATATAGCAATTTCAGAAGGCTTAGATAAAATCTTTGATTCTGCAGGTGCACAATTTAGAATGCCTGGTTGTTCAATGTGTTTGGCAATGAATGAAGATAAAGTTCCAGCTGGTGAAAGATGTATAAGTACTTCAAATAGAAACTTCATCGGTAGACAAGGTAAGGGCAGTATAACTCATTTAGCATCACCACAAACAGTAGCGGCAAGTGCTATTATGGGTAAAATATGTAGTGTCGATAAATTAAATAAGGAGCTATAATATGGAAGCTTTTAAAACAATAAAAAGTAATGCGATTCCATTATGGTTAAGCGATATTGATACAGATATGATTATCCCAGCAGAGTTTTTGACTCAAATAACTAAAAATGGTTATGGCGAAAGTTTATTTTTTCGTTTAAAAGAAAATGATAAGGATTTTATTTTCAATAATTCAGATTATAATAATGCACAGATTCTTATTGCTGGTGATAATTTCGGTTGTGGATCATCAAGAGAACATGCCGTATGGGCGATTCTTCAAGCAGGTATAAAAGTTGTTATAGCACCTTCATTCTCTGATATATTTTTTAATAATGCTGCGAAAAATGGTTTGCTTTTAATTGCATTAGGTAAAGATGTTGCTAAAAAAATGTGCGATAAAGCGGAGAATCCAAAACAAGAAATTAGTGTGAATTTAGATAAGCAAATAGTGACTATTGATGATAAAAGCTATAGCTTTGATTATGACCCTTTTCGTAAAAACTGCTTATTAAATGGTCTTGATGATATGACTTATTTGATTGAGCATTTAGATGTGATTAAAGAATTTGAGCAAGCAAGAGGTTAATATGAATAAAAATATAGCGATATTAGCTGGTGATGGAATTGGTCCCGAGGTAATGCAGTCAGCTTTACAAGTTTTAGATGTAATAGCTACTAAATATCAGCATGATTTTAATTATGTAGAAGCTTTAGTTGGTGGAGCTGCGTATGATAAGCATCAAAATCACTGTCCTGAAGAGACGATAGAAATATGCAAAAATTCAGATGCAATATTATTTGGTTCGGTTGGTGGTCCTGTTGAAGCACAAAGTCAACAAAAATGGCAAGGCTGTGAGGCAAACAGTATTTTAGCTTTGCGTAAACATTTTAATTTTAATGTCAATATTCGCCCAAGTCAGATTTTTTCATCTTTACAAGAATCATGTCCTTTGAAAAAAGAGCGTATAGCTAATGGTGCTGATATAGAGATATTTCGAGAGCTATCAAAAGATATATATTTTGGTGAACATAAAACTTTTACTGATGAAAATGGTGTTAGACATGCTACAGATATTGCTGAATACGATGAGATAACTATAAGAAATATTGTAGTAAAGGCATTTGAACGAGCTAGACAAAGATCAAAAAACTTAACTTCTGTAGATAAAGCCAATGTACTAGATACTTCAAGGTTATGGCGCAAGGTTGTAGAAGAAGTTGCAAAAGATTATCCAGATATAAATGTTAAACATATGTATGTTGATAATTGTGCAATGCAAATGGTATTAAACCCAGCGCAATTTGATGTGATTGTTACAGCTAATTTGTTCGGGGATATTATTTCGGATTTAGCATCTGTATTACCAGGATCAATTGGTTTAGTGCCTTCAATAAGCTTGAATAACGAAGGGTTTGGTCTTTATGAACCATCTGGTGGTTCTGCTTATGATATTAAGGATCAAGGTAAGGCAAACCCTATCGCTCAGATTCTTTCAGCAGCATTGATGCTTTCGTACTCCTTTGGCCTTGTTAAAGAGGCGGAAAATATTTCTAATGCAGTTGAGCAAACTTTAAATGATGGATATAGAACACAAGATATTTATTCATCAGGCACTACTTTAGTTTCAACTGAAGACTTTACACAACAGGTCATAAAAAGGTTGTAATTAGCTTATAACCAATAAATTATAAAACCTAATAACATTCTACTTATGAATAGTATAATAATTATGCTAGTATTTATTTACTGGTATTTATTTTCTTAAATTTTCATGAATCAAAAAAGCTCAAAAAAAGCTGCAGATGTTTATCAAACAAAAGAGCATAAAATATCATTAAAAGATGAGACATACCCCCACTACCATCTTCGAGCACCTTCTGGATGGGTTAATGACCCATGTGGTCTTTTTTATTTTAATTCATCATTTCATGTATTTATGCAGTCTAATCCTTGGAGTAAGAAGTGGGGTGATATGTCATGGTCACATATTGTAAGTGATCCAAACAATAAAGATAGCTTTAAATGGTTTTATCCTGTTGATGAGGATAGTAACTTCAAAACTACAGCTATAGTTCCATCTTTAGATGATAGAGCTGCTGACAGAAATGGGATATTTACAGGGTGTATCAAAAATATGCCTTATAAAGAAGATAATTCTATAAGCTACTATCCTACAGCTTTTTATTCTGCTGTATGGGGTAGTGGTGAAGCTACTCAAGAAACAGTGTGTATAGCAAGAGCTTTAGATGCAAACAGAGTAAGTGAAGATGGCAAAATAGTAGATCCATACCTTACAAATTGGACAAAGTATTCTCAAGATGAAAATGAAGATCTTCCAGAAGTTATTTTAAAACAACCAGAAGAGCTAAATCTAGTATCTTTTAGAGATCCATTTATTTTCAATTTACCAGATGATGATAATTTTTATATGCTTATGTCTGCAGGGAGAATAGATAAAGATAATAACCCTAAAGGTGTAGCATTATGTTTTAAAAATAGTGGTGATGATATAACAAAAAATTGGGTAAGAGCTAATACAGGAGATAACTTCTTCTTTGAGGGCGATGTTTGTGTAAAGGATGATGTCAGTAGAGGCGGTAATTTTGAGTGTGTGATTATGTATCGCTTAACAGATCATGTTGGTGCGATGAATGGTACTCCTTATATACTAATCTTTGCACAAGATGGAAGTGCTGAAGATAACTATGGTAGAAGTTTGTATTATGTACTGGGTGATATTGTTAAAACACAATCAAGCATACAATTTGAGCCATTAGATACTTTTAAAGATAATAATGGCAAGCCGATATATAAGCTTTTAGATTTGTCACCAGATTTTATTTATTACGCTGCGAATATAATGCCGATAGATTCAGAAAAAAGAAATATATTGATGGCGTGGTTAAATGTTGAATCAGCTAGTGTTGAGGGAGCTAATTGGACTGGCGCATTAGCAATACCTCGATTCTTGTTTGTATATAAAAATAATGGCAATAATTGGCTTTTAGGGCAAGAAGCATCGCTTATTGATGGGTTGAAAGATAAGCAAATAAGTACAGAAACGCATACTTATCAACAAAATCAAGAATATGCTATTGAAAATATAACAAATAGACAATATAACGCAAAAGTTTCTTTTGAATCAGAAAATCTCTACAAAAAAGAGTTTGGAATTAGAGTAACTGCTACAGATAATTATGATATGAATATAAGTATCAAAGATGGATATTTGAGTGTAGATAATCGTTATTCTTGCAAATTAGATATTGATGAAACTACCGATAAACTTTGCCTAGATGTATATTTAGATGGTTCATCACTTGAGATTTTCATAAGTAAGAATATCAATAATCAAGCTATGGTTGGCTTTGCTACTTATAGTGCCGAGCTAAAAACACTGGATAAAAAGTCACAAGAAGAAACTTTCGTTTATGCCGAAAAAGGTATGACTAGTGTCGTTAAGGTTTATAGTATGCAAAATTGTTGGGTATCAGCTCCTAAGGAATCATAATCATGACAACAGATATAATCAGCAAAAATAAAGTTAAATTAACAGCATTTCTTTGCTATATGGCAGCTATGTTTGGTGGAGCAGCGTATCCTATATGTGCTTTGTTATCGCCACAATTAGCAGAGAATTTTGGTGTTATGACATCACATATTGTATATATTGATACTCTTTCACTACTTGGTTTGATAATTGGTAATAGTTTAAGTGGTAAGGTTATTGCCAAAACTGGTGGTAAAAATACTCTTTTATTAGGCGCATTTATTTTTAGCTTATCTCAATTTGCTATAGCGTTTCAAGATAATATCTTTTTATACGCAGGGTTTGTTTTAACTACAGGTTTAGCGATGGGGCTTTTTGTGCCATCTGTGAGCTATCTAATTGTAGCGGCATTTACTCCAAGTAATAAAAGTGAAGCCAAACTAAGTGTACTAAATTTTTTCTTTGGTTTAGGTGGTTTTATAGGTCCAAGTTTAGCAGGTATTATAGCTAAAAATTATGGCTGGAGATGGTCTTTCTTTGCGGTGTTTTTTGCTCTTATGATTCTTGCGATTGCCGTTAAATTGATTAGTCTAAAAGAAGTGGTTGGGGTCGCAGAAACTAAAAAAGAAAAAACTGATGTAAAACCAGTTAAATCAATCAATTTAGGAGTAGTGCTTGTTGGTTTAGCTTTGATTGCGTATGTATATATTGAGTATATTATTACATACTGGTTTTCGCCGTATCTACAAACAGACCTTAATTTTGATGTTGAAACAGTGGGTTATATAATCGGAACATTCTGGTTATTTGTAGCTTTAGGTAGATTTTTCTTTGGTGAATTTGTGATACCTAAAACAAAAGATTATATATTTATAATCGCTGCATCTTTAAGTATCGGGGTGTTATTGCTAATGTTTATCTTCCTAACAAGTCAATCGGTTATATTTGTAACGGTAGCATTACTTGGTTTAGCTTGTGCTAGTATATTCCCGGTTTTATTAGGGTTTGGTATGAAACAAAATACTATAGTTTCACCAATTACTATGGCATTTTTAGTTTGCTCTGGCTCTGTTGGTGGGGCTATATCTCTACTATCTTCAGCAACTATTGGTTCACTCTTACCAAAAGTAGCAGCTATATATATGGGTCCAGTATTGTGTATAGTGATTATAGTGATAGTTTTATATGCTAAGAGATATTCTGAGAAAAAATTAAGCTAATTTATCTTTTTTATTCTGTAAATAGTCTAATGCTTTTATAGCATCGTTATAATCATCTGTTTTTTGAATGTAAGAGTTATGTTTTCCATTATCATTAATCTTTCCTAGTAGACGCTTCTGTGCTTTAAGTGCAAAATCAACAGAATATAAATATTCATCATTTATTTTTTCTTTAATATTTAGGGGAAGTTGATCCACTTCATCTAATAGAGGTTTCAATGCATTGAAATATGACCATAAAACATTGACACCTTCAAATCCAATGCCAATAGAGTTGCAAGTATCCATATTACAAACTGTAATAAGAGATGATTTATAGAAAGCTATTACACTATTATCTATATGCTTTGATATCGCTTTAATCTCTTTAACTTTCTTTTTTATTGTAAGTTTACCAAGGGTAATATCAGTAATAGTATCAAAATTATATATGAGTAGTATTGCTATTGATACTATAAGAAAGCCAATGAAATAATTATACCCCTTAGGATTAAGAGAAATTTGAAAAATGAAAGCTAAGCTACAAAAGATAATAACTGTAAGCTTTCTCATTTTTTACACATTAAACCTAAAGTTTACAACATCACCATCTTTCATGATGTACTCTTTACCTTCTAGGCGAGCTTTACCAGCTTCTTTAGCACCTTTTTCACCTTTGTACTGGATATAGTCATTAAAAGCTATAATCTCAGCACGGATAAAGCCTCGCTCAAAATCAGTATGAATTACACCAGCAGCCTGAGGGGCAGTAGCACCTACAGGTATAGTCCAAGCACGAACTTCTTTTACACCAGCTGTTAGGTATGTCTGTAGATTAAGTAGAGAGTAACCTGCCTTGATAACTCTATCAAGACCTGTTTCAGTAAGACCCATATCTGCTAAAAACTCTAGCTTTTCTTCTTTATCAAGCTCAGAGATTTCCTGTTCCATAGATGCACAAACAGGAACTACATTAGCACCATCATTTTTAGCATAATCATTTACTAAATCTAATAAAGGATTATCTTCAAAACCATCATCATTTACATTTGCAATATAAAGTACAGGTTTGCTAGTTAGTAGAGGAGTTTGTTTTAACCATATAGTTTGGTCATCAGTCATTTCAAAGGTTCTAGCTGGTTTTTCTGATTCTAAATGTTCTTTCAACTTAGCGTAAAAATCACCTTTAGCTAAGGCTTCTTTATCTCCAGATTTTTTCATTTTAGCAAATCTTTGAATAGCTTTATCACAAGACTCTATATCTGCAAGTATCAGCTCCATATTGATAGTATTGATATCATCAATAGGATCAACCTTGTTGTTCACATGAATTACATTATCATCCTCAAAGCAACGCACTACATGAGCAATAGCGTCAGTTTCACGGATATTTGCTAGAAATTTGTTACCTAAGCCTTCACCTTTGCTTGCTCCAGCTACTAATCCTGCAATATCTACAAACTCCATAGTTGTAGTAAGGATCTTTTGTGGGTTGACAATTTCAGCTAGAGCATCAAGTCTTTGATCTGGTACATTTACTATACCAACATTTGGTTCAATAGTACAAAAAGGGTAGTTTTCAGCCTGAATACCTGCTTCAGTAAGAGCATTAAAAAGAGTTGATTTACCTACATTTGGTAAGCCTACGATACCGCATTTAAATCCCATGATTATAATTCCTTTGTTATTCTTATTTATTTTAAAAATGGATACCACTACCAAGTAGCAGTATGACAGTGTGTATTATTTTGTATGTAGCCTTTGCATTGCAGGCTCTAATTTGCCATTTATTATATCATCTATTGAACTTATAGCATTATCTATAGAGTCATCAATTAGTTTTTTTTGAGCAATAGATGGGTTTGATAATACATAGCTGGCAACTTTTGATTTATGCCCTGGATGGTCTATACCTATTCTAAGGCGTAAATAATCATTTGTACCAAGGTGCTGGTGTATACTTCTAAGACCATTATGTCCACCGTGTCCACCACCTTGTTTTAGTCTTACTTGCCCGTTACCTATATCAAGCTCATCATGAACTACAAGTATCTCACTAGGATTTATTTTGTAGAAGTTTGCAACCTTGCTTACAGCTAAGCCACTATTGTTCATAAAAGTAGTTGGAAATACTAAAATCACATTTCTATAAGCTATATTAACCCTAGCAATATGACAATTGAGTTTTGAGTTTGTGCTAAAAGATTCACCTTGTTCTTTAGCTATTTTAGCTATCAGCCATTCACCGACATTATGACGAGTATTTTCATACTCTTTACCAATATTGCCTAAGCCGATTATCATTTTTATCTTGTTCATTTTTTAGAATTTTCTGTTTTAAGTTTTTTCAAAACTAGTTGAGATACTTCTTTTATTATTTTCTCATTAGGTTTAGCATTTTTTTCTGTTTGAGTGTAGAAAACTGACATAGCTATTGCTCGACTATTATTCGGCCATATTATGGCAACATCATTTGTTGTACCATATTCACAAGTTCCAGTTTTATCACCAACTAGCCAATTACTAGGAGCACCAGCAGTAATACGGTTTTTACCAGTATCATTATCTTTTAGCCACTTTTTAAATAATAAACGATGTTTCTTATCTAAAATATCATTAGAAAAAGCTAATTTATTTATATCCCTAGTCATTATTTTAGGCGTAGTTTTATTAATATTCGTCCGTAAGTTGACATCGTTTATTTCAGGCTCTTTATCTGCAATTTTAGTAGCATGATCGCCTAAGGATAAATTAAATTCACTAAGTTTTTCTAACCCCCCCAATTTTTCAACCAAAAGATTTGTAGCAGTATTATCGCTTAGAATGCTGGCGTGACAAAGTTCTGCAACAGTCATTTTTTTATTAAGATGCTTATTAGTGATGGGAGAGTATCCCGCTATTGAATTAGGAGATATTTTAATCTTCTCATTAAGCAAATTTTTATCGGTCATATTTTGCTTTAAAATTGCACCAACTACTAAAATCTTATAAGTACTACAAACAGGGAAGTAGAAACTAGATTGAAAGGAGAAGTTCTTCCAGTTATTACGGTTAATTGTATAAACCCCAATTTTACCGCCATGTTTAACTTCGATTTTCTTTATGTCTTTAGCTAGTTTTATGTCATCTGTTGATAATGCAAATGTTGATGTTGTGACTATACATAAAAGTAGAGAGAAAAAGGTTTTCATAGATTAAAATTTGTCTGATGTTAATAATAAGAATTCATTGATTTTTTTGACATTTGATTTTTCAGCACTTGCGGCATCAATTAAAGGTAGTTTATCTCCACCAGAAATTTTTAAAGCATCTTGAGGAGTTTTATAAACAATAGTCGGAAAACCTTGGATATTTTTAGAAAGATTCATGTTGTTTAAAGCTTTATCATTTTCTTCGGTATTATTCTCATCATATTTATTAGTATCATGGTAACTGATGAAAGCTTTAAGAGGGTCTTTTGAATTGAAAAAGCTATTTACAATTTTAGGACTGTTATGTAATGCTCCAACAGGTAACCAGCGAACAGCAAGAAGACCTTCTTTAATAGCTGGTTGACTCGCAGTAAATAGATATGAGCAGTAGCTACAGCTTGGGTCTATGATTGCATAAAACTTATGAGGAGCATCATTTGAACCTTGTTGAATATAAGAGCCAAACTTTTGGATATCTAAATACAGCTCATTTGCTTCCTCATCAGATGTGAAGTAGTTGGTGTAGATCTGGTTTAGACTTGTAAGCTTATTTTGGTTTCTGTCCCAGGCAAGAAGTTCACCATTTACTAATACACTTCCATCTTTGCTTGTGAAAGTTACAGTTCTTTTTTTAATATCGCCTTTATCTTCTAGAACATAGCCTTCTAGGCTTATCCCTGTATCAAAACTTTTTATTACTTTATATTGAGGAAATGCTTGCTCAACAAGCTTTAATCCTTGAGAGTATGATTGTGGGTTACTTAGCTTCGAGGTGGTAAATATATAAGTAAGCAATAACAGCACAGCCATAAATAAAATTAAAATAGTGAAGTTTTTCTTTTGCATTTGAATAGAAATATTTAATTAATCAACATTATATGATTATACCATATATATAGACTATCTTGAGTTAGTAAGTAGAAAATAGTAGCTAGTATGATTGATGGGCCAAAAGCAATAGTATTTGTACGTTTAGAACATAGATTTATAATTATAGCCATAAAAATACCTATGATACAGCTAGCAAGGATTGTGTATAATAACATTTGATAGCCAAACCAAGCACCTATTGCTGCTAATAGTTTAAAGTCGCCATAACCAAAGCCTTCTTTGCCTGTAAGAACTTTATATATCCAAAATATACTCCAAAGAGATAGGTAGCCTAGAATTGCACCCCAGATGGAACTATCTAATGTTATAAATACACCATAGTAATTGATAACAATACCAAGCCAAACTAAAGGTAAAGTAAGATTATCAGGTAATATTTGGTATTCTAAGTCTATGAAAAATAGAGGAATGAAAACCGTAGCTAAAATAAGCATGGCTAGGCACTGTACGGTAGCGCCGTATTTAATAAAAACAGCTACAAAGATAACAGCAGTTATAAACTCAATTATAGGATATTGAGGTGATATTTTACATTTGCAAAAATAACACTTGCCTCTTAGCATAAACCATCCAAAAATAGGGATATTATGACGATACTTAAGCTTATTATTACACTTAGGACATTTCGATGGTTTTAAAATACTATAAACTTCATTTGAGTTTGCAGTTTTTTCATCAATCGGTAGATCTAAAATTTCTCTAGCTAAATTTTTTTCTTCATTGAAAATATTTTTAGGGATTCTATATATCAGAACATTAAGGAAGCTACCTATTGCAGCACCAAATATGAATATATATGCACATACTATAAAAAAGTCATAATGGATCATAGAGCTATATTACTTAGATGAGCTAATGATAGGGTTGGCAGAAGCTTTAAGTTTGTTTAAACCATCAATAGCAGCGATACGATAAGCCTCAGCCATAGTAGGGTAGTTAAACGTAGTATTTAAAAAGTATCTAATAGTATTATGTTTACCTGGCATAGACTTAATAGCCTGTCCAATGTGAATAATCTCAGAAACACGATGACCAAAACAGTGAATACCTAATATTTCAAAGGTTTTTTTATGAAAAAGAATTTTTAGCATACCAGTTTCACTATAAGAAATCTGTGCACGAGCTAGATCTTTGAAATATGCTCTGCCTGATTCATAAGGGATATTCTCGGCTGTTAACTCTTCTTCTGTTTTACCAATACAGCTAATTTCAGGTCTTGTATAAATACCTGTTGGAATATCTTCAACTAGTTTATCATTACAAGAACCATCAATAATATGAGTTGCAGCAAATCGACCTTGGTTAAAAGCAGATGAAGCTAAAGAAGGAAAGCCAATCACATCACCTACAGCATAGATATTATCTTGTGTAGTTTGATAGTTTTCATTTACGTTTATTAACCCTCTAGTTTTATTATAATCGATGCCAATTTCATCTAGGTTTAATCCTTCTGTTTTACCAGCTCTACCTAGTGCAAATAATACATAATCTGACTCAATAACTCTACCGGATTCAAGAGATGTAATAACCTTGTCACCAACTGCTTTTATGCTGGTATAAGTTTCATTGTGCATTAGGTTTATTTTTTGGTTAACTGTAAAGTGATGTGTCAAAGTTTCAATGATTTCATTATCCAGGAAAGACATCAATTTATCACGAGTATTAATCAGATTTACTTGAATATCTAGTGTTCCTAGTATTGAAGCATATTCACTTCCAATAACACCAGCACCATATATAGTTATAGATTTTATTTGTTTATCTTTTAAGCAAAGTAACTTGTCACTATCTAAAATTCTTGGGTGTGTGAAGTCTATATCTTTCGGTTGGAAAGGACCAGAACCAGTACATAAAATAAATTTGTCACCTGTAATGATTTCACTTGAACCATTTTTACGAGATATCTTTATTTTGTGATTATCCATGAAGCTTGCAAAACCATAAAACACATCAATTTCATTGTCGGCAAATCTATTTTTCTTAATCTCAGTTTGCTTTAAGACAATCTCATAGGCAGTATCTAGCATTTCCGGAAAATCGTAGGTTTTACTGTTATATTTGATTTCACGAGAAAGCTGTCTTAGAGTTTTACTAGGAATCGTACCCCAATAGTTACAAGCACCACCAAGAGCATCGTCTTCAATAATAGCAACATTTAAGCCATTTCTAGTAGCTTTCATTGCAGCACCTTCCCCACCAGGACCACTACCAATAATAATTAAATCATAGTTGTATTTCACAAGTTTCTCCATGTTCTAAAATTTTAAAAATCTTTATAGCAAAAGATGATAACATACTCAATGTATATATTAATAATTTTTGTTTAAAATACTAAGATTCTATAAGCAGTTCAGCAATTTTTTTAGTCGGTGAAACAATCTGATCAACGCCAAGGTTGTTGGCTATATTAATACTTTCATCTTTATCTAGTTTTATGGATATTCTAGGTGTTTTATCAGAGCCTTTAAGTACTTCCTTTATAGCCAATAAAGTCAAGATATTATCCGAGTCTTTCTCATTAAGAATAAATATAGCTTTAGCCTTTGTGATATTTGATTTTTTTAGAGCATCATAGTCGTGAGATTCAGCATCAATAAAATGCTTTTCTTGTTCTTCGTCCATATTTATAAATCGCTGCTGGTAATTTTTTTCAATTATTACTAGATCATTTACTTGTGAATCAAAATAATCTTTAATTAGACATTTTGTGATTTCAGTATATCCACAAATGATTAGATGATTATTCATAAGAGAAGCTCCTTGTTGAAATTTAAATTTATCGGTAATTTTATTGATTATGCTACCAGCTAATAAAGTTACTACGCTGGCAAAAACACCAATCCCAATTACCATAACTGATACAGTAAATATTTTAGCTTCATTTGTAATAGGATGAATATCGCCATAACCAACAGTACTAAATGTTACTAATGTGAAATAAACAGCATCAGTAAAGTTATCGATACCTTCAAATTGATCTTTTAACCCATAAACACCAAGGACACTATACGCAATTGCTAAAAAAAATGTCAGAGATATTATGAATTGTTGGAATGTGAATTTTCGTGTGGTTGTTTCATTAAATTGTTTTTTAAACACTAATAAAAGAATTATTTCAACAGCATGTAAAGAGAAAGTTATATCGTAAGAGAAGTGAGTGTCTTGGATATAATCACCTAACATCGAAAGAGCTATGAATATAACAGCTAAACGCCAATATGCTCTTTTGCGTTGGAATACTCCTTTTGCAATAAGTATCATTAGGTAGCCAAGAATTATAGGCATAGCTACACCAATACCAACATTAAACTCCATGCCAAGATCATAAAGATCAGATGTTAGGTGAGAGTGAAGATCAACTGAAAAAATTCTATTAATAACAGGTATCGCAGTAGCAAGGATTGTTACAATACCATTTATAGCAATAGATAGAGAAACCAGTATAGGAGCATATTTAGAGTACTTGTTATTTATTAGATTAATCATACAAGTTACTTATAAAGTAGTAAAAGCTACAGAAGATTATAAAATATAGGTTTATCAAAGTATAGCTATAACTGACCTTGTATACTAAGTTATATGGTAAAGCTGGTATATAAGGAGTGATTTTTGACAATTAGATAGTTAAATTGCTTCAATATGATAAAATTAAATCCATAGGTATATTTAAAAATTTCAAAATCAGAATGTCACAAAAGAAAATCAAAGCAGTAGCACTTATATCAGGTGGTTTAGACTCGATGATTGCTACTAAAATGATAGTAGATCAAGGAATACATGTTGAGGCTATAAACTTCTATACAGGATTTTGTGTTGAAGGGCATACTCATGCTATAAGAAAACAAGATAAAGAAAAGCAAAAAAGAAATAATGCTTTATGGGTTGCTGAGCAACTTGGTATAAAAATGCATATTGTAGATGTAATAGAAGAGTACAAAGATGTTCTAATTAACCCTAAGTATGGTTATGGAGTAAATATGAATCCATGCCTTGACTGTAAAATTTTTATGATTAAAAAGGCTAAAGTGTGGGCTATAGAAAATGGTTTTGATTTTATTGTCACAGGTGAGGTGATTGGACAAAGACCAATGTCACAGCTTAAGGCTAAGATGAAAATTGTTAACGAGCAGGCAGATGTTGAATCTATACTTCTTAGACCGCTTAGTGCAAAAAACTTACCAGAAACAAAGGCTGAGAAAGAAGGTTGGGTTGATAGAAGTAAACTTTTATCGATAACAGGTAGGTCACGCAAACAACAAATGCAAATGGCAAAGGATTATGGTTATGATGACTATGCTACACCTGCAGGAGGTTGCTGTTTTCTTACTGATAAGAAGTACTCTGATAAATTGGTTGATTTATGGCAAGCACGAAACACTAGAGAGTATGAATTAGATGATATAATGCTACTAAAAGTTGGTAGGCATATCCGCTATAATTCCAAGTTTAAGCTTATTGTAGCTCGTGAAGAAGGAGAGAATAATTATCTTCATGGTTATAAGAATCAGTTTGTATCAGTGCATAGTGAATCGCATTTGGGTCCTCTTAGTTTAATCGATGGAAACTTCGAAAAGCAAGATGAGGAATTTATAGCTAGAATTTTAGCAAGATTTGGTAAAGGTAAAAAAGAAGAAAGTGTTGTAATGAAATTTGAATACTTAGACGGCACTTGTAAAGAGCTAGAAGTAAAACCACTGGCTATTGATGAAGTAAAAAAAGAGTGGTATGTATAAATGAAAGAGCTGAATTTAGAAAGATTACTTTGTCCTATGCCTGTCATTAAAACTCAAAATATGCTAAAAACCATGGATAGTGGTGAGAAGTTAAAAGTGGTTTGTACAGATCCAGGAACGATGTTTGATATACCTGCATGGTGTAGAGTTAATGACTATAGGCTTATAAAAGCTCAAGAAGAGCAACAAAAATTTGAATTTATAATAGAGGTGAAATAATGGATCAATCAATAATAAATGCTTTAGTTTGTCCTGAGTGCAAGTCAGAATTATATCTAGACAAAGAAAGACAATTACTTATTTGTAAGGCTGATAAACTTGCATATCCTATAGTTGAAGGTATACCAGTAATGCTTGTAGAAGAAGCACAAAAACTGAGTATAGAGGAGATTAAACAGTATGGCTAAAACTCACATAATAATACCAGCTCGTTTAAAGTCAACACGGTTGCCTGGTAAAATGCTTGCTGATATTGGTGGAAAGCCTATGATTCAGAGAGTATATGATCAGGCTAGTAAATCTAGTATAGCAAATATAATTATTGCTACAGATGCTGATGAAATTAAGCAGGTTGCAGAGCAATTTGGTGCGAAAGTGGTTAGTACGAAAGAAGAGCATGAGTCTGGAACAGATCGTTTAGCAGAAACTGTGTTAAAACTTGGTTTAGCTGATGATGATATAGTTATAAATGTTCAAGGTGATGAACCTCTAATTCCTATTGAAAATATTCATCAAGTTGCGGAACTTTTAGAAGATTCACCAGAAGCGGTCGTTTCTACTCTTTGTGAAAAAATCACCTTAGCTGAAGATGTTTATAACTCAAACAATGTCAAAGTTGTGTTCGATAAAAACAATTATGCACTTTACTTTAGTAGAGCGTCTATTCCTTTTGATAGGGGATTTTCAGAAAATTTAAAAGTAGGGGATGCTAATTTTTATAGACATATAGGGATGTATGCTTACAGAGTTGGTTTTCTAAAGCAGTATACTGCACTGGCTCGATCACCAATTGAAGGCTATGAATCTCTAGAGCAATTAAGAGTTTTATGGAATGGTTATAAAATAGCTGTAGCGGGTGCTAAAGTAAGTACTCCTGCAGGTGTAGATACACAAGAAGATTTAGATAAAATAAGGAAGTATTTTTGATGTTTGAGCTTGATGAGCGTTTAGCTAATGACACAATAGAAGTATGCGAGTACTTAGATTGTAAAATATTAGTTATGAATAATGCTAACTTACCTTGGTTTATAGTTGTGCCTTTTACTGAAAGAGTTGAATGGTATGAGCTTGATGATTCTGTGCAGTATAATATTAACAAAATAATTAATAAACTGTCTAAACTATTAAAAGATCAGCATAGTGTCGATAAGATAAATGTTGCGACTATAGGGAACGTAGTAAAGCAGATGCATATACATGTAGTAGGGCGTTTTGAAGATGATTCTGTTTGGCCTGCACCTGTTTGGGGTAATATAGAGTCTAAAGAATATACTATGGATCAAAAACAGAAACTTATTCAAGAAGTTAGAAAATCCTTTAGTTGAATAACAAGGGTTGGTTAACTAATTTTATTGAAAATATCCTGAGATACCTTTTCCACAGCCTGATCACCGTTAACTTTAATGTACTTAGGCGCTTTTGTATTTAAACCATTAAAGTTTTTATAGAAGTTTATCAGAGGTGATGTTTGTTGGTGATATACAGAAAGCCTTTCTTTGACAGTAGCTTCATTATCATCTGTACGAGTGATTAAATCATCGCCTGTTATATCATCTTTATTTTGTATTTTTGGAGGGCTGAACCTTATATGGTATGTTCTCCCTGAAGCGGGATGAACTCTTCTACCTGTGATTCTTTCAATCAAAAGCTCATCTGCAATATCAACTTCAACTATGTAGTCTATATTGACACCTAACTCATCTAACTTTTCTGCTTGAACAATAGTTCTAGGAACTCCGTCAAGCATAAAACCATTTTTACAATCTGCTTTAGATATTCTATCTTTCACGATCTTAATTATAAACTCATCAGAGACAAGTTGTCCCGCATCTAAAACCTTTTTCAGTTCATTACCAAGTTCACTACCTGATTTGATAGTTTCACGAATCATATCTCCTGTTGAGATGTGTGTGATATTAAATTTATCTTGAATTACTTTTGCTTGAGTGCCTTTGCCAGCTCCAGGAGCACCTAAAAGAATTATGCGCATGTGTGTTATCCTTCAAATCTTTGTTTACATAGAGTTGTTTTAATTATAAAATAAAACAGTATTTATAGCTATAATTTAAGAGTTTAAATTTGTTGATAGGATTTGTAATATGATTTCGCTGTTCTTAGAGAAAAAGCGCAAAGAAGCTCAAAATACGTTATTAGGGGTAGAGTTTGATGCTGTGTCTTTAGTGGCGGTTCAGCTGAATAAAGATGCTGAAAAATTTTCTCTAGTAAGTTGTGAAAGCGAAGAATTTTCAGAAGAAGCATATTTTGAAGGAGAATTAACTTCAGATTATGTTGGTAATATTATTTCAAATGTAATTTCAGAAAATAAACTTCCTCGTTCTACAAAACTAGGTTTTGTAACGTATAAAGATATAGATGTATCCCAAGAAGAAATCATTTGTGATAAAAAAGCTTTAGAAATGATAGATAAAGAAGGTGTAGAGTTTTATCTTAGAGAATCTTTTTTTAAGAAAAAATATCCGGACAAGTTTGCAGATATTGCTTTTGACTATTTTGATGATATTGAAGAGGAAGGTATTTTAAAGGTTTACTATATTGCTGAACCAAAAACTATGGAAACCTTAAATAACATAGCAGCTAAATCTAAAAAAGCATTATCAGTATGTGCCTTAGATAAGGATTGTATTACCAGTTTTGCACAAAAGCTATTTCTGGCAGAGCTTGAGAAAAACAAACGAGATAGTGTTTTTTTAGGTTTGTACTCAGACAAGCTGTCTATTTATAGTTTTTCAAGCAAAGGTGAACTTAAAAACTATGAGTCGATAAAAATTTTTGATGAGAAAATTACAGATGCTAGCTATGTCGATGAAGCTACTCAGTTATTGTTAAGATTTATGGATTTTATGTCTCTTGATTTTTCAGAAGAAGCTGATTTTGATAGTTTTGCAGAACAAGATAATACTGTTTATATATATGGACTAAAGCAAAATTTAGATGTCTTATTTGAGTTGGTGAAAGAGCTTTCAATGAAAGATTGTCACTTATTGAACCCATTTGTAAATATTGATTGTGAAGATTTTGGCGAAGAGATTAAAAAACCTTATAGGTATGTTATTGCTATGGGAATAGCTATGAGGGAATCCTTATGATAAAAGACTTAAATTTTGTAAGAGGTCGAGAGAAAAAACATAAGTTAAAGCTTCTTGCAATAGATTTTGGTTTTATGACCTTGGTAGCATTTATAACTATGTTTATGCTTTCTATTATAATGTCATGGTCTAGTAGTGATCAGATTAAGGTAGAACAATATATACAAACTCAAATCACAAAACTAAATAAAGCTGCAGCTGAATATAAAGATGTTAAAACACAAAGAGACAAGCTTCTCGATATGGCATCAGATCTAGCTAATATTAGGGCTAGCCAGTATTATATTTTACTTGGTATTGAGAAAATCTCTCGAGCTATTACTGATGAACTTTATATCACTAATATCAATTATGTTGTAAGTACGGATAATGTCATAGTCAGTGGTGAGGTTCAAGATTTAAAGTTATTATCTGTATTTATGAAAAACCTTGAAATTGAATTCAGAGTTAAGAAAGTTGAGCTTAAAAACTTAGGTTCAGAGAAAAATGGTAAAAGAAGTTTTACTCTAGAGTATAAGTTTGGTGAGGATAATGCCTTTAAAGGAGATAGTGTCAGATGATAGATAAGATACAGAATCTTCTAAACAATAAAAAGGTCAACAAGGTTATTGATGCTCCGATAAAATTTAAGATACCAGTTTTTATTTTAGTATTTATGATTTTCTCAGTTTTCTTCTATGGTTTATTTGTAAACCCTGTTTTAAGTAAGAATGCAGCAGTAGCTCAGCATATTAAATCCATGAAGCAACAGATTCCTAAACTAGTTAAAAAACAGAAAGATATGGTAGCTCTCAAAGATCAAGTTAAAGAGCTTGAAAAACATAATGCTGAAGAGCGTTTTAGTATTCCAGAAAGACATTCAGTTCCAATTTTCTTATCTGCATTAAATGAAGCTATTAGTGGTGCTGGAGTGACGATTATAGACTTATCACCAGCAGGCGTACAAAAAAATAAGTATCTCGATCTATATGCACTTGATTTTAAAGCTAAACTTAGTGGTGATTTTTCTCAATTAGTGAAACTCTTTGTCGCTCTGATTGATATGAAAGATATTGCAGTCATTACAAATATAACAATTAAAAAAGAGAATGATTCTAAACTTATAGTTGAACTAAATCTTCAGACTTATTCAAGACAAGGTGTGGGGGCTTAGTTAAATGATAAAGCGTAGCTACACTAAAATGACATTTTCTTTAATAGTTTTGATCCTCTTATTTGATACTGCATTTGCAAACTATGATAGTCAAATCAAGCAGGTAGATCAGCTTGTTGAAAAAAATATGAAAACTATTAAAAGTTCAGAAAAGCTCGACATCCCTGAATATAAAGGTGATACACTTACATTCCAAAGGTTGTCGAAAATTCGAAATGTATTTAATATTGATCATTTACTACCTTTTGAAAAAAGAAGAGTAAGAACAGTTAAGAAAAAAGCTAAAGAGACAGTGAAACTAAAGCCAATAATAGTGCCCAAAGACCTTGAAAAAGTTATGGATAAGAAAAAAACAAGGTTACAAGAATATCCGCTTGATTCATTTACATTCAAAGGATTAGTTAAGCAAAGTAGTAATAATTGGGGAGTAGTTGAAAACTCTCGTGAACCAAAACCTATATACTTGAAAGAAGGAGAGCTTATAGGTCAAAATTACGGTCAAATTTCAGGAGTTACAAAAGAAGGTATACTTGTAAACGAATGGATGAAAGATGAAAAGCAAAGAGTTTGGAAAAAAACTCAGGCAGTTATACGATAAGGTTATAAAATATAAAATGTTTTTTAGAAAAAAGAAATGGTCAGCGTTACTTACATTAATTGGGGGAGTTCTAAGCTTTGACATCTTAATTGCTGAGCCTACAACAGAAGAAGCAACCCCCCAAAATACTATGAGCCAACCGACTCAAAAAGCACAACCTAAAATTGTAGGAAGAAGTGAGCAGAAAAAGAGTGATTTTGAGCAGCATATTAAAGATTTAGAATTTCATCGTAGCTTAAATGGTAGTGCTGTTTTTCAGCCTGTTTTTGAAGAGAATATTTCAGGTTTTTCTAACTACAAAACTAAAATCTCTCAAGATGGTTATACTCTAACAATTACATTTAACGATACGAATATATCTGATAAATGGGTTAGCAATATTGATACTAAGGTTTTTAACACTATTGTAGACTCCATTAAAATCCGCAAAGAAAACAATAAAGTTATTTTTGTTATTCATTCTTTAGATAGGATAGCACTTACAGACTATAAAGAAGGTGATACTTTTAAGTTTACTATTGATAGGCGCAAGAGTAGAGTAGAGGGTTTTAATGTTAATGAGCCAATTTCAATATCATTTAAAGAAGCTCCTGTACAAACAGTATTGCAGGTTTTGTCAGAATTTGCAGGGCTTAACTTAGTTGTTAGTAGTAGTGTAAGAGGTAATATTTCAATAGATTTGAAAAATGTACCTTGGAATGAGGTAATGAACATAGTTTTAGTTAGTAAAGGTCTTGCTACTAAAAAAATGAACAGTATATTGTATGTAGCAACTGCTGCAGAAATTGCTGCTCAAGAGCAATTAGAGCTTCAAACTAAAAGATCATTAGAAAATAATGCGACATTAATTACAGAATTTGTACCTCTTAACTATACTACAGCTCAAGCAGCACAAACAGTTATTACATCTATGGCTAAGCAAAATGGTGGTATTATGTCTCCGCGAGGAAGTATTACATCTGATGCTCGTACAAATACTCTTATCATAACAGATACAGAAGAAAAAATGCCTCGAATAAAAGAGGTTATAAATGAAATTGATATACCTAACGATCAGGTCTTGATAGAGTCAAGAATAGTCGAGGTTGAAAGGTCTAATAGTATTCAGATAGGATTTAACTATAAGTTATTTGATCCGACTGGAAGTACTGCTATAGGACTAAATACCTTTAAGCCTGGGGGTGATACACCAGCACCTACTCCAACAGGTGTAGGCGCTGCATCCCCAGATCTTCTAGGAGCGACTGCTGCACTTGCATGGAATGTGTTTGGAGGGATGAAGTTAGAGGTTGAAATAACAGCATTGGAAAATGAATCTTTAGCAAACAGTGTAGCTTCACCTCACCTTATAGTTGCAAATAATGAAACGGCATTTATCAAGCAAGGTTCACAGATTCCGTTCAATCAATCTACTGCTTCGGGTGCGGCATCCATTGCATTCCAGGAAGCTGTGTTAGAACTTCAGGTGACACCACAAATAGCTCCAGATGGTAATGTTATTTTAGATCTATTAGTTACTAAAAACTCAATTGGTGCATCTGTTGGTCAAACTGAAGAGGGTGCAGATTTACCACCAACTATTAATACTCGTGAAATTACAACAAAAGTTATGACGAAAGATGGTTCAACAGTTGTTATAGGTGGTATATATGAGAAAACTGAAAAAGAATCTAGAACAAAAATTCCACTTTTAGGAGATATACCTTATATAGGTTATTTATTTAGTTTTACAGAGATTACAGATGATGATAAAGAGCTTCTTATTTTCATAACACCTAAAATAATAGAGTCTAATATAGAAGGTGATAGATAATAGTTGCAAAATCACCATAAATTAGGTATCTTATATCCCTATAAATTTCATAATAAGGGTGATTAGTAGTCAACTATCACAGTGTGTAATTAACTTATAATTTCGAGTCAAAAATGATAAGAACTAAAAATATCTTCTTAATTGGTCCAGTAGGTGCTGGAAAATCTACAATAGGTAAGCAATTAGCTAAAGAACTTAAACTAGAGTTTATAGACTCTGACGACACTATTGAAAAAAAATGTGGTGTCGATATAAACTGGATCTTTGACCTTGAGGGTGAAGCAGGTTTTCGTGAGCGTGAAAGAGAAGTGATTGCTGAGATTTTAGCTGAAAAGCAAAATATCGTACTTGCTACAGGTGGTGGAGCAATCAATGACCCTGATACTCGTTCACTTTTATCGTCTCGTGGTAAAGTTGTATATCTTGAGGCAACTATTGAACAACAGCTTCAAAGAACTGCAAAAGATACTAAAAGACCTCTTTTAAGGGTTGATGATAAAGAAGCAGTACTTAGAGAACTAATGACAGAAAGAGAGCCTCTATATAAAAGTATAGCTGATGTTGTTGTTGAAACAAATGGTGCTACAGTTAAAAATATAGTCAATAAAATATCTACTTTCTTAGTAGAAGAATCTATGTTGTGATACAGAAATTAAAAGTCAATCCTACAACTAGTCCTAGTTATGAGATTATTCTTGATTCAGGACTAGATTATTCTTACTTATTAAGTTTTATAGCAGATAAGCAGGTTCTTGTCGTAACTAATACGACTGTTGAAAAGCTATATTTACAAAGCTTAATAGACTTTTTAAAGCTAAATTGCAAAGTTACATCTTGTATATTAGAAGATGGTGAACAGTATAAATCTCAAGAAAGCTTAGATAAAATATTGACTACCTTACTTGAGAATAAGTTTACACGATCATCTACCGTTCTTATTGCCTTAGGTGGTGGAGTAATAGGTGATATAACAGGGTTTGCAGCCTCGATATATCAACGAGGTGTTGATTTTATACAGATTCCTACTACGCTACTATCTCAAGTTGATTCATCGGTTGGTGGTAAAACAGCAATTAATCACTCTTTAGGTAAGAATATGATAGGTGCTTTTTATCAGCCTAAGCTAGTCTATACATCTGTTAAGTTTTATAAAACACTTCCTCAAAGAGAGTATGTTTCAGGTATCGCTGAAGTAGTCAAATATGGTTTTATCTCTAGTGATTTTTATAGTTGGCTAGAAGATAACCATGATTTGATTTTAGCAAAAGATACTAAAACACTCTTGCAAATGATCAAGCTTAGCTGTGAAATAAAAGCTCAGGTTGTTGCTGAAGATGAGAAAGAAATTAGTGGCGCTAGAGCAATTTTAAATTTTGGTCATACCTTTGGTCATGCAATTGAAAAATGCCAAAAGTATAAAGGCTTAAAGCATGGTGAAGCTGTAGGCGTCGGTATGGCTCAAGCTATAGACTTTTCATCTTATCTTGGGACTATTAATCAAACTCAAGCTGATGAGTATAAGAGCTTTATTCAGAGCTTTGATATTTCTATAAATTTCCCAGTAAATATCGATAAAAAGGAATTCTTTGATGCTATGCTTGTTGATAAAAAAAATTCAGCGGGAGAGCTTAAATTTATTTTATCAAGTAAGCTTAAAAAGCTTAATGTAATAAAAGTAGGTAGTGATACCGTTAAAAAATTTCTTAAAATATAATAATACAGCCAAAGAACTCAAACTATGAAATTTTTTATATAAAAACTAGCTGTATCAAACCTTGCAAAGTTATATGGTGCTATATACGATATAAGTATTAAGGTTTCTGTTTTAATTTGTTTTGATTAAAAAAGTTAGGAAGTTTTTCATAGTTTTTCTATTTTTACCATTTACAGGTTATTCAAACGCTTCTGTAAGTGATAGTTCGCTTATATTACCTAAAATTAATTATATCAATAATCAACTAAATTATATTACGATAGCTATTGGTAAAAATGAGCCAAGAGGTAGTAAGTTTGGTCTAAAAAACACATCAAAAAGAGAGCTGTATTATGCACTATTAGCCTTATATGATAAGGTTAATCGTTTTAATTTTGAAGTTACTGGTGTTTATATTGCTCCACCTAAAAATATTAATGAAGTAAAATATAAAGACATTAATCTACTCTTAGGTAGAATTATTGAGATGATAGATCAATCAAAGGAGAACTTAAAAATAAATAATCAGCCTTTTGATGTAGGTCATTCGGTAAGTCGATTTGATATTGATAAGAGCTTTAATAAAGTTATTTATGCTAATATTCAAATAGAAATATCATTTCGATATTACCTAAAGGTAAAATAATTGAGCATGTCGGAAAGGTCGACTATAAGTCACCTTCTGATGTATATAAGCTTTTACTTAAGTGTTATGCTCAGCTAAGCATCTATGCAAATACAAAGCACTATAATGTAGCTACAATGGATCTATCAGTAAAAAATATCTTGTTAGATAATATCCAGCCTAGTGATGTTCTTAATTTAGCAAAATTTATTTTCTCTGAAAGTATATATTTAAACTCATCAGAGAAGAAAAAATATTCATCTACCCAACATGAAAACTATAAGACTCCGACAGATGTATATAAGCAAGCCTTATTGTTATTAAGTAACTTAAAGGAGCTTAATGAAATAACTGCTAAAAAGCAGGTGGGCGAAGTATGATTATTAAAAATAAAAAGATACTGGTTTTTGGAGAATTATTTGTATTATTTTTTTCAGTGCTTGTGATATATGGTTGGTTTTCTAATAATTATGAACTTACTAGAGTTAAGCAAGGTTGGCCAAATATGCAGTTTAATACGGCTCTTTGTTTTGCTTTTTTAGCATTTTCTAGCTTACTAATATATATACGACTATTTTCCTTTGGAAGATTATTATCATTATTTGTAGTAGTTGTAGCAGCTCTAACCTTGATAGAATATAGTCTGAATACTAACTTATATATTGATACTTTTTTTTATAAATCTAGTGTCATCTCTGATGAGATATATCCTGGAAGGATGTCTCCCAATACTGCGATATGTTTTCTTTTTTTGGCAGTTGTTAATACTATTAAAAGCAAGCAAAGTAATAGTTTTTTAGATCTTTTGTATTCATCATCTAGCTTAGCTGTATGCTGTGTTTCTTTATTAGCAATGTTTGCTTATTTTATTGGTTCGAGCACATTGCATAATTGGGGGCAGATTACAGGTATGGCAATACATACTGCTATTTGCTTTTTTATACTTGGAAGTATAAATTATAGCCGTGCTATAGATACTACTAAATTATTGAAAATAGGTGAGATTATAGCTACATTTATTTTTGTGATGTTTTTTATATCATGGTTATTTTTTATCAAATATGAGTATAGTGTTTCAAACGATATAATCAATAAGAATGCTGCGACTATTAATTTAACTATTAAAAACAATATTAAATCAAGAACAAATACAATGTTAAGGCTTGATAGCAGGGTTAATTGGTCTGCGGGGGTGAATTATTATTTTTTGAAAAATGATATTGATAGCTACTTAGATAATTTTTCATACCTAAAATTTATATATTTTAATAAAAATGGAAAAAAGTATTATTTTTCTAATATAAATATATCCCCTCAACAAGCTGCTAATATAATAAAATTATGTGATTCAGATAGATCAAAAGATTATTGTATAAAAGGAAATAATAACTCTTTTGTAGCAGTATTTGATGAAAGTTTATTTAAGAATCTTGTTGATACTACTAATACAGAGCATTACAACATTATTGTTAAAACTCCAGTAAAGGTCGTATATAGTAACTATAATTTATCTAGTAATAATTATATTCATGAATTTAATTACGACTTCTCTATTTTGGGTCAGCCATGGAGTGTAACAGTATTTTTTGATGAAAGTGAATATGAAAATCTTTTACCAGTTTTTCCAGATCTTTATTTTATGCTTGGGTTTATTATAAGTTTTATAGTGTTGTTGCTTTTTTACTTTGCTGATAAGTTTGCAAATAAGGCGAAAGCACTTAGAGAGCGAGAAAAAGAACTTGAAATACTTAGCTCTACAGATGTGTTGACAAAAACATTAAATAGAGGAGCAATGTTTGAGTTATTAGGGTTATTATTAAAAAATGCTAAAAAAGAGAACAGTACTTTAACTGTACTATATATTGATATTGATAATTTTAAAAATGTAAATGATACATACGGTCATTCAGGAGGAGATGCTGTTATAGTTGAAGTTGTTTCTAGACTGCAACGATATCTGAAAAATAAAGATACAATTTCTCGTTTAGGAGGAGATGAGTTTGCAGTAGCATTTGCTAATATTAATAAAGAGGATCTAATAAAAGTACTAGATAGAATTATAAAATTATTTGAAGCTCAAATAGAAGTTCTTCAAGGTAAGTTTATATCGCAAACAGTAAGTATAGGTGTTTCTATATATAATAATCAAAATGATGTAACAGCAAATGAGCTTATGGATCAAGCAGATAAAGCGATGTATCAAGCCAAAAAATCAGGTAAAAACAGTTATTATTTTTTTTAATGAGTCTATTTATTAAACAAAGAGAATAATTTTTCCAAACAATATCAATGAAAACGATTTTTATGATGTATTACTTTTAGGTAAAAACCAGTAGGGGGAGCACAAATTTATTTTACTAAATAAGTTTATTCAGCTTAATCTAATAAAAATAGGTAATAACAACAGTTAAAAAGTTTCTTAAAATACAATAGTCTTACAATACTACCATAATTGATTGTTAGAGCTTTAAAATTTAAGATTTGCTATCTATAAGGTTTCTAGTAGCTTTCTTTAATTCACCCCTATAATGATCAAGGTTTTTTGCAGACTCTTCTTTTAAGTCTTTAATCTGCTGAGTTAGAAAAGTAATTTGGTTTTCTAAACTTTCTTTAAGATCTGTAATTCTTTGTTTTGTTTGCTCTTGAACTAAATCGCAGTAAGACTTAGCATCTTTAGCTAATCTTTCAGCTGTTTCTCTACGAATACTTTCTTTAACAAGAGCCGAGTATAGTTTTTTTACCTTTATTTCTTCGTCTGACTCGTTTAAGACAGTTGACCATTCTTCGGAAATATTACTAAATAATTCTAATTCATCTATTTCTGATAGTATTTTAATTGCATTTTGACTGATAGCCATTAGGTTTTATTCCTTAAAAAAATTAATTATGAAATATGTTTGGAACTGATTGTTTGAAACATCATATAAACTGATGTAAATAATACCTAATTGCGGGTGTAATTTAAAGTATATTTTTTTAAATATTTTGATTAAGTTGCTTGGTAGCTATAATGCTATAGTATAAACTAGCATTATTAGAATTCCTCTATAAAAAGATTCGTATGATTATAAAAGAAAATGACCCAATTTTTAGCTCGTTAGGTAAAATTAAATACTCTGCAAGAAGAGGTATGTTAGAGTTGGATATATTATTAGCACCATATCTAGATAATTGTTACCTAAATGAATCAAAAGAAGATAAAAAGCTATTTGTTGAGTTTCTTACGAGTGAAGACAATGATATGTTTGATTGGCTTTTTAAAGGAGTAATTCCTCCTGTTAAGTATAAAGAACTTGTCAAAAAAATAGTTGCTGAAAAGCATAAGTATAATAGAACTAAATTAGTATAAGAGAGAAAATATGAACAATTTACTTAATCATTCTGATAATTTCCCTATATCTCAAGCAATAATGGGTATTTCAAAATATTGGCTTTTAGATGAAAAGCAAGTTATGAATAAGCTTGTTGAAAAAGCAAGGGTTTCAGACATTCAGCAGGAAAAAATTCAAGAGCAAGCGCATCAATTAGTAGCTAAGGTTAGAAAAAATAGGCTTAAAAAATCTGGTATTGATGCTTTTATGATTGAGTATGACCTATCTTCTGAAGAAGGCATTGTACTTATGTGTTTAGCAGAAGCTTTGCTTAGAGTTCCAGATAGCTATACAGTTGACTTACTTATCAAAGATAAGTTAACAAGTGCAGCATGGAAAGAGCATGTTGGCACAGAAAAACATTTATTTGTGAATGCGGCTACCTGGAGCTTGATGCTTACTGGAAATATCCTAAAAGAAAATAAAAAATCATATAGAAGTATCTTCCAAAAAATGGTTAAAAAGTCTAGTGAACCTGTGATTCGTCAAGCGATGAAAAAAGCAATGAAAATTGTTGGTAAGCAGTATGTACTTGGTGAAACTATCGAAGAAGCTTTGAAGGTTTCACAAACAAAAGTAGCAAAAGGATATAGTTATTCTTATGATATGTTAGGTGAAGCTGCTATGACGATGGTGGATGCTGATTATTATTATGAGCAGTATCTAAATGCTATAGAAGAATTATCAAAGTATGCTCCCAATAAAGAGATTAAAAAGAACCCTGGTATATCTGTTAAACTTTCAGCGTTACATCCGCGCTATGAAGTAGCTCAACATGAAAGAGTACATACTGAGTTATACCCTAAACTATTGAAATTGACTCAGTTAGCAAAACAATATAATGTTGGTATGAATATTGATGCTGAAGAAACTGAAAGGTTACAAATATCTCTAGAGTTAGTCGAAAGATTAGCTAACGAAGAGTCATTGAAAGAGTTTAATGGTATTGGTATCGTTGTTCAAGCTTATCAAAAAAGAGCTCCTTATGTATTAGAGTATTTAGCGAATCTTGCAAAAGAAACTAATCGCAGATTTATGGTTAGACTTGTGAAAGGGGCATACTGGGATGCAGAAGTTAAACATGCTCAAGAACATGGTCTAAACGGCTATCCTGTATTTACGAGGAAGTATCATACGGATGTGTCATACCAAGCTTGTGTTAAGCAATTATTTGATCTTCATCAGTATATTTACCCACAATTTGCAACTCATAATGCGCAGACAGTAGCAGCTGTAACTCAAATTGCTGGCGATAATACTGACTTTGAGTTCCAATGTTTACATGGTATGGGTGATCCATTATATGATAATATCGTAGGGCATGAAGGCTTTAAAGATATTCCTTGTCGTATATATGCTCCAGTTGGAGGGCATAAACACTTATTAGCATATCTTGTGAGAAGGCTACTTGAAAACGGTGCAAATAGCTCATTTGTAAATAGAATTGTTGATGAGAATTTACCGATTGAAGAGCTGATTGAAGATCCTGTTAAAAAAGCGGTTGAAATGGGTTGTGATCAGCATCCTAATATTCCTTATCCTAAAAATATAGTGGCACCAAGACTTAATTCGCAAGGTTATAACACAGATGACTTTGCTGAGCTTATGACTATGTATGAAAATATAAGTAAGTACACAGTTAAAAATGACTATAAAGCTAAGCCTATAGTATCAGGCTTTAAGGCTAGTATTGAACATGCTGAAGATGTTATTAATCCCAATAATCTAGAAAAGGTTGGTATAGTTATAAATGCGGATGCTAAAGTAGCTAAAAAGGCTATGAAAAATGCTAATGAAGCATTTGAAAGCTGGAATAATACTTCTGCTACTCAAAGAGCTGAGATTATTGAAAAGTTTGCTGATTTACTTGAGGAAAATACTAGTGAATTTATAGCAATTGCTATGATTGAGGCTGGTAAAACTTTATCAAATGCTATTGATGAAGTAAGAGAAGCTGTTGATTTTTGTAGATACTACTCAGCACAAGCTAGATCGGAATTTAATGGGCCTTTTGAGTTGCCTGAACTATCTAATAAATTGAAACAGATAGAGTTTACTGGTCGTGGAGCAATGGTTTGTATTAGTCCGTGGAACTTCCCACTGGCTATATTCTTAGGGCAAATTACAGCAGTGCTTGCTGCAGGTAATACGGTGGTGGCAAAACCAGCAGAACAAACATCAATTATTGCTTATAAAGCAGTAAAGCTTTTATTTAAAGCAGGATTACCTAAAAAAGTACTTCAATTTGTACCAGGTACAGGTATTGAAGTAGGTGGAGCTATAGTGAAAAGTAAACATTGTAAAGGTGTAATCTTTACAGGTTCTACAGAAGTAGCGGCGACTATAAACCAAACTCTTGCAAATAAAGATGGTGAAATAATGCCATTTATAGCAGAAACTGGTGGACAAAATGCTCTTATAGTTGATTCATCATCATTGCCAGAGCAGGTTACTGCTGATGTAATGCGTTCAGCTTTTGATAGTGCAGGACAGAGATGTTCGGCACTAAGAGTTTTATGTTTGCAAGAAGATATCGCAGATAGTTATATCAAAATGATAGTTGGAGCGATGAAAGAGTTAAAAGTTGGTGACTCTAAATTTCTTAATACTGATGTTGGCCCAGTGATAGATAAAAAAGCTGCTGACAATTTAAATGCTTATATTGAAGAAAAGAAAAATAAGTTTAAAACTATATGTCAGCTTGAAGCTAATGAAGACTCTAAAAAAGGTACATTTGTATTGCCAGTAGCATTTGAGATTGAAAATTTATCTGACCTTGGAAGAGAGCAGTTTGGGCCGGTGTTGCATATATTAAGATTTAAAGGAAATAAACTCAAAGAGCTTATAAGAGATATTAATGCTACAGGTTATGGTTTAACAGCTGGTGTGCATAGTCGTATTAATGAAGTGATGAACTATGTTAAAAATCATATTAAAGCAGGTAATGTGTATGTAAATAGAAACATCGTTGGTGCTGTTGTTGGTGTTCAACCATTTGGTGGTCAAGGTAAATCAGGTACAGGACCAAAAGCTGGTGGACCTTTCTATATGCATAGATTAGCTAATGAAGTGTTATCTAATGTTAATAAGGCTCAAAAAGAAAAAATAGCCTCTGAAAAATTAGCTGAGTTAGAAAAACAAGTAAAGACACTACAAAAATCAAAATATAGCATTACAAATATAATTGATGGTAATAGATCTAAAGCTTCTAAATCAGCTATTTTAAAGAGTAAATCAGGTAAAAATATAGGTGATATGTTTATCGCAACATCAGCAACTGTTGATAATGCAATAGAGATAGCTTATAAAGAAGCTGATAACTGGAATAATGTAAATGCTGAAGAAAGAGCTCTAATAGTGGAAAAGTTCATTAAAGCTTTAGATAAAAATAGAAATGAGGTTGTAGCAGATATTGTAGCTGAATCTGAAATTAGTATCGAAGATGCTCATCTGCAAATAGATAAATCAATTGAGCTGATAACATATTATGCTCAACAGGCTAAAGAAGAGTTTGCACACCCTAAATTGCTTCCAGGTCCAACAGGTGAGATTGATGAGCTAAGTTTAAAAGGTCGTGGAGTTGCTGTTAGTATTTGCTCAAGTGATGATTCTGTTATTAGGTTTATAGGTCAAACTATAGCAGCACTTTTAGCTGGTAATACAGTAGTTGCAAAAGCAGCTTATACAGGTAACCTAACTGCTTATAGGCTTGTAAGACTTATGATTAAAGTAGGAGTTAGCCCTAAAGTGATCCATCTAATTACTGGTGATGCTGAAGAAATTACATCAACAATGCTATTTAATTCAAAAGTTGCTTTAGTTGCATTTTCTGGCAACACAAATGCCGTTAAGCAAGTGCATCAAGCATTAGCTTTAAGAAGGGGAGCGATTATACCTTTTGTAGCTGAAAGTGTTGAAAAAGTTGGAAGACATAGTACTGAGTTAGCAATTGAAACTGCGTCACCACTTTATCTTCGTCGCTTTGTAGTTGAGAAAACTGTGAGTGTTGATACAACTGCATCAGGCGGTAACGCATCCCTGATGAGCTTAGAAGAATAATTTTATAAACAGTCTTAGCCTAAAAAAGAGGTTGTTTAAGGTACTAGCTTAAGCTGTAAAGAGTTATTACTAACGACCTCAAACACTACAAATAATTCACATTCTGTATTCTCAAGAGTTAAAAAAGTAAAATATTATCAATTAGCTTTAAGGATTTTTTTACTATCTTCAAATTTGAGGGTATATTAGTTAAATCTATCTTTCATCTTATTCGTTCATTTTTCTTTCAAGACTGTATTTGCTAAAAAGGTTGGTTATTTAAGGTTATAAATCATTGAAATGTTAAAATTTTAGTGATAGTTTATGATGATAGGTGTTTTTTATTATGTTTTATTTTTATCAAAACTAAAACAAATAAAACTCTTTGAACTTATAATAACTCATTATTTAAAATAATCTAAAAGGATAAAGTTATGAATGATAATTCTAAAAAGATGTCGCTTTTCAGTGCGGTACTGGTTGGTGCGACATCGATGGTTGGTTCGGGGTGGCTTTTTAGCGCCCAGCTTACTGCTAGAAATGCAGGTAATTGGGCATTTTTGGCATGGATACTAGCAGCAATACTTATTTTAATGATAGCGCTTTGTTTAGGTAAAGTGGTATCTATGTATCCTGTACGTGGAGCAACAACACGCTCAAGTGCTATTTCACATAACAATGTATTTGCAATGCCTTTTGCTTTTGCAAACTGGTTTGGTGTTGTGGTGGTGATATCATCAGAAGCATTAGCGACTACACAGTATTTAGCCGGGGTTAAAAGCATGGATTGGTTAATGACAGATGGTGATTTGACATTAGCAGGTACAGCATTTGCTTTATTTATATTAGTAGTTTATTTATTTATAAACTTCTATGGGGTTAAATTTCTTGCTAAGATTAATAATGGTATTACAGTATTTAAGATGGTTGTACCGGTACTTATAGTTATAATTTTTGTAGCTTATGCAATAACACATAGTTCTGACCATGTAAGTATGTTTGCAGATGATATTCCTGGGAATAGTCAGTTTGGATTTCACTCAGCTCTTACAGCTATCGTTGGCGGTGGTTTGATTTATACTTTTAATGGTTTCCAAACAGTAGTTTCTTATGCTAGTGAAGTTAAAAATCCAGGTAGAAATGTACCGTTAGCTATCTTTATAGCATTACTATTAGTTTTAGCATTATATTTAGGACTTCAATATGCATTCATGCAAGCAGTACCACATGATTACCTTGTTCAAAAAGGTGGTTGGGCTGGATTAGATTTTGAGTCTCCATTATTACAATTAGCGATGATGCTTGGCCTTGGTTATATATCTGTACTATTGATAGTTGATAGTATTGTAAGCCCATCAGCAACAGGTTATATCTACTTAGGAGCATCTTCAAGAATGCTTTATGCGATGTCTGCTGAAGGTCAAGTTCCTAGATTTTTTGCCAAGATTACTCCGAAGGTTAATATTTCAAGAAGATCATTGGTAGCAAACTTTTTATTATCGGGCTTTTTCTTATTATTCTCTAATAACTGGACAGCTTTAATGCTTGTTGTCACAGGTTTCCATATTATTGGTTATATGGCAGCTCCAATTAGTATGGGCGCACTAGCTCCTCGTACTAGAATATTCGGTTTAGTAGTTTTTGTAATATTAACACTGCTACTTAATACAGTAGAAATTGAAACTAATGTTCATATGAGTGCTATATTAATAATCTTAATGACTATTTATGGTAGCCTTGAGTATAGAAGAATAGGTTTAAGGAGTCTATTGCCATTGGTTCTACCGTTTATTATATTTATTGCGATTGTATCACCAATTGACCACTATGTTTTTGAAGGATTTGTAGGAGCAATATTTTATTGGTTTGTTACTGATAAAAGGTATATTGCATTCTGTAAAAAAACAGCAAATGATAAAAATATCATTGTTGACTAATATCAAATTTTTGTTTAGATTTAGTGTAAACCTATAAGTTTTTCTAGTTATATATTAACTTAATCAATATAATACAGTCTAATTTCTTTTTTAAAAAATTCAATTATGAATAAAAGCTCTAAATGGATTTTACTTGTCTTATGTTTAGGATATTTTATTGATTTTTATGATCTCACAGTAATGAGTGTGTCTTATGTTGATTTGTTCAAAAATCAATTTGGGATATTAGATTCGATAAGTATCCAAAAGATGTACTTTACAATAAATAATATACAAATGGCTGGGATTCTAGTTGGAGCATTATTATTTGGTGCTTTAGCTGATAGGTTTGGTCGTATTACCGTTATTAAGTATAGTATCTTGCTTTACTCAGTAACAACTATAGTTGCTATATTTGTTACTAATATTTATATGTTTATGGGGTTAAGATTTTTGTCTTATCTTGGCTTAGCTAGTGAGTTTGCTGTTTCTACAGTATTGATTGTAGAATTTTTCCCTCGTAAAGTAGCTGCTTGGGGTATGAGTTTATTATATATATTAGGTGTGTTTGGTGGAATAACAGCAACATTACTAGGAGTTTTCTCATATAAGATAATGTTTATCTTTGGTGGAACTTCTGGACTTATAATATTCTGTTTTAGAAAAATACTAGAGGAGTCTCCAGCATTTATAGAGTTGTATAAAACTGATGACATTAAAAAAGCAGGTAATGTTTTTTACTTGTTTAAAAATTATTGCAAACCGTTGTTACTTAATTTTTTGATTACAATTCCGTATTTTTTTACAATAACTGTGATGTTTGCTTTGGTCAAGTTCATCGCAAATGATATGAATTTTGCAACATTAGTAAAGATGTTTTTATTTGGTTTCTTTGCTGGAAATATAATAAGTTGTATAGCTAGTGGTTTTTATAATCAATATTTTAAATCTCCAAGTTTATTTTTCATCATAAATATTATGGTGTTTTTAGTAAGTATATTTATGTATAAATATGTTTCTGCAGATACTATTTTTATCTATGGGATTACTATTGGATTTATTGGTGGTGGATATAATATTATGTGGGCTCAATATGCAGCTACAGAATTTCCAACAGAAGTGCGTTCATTAGCTACTAATATGATATTTGCGTTAGGTAGAACTAGTAGTATATTTTTTGGATTAATATTTGCAAGTTGGATTTCTAATGAGCAAATATTTAGGACTAATATAAATATCATGGCTATCGCTATCGCTATCATGGTATTAGTGATAATATTTAGTTACAAGCGTAAAAAAATTCTAATAAAGAATTAAAGTCATGAAAAAAATATTATTTGGTATAACTGGAAGTGTTTCAGCATATAAAACTGTATTATTAATTAGGCTTTTTATAAAAGATGGCATAGAGTGTAAAGCTATAATTACAAAAGGTGCTTGCCAGTTTATTAAGCCAGAGCTTTTAGTTGCTTTAGGTTGTGACGTATATACTGATGAAAGCTTAGATATGCTTTCTTATGAGCAAGCGATGTCACATATAAATCTACCTAGGTGGGCTGATAAAATTCTTATAGTTCCAGCATCTGCAAATTCTATAACAAAATTTGCTTATGGTCTAGCTGATGATTTACTAAGTCAAAGCTTACTCGCAAATGATGATAACTCTAAAGTTTATATAGCTCCAGCAATGAATATGAACATGTGGAATAACCAGTTAACCCAACAAAATATTTCAAAGCTTAATAGTTTGGGTTTTAATATCATTAATCCGGGTGCTGGTGTACAGGCTTGTGGAGATGTTGGTGGAGGGCGTTTAGTTGAGCCTGAAGAACTTTTTAAATGTTTTCAAATGAAGTCGGCTAATCAAGATTTTGCAGATAAAAAAGCAGTGATAACTGTTGGAGCTACAGTTGAGGATATTGATGGAGTAAGATACTTATCAAACTATAGTTCCGGTAAGATGGGCCTTGCCTTAGTGGAAGAACTTTTAGCTAGAGGTGCGAGTGTTACTGTACTTAAAGCAAAAGTGACAGTTGATTTGAATATTACTCATCCAGGATTGACTGTGTTAGATACTCCAAGTGCTGATAGTATGAATCAAGCAATGTTAGAGTCTTGTGAAAACGCAGATATATTTATAGGTTGTGCTGCTGTTGCAGACTATAAAATCAAAGATAAGTTCACAAATAAAATTAAAAAAACTAAAGATGATAATTTAGTGCTTGAGTTCGTTAAAAACCCCGATGTATTAGCAAACTGTAAGAAAGAATACCCCAATATATTTGCTATAGGTTTTGCTGCTGAATCAGAGAATCTTATAGAGTATGCGAAAGGTAAATTAGTAAAGAAAAATCTAAATATGATAGTTGCAAACTCTACAGCAGTGTTTGGTAACGATAATTCAACTGTTACAATTATTTCAAATAGTATTACTAAAGAGTGTGTGAATGTATCTAAGCAACAAGTCGCTACAGAGATTTTAGATTTTGCAAAGGAGATGAAATGGAAGAAAAACAAGTTAAGATAGCAGATAAGACATGTAATCTTATAACGCTTAAAAATGAGAATGTAGAATTAATACTTTTGGATTTAGGAGCTTTAGTTTATTCATTAAAAACTAAGGGTAAAAAAGGCCAGTTAGAAGATATAGTTTTGCAGTATCAAGATATTCAAGAGTATGCAACAAATCCATCATATTTTGGTGCAACAGTTGGTAGAGTTGCTGGTAGAATTAAAGATGCTCAAATTCACCTTGATAAAAAAATATCTAATTTAGATAAAAATTTTCAAGACAAACATACTCTTCACGGTGGGAGTAATGGCTTGAATTTGCAACATTTTAACTATAGATTTCTAGCAGATAATAAAGTCAGGTTTGAGACTGTACAATTATCTAAGAAGGATAGTTTCCCTGGTAATATATCTCTAGCAGTAACTTATGAGTTACTTGAGAAATCTTTGATAATTAGTTTTGATGCAATATCAGATGAAGATACTGTACTAAATATAACAAACCACAGCCACTATAACCTTTCAGGTAATTATAAAACTACAATAGAAAATCATGACTTGAGAGTTGAAGCTACTGAGTTTGTTAACATTGATGAAATGATGATACCTAAAGAAATAATCGGTCTTCCTAGTGAAATGGATTTTAATGTTAAATCTAGAATAGGAGGTAAGTTAAAGTATCAAGATTCTAATTATTTTAGTCGAGGAGGTATTGATCATTGTTATATAGTTGATGGCGAAGTTGTGCTTGAAGATCAAAGTAGTGGAAGGAGGTTGAAAGTTTCTAGCTCGTATCCTGCGATGCAGATATATACTTGTAATTTTAGTCGAGGACATACACTATCTAACGGTAAAGTACTTAAGCAATATGATGCTATCTGTTTTGAACCACAGTTTGTAGGTGCTTTTGATGGTGACTATACTAATCATCCAATGAGACTAAATAAAGGTGAAAAGTATAGTCATTTTATAAAGTTGGAGTTTTAACTGAGTCTTTTATGTAAAACTAATGCTTTCTCACGACTAGCCTTCAAGTCAGCTATAGGGTGAGGATAGTTATCACCTAAAATAATACCAGCTTCTTTTAACATTAACTCGCTTGCCTCCCAAGGTTTTGTAATTAGTTTATTTGGTAAAAGTTTTAGCTCTGGGACATATTTACGAATATATTCAAAAGCATTAAACTTTTCAGACTGTAGTACTGGATTAAATATTCTAAAGTAAGGGGCAGCATCAAGTCCACAGCCTGCGACCCATTGCCAGTTTGCATTATTACTAGCAAAGTCAGCATCAAAGAGAGTGTCGAAGAACCATTGTTCACCTTTCTTCCAGTGTATAAGACAGTTTTTAATTAAAAAGCTAGCAACTATCATTCTTACACGATTGTGCATATAGCCTGTTTGCCAAAGTTCACGCATTCCAGCATCAACTATAGGTATACCTGTTTGACCCTGTTGCCACGCTTTAAGCTTAGAGTCATCATTCTCCCAAGCAAAGCTATCAAATTTTTTATTGATATTTTCATCAGCTAATTCAGGATAGTAAAATATTTGGTAGTAACTAAAGTCTCGCCAAACAACTTCTTTGATAAAATGTTCTTCATTATCTCCAATATGTTCAAGACTATAAACAGCATTAAAAATTTGGTTAGGAGAAATTTCACCGAAATGTAAATGAGGTGAAAGGGTACTTGTCGCATTATCTGACATGAAATCACGAGATTTTTTATATACACTTACTTTATCATCTAAAAATGATTCTAATTTTGAGATAGCTGCATCTTCACCAACTTGCCATTGCTTGATTATATCCTGCCAATCTAGAATTGGCTCAAGGAGTTTTAAATCTGCAATATTTATATCATCTGATGTTTTGGTAAGCCTTTGAAATGTTGGTTTAGGTAATGTGGGCTTATGCGCTCTAGTTCTCATTAAAGCTTTATAGAAAGGGGTATAAATTTTATAGTGTGTACCATCATCCTTAGTACATTGCCAAGGCTCCATTAAAAGACTACCGTTAAAGCTTTTTACATTGATATCACTTTCTTCGAGAAACTTTTTGATTTCAGTGTCACGAGCAATGCTATGTTTATCGTAGCACCTGTTCCAATAAACATCGGTAATATTGTAGTCTTTTATGAGGTTTTTTATAATCTCGATAGGCTTACCACTATACATATTTAGATTATTATCGAGTGATTTATCTAAAGATATTAGTGAATGATGTAACCAAAGTTTGCTAGCACCACCAATTTCTACTTTATCATCATGAATATATATAGCTATAGTTTCATCAGCTTCACTAGCATAAGTAAGGCTAGGGTTGTCAATTAATCTAAGGTCTTGTCTAAACCAATGTAGTGCGATTTTTTTCATAATTCTTGTTGTAAGATGTTTTTTAGCATTTGAATATGTTCTTGAGAGTCATTAAGGCAAGGTATAAGACTAAATTTTTTACCGCCTTTAGCTAAGAAATCTTGCTTTTCTGCAAGTGCTAGTTCTTCTAAAGTTTCTAGGCAATCGACACTAAACCCTGGAGCTATGACTACTACTTTTTGATTTTCTTTAGCAAACTCTTCTAACTTTACCGATGTATAAGGCTCAAGCCATTTCTTAGGCCCAAAACGAGATTGAAAAGATAGTTCAAATTTAGTGTTCTTATACTCATTCTCAAGAGTCTCTTTTACTAATCTATATGTTTTATGACAGTGACAATAGTATGGGTCGCCTTTAGCAAAGTATTCTTTTGGTAAACCATGGAATGAAAATAAAACAGTATCCGGTGTAAAGTCTAATTGAGATATGTATCCTTTAATCTGGTTAGATATTGTTTCGATATGATACTTGTTATCGTAATAAGGGTTTATACTTTTGATAGTAGGTTGCCATCTTATTTTAGAAAGAACACGATAAACTTCATCATAAACAGTTGCTGTTGTAGTAGCTGAGTACTGAGGGTATAGTGGAAATATTGCTATCTCGGTAGCACCTTGCTCTTGTAAGCTTTTAATTTTGCTCTCTATGCTTGGTTGTCCATATCTCATTGCACAATCAACTATATAATCATCTAATTCGTTATCTAAACTTTTAGCTAGATTTTCTGTATAAAGTAGAAGAGGTGATTTATCATATTCTTTATTCCAAACGGCACCATAGGTATGGACATTTTTCTTTGAACGAATTGGCAATATAATAAGATTTAAAACTATTTTCCAAAGAATAAGATTTGCCTCTATTACACGCGGATCAGATAGGAATTCTTTAAGATATTTTTTTATGGACCTAGCATCACATGATTCTGGCGTTCCTAGGTTTACTAATAGAATAGCCTTTTTTCTAAATTTTTTACCATATTCTTTCATAGTATTATCGTGAAGTTTATTCAATATGATAATTGTAGCAAATATTTTTCTAGTAAATTGTTAAATTTTCTTTATGAAATAGACATGTTTATTTTGAGTTAAAATCAAATTAAAAAGCGTTTATATGCTTTAAAAATCTTTTTAGAAGTGTTAGCTTATACCTTGGTGTTTAACTAAATCATTATTATTACATGAGTGAAACTAATATTCTCTGGCTTACATTTATTATTTATATAGCAATTATTTTTGCTATAGGAATATATTCTTACTTTCAAACAAAAAAAGTTTCTGACTATATGCTTGGCGGGAGATCTCTTAGTGCTCCAATAGCTGCATTAGGAGCAGGTGCTTCTGACATGGGGTCTTGGCTACTTCTTGCATTACCAGGAGCTTTTATGGTTTCAGGATTAAATCAAGTATGGTTGCCACTAGGCTTAACTATAGGAGCCTTTGTAAATTGGGGAGTAGTAGCTAAAAGACTTAGAGTCTATACAGAAATAGCTAAAGACTCTATTACTATTCCTGAGTACTTTGAAAACAGATTTCATGATAAAACTAATATCCTTAGATCACTGACAGCTCTTGTTACTGTTGTATTTTTTACAATATATATTGGTGCGGGTTTTGTCTCAGGAGGTGTTTTATTTAGCTCTATGTTCCATATTTCATACCATGAAGCTCTTATCTTTACAGCAATTATAATATTCACTTATACATGTGTAGGTGGTTTTTTAGCTATTGCATGGATAGATTTCTTTCAAGGTACTTTAATGCTTTTGGCTTTAATTATGGTGCCATTATGTGTGTACTTTGAGTTTGGTAATGTTGATGTTGTAGGAGCTATATCAAATATAAAAATAGAAGGTTTTTATGATATAACTTCCGGAATCCCTCTCATAACTATCGTCTCATTATTAGCTTGGGGATTAGGCTATTTTGGTCAACCTCACATTATAGTAAGATTTATGGCTATAAAAGATCCAAATAAAACTCCTAAAGCAATGTGGATTTGCATGATCTGGATGATATTAGCTCTTATAGGTGCAGCTTGTGTAGGTATTTTAGGAGCTGCTTATTATACAGATGGTATATCAAATCCAGAAGCTATATTCTTGAAATTATCAGCAGTATTTTTTAACCCATGGATAGAAGGTGTTTTACTAGCGGCTGTATTATCTGCTGTTATGAGTACATCATCAGCACAACTATTGTCATTATCAAGTGCATTTTCTGTAGATGTATATGCTAAGTTTATTAGAAAAAATGCATCGCATCGTGAGCAGCTAAATGTAAGTAGGCTTATAGTATTTATTGTAACTATTGTAGCAATAATAATATCTTACAACCCAGATAGTAGTATTTTAAATCTAGTTAGTTATGCTTGGGCAGGATTAGGTAGTTCATTTGGTGCAGTTATTATATTTTCACTTTTCTGGTCAAGAATGAACAAATATGGAGCTATTGTTGGAATAATAGTGGGTTCTGTAATAGTTGTAATATGGCCATTCTTTGAGGACTTTGGTGGATGGTTTAAGGTTTATTCAATGGTTCCAGCATTTACTTTAAGTTGTATATCTATTATTGTTTTTAGCTTGGTTACAGGTAAGCCTGCAGATAGTGTCCAAGAAGAGTATAAATCTTATAAGTTAGGCTTAAATAAATAAATATCTCTCCAGTTTTCCAATCTTTTTATCTAAATAAATATCTCAAACTAATTATACTAATAGATAATGTTTATAGAGTAAAAAATACTTATTAGTGTTAATATAGCAATGTTAAAAACAATATAGGTTAAAATAAAAAATGAAATTTTCTGACTTAGGTCTATCCTCTTCAATCTGTGAAGCATTAGAGAACAAAGGTTATACAAAACCAACACCGATTCAAGCAAAAGCGATTCCATTAGTGTTAAAAAACAACGATTTAATGGCATCAGCTCAAACAGGTACGGGTAAGACTGCAGGTTTTACACTACCAATAATACAAAAATTACTAGATCAACCAAAAGCGACTACAAATACTATAAAAGTACTTGTGCTTACACCGACGCGTGAATTAGCAGCTCAGATTCAAGATCAAGTTAGCTTATATGCTGCAAATACTCATATTCGTTCAGCAGTTGTATTTGGTGGAGTGAGTATAAATCCTCAAATGATGAAACTAAGAAAAGGTGTTGAAGTTTTGATAGCAACACCAGGTCGACTTTTAGATTTATATGGTCAAAATGCTGTAAGATTTGATAAGCTGACTACTTTAGTGTTAGATGAAGCTGATAGAATGCTTGATATGGGGTTTATCCATGATTTGAAAAGAATCCATAAGCTACTACCTAAAAAAATTCAAACATTAATGTTTTCAGCAACTTTTTCTCCAGAAATTAAAAAGTTAGCTAGTGAGTTTTTATTTCACCCAAAATCAGTATCAGCAGATGTTGTAAATACTACAGTAAAGAAAATTACACAAAAAATATATACTGTAGATAAGGCAAAAAAAACAAATGCTTTAATTAGTTTAATACAAGAGCAAAATTTACATCAAGTTTTGGTGTTTTCTCGTACTAAACATGGTGCTAACAAAATTGCTGAAAAATTAAATAAAGCAGATATTTCTAGTAGTGCTATTCATGGTAACAAAAGCCAAGGGGCTAGAACTAAAGCGTTAGCTGATTTCAAATCTAAAGAAATAACAGTACTTGTTGCAACAGATATAGCTGCTAGAGGCATAGATATAGCTCAGCTTCCTTGTGTGATAAATTTAGATCTGCCTAATGTTGCAGAGGACTATGTGCATAGAATAGGGCGTACAGGTCGAGCTGGTGAAGATGGTTTGGCTATATCTTTGGTTAGTGCCGATGAAGTCGAATCACTTTCAAATATTGAGCATTTAATCGGTCATCTTTTACCAAGAGAAGAGCTTGAAGGTTTTGAGGCTACTCATAGTGTGCCTGTAACAAGTATGTCAAAAAAGACAAAAGTTAAGAAAATAGATGAGGTTAAAATAATTGCTGCAAAACGAGCAAATAAAGGTAGAAAACCATCAGTTCATAATAAAGATTTTTCTAAGAAAATTAAGAAAAAAATAAATGATAATAAATCTACAAGAGTTAAAAAGCCGACAGTTTAGAGTCCTACCTAATAAATTTTAGTTTGGCGTTATGAGTAATATAAAATAACAGTTTTAAATCTGTTTTAGGTTAAAATAAGCTAACTATTCTTTAGTAGCTAAATCTCAAAACATTTCTTACATCAGTTCTAACACAAATCACTATATTCATCTCTAAGGAGTTTATGTCTCAAGCCTTAGTAGATTTTGCTGTTACTAGACTACCTATTTGCCATAATCTGAGAGAGAATATAAGGTTAGTGAGAAAGTTAAAACCTCTACAGGCGAGTTTTATGGAATAAAACAATTTCTAATAGAGGTTAATAAACAGAATATGTAGTAAGTATATGTTTTTTTTATGATTCTTATTCGTATAAGCTAGCTGGTTCTTCATGCATGCTATGAAGATTTTCAGCCTTAACATGAGCTTGAGTGCTTTCTATAATAGCATTTAACCAACCACGAGCTACCCACATGATTATAGCAATTACAGCTACAAATATTCCTAACATCAAGAAGACATGACCGTAAACTGCAACACTTTCAACTTTAGTGAAAACAGCACCTTCAGCAGGAGCTGTAAGAGCTCCAACCCAGCCACCAATAGGGCCTGCAACCATTGTTGTCAAAGCCCACATTCCTAGAGCAAAACCACTCATTTTACGAGGAAATAGTTCAGCTACCATAGATAATCCCAAAGCAGAAATAAGAAGCTCACCTGTAGACTGGAAGAAGTAACTAATAACTAACCACCAGCCTGAAACGATACCATCTGTAGCTGTAAATTGTGGGAAATATAAAACTAAGAAAGCAAATGCGCAAAGTGTCATCCCAAAGCAGAATTTAGTTACATGTGTTCCAGGTACTTTCTTATAAAGTACAGATAATATAGGAGAAACCAATAATATCACTAGAGGGTTTAAAACCTGCCATTGTTCGCCGTGAACATGCATACCTAAAAAGTAAGGATCAACATTATTAACAGCAAAAAAGTTTAAAGAGGTTGGCATTTGCTGATATAAAACAAAGAATATAATTCCTTGAACGATAAGTATTAATGCTACTATCATTCTTTTTCTTTCATTTTCAGATTGCTTAAGCATTTGAATGAAAAAATATAGTACGGCAAGCAGAGCTATCACAACAACGATAGCTGTACATAGAGTTGTATTTTCTAAAATATTTCCAGCAATAACAATAGCTACTAATGAACCAATTATTACTGAAAAAACTTTCAGCCAAGACATTTTTTGTGAGCCGGCTTCTGTAGAAAGTTTAGAAATTTTAGGGTAAAAAACAGTATAACTGATTAGACCTAAAGCCATACCTATTGCAGAACATAAAAAAGCGTGTAAATATCCATATTTGGCAGCTACAATCGGTGTAATAATCATTGATACAAAAGAACCAATATTTACAGCCATATAATATAGTGTCATAGCACCATCTTGAGCTGGATCACCTTTTTCAAACATCTTTGAAATTAGAGATGTGGGATTTGGCTTAAATAAACCTCCGCCAATAGCTATACCAGCTAAAGAATACATAACTACAGTTTTTTCGGTGCTTCCAATAGCTGTTGCTATGGTCTCACCAAAGCTAAGTGTTAGGTAGGATAAAAATAAAAATCCTGCACCTATAAATATAGTTCTTTTAGCACCTAGATAGCTATCACCAATCCATCCACCGATAAGTGGGCCACCATATAGTAATGCTGAGAATGAACCAAATATAAGCATTGCATCTGCATCACTAAAGCCAAGTTTTTTAGCAAAATAAATTGCTAAAATGGCTTGAAGCCCATAGTAACCAAATCTTTCCCATAGCTCAAGGGTCCATAAGACCCAGAATGGCGTCCTACTACCTGCACTCGGTGAGCTATTAATATCATTAATAATCATTATTGAATCTCCTTTAATTGAATATATAGCGATAAAGCTATAGATTCATCATAAGATATTTATCTATTGAAAACAAGAAAAATGAAGAACAAAATATATTGATAAATATGTTGTTAATTTATATTTTATTTAGCGAAGAATAATGGCAGTGCCATAGCAAAAAACTTCAGTACCACTGGTGCTGCCACCTAAACTGCTAGAATCATAACGAACTGATACTATAGCATTTGCACCTAACTCTTTTGCTTGACTTATCATCTCTTGTTCGGCATGAAGTCTAGCATCTTTACAGACGTCTGTATAAGAGCTGTTTCTACCACCAATTATGCTTTTTAAGCCGCCCAATATGCCTTGTGTGATAGTAGGGGTACGTACGATGATCCCAGTAACCATCCCTTTAGTTTCCAGTACTTCGCGATTGCTTATAGTATCAGCTGTAGTTAAAATCATAGTTTTTCCTTCTTCATTCTTATATATCTAACTATACATGTTTTCAAGATGGCTATTGAAAAAATTAAGATTATCACCGTAATCATACTTACCTGTTATAACCTCTATATACACACCTTTTTGATGAGTCTTAGCTTTTAACAAAGCATCTTCAAGTTCTGTTATGGTCGAGACCTTAATACTAAGCCATTCTTTGCATCCTAAGACCGTTGGTAGGGCTGAATAGTTTATTTGAGCTAAATCGTCATAGCTAGGATTAGGATCTAACTCTAAGGCTCTTTCAACCATATAGCCATCGTTATTTATACAAAAAATTATTGGATTGATGTCATAACGACCCATTACAGCTAAGTCATTTAGTGTAAGTTGATGAGAACCTTCACCTGTAACAAGTACTGTTTTAGCATTAGGATTTGCTAAAGCTATACCCAATGTGGCTGGGGTTGCCCAACCTATAGAGCCCCATAGTGTTTGGTTATGGTATTTAGCCTTTGATGGTAGCGGGTATTTAGATATATTAAGTGAGGTTGAGCCTGTTTCTGCAACAAGAATATTATTATCATCTAAAAATGAAGTTATTTTGTCATAAAATACATCTAAGGAGATTTTGCTATCGTCAGCTGATTTTGATTTTTCTAGTGTTTTAGAATAGGATGATATGTAATTTATAGCTGTAACTTTATCAAATAATTTATCTAATAGCTCACCGAGGTATATATTCTTGAAATAATTACTCTCATTTTCTACAAATAGAGGTGCGAGATTTAAAACCTTTGTCATATCAAGATTGTTTGTAAATCCAGAGGTATTAAAGTCTGACCATAACGCATCACCGATATTTAACACTAAATCTGCACTTTCAACTATCTCGGAAGTACCTTTATCTGATAGGAGTCCAGCATAAAATCCTGCGTAGTTACTATGATGCTCAGATATTACACTTTTATCATGTGGCATAATAGCAAAAGGGATGTTAAGTTTTTCAATAAGTCTTATTGCTTTTTCTGTTATACCAAATCTATCTAACTTAACTGATGGAATAGCTACAACTTTTTTAGCATTAGTTAACTTTTGTAAAATAAGTTCTAAAGCTTTATCTAGTTGATTAGGATCGCTTTTTAGGTAACTACAATCAATATTATCAGGTGTAATATCTGTTACAGGTTTAGAGCCGTCATCTAGAGACAAACTTATATAGGCAGGCTTACGATATTTAAAAGCTTCTGTAATAACTCTATTCATTTCTCTGCGTGCATTATCTGGTGTAATAATTGCTGATACACAAGCTGTCGATGCAGAAATGTTGAAAAAGTTACCAAACTCACCATCACCTAAAGTATGATGGACAGCTCTTCGCTTAGCAACAGCCATATCGTTAGGTGAGCCAACAAGATGAAATACTGTCACATTCTCAGCTTTTGAGCCCATCACACCATTTAAAGCACTTAGCTCACCAACGGCATAAGTAGTACAGAGTATAGCAGCCCCTTTTACTCTAGCATAGCCATCAGCAGCATAACTTGCATTTAGTTCATTTGTATTGATGATACTTGTAAGTTTAGAGTTACTAATAAGTGCACGATCGAATGAAAATGCAAAGTCTCCTGGTACAGAAAAAGAATGTTCTATGCCTAAATCAACTAATCTTGAAACCACGTATTCTGCAGTATTCTTTGACTCGCTAACCGTATTGAACCTTGTTGTAGCATTGATTTTTTTCATAAGTAATCCCTAAGATGTAATAGTTACTATAAGTCTAACTTACAATATAACACAATCATTAGCTCTTAAAGAAGGTTTTGAGAGGTCAAACATTACAATCTATGTAGCAATGATTCATCGTAATTTAAATTAATAACATTATGACTTATCATTATTAAACTGCAATAAGTCCCATAAATTTCCATATAAATCTTTAAATACGGCAACTAATCCATATTTTTCTTCAGAGGGAGGTCGTATGAATTCAATGCCTAGAGATCTCATTCTATTATAGTCTTCCCAAAAATCAGTAGTATGGAGAAATAAAAATACACGACCACCCGTTTGATCACCAATAAAACTATTTTGCTCCTCCTTGGATGCTTTAGCTAATAATAGAGAAAAACCATTTGAGTTTTTAGGAGACACTAATACCCACCTTTTATCTTGTTCAGGCTGATATGTATCTTCTATCAGCTCAAATCCAAGTTTATTCGTATAAAAATCAATCGCTTCATCATACTCTTTCACAAGAATAGATACATGAATAATAGATTGTTTTTTAGCTGCTTTCATTATGTTTTAAACCATAGTAACAAGCTCTTCAGAGGCAGTAGGGTGTATAGCTATTGTGTCATCAAAATCTTGCTTAGTAGCACCCATATTGATAGCTACAGCAAAGCCTTGTAGCATCTCATCGACATTTAAGCCAATCATGTGACAACCTACGACTTTTTCATTATCACCAGTTACAACTAGCTTCATAAATGTAGGCATTCTATGACCTGATATTGCGCAGTATAGGTTTGTAAAGCGAGACTTGTAGACTTTCACATTATCATCACCATACTCAGCTCTAGCTTCTTTTTCAGATAAACCAACCGTACCAATAGCAGGGTGAGAAAATATAACAGTAGGTATGTTTTTAAGATTAGCTTTTAGATTCGTTTCACCATTAAAAAGTCTACGAGCAAGATATCTACCTGTCTTAATCGCTACAGGAGTAAGTTGAGCAACACCAGAAGCATCACCTATAGAGTATATTCCATCGACATTTGTTTCACTCATATCGTTAGCAGGGATTATACCTTTTTTAGTTATTTCTATATCAGTGTTTTCAATTCCTAAATTATGAGTGTTTGGAGCTCTACCTGTTGCCCAGATTAGTGTATCTACATCTTCTAGTACTGTGCCTGTATCTGTAGTGATTTTTAGGGTATTGCCAGTTTTTTCAATTTTTATGATATTTGTATGATTCGTAACATTCATATTTGTCATCTTCATACATTCAACTAATACATCGCTGACATCATCATCAAATTCCATAAGAGGCTTGTCTCTGCGCACCATAATGGTTGTATCAGTATCGTGAGCATTTAGTACCCCAGCAATTTCTACAGCAATATAGCCACCGCCAACGATCACAGCTTTCTTGGGCGTGTTTTCTAGCTCAAAAAACTCATCAGAAGTAATGCCTAGCTCTGAGCCTTCTATACCTTCTGGTACTATTGGGTAAGCACCTGGTGCGATAAATATATTGTCAGCGGTAAGCACAGTACCATCATCTAGCTCTATAGTTTTATTATCTACAAATTTGCCCCAGTTATTGAAGTGAGAGATATTCCATTTTTCTAACAATCTATCATAAAAACCGTGAATATTACCAATATAAGTAGCTCTTTTTTCTTTTAATTTTGCCCAGTTAAAACCTTTAACTTCAACATCAAAACCATAGCCTGCGACATCATGCTTTAATTGCTCAGCAATCATAGCACCATAAAACATCGCTTTTTTAGGTACGCAACCACGGTTTACACAAGTTCCGCCTAGTTGTAGTTTTTCGATAATTGCTACTTTTTTACCAAATTTAGCAGCCTGTACAGCAGAAGCAACTCCGCCAGATCCACCACCTAGGCTTATTACATCAAAATGTGTATTTTTCATTATTTTTCCTTATTTATTTTACTCTTCTTCTAATAAGATTTTTCTATTATCTATTTTTTGAAGAGGTCTATTATTATCAAAGTGAAGTGTATCTTTAAATATTTTAACTTGTTCTTTAGTAATGTAATTTTTTTGTTTTAACACAACCCATTTTACACCCTCAGTACATGGAGGAGTTGTTAAAGACCCTGTAAACTCATAAAATGAATGATGACCATTTGGAATTGGGTTATCATCATGATGAACTGTAAAATCAAACTCGTTTGTAGTGTTGACTTTTTTGGGAATATGCTGCCATATTTCTTTTATAAAAGAGCTATCTTTTTCTTTATTGTATTCGTAAAACAATGCTAATACTGCAATTTTACCATCTTTAGAAATGTTTACAAAGTGGGCTTCAAACGGAAATTCTTTTCCATCTAAGAAGTTTTCACTTGGTGCATGAAAGTGCATTTGCTTTAACTCATACTTTTCGTTGCCTATATCAAGATAACTACCTGGTTTAAATTGTATTTGAATTGTATGACCATTATTTAAGATAGAATCTATATGTAGGTGATAATCTAATTTTATTTTTTCATCTTTGTTTTGTGTTTTTGCTATAGTTGTTGTCAGTATGTTTATAGGTGATTGTTGTTTACCGTTATCACATTGCTTATAGCTTGATGATAGCTCCCCCCAGTGCTCTGGACCTTCTGCACCAACATATCCCCATTCTGCATGTTTTGTGCTATCAACATTACTTGCACACCCAGCAAGAACGGCTAAGGATGAAGCTATGAAAATTTTTTTGTATTTAAATTTCATTATTTTTATTCCTTTAAATAAATGACTAAGGATTTTTGTTTATTCATTATATTTCGATTTCAGGTTTGACACTGTTTACTTGAGGTGTTTTAGTGACTAAAATAATTCTTAAAGCTAAAGCAATTCCTCTAAGTTTTTACAGAAAAATATACATCTAAGATTTTTCAAAAGAATAATTTTTTGTGTCTTTAAAATTATACTTTTTGATGACTTCTGCAACTTGTCCATTATCATCGGCATAACCAAATCCAATCCCAATAATTTTAAAGCTTAGAGATTTTTGATTAAAGGATTGAATAGTTTTATCAAAATCATCTTCGATCATTTGTTTTATACTTTGGTCATTTATATTTATCGTTGAGATATTAATATTTGGCTCAAACTGATCAAAAGCATTTGAAGTTCCATATTCATTAAATAATTTTTGTTTTGCTGGATGGAATTTTATCCAACTAGGCATATTAGAGTCTTTATAGCGATCTTTTGCTAGGTTCCTAATTATAATATTTGATAATCCTTGTAAGTCATGATCATTACCAATATTTAATGTTACAAAACCATCTTCACTAATTGTTATTTGATCTGCAGATATATCAAATTCTTCAGTTGTATTAGCAATTCTTTTTACTAGTTGAACAATACTTTCTAAGTAAAACCTTTTAAAACTAGTTGTATATAAATTTAAGCTAACAGGGTATTGTTGGATAAACGGGGTTATATTAAAGTTTTTTATGTATGTCTCAGCATTTTTATCGGGTATCAAAAATATACTATACTGTGTATGCCCATTTGTAAAAGCACTAATAGGAATAAGTAATAAAAAAGCGATTAATGTTTTAGAGATTATTTTATTTAGCATTGTTATATCCCTTTAGATATTTTATTTAAGGTCGTAAGTAATTCTTGTGGAGTATTAGTAGAGGTATCAATTGTTATTATACTTTGATTCCAAGCCTGATACTCTTTATCTAATACATCCTCCCAAGAAGGATATTTATTTTCATTAATATTATATCTTGTTTCTACTCTATTTTGATGAGTTTGTTTGTTTTTACACACAACTTCAATATTAATTATTTCAGTAGAGTTAATGTTTGCTAATTGAGCCCAAAGTTTTCGAGATTCTATAACAGGATTACAACAATCTATAATTACATTTTTACCAAGCTCTAAATTTTCTCTCGCTTGATAATAGACTAGCTCATAGCCTTGTTTTGTCAGTTCTTGTGAATACGCTTTTTTTAGATAATATTCGACCGTGTCTACTCTATAGTAGATAGTATTAGGTATAGCTTGAGCTAGTTGCTTTGCTAAAGTTGTTTTGCCTACTCCTGGTAGACCTGAGAATATATAAGCGTTTGGCATATTTTATGTTTTATTAAAGTTATAGGCTTCCACCACCATCGACACAAATAACTTGTCCAGTTATAAAAGATGCTTCTTTTGACAGGAGAAAAGCTATTGTTGCAGCTATTTCTTCAGGCTTGCCTATACGCATCATAGGGATAGAATCTAAAACTTCCTTTTCTTCTTTGCTACCAATAGGTCTAGTTTTTCTAAATAATTCAGTATCTACTGGACCCGGAGCTATAGCATTTACACATATCCCATACTTAGCAAGCTCTAGAGCCCAAGTTTTAGTACATCCAACCAAAGCAGATTTTGCAGCGGAATAACTGGTACGATTTTTAACTCCAAAGATAGCTCTACTTGCAATATTAATAATTTGGCATTGTTCTTTTAGTTTCATTTTTTCAATAAAAAACTGTGATACTTGTACAGCACTCCTAACATTTAAATTATAGACATCATTAAGTGCTGAAATAGAAATTTTTCCCAATGGTTCTGGAATAGCTATTCCAACATTATTAATAATAGCGTTGGGACATCCATGAAGGTTATTTATTTGAGCAATTGTTGATGCTGTTTGATTTTCATCAGCTAAATCACATAGGAAAAGTTCTCCGGGAAAATTATCAATATAAGACCTTGCTATTCCAATGACTTGCCAACCCTGATTGTTTAAATATACGCTTGTGGCTTGTCCAATTCCTTTTGTTGCACCTGTGATTAAAACTATTTTATTATCCATTTTATAAACTCCCGTTATAGATTACACTTCATAATCATAACTAATTGTCAGCGGAGCATGATCAGAAAACCAGTTTTCTTTATAGACATACTCTGAGCCGGTAACTACTTTATCTTTTAGGTTTTGCGTAGCTATTTGATAGTCAATACGCCAGCCGACATTATTTGCACGAGCTTGTCCACGATTTGACCACCAAGTATATTGTAATGGTTCATGATTAACTACTCTGAAACTATCTACCCAACCCAAATCATCAAATATATGATCCAACCATTCTTGCTCTTCGGGTAATACTCCAGAAGTCTTGCCATAGTTAGGTTTCCAGTTTTTGATATCTATCTCTTTATGGACGATATTAAAATCGCCACAAACGATAAAATCACGACCAGAAGCTATTTGCTCTTTTAGGATTTCTTTGTATTTCTCAAGAAATTGCATTTTGTATTCTTGACGGACATCACCACTAGAGCCACTTGGGAGGTATAGACTAGCAACACTAAAATTCTCATAATCAAATTGAATATAACGACCTTCATTATCAGCCCAGTCAAACCCAAGCTCTTTGATAACTTTTAGAGGTTTTTTCTTTGCATAAATAGCAGTACCACTATAGCCTTTTTTAACAGCATCTTTAAAGTCATAATGATAACCTTCGGGGAAGTACTGACTATCTCCCTCAAGTTGATGAAATTGAGCCTTTGTTTCTTGGATACATAAAAAGTCGATATCTTGAGTTTTGAACCAATCCCAAAAACCCTTACGAGTAGCTGCACGGATACCATTTGCGTTAAATGAAGTAACTTTGATCATTTTAGTTAAAGTTTAGTGAAATCTTATAGTTATTTTATCATTTTAGAATTGCTATGTAATTGTCTATAGTAGAATTATGTAAAATCAATTAAATGTGATAAATTATTATAAAATTAAAACGTCTTAAACAAGTAGCTAGTTATGCAAAGTTATATTTCAAAAGAAAAGATCAACGTTAGTCAATCCTCTACAGGAGAAGATATTTCTATCGAAAAAATTACAATTAAAGGAAGCGATAAAAACTCTCCAACAGTGTATATGCAAGCAAGTATGCATGCCTCTGAATTGCAAGGTAATACAGTAATGATTGAACTTTTAGAGTATTTTAATAAGTATCAGCCTAAAGGAGATATTTATCTGATACCTCAGTGTAATCCTATTGGTAAAGATTTATTTATAGGAGCAGGTCATCAAGGTAGGTTTGACTCTGCAACAGGAGATAACTTTAATAGATACTATCATTACCCTAAAATTGACTATAAAAGTTTTGCAGAAAAGCATATAAACTCAAGCACAACAGACTATAAAAAAGCATTTGAGAAGTTATTACAGGAAAAAATATCTGAAGAGCTATCAAATGAGTGGGAGCTATCAAGAGCTAGAAGATTAAACTTAATAGCACAACAAGAAGCTCAAAAAGCTGATTTTGTTTTAGATTTACATACAGATACTGATGCAACAACCTATGTTTATACTGCAGAATTTGCTAAAAAAATGGCAGAAAAATTTGGTTACAAGCATACTCTTGTAATTGATAATAATAAAGCGGAAGGTGCTTTAGATGAAGCTATATTTTGTCCGTGGTGGCATTTATCTCATGCATTTAAAGAACTAGGTAGAGATGAAGAGGTTCTAAAAGAAGGGTACACTTTAGAGCTAGGCTCAGAAGAATATATCAATTTTGCAGATGCTAAAATGCAAACTCAAGGGGTACTGAACTATCTCCACCACAAAAACATTATTGACTCGCCATTTGAAACTAACCTTTTGCATGAAAAAATTATACATACGAATATATCTAACTATAAACACATCAAAGCTATAGAGGGTGGTTTATATGAATGGTTTATAAAGGCCGGTGATTCATTTAAAGCTGGTGAAGTAATCGGGCAATATATTCAAACATCGACTATGATCAGAAAAGAATTGAAAATACCTTATAGTGGTACTGTTATTAGTATTCATAATACAGGAGCTGTATGTCAAGGAAGTCAATTAATGAATTTAGCACTAACATAATAATTGAAATTCATTACAAAAAAATATTACTTATTCACGGTATAAAAGAGATTGGTTGTTCAAAGGGGCTTTAAATCAATACATGAATGATTTAATTCATGAGTTTTTAGTTATGGGCTCACTGCCTACATTTGTTTGTAATAATGTTACCAAAGATAAAAATGTAGGAAGATATATTACTAAAGAATATGAATAGCTTTTAAAGAAGGTTTTTTTAATTAAAGATCTATAGTAAAGAAAATTGAGATTCTTCTTTAGTGATTTTTTTCTCTTGAGAATTACGTTTTGCTTTTACTGCATTTGCTAGCATTTCTAGCATTTTAACAGTTTCATCAAAATCAACACATTTATCTGTAACACTTTGACCATATGTTAGAGGTTTAGTATTTATATCTTGATTACCAGCAACTAGGTTACTTTCAATCATTACACCAAAGATATCATCACTAACTTTAATTTGTTCACAAATATTCTCTAAAACAGAGTTTTGTTTAGTATGATCTTTTTGACTATTACCATGGCTACAGTCAATCATAACCTTTGAGTCAATCCCTGATTTTTTAAGTTTAGCTATACATTCATCAACATGCTCCTTACTGAAGTTAGGTCCAGAAGCACCGCCACGAAGTATCACATGACCGTTAGGATTTCCTTTAGTTTCAAATATAGCCGTAGAACCAGATTTGGTTGTACTTAAAAAGTGGTGTGAATATGTCGCTGACTTGATAGCATCTACAGCAACTTGAACATCACCATTAGTAGCATTTTTGAAACCGATAGATGCTGATAGACCAGAAGCTAATTCTCTATGAACTTGGCTTTCAACAGTTCTAGCACCAATTGCTCCCCATGAAATTAGCTCAGCAAAATATTGAGGGGTGATTACATCTAAAAATTCAGTTGCACATGGTAATCCCATATCTGTAAGATCTGATAATAAGTTACGAGCTAGTCTTAGACCTTTATTAATATTAAAAGAATCATCAAGATCAGGGTCATTAATTAGACCTTTCCATCCAACAGTAGTACGAGGTTTTTCAAAATATACTCTCATTACGATAATGATTTCTTTTTCAAACTTCTTAACTTGAGCTTTAAGTTTTTTAGCATACTCAATTGCCGCATCAGTGTCATGAATAGAGCACGGTCCAACTACAACTACAACTCTGTCATCTTTACCATGGATAACTTCAGCTATCTCTGTACGAGATTTTTTAACAGTTTGAAAAGAACCCTTTAAAAGAGGAGTCTCTTGAATTAGTACTTCTGCAGGAATCAATACTTTTTCCTTTTTTATATTTATATTTGAAACTTTATCAAAATTTTTATCGCCAATCATTAATGTTTATTCCTTTATAGTCTAATTATCTTTTACCTAGTAGGTTTGCCATATTTCCCATGCCTTGCATGCCAGCCATTCTTTTCATCATATTGGCCATACCACCTTTTTTGCCAACAACTGATTTCATCATTTTTTTCATTTGAGTGTGTTGTTGGAGTAATTTATTCAAATCTTGAATAGTAGTACCTGAACCTTTTATAATTCTTTGCTTTCGGCTATGTTTTATTAATTCTGGTTTTTTTCTTTCTAGTGGAGTCATTGAATCTATCAATGCTTCAATTTTCTTAAACATATCATCACCAATATTACCTGGCATATTTGCTGGCATATTTGGTAATTTAGACATTATTGACTCAACACCACCGATATTCTTCATTTGTGAAATTTGAGCTTTAAAGTCATTTAAGTCAAAATTCTTACCACTCTTTAACTTTTTGGTAAGTTTCTGAGCAGACTCTTTTTCTGTTTTTTGCTCTATGCTTTCTATAAGACTAAGAACATCTCCCATACCAATAATCTTAGAGGCAACCCTATCTGGGTGGAATGGTTCAAGTGCATCGGTTTTTTCGCCAACACCTAAGAACTTAATTGGCTTACCTGTAATTTCACGAATAGACAGGGCAGCACCACCTCTTGCATCACCGTCAGTTTTGGTCAAAATTATACCTGTTAGAGCTAGAGCATCATTAAATGCTTTTGCTGTAACCGCGGCATCTTGACCTGTCATACTGTCTACTGTAAAGAATGTTTCAACAGGTTTAGCAATTTTATGGATAAGTTTAATTTCATCCATCATAGACTCATCTATGTGTAAACGACCAGCTGTATCGACAATCACAACATCCATTAATTTAGTCTTAGCAGCTTGGATTGCTTGAGTAACTATATAATCAGGTTTCTGTGAGATATCTGAAGGGTAAAACTCAACATCAACACTTTTAGCTAGAGTTTCAAGCTGATCAATCGCAGCAGGGCGATAAATATCAGCAGAAACAACCATTACTTTTTTCTTATGCTGTTCTTTAAGATACTTTGCAAGTTTAGCTGTAGAAGTTGTTTTACCAGCACCTTGTAGACCAGCCATCAATATAACTGCTGGTGGCTGAGCCTTTAGATTAATTGGTACAGCTTCTTCACCTAATGCTTTTTCAAGCTCTTTTTTAACGAAAGAAACGAAAGTTTGATCAGGAGTTAAACTCTTTTTAACTTCTTCACCTAATGCTTTTTCCTTGATGTTAGCAATAAAGCTCTTTACAACCGGTAAAGCAACATCAGCCTCTAAGAGAGAAACTCTGATGTCTCTTAATGCTGACTGGACATTTTCTTCTGTTAAAGAAGTTTGGCCTTTTAATTTGTCAAATGACAGTTTTAATTTGTCTGATAAACTAGTAAACATAATTCTATAAGTCTTTAGCTCTTAGAGTCTATTAATTTTAATTATCAAGATATTAACATTTTTGAGAAAGATATACTATCTTAACAAACGATACTTATTGCAATTACTATAATTAAAGATATGCATACTGATATATATATGTAATTTCTTTTTTTTGTGAAATAACCAAGTTCCATAAAAACTCTTATAACTGGCATTAATATAATATACAAAATACCAATATTAAGTATTTGAGAGGCTAATATGCTTTGTCTGTACATAAGGTGGCAAATAAGGCCAATTATTAGCAAAATAACTGCTGTTGTTAAATTCAATTTTAGCAATATTGAGAAAAGTTTGCTTTTAGTCATCAGAAGCCCTTAGATATCATTTGTATAGTTGCTAATAAAACCACAATAAAAAACATCGTTCTAAGTACGCTTGGACTCAGTAAAGGCATGACTTTAGAACCAATAGTCGCTCCTAAAAGTGCACCAAGTGCAACAGAGGCGGTGATAGTCGGATCTATGCTATTTGATGTGTAATATATAATTGCAGCTGCAAAACCTGTGATCCCCATTATAAAATTGCTCGTTGAAGCACTGACTTTAAAAGGTACTTTCATTATTTTATCCATAGCGATAACTTTAAATAAGCCAGCTCCAATACCTAATAGACCACCAATAAACCCAGCACCTAACATGCTTATAAAGCCCCAAATAGGATGTTCGATATTATAATTGTAAGACTTGTTTTTTATAGTGTAACTATCATTTAATTGTAGTTTTTCAGCCATCGGATGAACTTTAGTACTAACTTCATTTGAGCGTTTTCTAAAGCTTAGAATTAAAACGACAAGTAAAATTGAGCCAAAAACTATATATAACGGTTTTGCAGACATTCTCAAAGCTAAGTTTGCACCAAATATAGCACCAATAGCTGTACCAATAGCTAAAAATAATCCTAACTTCTCTTTAGTAAGACCGTGAGATTTTAATGAAACTATTGATGTTGCTGTTGATGTACAAATAGTAGCAACTAAAGATGCACCGATAGCATAATGTATAGGAATATTTGTGAAAGTAACTAAAGCTGGTGTAATTATTATAGCACCACCAAGACCAATCATTGAGCCTATTGTGCCACCGATAACGGATACCACAAACACAAAAATTTCTAAAAAAAGGATATTTTCCACGAAAAATGTAAGTAATGTAATAAATATTAAAGCTAATTATAGCAAACAATTAGGGCGGGACTTTTAGTTATATAAAGTTATTTTTCAAAAAATTTGAGTTTTTGGATAAATGCTTTAGAATATATCTGTTTTAACTATATTTAATTAATCATTAAAATCGGAGAATAAGCCACAATGGCAAAAGAAGACTGTATCGAAATGGAAGGTGTTGTTTTAGAAGCACTACCAAACACAATGTTTAGAGTTGAACTTGAAAATGGGCATACTGTAACAGCACATATTTCTGGTAAAATGAGAAAAAACTACATTCGTATATTAACAGGTGATAAAGTTGTAGTAGAGATCACGCCTTACGATTTGACTAAAGGCCGTATCAAATTCCGTAGTAAATAATCTATCAAATATTTTTCTATAAAATAAAATTTTCAATTATTAGTAGTATCGGCGTGATAATCGTAAAGATTAAACCTATCGATATTGCTAAAGGTACGACTTTATTTCCATAATTATTTCTAATAACTGGTAAGCAGAAATCCATGGCAGTATTTGCAGAATAACCAACAAGCTCAACAGATAGATATTTTCTTAGCAAAGGAATTGTAATAAGAACTACAAGTTCTCGTATAAAATCTATTAGGAAAGTCACTATGCCATAATACTCTCCTAAATAACTAGTATTAAGTACCATCGATAGTGAGTACCATCCTAAACCTGAGCTAATCATAATGCTTTGTTTAGAGGGAATGCCGGTAATAAAATTCATTATTATCCCAGATAAAATTAGATGCTAACACAATTAAGATTACAATCATCATTGCATATTTGTTTTTAAAAATTTCGATGATATTTATGTTCTCAAGCCTTAAAAGTGCTCCAATAATAAAAAGTAGGGCAAGTAATAAAATATAAACCATGCTGTTAATTTGTTGCGTAGCATTGATATCTATTATTTCTCCTATTATGTAACCTAAAATTAGAAACATTATGTATTTAGAGGCCTGAATAATTAATGTCAGAATTTTATTTTTATGCTTAGGATCTTTTTGAATTATAAATTTGGCTTTGATATCAATATGTTTACATAATAGCCATATCGCTAGTACATTCGTAGCAAATAATACTATAGAGTAAGCTGTAGCTACTCCTATAACCTTTAGTATAATAGCGTTTGTATGAGTAAAAATACTAAAGTTATAACCCATAAATATAACAATAGATACAACTATAGCTTCTAGGCTTGAATTAATGATTTTTAGATTTTTTGAAGAACCGTTAATTTTACAAAAAAAATATCCAATAAGTAGACTTATAAATAATAAAACAGATTCGAGCATTTTAATGGTTTACTTTTTCGTTACGATAAATCATAAATAAGACTACAGGAATTATAGAAGAGATTAGACAAATTGCTAGCATTTTAATAAATTCAAACGGGTTATCATACATATTGTCGGGTGGTATAAAGCCTACTATCACACAGATACAAGTACCTAAGATACCTGCAATTGAAATTGTAGTCATTCCAATTTTACCACCAGGTATTCTAAATGCATCAGAATCTTGAGTTCTCTTATCAGTAAATTTAAGCTTTAGTGCGGCTATAAACATCATTAAATACATTAATGAGTAGATTTGAGTACTTAGGGCAGTAAGCAGCCAGTAGTATGCTTGCACAGAGGGGACTAACTCTAAAAGTAAGCAAATAATAGTCATAATAATAGCTTGAAGGATTAGGATGCCACTCGGAACATCATGGCTATTTTTCTTATCAAGTATTTTTGGTAAAAAATGGTCATCTGCCGCTTGTAGTAAGCCTCTAGCAGGAGAAATCATCCAGTTAATCATTGAACCAACCGAACCGACAATAATCATCATTCCTAAAGCATAGTAGAAAAACATAGGGATACCTAAATCTTCAAGGTATATCTTAAACGTTTTAATTGTTCCGTGCACAACATCAATTTCTGATTGAGGGAATATAAGGCTTACAGCTAATGCTCCTAAAACCATTGTAAATATTATAAAAACTACGGAAATAAATAAAGCTAAAGGGAAAGTTTTCTTTGGTTTTTTTACATTTGTAATATGAACAGTAGCAAGTTCTAAGCCGAGGAATGATGCAATAATTGCTGTTAGGCCCATCCAAGATTCTGTTGAGTGAAAGTTAGGAATTAAATTATCTGCTTGGAAGTTTAGATGGTTATGGCATTGATCACAACTTAACCATATTATTGCAAATATAACCATTAAGATCATTGGTATAACCATGCCTAAAAAAGTACAAATACTTGCAAATACGGCTGATACTTTTAAACCTTTAAGATTAAGAATAGTTAGTAGCCAAAAAGTTACTGTTATAAAAATAATCGTGAACTTTATGTTTTGCCCAAGGTCAGGATTAAAAATATAAGCAACTGTACCAGCTAAAAAGGTTAGGATACTTGGAAACCAGATTAAAGTATTTACCCATTGAAACCATATAGCAAGCATTGCTACATTAGGGCCAAAAGCTTTTTTAACCCAGCCATATACACCTTCTTCACCTTTATTGGTATATGTAGCTGTCATCTCTGCAGATACTAAAGCAACAGGCGCTAAAAATAATAATATAGCAACTGCAAAAAAGAAAAATATATATGTTCCTGATGTTGCTGTAGATGGTAAGTTTCGAATATTATCAATAGCTCCAGTCATTAGTAGAACTAAAAGAACTATACCTATCTTATCTTTTTTTGAAGAATTATTCATTTTACTAAAAAAATATTATTTGTTTGAATAATCAATGATACTTAAGCTAAGTATAATAGGCAATTATTTTAAGCTATATAAAGTGGCATTACTTGAAAAAGTTTTTCAAGAATGTTGAGAGCATTTTTATCATCAGTCTTGATTATTAACCGATCACCATCTTCAACAGTTATATTATCATCAAAAAATATAGGAACATTATTTTTCATGATAGAAAGGATTTTTATGCCATCCGGTAATTTAACATCTGAGAGTTTTTTACCAATTATCGTCGACATGTTTTCTTCACCGTGGACTCGTAATTCTACTAAGTGTTCTTCAGAACCTTCAATTTCATACATTGTAATCATATCAACTTGAGTCAAAAAGGCTTTGATAGTCGCATAAGATAAACTATGTGGAGATAATGAGATGTCGATTAGGTTCATATCTCTTGTGATAGAGTAGTATTCAGAACTATTGACGGTAGCGATAGTTTTTTTTGCACCTAGCTTTTTTGCTAATATAGATGACATTATATTTATTTCATCGGCATTTGTAAGTGCAAAAAACATATCAGCCTCATCAATGCCTTCGGCAACTAGAAGATTATTGTTTACAGGGTTATAATGAAGAATTGTTGATTTTGAAAGTTCTTGCAAAGCTAAATCACATTTTTTTGCACTTGGATCAATCATTTTTATGATATAGCCTTTTGTTTCAAGAGATTTTGCAAGTGTGATACTAGCATGGTTAATTCCAGCAATAAATATCTTCCTAATATTTGATTTTGTTGGTTGGAAAATTGATAATATCTGAGAAGAGTAAGCCTTTTCAGAAAGATACATAACCCTATCTCCGGGCTCAACTAAAACTTTTGTATTTTCTATATCTAGTCGATCATCACCTCTATAGACAGATATAATATCAACTTTAATATCACCAAGCCCTAGATAGATATCTTTTATTGCAAATCCTACAAGAGGGGAGCTATTTGCTACTTCAACTCCAACAATTTGAACTCTTTTATCAAAAAAGCTAGATATAAAGTATGCTCCTGCTAGAAATATTAGTTGTTCTATCTGTTTGGTTGTTTCAAAGAAAGATTTTATAACTAAGTCGATATTGTTTAGTAATTTAGGGAACCTATTATATTCAGTTTCTCTAATTCTAGCGACTTTGTAAGGTGTTTTATAAAGTTTATATGCCATATCACAAACAGCAATATTGGTGGTATCATTAGATGTTACAGCAATAATCATATCAGTATCTTTGAAGTTTGCTTCATTCATGATATTCGGTTTTGTAACATCACCAATAATTGTTTGTACGTCAAAAGCAGAAGAGATAAACCCTAATTTTTCCTCATCCAAATCAATAACGGTAACCTGATGTTCTAAACTTAGTCGCTGAGTAAGATATATGCCGAGTTGGCCAGCACCTAATATAGCTATTCGCATAATCGAAAACTTTTAGTATTTATATTTAGTGATACTAGTCGAAGTGGTATGAATAATCAAATTTTAATTTACATTCTAAGTGTTTGATATTATCATATTCTACAAATGATACTAAATTGGTATAGTTGAGTAAAATATGCTCAAGATAAGTAAATTATTAGACTATGGATTGCTAGTAGTGGTGACTATAGCTAAAAATAAAGAAGCGCCTTATAGTGCTATGAAGATTTCCGATGTAACTGGGTTAAATTTACCAACAGTTCGTAAACTACTTAATCTTTTGTCAAATCGCAATATAGTAACATCCAAAAGGGGAGTTGATGGCGGTTATATACTAGTTAAAAATGCTGAGACTATAAAAGTGTTAGATATAGTTAAAGCTGTTGAAGAAAATGTACGAGTTACAGAATGTTGTGATTTGAGAAAGAAGAAATGTGCAGCAGTAAAAGTTTGTACAGTTGATAATTACTGGAAGGCTATGAATAAAAAGGTCTTAGAAATATTGTCTGAAACATCTATCGATGATGTTGTAAATAATAATCAAATATAATTTTTATAAAGATACTAAATATAATAGAGAGTGACTAATGAGTGAAAACTTAGACAGAATTATAGAACAAGACTATGAACATGGTTTCTCTACAGATATCGAAACAGATACGATAGATGTGGGTCTTAGTGAAGATGTAATTAAGTTTATATCTGCCAAGAAAGATGAGCCAGAGTTCATGTTAGAATGGCGTTTAAAGGGTTATCAAAAATGGCTTGAAATGACTGAACCTGAATGGGCACATTTAGACTATCAAAAAGTAGATTATCAAGCTATTAGTTATTATTCTTCACCAAAATCGATGAAAGATCATCCTAAGAGTTTAGATGAAGTTGATCCAGAAATTTTAGATACATATAATAAGCTTGGTATACCTTTGCATGAGCAGGAATTTTTAGCTGGTGTGAAAAACATAGCTGTAGATGCTGTATTTGACTCTGTTTCAGTTGTTACAACTTTTAAAGAAAAACTTGCAGAAGCAGGCGTTATATTTTGTCCGATTTCAGAAGCTATCCAAAAATATCCAGATTTAGTGCAGAAATATTTGGGTTCTGTAGTGCCTCAAGGCGATAACTTTTTTGCAGCATTAAACTCAGCTGTATTTTCAGATGGATCTTTTGTGTATATACCAAAAGGTGTAACTTGTCCAATGGAGCTTTCTACTTATTTTAGAATAAATGCTTTAAACACAGGACAGTTTGAAAGAACTCTTATAGTCGCTGATGAAGATAGTTATGTAAGTTATTTAGAAGGTTGTACTGCTCCAATGCGTGATGAAAATCAACTTCATGCAGCAGTTGTTGAATTGGTAGCTTTAAAGGGTGCTGAAATTAAGTATTCAACAGTGCAAAACTGGTATCCTGGTGATAAGGATGGCAAGGGGGGTATATATAATTTTGTAACTAAGCGAGGAGTCTGCAAAGGCAATAATTCTAAAATTTCATGGACACAAGTTGAGACTGGTTCTGCAATTACTTGGAAATATCCATCTGTAGTTTTGCGTGGTGATAATTCTGTTGGAGAATTTTACTCTGTAGCATTAACCCGCCATGCTCAGAAAGCAGATACTGGTACTAAAATGATTCATCTTGGTAAAAACACTAAAAGTACAATCATTTCAAAAGGTATATCTGCAGGTAAGGCTCAACAGGCTTATAGAGGTTTAGTTAGAATTTCTCCAAATGCTGATAATTCTCGTAATTTCTCTCAATGTGATTCATTATTGATAGGGCATAAGTGTGGAGCTCATACTTACCCATATATTGAAAATAAAAGCAATAGCTCTCAAATTGAGCATGAAGCTACTACATCTAAAATATCAGATGACCAATTATTTTACTGTAAGCAAAGGGGCATCTCAGAAGAAGATGCGATTGCAATGATTGTGAATGGTTTTTGTAAAGAGGTATTTAAAAAGTTACCGTTAGAATTTGCAGTTGAAGCTCAAAAACTTATGGAAGTAAGTTTAGAAGGTGCAGTAGGTTAAGAAATACGCTGGGGATCTTCGTGTCAAGCACGAGGATGATCATTTATTTGTTGGTCATTCCCATATGAATGGGAATCTTGTTGAGTAAAACTAGGAACTAGGTATATAAATTTAAAGGTATAAAAAATGTTATTAGAAATAAAAGATTTACATGTAAATGTTGGTGATAAAGCTATTCTTAAAGGCTTAAATCTTAAAATGAACAAAGGTGAAATTCACGCAATCATGGGTCCAAATGGCGCTGGTAAAAGTACACTAAGTAATGTGCTTGCAGGTAAGGCTGGTTATGAGGTTATTAAAGGTGAAATTTTGTTTGATGGCAGGCATATAGATGATTTAAGTATCTCAGAAAGAGCTGCCGCTGGTATATTTTTAAGTTTACAATATCCTATAGAAATACCAGGTGTTAGTAATGTTCAGTTTTTGAAAACTGCTGTTAATAGTATCAAAAAGCAAAAGGGCGAAGATGAGATTGATGCAATTTCGTTTATGAAAACTCTTAGAAAAAATATGCAAACTCTTGAAATTGATCAAAAATATATGTCTCGTGGTGTAAACGAAGGCTTCTCAGGTGGTGAGAAAAAGCGTAATGAAATGCTTCAACTTATGATGTTAGAGCCTAAATTAGCGATACTAGATGAAACTGATTCTGGTCTTGATATCGATGCTTTGCAAGTTGTATCTCATGGTGCAAATAGCATGCGTTCAGAGGAAAGAAGTTTCTTGGTGATTACACATTACCAAAGACTTTTAGATTACATCAAACCTGATTTTGTCCATGTACTTGCTGATGGTAAGATTGTCAAAACTGGTGGTAAAGAGCTAGCTTTAGAGCTAGAAGAAAAAGGTTATTCTTGGGTCAACGGCTAAAAGGTTTTAATCATGCAAATAGATAAAAATGCGTTACCTAGCATTAAACAAGAAAGTTGGAAATATACTAATTTAAGCACTATATATTCTAAAAATGGTATTAGTGAGATTCTAACAGAATCAGAGCAAGCTAAAGACTACCTTCAGGGCTTTAAGTTTGATACTGAGGAGAATGTAATTATTATTTTAGATGGTGTTTTAGCTATCGACTATAATAAAAAACTAACTCATATCAGTGAGCTTGAGTTTAATGAAGATAATAGAGCAATGTCAAAACTTGCTGTTGAAAAATCAAAGAATTTTGAGATAAATATAGCTAAAGATACTAAAGATCATTTAAGCCTTATATTTATTAATACTGAAAATGCTAAAAATAAACTTACAAACATAGCTTTAAAGTTAAATGTGCAAATGTTTGCAAGTTTAGATTTAGATGTTGATTTTGTAAATCTAGCAGAAGAGTCAGCAATTAATCTTTTCTTAGATGTTGATGTAGCAGAATCAGCTAAAGTTAATTTCACAAATTGTGCTGATAACGATAATAACTCTGGCTTAATTACTACTGCGAATTATCTTGTAAATTTAGATAAATCTGCTGAGTTTAATGGTTTTAATTTACTTAATAAAGATAACCTTTTAAGAAGTGATTTTACTGTAAACCTAAATAAAGAGCACTCTAGGTTTGATGTGCGTGGACTTTACCTTTTAAATAATACTGCTACTGCAAATACTTGTTTCTTAGTTAATCATAATGCTTCAAATACATATAGTAATGTAAATTTTAAAGGTGTTGCTAATGGTAGTTCAAAAGCATGGTTTAATGCTAAAGCTGTTGTAAATGAAGGTATTGAGCAAATACAAGCCTATCAAAGTAATAAAAATATTCAGCTTAGCAAGAAAGCCGAAATAAATACAAAACCAGAACTTGAAATATACTCTGATGATGTAGTCTGTACGCATGGAGCAACTATTGGTGAATTAGATAAAGATGCTTTATTCTACCTACAATCTCGAGGCTTAACATTACAAGATGCACAGCATTTGTTATTAGAAGGTTTTGTAAAAGCACAATTAACATCTAATAATTTTCCTTTTGAAAATGAAGTTATAGAAGGTATGATTGAGTCTTTAGACGAGGTTTTAGATGAAATTATTGTTTAAAGTATTATTTTTATAACAAATTATAAGAACTACTGGATTACTCTATAGTTCTTTCATAGGCTCTTAAATAATAAATTTTAATAGTGATTCTTCTATTTTGTGTTCTGTGTGTATAGTAGCATAGAGATATATTGATTGTTGAAAAGTAATAACTACTTTGGCAAGATTAAATATCCATTTCATTGTAACAAAGTATCTTTTAGTGGTATTTTGACGCATAAAATATTAATCCCCCTACATTAGATTATTAATAATTTAATATTTGATTGAGGTTATTATAATTAGTTGATAGAGGTAGAAATAGAACCTATAAAAGAAGTTGAGAAATAATGGGAAGGGAAGGTTAGCTTGTCTGTGATTGTTGTATTTTATATATAAATATCTATATTTTACTTAATCTGCTAAAACATAGGCACTAACTTTATAGTATGTTAACTACCCTTTATCTGAGTTTAAAAATTGTTTAGAGTGAGGATTGAGATAAATATTGCTATTTTGGATTACATTGATGAAGAGATTGTGTGCATTTTTGTAAACATTCACTGTCTTGTGTCATTGTAGATGGTCCTGGTATAAACATTGCATTCTGTGTATAAGGACCATCTGGACCTTTCTGATGTACACAGTAAGCACCCTGTCTACATTCTCCATAAAGCACCCCCGGATCATTTGGCCAATCAACGCATTTACAAGTTCCTTGAGCATGGGTAATTGTTGCTGAGCAAGCAGAAACACATTCTGAGTAACTATTACTACAAGCAATTTCTTGTTTATTTTTTTCATTTGAATTTAAATCTGAGCATGCTGATAATAGTAAGATACATGCGAGTATTGACATTATTTTTTTCATAATTATTTATATTTCCTATTAATTATTTAGCAATAATAAGTATTATTGCCATACGGTTGATTACAATCGATAATGATACGCATTACCATTATCGATTGATGATGGTAATGCGTATCATTATCAAAGTCAAGAAAAAAATATTGTTTTCAAAGGTGATTTTTAGATTTTTATTATCTTATTTGTGTGCTATGTTTATTAGTCGGTTAATTAGTTTATGAACTCAGACTAGATGAAAACTATATATTAACCTTATATTTATTACTTTTGATATGCTATTCAAATTTATTGTATAAATTATCTGTATAACATATTCTTTAAAAATTTCATGGAAAAAGTACTTTATTAAAACTAATAAATAAAAGTTTGAAAGTTATTAAAGGACAGATAAAGCTTCATGTAGAACTTGCTTATATTGATCAAAAAGTTACTACATTAAATCAAGATACCTCTCTGCTAGATAATCTAATTAATGTAAATTCTAATCTAAGTGCTAAAGATGCATATACTATTTTTGCTAGATATAAATTTAGGAATATAGTAGCTAATAGAAAGATCAAAGATTTAAGTGGAGGTTAAAAAAATCAGACTGCTTTAGCTATTTATCTAAACGCTCAAGCTACACCTCAACACTTGATACTTGATGAGCCAACTAATCACTTAGATCTTGAGAGTGTTAAATTGTTAGAGCAAACTTTAAATTACTACAAAGGGACTATAATCGTTGTCTCTCATGATTCTCATTTTCTAGAAAATATAAAGATTAATTCATTGTGATTTTATCAAGTAGTATTATCTTACTATTTCATGAAAATAAAGTAGTATTTGTATGATAGTAGCTATGTTAGCTCATGTTTAATATGCAATATTATTAGTGCTACATAGCTATCATTCATTAATGAAACTTAAAAAATGGGTTTGTTTGATTATAGGTATCTAACATTGTTTTAATTAACTTTAGTTTAATTTACTTACAAGTCTTACTATTAATCAGTAGCTAATTTACACTTTTAATAAGTTTATTTGCTGTAAAACATATAAAAGTATACTTTCTTGTGTTTACATGAATGTAAACCATATAATTAATATATGGTTTACATTAGTTAATAAAAGGAGGTAGCAATGTTAAGGAAAACAGTATTATTGATAGGAATCCCTTTATCTACTATGGTATATGCAAGTGATATAGAGTTAATAGTTAAGTATAAAGATAATAAAAATAAAGCTTTAGAGCAACTAGCTACTAATAATGTTAGAGGTACTAATAATCATTATGACTATGAGGTGATTGATAACATTGATTCTAGAACAAAGTTAATTAAAGTAAATAATTATAAGCCGAGTGTATCTACTTCTAGTTTAGGAAAATCATCAAAAATTCAATCAACTATTGTACATAATAAAGAAAATGATGAATATGCGGCAGCTAAAAAATTAATGGATACAGATTCAAGTATAAAGTACGCTATCCCTAAAAATTCAAAAATGCATGCTTATAATTCAGCTATAACGAATGGACCAACTAGTATAAAAAAGCCAAAAGCTCAATTTATCCGTTGGGGAGAGCAATGGGACATGGAAGATCCGAAAGATATAACTGGGGGAATTAATGCTTATGGGGCATGGGATCTAATCTCCAATAAAACTAAACAAATAGATGTGGCTGTTATAGACTCTGGATTAGCTTATCAGCCAGCTAACGATATCGCTGATAAGATTGATAGTAATCATCAAAAGTACTATTTCTTTATGCAGAATGGGCAACTTAGAGTATCAGAAAATATTTATGATAATGGTAGTTTTCATGGTACACATGTAGCAGGTACAATCGCTGCAAACGGTCCAAAAGTTAAAGGAGTCGGTGGGCCTGTTGATGGGGTTAAAATCCTACCTATAAGAGCGTTAGGTGATGATGGTTCTGGGGATACCTATGCAATTTTAGAATCACTTAAATGGGTCGCAGGAGCGGATGTCAAGGCTAGAGATAGAAATGGTAGGTATATATCGAATAATACAGCACCTGTTAAAGTAATTAATCTAAGCTTAGGGATGTCTAGAATTGACCCAAGGACAGGGTACCCCATAGTTAGTAAGTCAGAATGGAAAGAAAACTATATGGGGACATTGTGTCCAGCATGGAATGATGCAATATCAGAAGCACATAAAAATGGTATAGCTGTAGTTATAGCAGCTGGAAATGATGGCCAAAATTTATTTAATGATATCCCTTCAGGGTGTAAGAACATAGATGCAATTGTTGTTGAATCTACAGGGCCAGAAGGACTTTTGGCGCCATATTCTACATATTACGCTCCTGATGGTATACTCAAATGGGATGTAAATAGCTTAGTTGTAAGAGCTCCTGGGGGTGATAGCCGTTATGGGTCAACTGCTAAAATATACTCTACGCTTGGTAATTATGGATATGGATACATGCAAGGAACTTCAATGGCTTCTCCTCATGTTGCTGGAATCATCGCTCTCCTATATCAAGAGCTTGATGATAAACAGCCAGCTTTTGAGATAAAAAGTCAGATCGAGAAAGCTTTAGAAAATTCTAAAGATATTTATAGCCCTAACATTGTTAATGCTAAAAATGCAGTTCAAAATATCATAGATGCTAATTCAAAAGTCGCAGCATAGTCTTAAAATAATCTTTTTGTATATTTTTAAATATTCGTAATCATCTAATAATAAAACTATATAGAATCTACCTATACAAAGCTTTTGATTTTTCTTAGGAGAATTGAGCTTATCAATGATTTTATTTTTTTATATAAAATACTGCAAAATAATGTTTCGTTAGCTCTTCGCTATATGGTAAATTTACTTCCTAATAACAACGTTTGATGATATTTGAATATGAAAAAAGTACTAATGTGCCCACCTACAGCGTTTGACGTAACTTATGCAATTAATCCATGGATGGATATATCTAATAAGCCTAATAAGAAACTTGCTTATGAACAATGGCAAAGGCTATATGACACATACATAAATCTAGGTATTGAAGTATATACAATTGAACAAGATAAAAACCTTCCAGATATGGTTTTTACAGCTAATGCTGGTATAGTTGAAAATAATACCTTTATATGTAGTAATTTTGCACCGCCAGAAAGAAAACCTGAAGAAGATCTGTTTCAGAAGTGGTTTTTTGAAAATAATTATAATGTTAAAACTCTTAAAAATCATCAAAGCGGTGAGGGAGATGCTTTATATTATAATGATAAAATGTATTGTGGGTATGGTTATCGCAGTGACTTAAAAGCATATGATGAAATTTCTGAAATTATTGATACAGAAATAGTCCCATTAAAAATAGTTGATCCTTATTTTTATGATCTTGATTTATTATTTTGCCCTTTAGGTAATAGAGGCTGTTTATCTTATCTAAATGGGTTTGCTCAGGAAAGCCAAGACATTATTGGTGTTTTGCCAAACAATATTATTTTATCACCTTACGAAGTAAAGAAGCATTTATGTAATAGTGTTTATGTTGATGGTAAATTAATAATGAATAGTTGCAATGATCAACTAAGAAAAAAACTATTTAAATTAGATATAGAACCTATTATCATAGATATATCAGAGTTTGGCAAAGCTGGAGGCGGCTTAAAATGCCTTACGCTTAAGCTAGAGTAAGTCAGCGTATATTGATAACAGATAAGGAACACTTTTTTATGAAAAAATTATTACCAGCATTACTATTAGGAGTAGTTACTGTTTCAGCATCATATGCTAGCCAAGATTGTGCAGAAAACTTTAATACTATAAGCTATAGTACGCAAGCTCAAACAACTATTAAAAGTGATAGTATACTAGTCCAAGTTACGGGTTATGCAACAACTACACTTAAAGATCAAAATTCTGTAGAAAAAGATATCGCAAAAAAAGCTAATGATATAGTTAAAGCTGATTGGAAGGTTAAAAACCTTGATCAAAATACAAATAATAGCGGTACTCTAAATATTACTGTACAGCTTGAAGCAAGAATTTCTAAGGCTGAATTAACTACTCTTCAATCAGCCTTACAAAAACAAAAATCATATAGTCAAAAATTAGAAGTGAAAGTTTTAGATTATAATGCTCCAGCTAGTGATATTGAAAAAGCAAAACAAGACTTAATGATTCATATTTTCAATAATACAAAAAACTATTTGAATGATTTTAACAAGAAAACAGGTAGTAAATATATCATTCAGAAAATGAGATATAACGATACTAGTTCGTATAGTGCTCAAAATAATAAAGTTATGCTAATGAGAACAGCTAGTTATGATACTGCTAATGCTAGTACGGGAACAACGGATATTTCTCAAGATATCAAAATGAATGCAAATGTAACTTTAATAGAGAGGTAAAAATGGCAATTAGTAACGTAATAAATGCAAATGAAGCAAGTTTTGATAAATTGTTAGCTAGTACTTCTAAACCTGTATTAGTTGACTTTTATGCAGACTGGTGCGGACCTTGTAAAATGCTTGGGCCTATACTTGAGCAATTATCACGAGATTATAAAGATGTCTTAGTGGTAAAAATTGATGTTGATTCTAATCAAAATCTAGCTGCTAAATTTGGTATAAGAAGTATTCCTACCATGATAATTTTTAAAGATAGCGAAAATAAGGAAACGCTCAATGGTGTAATGACTCAACCACAGCTAGAAGCTAAGCTTAAGCAATATAGTTAGTTTTTAACAAATCGAGAGAATAGTTTTTTAAACAATCCTTTTTTATCATAGCTTTCTTCATAGGTGTCACGCATTTTTTCAACTTTTGACTGAAGGCGTTGCTCCATAGCATCGCTTGTAGGGATTTCTTCCAAAGATTCATTATTTATATCTTCTAAGTTAGTGTTTTTAACTAAAATATCATCATTTGGTGCAGGAGAATCGCAATGTTCTACCACTTTTGTCTGAGTAGCATTATTATTAAAGTTAAACTCTGCTGTTTTAGGAGTTTGTGGCTTTTTAGAAAATTTATTTTCAGTAACTACATAAACTTCATTTTCATTTTTAATAATGAAACCTTGATCTCTTAATGATCTACGGTATTTATATATTGTGCTTTTTGAAACTCCAAAATATGATGCTAATTTTGAAACATTTTCACCTTTTTCTATAGCTATCATAATAGCTTTTTTAATGGCAAATTCTTTTTGATGTGGTATTTTCATTGAGTAAATATAAAAGTGCAAATTTATTTAACTTATTATAACTTAGCTTTCATTTTTATACAACTTGTCCCGCAGCCCAACCTGATGACCATGCCCATTGAAAGTTATACCCTCCAAGCCAACCTGTTACATCAACTACCTCACCAATAAAGTATAAATTCTTTTCATTATTTGCTTCCATAGTCTTTGATGAAAGCTCATTACAGCTTACGCCACCTAAAGTTACTTCAGCTGTTTTATAGCCTTCAGTAGTTTGAGGGTATATCTTCCAGTTATGTATTTTTAAACCTACATCAGAAATATCTTCTTGGTTTAGGTCACATATTCGTTTATTGCATAAATTTTCTTCAAAAAAAGTTATTATAAAGTTTTTTGGGAAATACTCTGAAAGAGTGTTCTTTAAAGTATTTTTTAGCCCTGTATTTTTTTTAAAGATAAGGATTTTTTCTATATCTTCCATTGGAAGAAGGTTTATGTTTATTGACTCACCAATCTTCCAATATGATGAAATTTGTAATATTGCTGGGCCACTAAGACCTTTATGGGTGAATAATATATTTTCATTAAAACTAGTTCTCTGATTTGAAACATTACAGAAAATAGATATTCCTTTTAAACTAGAGAATTTTTTATTATCTCTATCATTAAATATAAAAGGTACTAATCCAGCTGTTTGAGGATTTACTTTTAATCCAAATTGCTTTGCTATCTTATAACCAAATCCTGTAGCTCCCATCGTAGGTATAGATAATCCTCCAGTAGCAATTACTAGAGATTGACACTGATAAATATCATTAAGAGAATGAATAAAGAATGAATTATTTTTTTTATAAAGTTTATCAACGGTTGTATGTAATTTGATTTTTGCACTATATTTAGAGCATTCATCTAGAAGCATATTTACGATATCTTTTGCCTTGTTATCGCAGAAGAGTTGTCCAAGAGTTTTTTCATGATAGGGGATAGCATAGTCACTAACCATACCAATAAAATCCCATTGAGTATAACGAGACATAGCTGATTTTATAAAGTGCGGATTATCTGTTAGATATTTTTCATTTTCGATATTGTAGTTGGTGAAGTTACAGCGTCCACCACCAGACATTAAGATTTTCTTGCCAACTTTATTTGCGTGATCAAGTACAAGTACCTTGCGGTTTCTTTTAGCAGCTTCTATAGCACATATTAGACCAGCAGCTCCTGCACCGATTATAATTACATCTTGATTTATATTACTCATATTTGACCTTAAGCTTTGTAATTAGAGTTCTTTTAGTTTATACCAGTAAAGTGTCATTATAGCTAACATTAGAATTAGATAAATAGCTATCATATTTATTATATTATGTGCATGTAAATAGCTTTGAATGAAAGAGGTTAAACTTGTTATAGACATATTTATTAATGACATAATTGCCGCAGCTGTTCCAGAAATATTTTTAAACATTGACATACCTTTCCCCATTGATATTGGGTATATTGAGCCACAAGCAAAATAAACAACCATTGTTGTTAATATAAGTAGAGTAATACTACTTTTAGCCATAAAACTAAGAGTGAAAAAGAAAAATATTACTATTAAGAATGCGTGAATTACTATGAAAAATATTTTACCTAAAGAAAAATGGTTTAATAATTTACGCCCAATTATTGGAGCTGGTAAAAATGCTAAACCTAAAAAGATAGCTAGTTTACCAAAATATGATGCAGAGTACCCCATAATATCTTGTATAAGAAAAGGACCTAAAGTATTGAAACTAATAATCAGAGAGTAGGTTAATCCCATTACTACGCTTAAAGTTATAAACTCTTTATTTGTTATGACCTCAAAAATATCTTTTTTAATTTTTTTTGAGCTCAATTTCGACTTTTTTGCAATTGTTTCTGGTACGTATTTAAATACAAGGATAGTTAATAAACCTACTATAATAGCAAAAAAGTAAAACCCAGATTTCCAACCAAATAATTCTTGCAAAAAACCACCCATAATTGGTCCAAGTATTGGCCCAATACCCCATAAGAAACCCATTGTAGGGCCAAGTTTCATAAGTTTTTCAGTTGGTAAGATATCTGTAAATATTCCACGATTTACGACTGCTATAGAACCCATAAGAAATCCTTGGGTGAACCGAGAAACTAATGCAACTGTCTCATTTGGAAATATAGTAGGAGCAAGACTAACAATAATAAAAAGTATACACGCAGAACGCAATAGTCTTCTACGTCCAAGTGCATCTGTTAATATTCCAGTTATAAAGTTACCTAAAGCACATCCAATTAAGTAAAGTGATATAACCATCTTGGCTATTGATGGAGATATGTTTAAAGATGAGCTTATTCCTGGTAAGGATGGAGCAAATAAATCTATCGTCATACCCATTAAAGGGAGAAAAGAAAGTAATATAAACATTCTTACTCTATGTTGGTAAGATAAAGTTTTATTCATGTATTGCATAATAATTATAAAGAAGTATTTAGAATAGAGATTTTATCAGAAATAAAACCATAGATAGAATTTATTTGAAAAGATCTATTTGTATTAGATGCTAAATATTAATATTTACCTTGCTGAATCATTGCTTCAGCAACCTTTTCAAAGCCGGCTAAGTTTGCACCAGCAACTAGGTTATAACCTAAGTTATATTTAGCACAAGCAGCATTACAAGCTTGGAATATATCTTCCATAATTTGTCTTAATCTAGACTCTACCTCTTCAGCAGTCCAAGATAATCTAGTAGAGTTCTGAGACATTTCTAAACCAGAACAAGCTACACCGCCAGCGTTAGATGCTTTACCTGGTGCAAGTGTAATACCACTACCTTGTAGTAAAGTAATAGCTTCATTAGTCACAGGCATGTTAGATGCTTCAACAACATATTTAACACCGTTTGCTATTAATTGCTCTGCTTCTTTTTCACAAATTTCATTTTGTGTTGCAGATGGCATAGCGATATCAGCTTTTACATTCCATGGTTTTTCACCTGGATGCCAACTAGCACCAAACTCATTTGCATAATCTTGCATAGTTTTTTCACCAGCACGAATCTTAAGTAGGTAATCAATCTTTTCTTCAGTATTAATACCAGTTGGATCGTGTACAAAACCTTTAGAACCAGAGATGGTAACAACTTTACCACCAAGCTCTGTAACTTTTTTACATACACCCCAAGCTACATTACCATAACCTGAAACTATTAGACTTTTACCTTTCATAGATTCACCATCATGCTTAAGCATACTATCTAAGAAAAATACAGCACCGTAACCAGTAGCTTCAGGACGAATCAAGCTTCCGCCAGATTCTAAAGATTTACCAGTTAATACACCATTTTCAAATGAAGCTCTTACACGACGATATTGACCATACATGTAGCCGATTTCTCTACCACCAACACCAATATCACCAGCAGGTACATCAATGTCTGGGCCGATATGTCTTTGAAGTTCCATCATGAAACTTTGGCAGAAATTCATAACTTCTGCATCAGTTTTGCCCTTAGGATCAAAGTCAGCACCACCTTTACCACCACCCATAGGTAGAGTAGTTAGGCTATTTTTGAATACCTGTTCAAAACCTAGAAATTTGATAATTCCAGAGTAAACGCTAGGGTGGAATCTAATACCACCTTTGAAAGGGCCAATAGCTCCATTAAATTGATATCTAAAACCTCTATTAACTTGAACATCACCATTTCTATCTAACCATGGCACTCTAAAAGAAATACCTCTTTCAGGCTCAACCATTCTAGCTAAAATGTTTTCTTCAATATATTTTGGATTTTGCTCTAATGCAGGTTTTAAAGTAGAAAATACTTCTTTAACTGCTTGGATGAATTCAACTTCATGACCATCTCTCTTTTCAACTTCAGCAATTACTTTATCAATATATTTTTGAGCATCCATTTGTGTGCTTCTCCTTGCGATTGTTATGGAAATAATTTTATATAGTTTAACTATTTCAGTTTACAACTTAGATTTGTTAAATCAAACTATTTTTCTACAAAAAAGTTAAAAACTCTTATGTAACATTAAAGATTTAGTTATAAGCGTTATCCCAGTTACCAGTGAGGCCAGCAACTTCGTATTCTGTAACACGATTTTCAAAGAAATTAGTATGGTCTGCACCGTTTAATACCCATTCTAACCAGATTAGAGGGTTTTTCTCGATATTATATATTTCATTTAGGCCAAGCTGATTTAGTCTTCTATCTGTAATATGGCGAATATATTCTTTTACTTCTTCAGACTTTAAGCCTTCGATAGTCCCCATTTCATAAGCTAAGTCAATGAAAATATCTTCAAGTTCGACAGCTTTTGTAGCCATCATGTAGATTTCTTTCTTAAATTCATTATCAACTACATAAGGATTTTCCTGACAGTAAATTCTAAACAGAGCAGCATTACCTTCAACATGCATCGATTCATCACGAATAGACCATTCAACAACTTTACCCATACCTTTCATTTTGCCGAAACGTTGGAAGTTAAGAAGCATGGCAAATGATGCAAATAATGCAACACCTTCATTAAATACAGTTTTAGCTAAGCATAGCCCTAAGCCTCGACGAGTCGAAGGATCAGCATCCATCATAAATTCGATCTTATCAGTCATAGCTTTATACTCTAAGAAAGCGTGATACTCTGAATCAGGGAGTCCAAGAGTGTCATTCAAAAGGGCGTAAGCTCTTTGATGAATACCTTCACGAGCAGCAAATGAACCAAGCATATTGCGTACTTCATTATTTTTAAAAGCAGGAATAAATTGTTCATAATAGTTTTGCCCAACAGCTACATCAGACTGGGTGAAAAGGCGCAAAATATTTGTAATATACTCTTTTTCAACCTTTGTTATTTTGCCATTTTTCCAGTCAGTAACATCTTCAGAAAGATCAATTTCATCTTCTATCCAGTGAGCTTTTTCATGCTTAACCGTTAGGTCAACAGCCCATGGATAACAAAAAGGTTTATAAGTTTTTGAAGCAGTAGTTAATGATGAGCCTTTAACTCGATTAATAACCTCACCAGCTCGAGCCATGAGATTATCATAACCACCAATATGAACCTCTCCCACAAATATTTGAGGAACAGTTTTTACATGTTCTTCACTTAGCAATATATTGCTATTTACTTGCTCGTAAAATTTAAATCTTTTTACATCATCATCTAAAGAAATCTGAGTAAAAGGAATGTCATTAGCGCCAAACCAGCTTTTTGCAAGATCACAGAAAGGGCAGTTTGATTTTGTGTATATTTTTACTTCCATTTTTAAGCCTATAAATTATTTAAAAAATTCATTTGATCTTTTACTTAGATCAGAGAACCCACCGATATGCTCATCATCAATAAATATTTGAGGTACAGTTCTAACATTGGATTGAATTCTTTTATCTTGGTTCATCTGATCATAAAACTCTTGCCTTTTGATAGGATCATTTAGGACAGTCTCTTTAAATTCGATACCATTCTGCTTAAACATATCAACTGCCATATCACAAAAAGGGCAGCCATCTCGTGTAAAAATTTCAATTTTCATATTAACCCTCGCAAGCTATACACTCATTATCTGATTGTTTTAATTCTGAAAACTCAACAAGCCTTTCTTTCTCAACTTTTTTGGAAATATTTTCAGCTCTATTTGAAGTTTCTGTTCTTAGATAGTATAAACCTTTACAGCCATATTTCCATGCATTAAAGTGAGCTTTGTGTAAATACTCACGTGATGCACCCGCTGGGAAAAATATGTTTAAAGATTGTCCCTGGCAAAGATATTTTTGACGCTCGCCACCAAGATATACCAACCAGTCTTGATCCATTTCTATTGCTGTTTTGAATACTGACTTTATTTCATCACTTAAAAAATCAAATCCTTGCACAGAGCCACCATTAGTGATGATCTCGGACCATACTTCCTCTGTATTTCTTTCTACTTTATCTAACTCTTGTTCAAGGTATTTATTTTTGTTAAGATGCGAGCCTACTCTAGTACGAGATGTAAAGGCATTTGCTTTCCAAGGTTCAATACTTGGAGAAGTGTTGAGTATAAGTGAGCTATTGGCATTTGGTGCAATAGCAAGTAAATGAGCATTTCTGCGACCAGTTCCAGCCATATCAGGAGCTTCACCTTTTTCTTTGCCCAAGGCTAAAGTTTCTTCTACCGCTTGATCTTTAATGCGTTTAAAAATTTCTTCATTAATTTCTTTAGCTTTTTGAGATTCCATAGCTACTCTGTGAAGTTGTAGATATGAATGGAAGCCCATAGCTCCAAGCCCTAAACTTCTTTCTCTCGATGCACTATATCTTGCTTTAGATATTTCATCACCAGCATGATCAATAAAGAATTGAAGAACATTATCCAAAAATCTAATTAAGTCTTTGATAAGTGTAGTATCTTTCCACTCATCATATTTTTCAATATTTACAGATGAAAGGCAGCAAACTGCTGTTCTATTTTCATCTGTAGCTAAATGAATTTCATTACACAGGTTAGATCCTTTAATTGATAAGCCTAAATCTTTTTGAGATTTAGGAAGAGCTCTATTTGCAGTATCAATAAAGTTTAAATATGGTTCACCTGTACGGTAGCGTGTTTCCAGGATTATTTCCCATAGTTTACGGGCATTAATAGAGTCTCTTGCAGATTTATCATTAGGGTCAATAAGTTTCCAATCTTCATTATTAGCAACAGCTTGCATAAAATCATCTGTAAGGTTCACAGCATGATGCAGGTTTAAACATTTTCTATTTACATCGCCAGTTGGAACACGCATATTTAAGAATTCAATTATATCTGGGTGAGATACATCCATATAAGCGGCATAAGAGCCTTTACGAGTTTTTCCTTGTCTGTAGGCTACCATATCTGCATCTACAGTATGTATAAATGGAATAGGGCCAGGAGCTTTATCTGAAACGGCTCTTACTGTTGACCAATGACCACCAACACCTCCACCTTTTACCGATAACCATCTAAGTTCTGATGAGTGCTCAATCAAACCATCTAAAGAATCTGGAACAAAAGATAAAAAACAACTAATAGGTAGTGATTTAACCTTAGCACCTGGTAAAGGAGCATTTGAAAGTACTGGAGAGGCAAACATAAACCAGCCGTTTGATGCAGCATCATAAATACGCTGAGCTAGGTTCATGTCGCCAAAGCTATAAGCAACAGCAGCCCGAGCAAAAGCATGTTGCGGAGTTGGCTCATTTTCTAAACAGTAATAGTTAGTTAGTAGTTGTTGGGCTTGCTGTGATAGCTCGCTATCTTTTGAAGTATTTATATTGATACCCAGATAATTTTCTTTACTCATGATAAAACCCTATTAGAGTGTTTTTAATTCAAACTATACTAAATTAGTATAGTCAGTTTTCTATATTAGAATTTTATCAACTTTTTTCGAATATAGAATACTAAAAAAACAAATATATTTCTTGACTTTATAAGTTGTGTTTTAAGATATAGATTATATAAGGATTTAAGAATTGTGGATTGAGAAATTTAATGAAAAATTAGTTTGATAAAATTTCTGCAGCTGCTATGTTTAGCTCTTTTACAGCATCAATAGAAACTTGAAGTTGTTTTCTTTCAAGATCAGAAATTTCAACTTCTAAAGGTCTGACGCCATTCGCTGAAATTTCAGTTGGAACACCAACAAAAAGGTCTTCATCTAAGCCATAAGACCCAGCTTTTACTTTAGCAGCACATGGTAAAACCATTTTTTTATCTTTTAAGAAACTTTCTGCCATTTGAATACCAGCAGCAGCAGGGGCGTAGTATGCTGAACCTGTTTTAAGTAGTGCTACGATTTCACCACCACCACTTCTAGTTCTAGCTACTATAGAATCCAATCTTTCTTGAGTAATGCGGCCTTCTTTAACTAGTTGTTCAAGAGAAACGCCAGCAATATTTGACATTTTTGTAAGAGGTACCATAGTGTCGCCATGACCACCCATTACATAAGCTTGTACTTGTTGAACAGATACGTTTAGTTCATCAGCTAAGAAAGTTCTAAATCTAGCAGAATCAAGAACTCCAGCCATACCTACAATTTTATTGTCAGGGATGTCAGAGAATTTTTGAAGCATATTAACCATAATATCTAGAGGGTTGGTAATACAAATCACAAAAGCATTAGGGCAGTTATGCTTGATACCTTCACCCACAGCTTGCATTACTTTGATATTGATTCCTAAAAGATCATCACGAGACATACCTGGTTTTCTGGCAACACCAGCTGTTACTATAACTACATCAGAGTTTTCTAGATCTTTATAATCATTTGAACCTCTAACTTTAAAATCAACACCTTCAATAGGGCAAGTTTGAGATAGGTCTAAAGCTTTACCTTGAGGCATGCCTTCTGCGACATCAAAAAGAAGTACATCACCTAATTGCTTAATTAAAGCTAAGTGAGCTAAAGTACCACCAATATTACCAGCACCAATAAGCACTATTTTTTTTCTAGCCATTTTAAAACTCCTTTTATATGCTACGGGAAATGAATAAATTCGAGTTGATTATAACATATCAAAATACTAAATTACTAAATTAATATTTTATGGCAGTGTAGTATAATAAATATGTAATAACTTTATATGAGATAGTAATTTTATGCTAAAAAAATATATAAATAATATTGGTTTTTGCTTAGGAGTAGTTGGTTTAATAGTATTTATGTTTGGTTTAGTAGAAACCAATATTGATAATAAAAACCTTTTTATTTTATTGGCAACATTTATATTGCTTATTTCAGCAGTTATTCAGGGTGAGGTGTTTTTTATCGGTTCACAGAGTATTGCTTGGATAACTGCCGTGATGACATTTTTTGAGATTGATCAAAACTATATTATAATAGCTTTTATATTATTGGTAACAATATTTGCATTAGGCTATTTTTTTAAAAATAAGCTGCTTTTTTCAAATGCGTGTGCATTTGTTGGGTTAATTGCCTTATGCTTAGGAATTGCTTTAGGTATGAATGAACCTATGGTTATTTGTGGTTTGTTTCTTGCTATATATGCTTGTTTTTCTATCAAAGATGGATACTCAATTGGTTGGGTGTTTTTGGTTTTAAACTTAGTATTTGCGGTAGTAGCAATAAATTCATTATATGCATTTTATTAAAATTAGAGGTGATTAAATGAGAAGATTATCTTTTTTAGATCGAGTTGTAGAAGAATTAAATACTTATTCAAAATTTACAAAAGCAACACACATACCTAACAGAAAATCCCCAAGCGAAGGGATTAAAGATACTCAGCTTTCAAGTAGCGAGAAAAAACATGTGGTAGGTTTGATGCGTGTGGATTATACTGGCGAAATATGTGCTCAAGGTTTATATCGAGGGCAAGCAAGTGTAGCAAAGTCAGCTCAAACAAAAGCACATTTATATCATGCTGCAGATGAGGAGTATGATCATTTGTCATGGTGTGGTGAAAGATTAAGAGAGCTAGATGCAGCCCCTAGCTTACTTAATCCGTTTTGGTATTGGGCATCATATGGTATTGGTGCAACTGCTGGTTCAATAAGTGATAGTTTAAGCTATGGTTTTGTGGTTGAAACAGAAAAACAAGTAATGAAGCATCTTGATAGCCATTTAGATGAGTTACCTACGCATGATAATCGCTCAAGAGCTATATTAACCCAAATGCGCAGCGATGAAGAGGAACATGCTATAGAAGCCGAAAAAGCTGGCGGAAAAAAGCTTCCTGCACCTGTTAAGCTTGTAATGAAATTACAGTCAAAAGTAATGACTACTTTAGCTTATAGATTTTGATTTGTAATATTAATACTGTTGGTGTTGATCTTTTTTGAAAACATTGTTAGCCTGTTGATCTGATTGTTTTTGAGGTTGATCTTGTTGTTCATACTCGCTCATAAGTGAGTTCTCAGAAGAGCTTGGCTGTTGATCAGAATATTGGTTTTGGGCTTGCTTTAACATTTGTTTATAGTCTTCACTAAATCCTATAGAAGGAATAATCATTGCAATTCCAAAAGCTATAGTAATTATTTTTTTAAGTTTCATACTCTTACCTTAGTTTCTAAATTTTACATTTTTTAAGTTGCGATTTATAAAGCGAAGTAAAGTTTTTAACTTTTTTTGCTAACTTTTTATCTTCTACAATCTTAGCTTTATTTTTGAAAGTTCCTGCTTTATAACGCTTAAACCCAGTAGCACCTAGCATGTATGCCATATATAAGTTCTCACTTTCAGACATTTTAAGTTTTGCACTTTTTGCTAGTTGAGCCATATACCACCCCATAAATTGGACACTATCATCAAAATTATCGCGTCTTGCATTTGCTTTTACATCTTCTTGAAAATGCTTCCAAGTACTATTGATAGCTTGTGCGTAGCCATAAGCCGATGAGCCGACTGCTTTTGCATTACTTTTGAATCTAGACTCTTGATACATAACGCCCATAGCAAAAGCTGGAGGAAGTTTATAAGTATCTTCAGCTTTTTTAAGTGATTTTGCCCAGCCTGGATGGTCGTTCAGTATTTCACAAGCAGTGAGTTTATTGTCTACTTTAGTTTCTTCTGAACAGCTGGTTATAGCTAAACTAGTAAGTATTATAGATGTTAAATAAATTATTTTTTTGCGACTATTCATATGGCTAAATTTGCTAAATATATAGTTTTATATAATAAATAGAGTAATTGAGTTGCTATAAGATGTCTATAGAATGAGATTGGAATCTAGAATTATATTTTTTGATTTTATTTTATATAAGTACCCGAATAGTAATGGGAAATAATGTAAAATGATTAAAAAATTTGGTATGTTAATTTGTGTAGTAAACAAAAAAGGAATATATTATGAAAAATAAACTTATTAAAAGTTTATTGATAGTAACAATTATAATACCGTCTGTTTCATTCGCATTTTTTGATAGTGTAAGCGATGGCTTGGATAAAGTATCGAACTCAGCAAAGCAAACTAACGATATGTCAAACCAAACTAAAGTAAGGATAGACAAATTTAAAAATCTGTCCGGTAATTATGAAGATGATACAGAAGCAAAACAATATGTTAATAATAAAGTTGATGAATATACAAGTAACAAATTATCAAAAACGAAGGGTGCAAGTGATAATATAAATCAAACTAAAGACTCTCTAAGTAAAACTAGAGATTCTTTTAAGAGTTTTTTTAGTAAATAGTTATCCCAAATATTGACACTTAATAATATGAGAATTTTTTTATCTATTAAAGTTATTACTTACCAAAGATTTTATGACAATACCTGCAATAGTTAAGCCAAATAATGATGGCATATAGCTAAGGGTACCATTTGTTGCTCTTGGTCTTCCTTGTTGATTTTCGATAGGTTCAGCTGGTGGAAGAGGAGCAATACCTTTTTCAGTTGAGTATACTACTTGTATACCTTTTTTGACTCTTTGTTTTTTTAGTCGTGTACGCATAGCTCTTGCGAGAGGGCAAACATCGGTTTTATAAAGGTCTGTAACTTTGATTTGAGTTGGATCTGTTTTGCCTCCAGCTCCCATACTTGATATAGTAGGTAAATCTAACTCATGCGATACTTTCACAAGATTAACTTTTGCATTTAGAGTATCTATCGCATCTACTATAAAGTCATATTTCTCAGCAGTTAGTAATTCGTGAGTATTTTCAGGGTTTATGAATGTTTGTAGAGCATTTACTTGGCACTCGGGATTTATGTCAAGTATTCTAGCTTTCATTACTTCAACTTTTGGCTTACCGACAGTACTATGCAGTGCTACTAATTGACGGTTGATGTTTGATGAATCTACAGTATCCATATCTACTATGGTTAGTTTGCCAATACCTGATCTAGCTAAGGCTTCTATTACAAAAGAGCCAACACCACCAGCCCCGGCGATAAATACATTTGTATTTTCTAGGGTCTTTAAACCATTGTCGTTTACTAAAATGCCTGTTCTTTCAGTGATTGCTTGTATCATTATTTTTTCGAAGCCTCTTTATTTAAATCATCAAAATATTTATAAGCGAATATATTAGCATAAATCTCACCACTTATATGGTCTACATCAGACATATCAAATTTTACAAGTGGAACCCAGTTGATACTACTAGTAGTTATTTGTGAATTTTCTAGTTGATAGCTACTTACATTTTTATTTGCTTGACTCATAAACTTATCGAAGTTTAGAGCTGTGACCACAGAATCTTCTTTTAGACTAAATAAAAACAATGGAGTCTTGGTATCTTTACCAAAGTTTACAATATCAGCATCTTTCATTGTTTGTAGTAATTCTGAATTTGAGAATACTTTTTCATTAAACAAGTCGAACATTGAGTTGTTGCCACTAGGAATCATATAGTGGGCTGCAGATTTTTGATTTGGATATTTTCTATATAAAGCACTATAGTAGATGGCAGAAACTAATTTAGCATCAGATACTTTTTTTTGATTGAATAAATCTTTGAGGTTAAAGTTTTTATTATTAACATTACATAGAAATTGAGTACCTAATGGACAATCCATACTGTAGAAGCTATTATCAATATCTTTTGAGCTTAGAGCGTTATCAGTATTGCTATAATGTAAGTAGCTCATAAAGGCATTTGCAAGTAGAGCAGGTTTGAGCATTGATGTAACTAGTTTGCTATGAAGTTTATACTCTTTTGCATCGTTATTATCTTTGATGAAATTTAGCGTAGTATCAGATACATCATAGGCACCTGATAATCCTGATGCTGCTTTGTAAGAATATAGATTGTCTAGATTACTAACTTGTGGGCAGTTAGATTTATTCTCTAGGCATTTTGCCATCCATATAGAGTATGCTCCTCCCTCGGAATAACCTACTGAATATACGCTTAGTTTTTGATTATCATCAAGAGAATACCTTTTCTTAATAACATCAGAGGAGTCATTTAGTAAATCAACGGCAGTATTTACAGTTTGTTTAGGGTAGAAGACATATGGGTGAGAATTTTTATAGTCATCAGCATGACCAATATAATCAGGTGCTACAACGATATAACCATTTAAAGCGTAAACTCTAGCATATACTGTATCAAAGAGCATAGTCATTATATTTTTATCTTTGAAACTTGATGGTACGCTTGAGTTACTAAAAGCAGTGGGGTGGTAATATAAAATCACACCTTTAGGTTTATCAGTATCAGGGAGCATTACAAGTCCAGAAACTTTAGATATAACTTCACCTGTAGCGGGGAATGAATTTGTGGTTTTATAAGCAACTTTATCTAGTGTTACAGTTTTTATACTATTATCACCGAAGTTGTCGATATCTACACCTGAGAGTTTTTTCATATTTTGTATGTTTATTTTACAAGTGCTAGAAGCTACTGCAGGATTACAAAAATATTTGTTTTTGTAATTTTCTTTGATGTCTTTTGCTTTCCAAGTTGTAGTATCTACAATGTCCGCTTGGGCAAATTGTGCTAATGAAAGGCCACATAGTAGGGTGGCTATAAGTTTTTTGTTCATGATTAATAATGACTTGAATGGCTTTGATTATATTATAGCAAATGAAGGACTTATATTGATTGAGAGTTAGATGTTTCAGTTACTACATGGTTTAAAAAAGACATTAGATGAGTTTTCATAGTTAAAATAAATAAGTTTTATTAGTGTTAATAGTGAAGCAGCTTGCTTTTTAATCAGTTATAAATTAAATTAATAGTTTGTTAAATTATTTTATATTCCATTTGGAGAAACAATGATTAAACTTTTTAATCAACCAAAAGCTTTTTACACTATATTTATGCTTGAAATATGGGAACGCTTTGGTTATCAATCTTTAATCGCTATCTTAGTTGTATATTTGCAACTTGGAAGTATTCAGTTATCTGAAAGCCAAGCAATTGCAACTTATGCAGCCTTTGCGGCTCTTGTGTATGCGTTTATCGTAATTGGTGGATATATTGGTGACTCTATATTAGGGGCTAAAAGAACTATAGTCTTAGGATTGCTAGTGCTTTTATGTGGTTATTTACTTTTAGTTTTTGAGGGTAGGGAATCAACACTATGGGGCTTATCATTTATATGTGTGGGAACAGGGCTTTTTAAATCTAACCCGACAAGCTTGCTATCAAAATGCTACGATCCGGAAGACTCTGGTAAAATAAGTAATGCTTTTACAATGTTTTATATGGCTATAAATATAGGTTCTTTACTAGGAACTTTAATTATACCTTCAGTGGCTAGAGCATATGGTTATTCATCAAGTTTTATAATAATTGCCGTAGCATTGATGTTTGCATTAGCAACATTTGTTGGCTTTGCATTTACTATGAAGCATATTTCAACTCATGCTGGCAATAAGAAGTTGAATTATTCTTATCTGGCTTGGGTTCTAATCGGTGTGATCGCAATGATCTATCTAGTTAAAACATTATTAGCATATTTGTTTATAGCTAAGCTGATTGTTATTTTAACCTTTATTTCTTGTGTATTTATATACATATATCTCGCTTTCTTATATAAGAAAAATGGATATTTTTATAAAATGATGTTAGCACTTATCCTTATGTGTGAAGCTATGGTTTACAAGATTTCATATATACAGATGGCTTCTTCAATAAACCTTTTTACTATCAAAAATACAGATCATTCAATATTTGGGTTTGCTATAGCCCCAGAAACTTTTCAGGCATTAAACCCATTTTGGATATTTGTTTTAAGTCCACTTTTAGCGGTGTACTATGTTCGTTCAACAAATACTAAGTTTGACATGAGCGTTTATAGTAAGTTTTCAATGGGGTTATTAGTTATAGGTCTTTCATTTATAGTGCTATATGTTTCTAAGTTTACAGCTCATAATGGGGTTATATCAGCATATTGGTTATTTGGTAGCTATGCTCTTCAATCTCTTGGTGAGTTATTTATATCAGCTATTGGACTATCAATGTTCTCTAAATTAGCACCGGGCCGTGTTAATGGTTTTATGGTTGGAGTATGGTGGGTGTTTTTAGCATTTGCATCTATACTTGGTGGTTTAGTTGCTCAAGCTATAGCCGTAGGTAAAAACCAGGATGGATCTGTAAATTTGGTATCATCATTGAATGATTATACAGGAGTGTTTTTGACTATAGGTATTGCTATCATAGCGGTGGCTGCTATATCTTTCGTGCTTTCACCTTTAAAGAAAAAGTTGATGAATAAATAGGTTAAAAGATTAAAGCTCTATATTTCTAACATCTGTAACTGTCATACCGGCCTCAAGAGCATTGATAAGTCCAGTAACCCCATCTTCGAATACATGACATTGCTTTGGTTCTACTTTATATTTTTTTGCTAAAAGTGTAAAAGCATCTGTGGTATTTTTTGTTGGGTGATTATCATCTGCTGTTATTATTTCTGCAAAATAATCTGTAATTTTTAATATATCCAAACTACGCAAAACATTTTTTCTTTTGCCCCCTGATATTACAACCATAGGGATTTTACCTTTATATTTCTCTATCAAATCAACTACTGGCTGTATAGGCTCACTCTTGTGAAGTAAGCCATATGTGGTTTCCTTTAGTTCATAAGCGATAGTTTCAAAACTTTCTTTCTTATGAGGATACAGATGAGCTAAAATATATTCACTTGGTAATCCATTAAAACGAGATAAATCACTTAGTGGTAAGTCAAGGCTGTGTTTTGTTAATACTTTCCCCCATGCCTCTATGTGAGCAGACATGTTATTTATGATGGTACCATCGCAATCGAAAATAAGAAGTTTTGTGTCTTTATGAATAGGTAATAGCACGGATAGTGGGATTTATTTTAAGTTTAGAATAATTATATATGATTAATGATGTTGACATAAGCTTTAATTACTAGGACAATACTAGGTTTTAGTGAAATATTTTAAAAACTTAAATATAGTTGAGGCTAGAGTTAAACTCCAATGAGAAATATAATTGTATTATCATTAACTATAATTGCTTTTTGTAGTTTTGGGCTTGCTAAATCTAGTGATGATATAAATATACAACAAACTTTAGAAAAACTTGATAAAAATCCTATAGATAGAACAGAGCTTCCTGCGGAAGATATATTTGAAGAGCAAATAATAGAAAGCCCGATTTCACAAGATAAGTATGATGTCGGTCAAGCGATGCTAAGGCTTAGTGGCTTAAAAAATGCAAAACCTCCTTTGTTTGATGGTGTTGATAATAGCGTATTATTATCAGAAGCTATTTTAAACACCCAAGATGGTGCTGCTCAAGGTCCAATATTTGAGTTGCAATCAAGACAAAATGGCTTGCTAAAGGATAACTATTTATATTTGGGAGGTACAGCAGCATTTCTGCCAATTTGGACTCCTAGTTCATCAGAACAGACTAATTCAATAAATAACTATAATCTTGAATATTATTTCTTAAGTACTTTAGGTGATTGGACAACAGTTTATGCTGCTTTAAATACATTTACAATAGATGGTGAATGGAATGTGAATCCTAGTGATGCATATGTAATGATAGGTAATTTAAAAAAATTCCCTGTATTTAGCTATGTAGGTTTAACAACTGTTGATTTTGGTAATTTTGATGAAGTAACAAACTTTATTCCTACACTAACTCGCACATTTTTTATGCAGTCTGGAGGTAATGCAAGTATTGCGTATAATGAAGGTGGTTTTCATTCAAGTATAGCTTTTTTATCATCATCAGGAAATGAGTATTTACAAGTAGCAAACGCTTATAAAGGTAATAACAAGTTAGGTGTATCAGCGAATTTAATGTACACCTATGAGTTAGAGCAAGATGGAGATTATTGGTATGCTGGTACTGGTTATTCAAATGTATCAGGCTTTACAAATGAAAATAATGATAATATAGGAGTTGTAGATTTTAACTTTGGCATTAGTTTAAATAATTTCAGGTTTATAAATGAATTTGTATTTACTGATAAGAATGTCACACAAAAAACAGATTTGTCTGCAACATTTAATCTAAGAGAGAGTTTTTTCGTTTCGTTACTTCCTAGTTTGGAGAATACTAGTTTTTTGACTAATGATGCTAAAATTTACTCTTGGTCATCTCAGCTCTCTTATTCTGGGCAATTATATAATAGAGAGCTAATACCTTATGTAAGTTATTCTCAAGTCCAACAATCAGGTACAAACTATGCAACAATCTTAGAAAGTGGACTTAGGTATAATGCCTTTGCTGATGCATGGGCTGGTGCTAGTTATACTTATGTAAAAGGTGAGGCAGATGAGTTTAGTGAGCAGGACAATATACTAGCGCTTTATTTGCGTATTTTTATATAAACCATATTAGAAAAATATTTATGCTAAAATATGATACAAAATTTATATATCTTAATGTGCTCATAAAACCATCATAAAGATCTAAAGTTAAAAGTTTATCAATCAGGGTAAATATCTCCTATGAGAAATATAAATATATTATTTTTAGCTACAATTGTTTTTTGTAGTATTGGATTTGCTGAACCTAATGATGATATAAGTTTAGAAGTTACAAACCGTGACAAAAAACCAGTAGATAAAACAGAATTGTCAGCTGAAGATGTTCTTGAGGAACAGATTAATGAAACGCCAACTTCGCAAGATAGATATGATATCGGTCAAGCTATACTTAAATATAGTGGTTTAAAGAATGCAAAGCCGCCATTATTTAAAGGTATTGATAATTCTGTGTTGCTCTCAGAAGCTGTTTTAAATACACAAAAACAAACAGGTGACCCACTTTTTGAATTGCTAGCTCGTCAAGATGGTACATTAAAAGATGATTACTTATATTTTGGGGCTACAGGTGTATCTTTGCCTATTTGGGGTAAGCAAAATTCTATAAACAATTACAGTATGGAGTATTACTTTTTAAGTACACTAGGTAATTGGACCACTGTCTATGCATCTCTAAACGCTTATACTAATGGTGATAATTGGAATGTGAACCCCGGTGCTGTATACCTTATACTAGGCGATTTAAGACAATTTCCAGTATTTACATACGCTGCGCTGTCTACTGTAAATTTTGGGAGTTTTGACGAGACAACTAACTTCTTCCCTACACTCACTAGATTTTATTTTATGCAGTCAGGTGGAAATGTAAATGTTTCATACAATAGAGGTGGCATTCATGCAGATGTGGCATTTTTATCATCATCAGAAAATAAATTTTTAAAAGTAGCAAATGCTTATAATGGTAATACAAAGTTAGGAGTGTCTACAAATCTAAAATATACATATGAGTTAGAGCAAGATGGTGATTATTGGTATGCTGGGACTGGTTACTCTAATGTATCGGGATTTACGAATAATAATAATGATAATATAGGAGTGATAGACTTTAACTTTGGTCTTAATATAAGAAAAATTCAGTTTATAAATGAGTTTGTATTTACAGATAAAGGTGTTGATAAGACTACAGATGCTTCAGGTTCATTTAACTTGAGGGAAGGTTTTTTCACATCAATTCTTCCTGATTTTAATAATAATGTTTTTTTGCAAAATGGTTCAAGTGTTTATTCGTGGTCATCACAATTTTCTTATTCTGCAAATCTGTATAACCATGAATTCATCCCTTATGTTAGTTATTCACAGATTCAACAATCTAGCTCTAATTACAGGGCTTTAATTGATACTGGATTTAGGTATAATCCTTTTGCAGACGCTTGGGCTGGTTTTAGTTATAGTCATATAAGAGATAAGGCTGACTTATTTGAGCAGCAGGACAATATACTAGCGCTTTATTTGCGTATTTTTATATAAATCATATTAGAAAAATATTTATGTTAGAATATGTAACAAAATCTACATAAAGAAATGTTATGCAAAATATACCTGCCTGCCCTAAATGTAACTCGGAATTTGTTTACCAAGACGGTGAGCTATTTATATGCCCTGAATGTGCGTATGAGTGGCAACCTAATGAAGTTGATGAGGATGCTCTTGTTATAAAGGATTCGAATGGTAATTTACTCAAGGATGGTGATAGTGTAACTGTTATAAAAGATTTAAAACTAAAAGGGTCATCAACTGTTATAAAGGTTGGTACAAAAGTTAAAAGCATAAGACTCGTAGAGGGTGATCATGATATTGACTGTAAAGTAGATGGCATTGGAGCCATGAAGTTAAAGTCGCAGTTTGTTAAAAAAGTATAAGTTTAGATAAAGCCTCGCTATGAAAAAGAATATGATATTTCGTGTAGTATGTATATTTTTTGCTTTTATATATGCTGATTTTGCGGTGGCATACTTTATCAATGAGGATGGAAAGCAAGTACCTGTATCAAAGTCAATTGTCACAGAAATTGATGATCTAGAAATGAAAGAGGGTGAGGCTTTAACAAATTCTCAAATAAAGAGTATAGCTAGTTCAAGCGGCTCTATTTCTCAAGATTTGTAAATGGGATCTAAGAGGATGAAAAAAGCAGTTTTTAAAACATTTTTATTATCATTACTATTAACTAATAGTTTATATGCTGATGAAAATACTGCAACTACACCTCAAGTGAAAAAAGCTACTAGTCAAGAAGCACCAAAAAAACCTATATATACTCCAGAAACCATAAGAAGGCTAGAATCAAATGCATTTAGAAGGGTTTTTCCAAATAGAGATTTCATAACGTCTAAAATCTCATATGAGGTTGAAATACAAGATAAAAAAGATGGTAGTAATTCTAAACAAGCTATACAAGACTTAGCAGTAAAAGAGGGTGAAGCTTTAACTGGTGCGGAGAAGAGAGCTTTATCTAAAAAAACATTTGATAATAAAGTAAATGAAGCTCTGAATATAAATGCAATTAAAACCTCATTTTTTAATGGTTTTAGAGTTAGTGAAACTTTCACTCATGCAATGCTAAACACCCAAGAAGATACAGGCGATCCTTTGTTTATGCTACAAGCACGTCAGCAAGGGATACTTGAGGATGATTATATCTATATGGGTGCTAGGGCAAGTCTTATTGATTATCAAAGGCTTAATCATGTCCCTCAGGGTGGTGAAAATAAAAATTTCTCTTATAATGTTGATGGGTATGTAGCTTCAACGATGTCTAAGTGGGTGAGTGCCTTAGTTGGTTTTTCTCTTTATCAAGAACATCAACACGGCTTAAACTTTTTCCCAAGTACTTTATATCTTATCGTTGGTGATTTAGCGGAAGCTCCAGTCTTTGGTTATGTAGCAAATTCTACGGTAATGTATGGTAATTTTGATATTGTTTCTAACTATGTGCCAACACTAACAAGACTGTATTTCATGCAATCTGGAGGTAATGCTAACATTTCATACCATACAGCAGATTTACATCTTAATGCTGTTTTACTTAATGCTAATCCTGATAGTTATTTCGGTATAACAAATGCCCAAAGTAGTAATGGTCTTGGTTTTTCATTAAATAGTAAATATATTTATGAGATGGAAAATGCTGGGGATTATCAATTTTTTGGCCTAGCGTACTCAAATGTGTCAGGGTTTGAAACAAAGAATGGTAATAATGTTGGTGCTATTGATGTTAACTATGGTTTGTCGATATCTGATATAAACTTTGAGGCGGAAGCTTTGCTTACAGATAAAGGGGTTGGAGGTGTAAATAATTCATCATCTGTTAGCCCTAACAATATTGCAGGAGTGCCATTTTTTGGGTCAGTAAAGCCAAGTGCTAACTTAATTTATGACGGTTTTTTAGGTTCTGGTAGAAATATTGCCACATGGTCACTGCAAACTAGCTATACAGCTACAGTTTATGGTAAAAGGCTAATACCTTATGTTGATTACTCTCATATTAGGCAAGATTCTGAAAACTACTCGTTTCAGTATGGTGCTGGAGCAAGGTGGAATGCTTTTTATGGCTCTTGGCTTGGTTTAGATTATACAAATATCACTTCAAAAAGTACGCATTTTAATGAGCGACAAAATTATCTTTCTTTAAACTACACTATATATTTATAGTTAGTAATTGCTATAATCTCCTTATAAGAATCTAAATGTTTTACTAAATGTCACGACAAATATTTTTAGATACAGAGACTACTGGTTTTGACTACAAAATTGGAAATAGAATTATAGAGTTTGGTGCTGTTGAAGTTATAGATAGAAAGCTTACTGGAAATAATCTACATTTCTATTGTAACCCTAATTATGAGGTTGAACCTGGGGCTTTACGCGTACATGGTCTGACAAATGAGTTTTTGGCAGATAAGCCTATATTTGAAGAAAATGCTGAAAGAATGATAGAGTATCTTAAAGATGCTGAAATTATAATTCATAATGCGCCATTCGATGTGCCGTTTTTAAACTGGGAACTTGGTCTACTTAAAAACAATAAGTACGGAACTATAGAAGATAATGTTGAGAATATTATAGACAGTCTTGCAGTTGCTAGAAAAAAACATCCAATGCAAAAAAATAATCTTGATGCTCTATGTAAAAGATATTTTATAAAAAATGATCATCGTGAGTTTCATGGAGCACTACTTGATAGTGAGCTTTTAGCGGATGTGTATCTAGCTATGACTGGTGGACAAACTAATTTATTATTACACTCTGATAGAACAGCTAGTAAAGATAAAATAGATATCAATGTTAGTAAGCTAAATCTACGTGTGGCTGAAGTTAAAGATACTCAAGTTCATGATGATTATCTTAAGAATGTACTAAACATAATAGATGCAAAATGGTAAAACGACCTATATATAGAGAAGCATCAGCACAAGAGCTTGTTAATGCTGGTAAAGACTTCTTTGATAGAGATCTATATTTGGAAAAACAAACTCATCAAGCTTGGTTAAAACTAAAAGAACAAGCTTCGAAAGATGAAGTTAATTTGCATATTGTATCTGGTTTTAGGAGCTATGATTATCAGCAAAATATAATCAATCGTAAATTAGCAAATGGACAATCTATAGAACAGATTTTTAAAGTAAATGCTCTAGTTGGTGAGAGTGAGCATCACACTGGTTGTGCTATAGATTTTACCACAGGTGATGAACAAGAGGTTTTAACAGAAAATTTTGAAAATACACAAGCATTTAAATGGCTCACTGGAAATGCTTATAAGTTTGGTTTTGTAATGAGTTTTCCAAGAGATAACATATATGGTTTTATTTATGAACCTTGGCATTGGTGCTTTAAAAAATGAATATAAATAAGTTTATAATCCTATCTAGTACTATAGTTTTAGCAAGCTGTAGTACTGTGAAAAATGATAAAACAAAAGTGGAATTTGCTGCTCATAATTATCCGAATATGTTTATTCCAGTTCGTGTTGATGTTGCTAAGGCATCAGTTAAGACAGCGATTGGGCAAAATAATAATATTGCTAACATTGCACAGTTAAAAAACCTTAATGAACTAGAAAAAGGAAGGTTGCTGCAGTTAAATGGAGACTTTAAAGGGTCTATAGTTTCTTATGATAATGCCATAAAAACAGTACCTCAATCAGAAGAAGAATCTATCAAAAAAGCTAAATCAATAGTGCTTGATAGAAAAAGCTATAACTATTATGATATAAAAACAGCATATAACATTCCAGATTATGCAATTTCAAACCTATATACTTATCAAGCTTTAAATTATTTAAAAACTAATCAAGTAAAAAGTGCTTTATCAGAGCTTGATAAGCTTCCAAGTGCACAACTTTGGACGACTCAACAAGATTTAATTGCTGCAGGTATAAAGCAATTATCTAAAAAAAGCTTAGAGAAAAATGATATTACGGATAATATCCTAGGGCTTAATAATTTTGAAGATTTAAAAAGAATGTTTGGTTATTCAAAAAGAATACCTAATGCGTATGGAAATCCTTTAGGTTTATATCTAAAAGCAATTCTGGAATCTTCTATATCTAAAGATTATAAAAGCTCTCTGAATGATTTAAATACTGCTGAGCAATATGCTGTTGGCAATAAGTACTTAAATCAGACTATCTATGAGTTCAACTCAGCTATAAATAGTGGTAATTCTTCTTTCTCAATGGGTATGGGTAGAGTGGTTGTATTTTATGAGCAAGGCTTAGTTAATCCTCGTCAAGAAGCTATAGCAAAACTAGATTTAGGAAATATAGGAGATACTAAGTTTGATTTACCAGTATACGCTACAAACTATAGCTTCTATGAACCTAAAAAAGTCACTATAACTACAGATAGTAAAAAAACCATAGTGGATACTTATACAGAAACTCTTATGGATAACACTCTTTTTGCAATTAAATCATTAATTGATGAGTACCCAAGAATTATTGCGAAAAATATTATGATAGAAGCGTATAAAAATGATCAAGTAGAGAAGCTTGCTTTAGGGGGATTAGCTGGGAATCATCTTAATTTTAGTTTATCTAATAAAGATCCTAAACGAGCTGACTTAAGAAGTTGGCTTTTGTTGCCTGCAAATGTTGATTTGTTTGAACAACAGCTTGATAGTGGCAAATATACAATACAGGTAAATAACATTCGACAAAAAGTTGATATTAAACAGGGTAAAACAACTTTACTCTGGGTTGTAGAGGTTGGTAAGTTTAAAAAGGTCTTTTATTTTATTGTTTAAATAGGCATTAAAAGAATCAATTATCTTCAGAAGTTTTCATGAATTATCACAAATAGGCTCTGATTTTTATTTACTAGCAGATAACTTAGTGCTATAAATGATAGTACATCAGTTATATATGTTAAGAAATGTTATGAAGAATATTTTAGTATTAGGAGCTGGTAGAGTAGGCTCTTTAGTATCATCATTGCTAGTTGATAGTGGTAAATATACAGTTCATTTATCAGATAAAGTTATACCTAATGACAAGCCTAAGCTTGATAAAAATGAATCAAACTTGAAGTACATCTCGCTTGATGTTACTAATTCAAATGAGTTTAAAGAATATATAACAAAGAACCAGTTTGATGCTGTAGTTTCTTGTTTGCCGTATTTTTTAAATAAATCGATAGCTGAGATTGCATCAGAACATAATCTTAATTATTTTGACTTAACAGAAGACATAGAAGCCACAAAATATATTAAAAGTATTGCTAAAAAAGCCGATTGTTTTTTTGCGCCACAGTGTGGTTTAGCTCCAGGGTTTATAAGTATTGTTACAAATAGTCTTATGGGCGAATTTGAAGAGATAGATACAGTAAGAATGAGAGTCGGTGCACTACCTTTAAACGTATCAAATACTTTACAATATGGTCTAACATGGTCAACGGAAGGGTTAGTAAATGAATATGCTAAACCTTGTGAAGGCGTTGTCGATGGTGAAAAAAGAATTATAGCACCACTTGCAGATGTTGAGGAAATAAAGATAGACGGTCTAACTTATGAAGCTTTTAACACTTCTGGTGGTATTGGTTCGATGATAGAAACCTATGAAGGTAAAGTAAAGAATATTAATTATAAAAGTATTCGCCACCCAGGTCACTGTGAAAAAATGAAATTCTTAATGCAAGATATGAAACTTGGTGAAGATCTAGAGTTAACTGCAAAAATCTTAGATAATGCTATTGAGCGTATAAACCAAGATATTGTTTTAATTTATGTATCTGTTAGTGGCGTAAGGAAGGGGCTAAAGTCTGAGAGACATTACGCACAAAAGTTCCCGTCAAAAATAATGTATGGTAAACATTTCTCAGCGCTACAGCTAACTACTGCAACTAGTTTATGTGTAAGTATAGATGAGTTCTTAAATAAAGGAAATCTAAAAGGTTTTATTAATCAAGAAACTATTAGTCTAAAAGGTTTTTATGAAAATACTTTTGGAGATTATTATAAAAATTCAGGTTTATTGGTTCAAGCAGATTAAGGGAAGTTAAAAATGATTAATTTAAAAGATTTAAACTTAGGTTTAGAAAAATCCATTGTAAATGATTGTGATAATTTTATAGAGAGTGTAAGCCCGGCAAATGCTCAAATTTTAGCTAAAGTAGAGAACGAAGGTGTTGCTCAAATGCAGAGTGCAATATCAAAAGCTGTTGAGGTTTCTAAAACTTGGAAAGCAGTTCCAGCACCTAAAAGAGGAGAACTAGTTCGCTTAATAAGCGAAGAGTTACGTAAAAATAAAGATGCACTAGGTACTTTAGTTTCTTTAGAAATGGGGAAATCTAAACAAGAAGGTGATGGTGAAGTCCAAGAAATGATAGATATGGCAGATTTTGCTGTTGGACAATCGCGTATGCTTTATGGTGCTACAATGCACTCGGAAAGAGAAGGTCATAGAATGTACGATCAGTGGCATCCTTTAGGTGTTGTTGGAGTTGTTTCTGCTTTTAATTTCCCAGTAGCTGTGTGGTCATGGAATGCTTTTATTGCCGTAATATGTGGAAATACAGTGGTTTGGAAACCTTCTGAGAAAACACCTTTATGCGCTATAGCTGTACAAAATATATGCAATAAAGTTGTGAAAGAAAATAATTTCCCTGAAGTTTTTTATACAGTCATTTCAAAAGATATAGATGTATCAAAAGAGCTTGTAAATAGTGAAAAAGTTAACTTAGTTTCTTTTACAGGTTCCACAAAAGTCGGTCGAGAAGTTGGGCAGCAAGTAGCTAAAAGATTTGGGAAATCTATTTTAGAATTGGGTGGTAATAATGCAACTATATTAGATGAATCAGCAAATCTTAAACTTGCAATTCCAGGTGCAGTGTTTGGAGCTGTTGGTACAGCTGGACAACGCTGTACATCTTTAAGAAGACTACTTATACATAGCTCTATTTATGCTCTTGTTAAAGAAAAAATGGTAAATGCTTATAAGCAAGTAACTGTTGGAGATCCATTAAATCAAGAGAATCTAATGGGACCACTTATTGATGAGGGTTCTGTAAATAACTATCTAAAAACAATCGCACAAGCTAAGGAGCAGGGTGGTAAAGTTTTAACAGGCGGTAAAAGGATTGAAAAAGAAGGGTACTTTGTTGAACCAGCAATTATAGAAGCTACTAAAGATATGAAAATTATGCAGGAAGAAAATTTCTGTCCAATTTTGTATATTTTACCGTTTGATACTCTTGATGAAGCAATTGATATTAATAACTCTGTTGAATATGGTTTATCAAGCTCTATATTTACAGATAACTTACAAAATGCTGAGAAATTCCTTTCAAGCTTAGGAAGTGATTGCGGTATTGCTAATGTAAATATTGGTACATCAGGTGCTGAAATTGGTGGAGCATTTGGTGGTGAGAAAAGTACTGGTGGAGGACGAGAAGCTGGTTCAGATGCTTGGAAAGCTTATATGCGTAGACAAACTAGTACAATCAATTATGGTGATGATTTACCATTAGCACAGGGAATTAAGTTTAATTTGGAGGGTTAGTATGAGTGATAATCTTTTAGATAAATTATGGCAACAATATGTTGATACAAACTCTCATGTTGGTAAGATAAATAAATTATTTGAATCATTAGGTGAAACACCAGTTAATGATCATATAGCACTACGAACGGTTAATAACGCAAAAGTAGATATTTATAAGCTTGCTGAGGCTTTTATTGGGTTTGGTTATGTAGTTTGTAATGATTATGATTTTGATGTTAAGAAGTTAAAAGCTATACATTTAGAGCATAATGATAAATCAAAACCCAAAATTTTTATAAGTCAGTTACTAATAGAAGAGTTTAGTCTATTCCTCCAAGAAACTATGAAATCCTGCGTTGATTCAATACCTAAAGCACTTTTAGAAAATAAAGAAAAGCTTCTAACATCAGGTACTAGTTGGTCAAATATAAGCTACGCAACTTATAAAAAATTACTCGAAGAGTCAGAGTACGCTGCTTGGTTTTATGCTTTTGGGTTTAGAGCTAATCACTTTACTGTATTTATTAATGAGCTAAAGAATTTTGATAGTGTTGTAGCCGTTAATGACTTTCTCAAAGAGAATAATGTAAGTTTAAATGTTTCAGGTGGAGAGATTAAAGGTTCTCCAACTGATTTGCTTGAGCAATCAAGTACTATGTCAGGATCCGTTGAAGTTGATTTTGTAGATGGTAAGGAGACTATTCCTTGTTGTTATTATGAGTTCGCTAAGCGATATAAAGATAAGGATGGAAATTTTTATCAAGGCTTTGTTGCTAAATCAGCAGATAAGATTTTTGAAAGTACAAATATAGTCAGCTAAAGATTAGTTATATATTTTAGAAACTAAATTGGATATACTTTCAAATAAGTCTGAATAAACAGAGCTTTTTCTCATAACTAAATCAATATTTCTGTAAAATCCAGAACCATCAATATTTATATATTTAATATTTTCATGCTTAGAGCAAGCTATTTTTGGAATTAAGGTTACCCCTTCATTAATAGATACCATCTGACGAAGTGTCTCTAAACTACTGCCTTTAAAGTCATTATTATTATAACTATTTAAACTACATAACCTAAGTGTTTGGTCTCTTAAGCAATTGCCTTCATCAAGAATCATAAGGTTTTCTTTAATAACATTCTCTATGCTTATAGATTTATTTTTTGATAACTCATTTGTTTTAGCTACAGCTACAAAAAATTTATCTTTAAAAAGGTTTTTCCTTTGAAATTGATAACCATCAGTAGGGGTTGCTAAAAAAGCAAAATCTAGCTTACCTTGGTCAAGCATATCAACAAGAATATCAGTTTTTTCTTCAACCAGGGAAATACTTATATCAGGAAACTCTTTTTTAATTAAAGGTAGTATCTCTGGCATCAGATATGGGCATAAAGTAGGGAATGCTCCTATAGAGACTTTTATTCTACTACCATCTTGATTAATTTCTGCAATACGGTCAAGATTGCTAACCTCATCAAGTATTTTGTAGGCTTGATTTACAATCTTCAAACCCGCTTTGGTTATAAGCACTTGCTTTGTGCCTCTTTCAAAAACTTGAAGGTTTGTATATTCTTCAAATTTTTTAATTTGCATACTTAGAGCTGGTTGACTAACAAAACATCTTTCAGATGCAGTGATAAAACTTTTAGTTTCATAGACAGCTATGATATATTCTAATGTGCGAGTATTCATATAAGAAATTGTTATTGTAGCTATAAGATTTATATATTTTAAATTAGAAATAACTATAATACAATAATACTCGTAACTAACAATAAATAACTAAACCAAGGAGATGTTATGACTAAAAGAGTTCCTGAAGTAACTTTTAGAACAAGAGTAAGAGATGAAAGTATTGGTGGTGATAACCCGTTTAAATGGGAAGATGTGACTACTGGTGATATCTTTAACAACAAAAGAGTTATCGTATTTGCTTTACCAGGTGCATACACTCCAACTTGTTCAACTTATCAGTTACCAGGTTTTGAAAACAATGCTGATAAATTTAAAGAGCTAGGTATAGATGATATTTATGTATTATCAGTAAATGATACTTTTGTGATGAACAAATGGATCCAAGCTCAAGGCGTAAAAAACATTAAGCCAATTCCAGATGGTAATGGTGAATTTACTAAAGGTATGGACATGCTTGTAGATAAATCTAACTTAGGTTTTGGTCACAGAACATGGAGATACGCTATGGTTGTAGCTAATGGCGAAGTTGAGAAAATGTTCGTTGAGCCTGGTAAGCGTGATAACGCTGATGACGACCCTTACGGTGAATCTTCTCCAGAAACTGTAATGAAGTATCTTGAGTCTAAATAATTAATCTAACACCTTTCTATAAATCAAAAATTATTAAACTTTAAAATTGCTAACTGGCATATGCTAGTTGGTTGTTTTTTTGTACCATTTATCAGGAGTGAATATGAGTAAGAAAATAGTTTTAATCGGTGCCAGTGGTACTATTGGCAAAGCAGCTTTAAGTACTTTGAAAAATGCAGGGTTTGAAGTTATAACAGCAAGTTTTTCAGGCGCAAATACTCACTATAATGTTGATATACAAAATCCTAACTCTATCAAAGAATTATTTGAAAAAGTGGGTTCATTTGATGCTTTAGTATCAACAACAGGAAAAGTAGCTTTCAAAAGTGTTACTGAGATCGAGCAAGCAGATTGGGATCTAAGCTTGGAGAACAAACTTTTAGGTCAGATAAATTTAGTACAGATTGGTGCTCAATATATAACCAAAGGTGGTTCATTTACCATTACAACAGGTATACTAAATGTTGAGCCTATTGCATTAGGAAGCATAGCAGCTACTGTAAATGCTGGTTTAGAAGGATTTATTAAAGCAGCATCTCTTGAGTATAAAGATTTTCGTATTAATGCGGTGAGCCCAACAGTTGTAGAAGAAGCATTAGACAAATATGCTCCTTTTTTTCCAGGCTATAAACCTGTAAAAGCTGAAGAAGTCGCGGCAGCATATTTAAAATCTATAGCAGGAATAGCTAATGGAGATGTTATAAAGGTGGGCTTTTAATAATTATTTAATTAGAGAAACCACTTTATCAAAAACTTCTTTTATACTAAGGTGAGATGTATTGATTATTACCGCATCATCTGCTGGTTTAAGAGGAGCTACTTTACGGTTACGATCTTGATAGTCTCTTTTTTCTATATCAGCTAAGATAGTTTCGAAATCTGGGTTTAATCCCTTAGATTCTAGTTCTTTGTATCTTCTTTGAGCAGTAATTTTAGTATCCGCATCTAAGAAAAACTTGTATTTAGCATTTGTGAAAACTACAGTTCCCATATCTCTACCGTCAGCTACTAAACCTTCATCAGTAGCAAAATCTTGTTGCTTTTGAAATAATATTTCTCTAACTTTAGGGTAAGCTGCAATTTTTGAAGCGCTCATACCTGTTTTTTCTGTGCGAATTTCTTTAGAAACATTATCTCCATTTAATAAACTATTTACTTCATCATTATTAATTTCAAAAGATATTGAAAGGTTTTTAAGAGTAGTACAAACATTTGTCTCATTATCAAGGTTTGTGTTGTTCTTTAGACAATGAAGAGCAGCAAGCCTGTATATAGCGCCACTATCTAAAAGTTTATAATTAAAGTGTTTTGCAAGTGCTTTTGCTAGTGTACCTTTACCAACGCCACTCGGGCCATCTATAGTTATAATTTTATGATTGTTCATTTTCAAAATCCTGCATAAATTTGACTAATTTTTTCACATCTTCTAAAGAAACAGCATTGTATAAGCTAGCTCTACAACCTCCGATCAATCTATGACCTTTTAGCCCATAAAACCCTTTTTTATCTGCCTCATCCAAGAATTTTTTTGTGAGCTCTTCATTTGTAAGTTGAAAAACTATATTCATGTTTGATCTATATTTAGCTTTTATAGTGTTTCTAAATATATTTGAATTATCTATGGTTTTGTAAAGTAATTCAGCTTTTTCGTTGTTAAATTCTTCAATTTTTTTAAGGTTACCGAAGTTGTTGATTAGATATTTAAGAGTTAACTCAAAAGTTACCCATGAGATGACAGATGGAGTATTATAAACAGATTTAGATTTTTCAGTCACCCAGTAATCAAGTACTATTGGTAGGTTAGCTTTTTTCTCAATAAGAGAGTTTTTAATAATAACTATAGTAACTCCAGGGATACCAGCATTCTTTTGAGCCCCAGCATATATAAGGCCATAAGTATCAATATTTAAAGGTTTAGATAAAAAACTAGAAGACATATCACATACTACTTCAGTATTACATGATTTAGCTAATTCATTTATTTGAAAACCATCGACAGTTTCATTATCTGTATAGTATATGTAGTCATACTTATCAGCTACAAACTTATCTTGGATATTATCATCATATGTTACAGCATCGACTTCTATAAATTTAGATGCTTCTTTTGCTGCTTTTTCTGACCATTGTCCACTACAAACATAAAGAGCTTTTTTGTACTTACTTGATAAATTCATTGGAATACCAGCAAATTGAGCAGTAGCTCCAGCTTGCATTAGTAATATAGAGTAGTCTTTAGGTATCTGTAACAGCTGGCGTAAACCAGTATCTATTGATGTATAAACTTCTTCAAAAGCTTTATCTCTGTGAGAAATAGAAAGTAAAGAAACACCTGTATTCTTATAGTTTACAATCATTGATTGTAGTTGCTCTATAATACTTTGAGGAACTACAGCAGGACCTGCACAAAAATTTGTTTTCATATTTAAATTATGATTTTGTAGAGTTCTTTGTATTTTAGCATATGTGGTGATTGCAGTTAAATAAAATATGTTTAGTATGTAACTTCAGTTATGGGGATGCTGATTTAATTAACTAGCTTTAAAATATAAACCTTATAGAAAAATCTAATTACAAATAAGCTCATTTAGGCTAAAATACATAGCAATATTCCCATATTTTAAAAATGATGATGACTGATATACATAATCATAAGATTTTAATTTTAGATTTTGGTTCTCAATATACACAGCTTATAGCTAGAAGAGTTCGTGAAGTAGGTGTTTTTTGTGAGATATTTCCTCATGATGTAGATCCTAAATTAATAAAAAACTACGATGCGAAAGGTATCGTACTTTCAGGCGGACCAGAATCTGTATATGATTCTGAGATAAAAGCTCCAAGTGTAGTTTTTGAACTAAATATTCCAGTGCTAGGTATATGCTATGGTATGCAGACTATGGTTATGCAACATGGTGGAGAAGTCAAAGGCTCTGATCAAAGTGAGTTTGGTAAAGCTATAATAAATATAGCACAAGATGAAAATAAGTTATTTGCAAAGCTAGGTTCTGAACAACTTGTTTGGATGAGCCATAGCGATAAAGTTACAGATACCGGTGAACATTTTGAGATAATTGCTTCATCTATAAATGCTCCAATTGCAGCTGTATCTCATAAAACTAAACCTTTTTATGGTGTGCAGTTCCATCCTGAAACTACTCATACAGAACATGGGCAACAGTTAGTTGAAAACTTTGTAGTTGAAATATGTAAGTGTGACACTCTTTGGAATATCGAAAATATTATTGAAAATGATATTGAAGAAATAAAAGAAAAAGTTGGAACTGATAAAGTTATTTTAGGCTTATCTGGTGGAGTTGACTCATCCGTTGTAGCTGCAATACTTCATAAGGCTATTGGAGATCAGCTTACTTGTATATTTGTTGATACTGGTTTACTTCGCTTAAACGAAGGTGATCAAGTAATGAAAGTATTTGCAGATCATATGGATATAAATGTTATCCGAGTGGATGCTGAAAATAGATTTTTAGATGCTTTAGCTGGAGAGAATGATCCAGAGAAAAAGCGTAAGATAATAGGTGGACTATTTGTTGAGATATTTGATGAAGAGGCTTCTAAAATTGAGAATGCTAAATGGTTAGCTCAAGGTACTATTTACAGTGATGTTATTGAATCAGCTGGTAATAGTAGCTCAAAAGCTCATGTTATTAAATCTCATCATAATGTTGGTGGTTTACCAAAAGAGATGAAGCTAAAACTTCTTGAGCCATTACGTGAACTTTTCAAGGATGAGGTTAGAAGATTAGGTGTTGGTTTAGGATTACCACATGCTATGCTATATCGTCATCCATTCCCTGGACCTGGCCTTGGTATTCGTATACTTGGTGAAATCAAAAAAGAGTATGTAGAAACATTACAAAGAGCCGATGCAATATTTATTGAAGAGCTTGTTAAGCACAATATTTATCATGATATATCTCAAGCCTTTGCTGTGTTTTTACCAGTTAAATCTGTTGGTGTAGTTGGTGATCAAAGAAGGTATGAGTATGTGATAGCATTAAGAGCTGTTGTTAGTATAGACTTTATGACTGCTACTTGGGCAAATTTACCTCATGATTTTTTATCATTAGTATCTAACCGAATTGTAAATGAAATAAAAACGGTTTCTAGAGTAGTCTATGATGTAACAGGTAAACCACCTGGTACTATTGAGTGGGAATAGTTTAATATTTTAGGTACTCAAATACTGGATTTAAGAAGATAGTATGCAAAAAAAATATGAAATTTTAGATGATATAAAAACTCCTGATGATTTAAAGTTATTAACAGAATGCCTGTTACAAAATTTATCTGCAGAATTACGTGAGTTTTTAGTTGATACATTGGATGTAAGTGGTGGGCATTTTGCTAGTAGTCTAGGTGCTACGGAGCTTACAGTTGCCTTGCATTATGTCTACAATACTCCTTATGATAACATCGTATGGGATGTCGGACATCAGACATATATTCATAAGATACTTACAGGTCGTAAAGATAAGCTTGTAACTATTAAAAAAGCTGGTGGAATTTCAGGATTTCCAAAGCGAGCTGAAAGTGAATATGATACTTTTGGTGTGGGTCATTCTAGCACTTCTATAAGTGCTGCTCTTGGTATGGCTATCGGTGACAGACTACAAAATAAAAATACTAAAACTGTAGCTATAATAGGTGACGGCGCTATAACAGGTGGTATGGCTTTTGAAGCTCTAAATCATGCTGGTGGTATAGATGAAGATATTTTAGTTGTTTTAAATGATAATGAAATGTCTATTTCTGATAATGTCGGTGGGTTATCTGCACACTTTAGTAAGATTATCTCAGGTGGTCTTTATAACTCTGTCAGAGAAAAAGGTAAAGAAGTTTTAAAAAATATCCCACCAATGTTTGAGTTTGTAAAAAGGTTTGAAACTCAGGCAAAGGGAATGTTTGTTCCTGCTAATTTTTTTGAAGACTTAGGTTTTTATTATGTTGGGCCAGTTGATGGTCATGATGTTGAAGATTTAGTTAAAACCTTAAAAATACTCAAAAAGCATAAAGGTCCTAAGCTTTTACATATAGTTACTCAAAAAGGTAAAGGTTATGAAAAAGCTGAATCTGATCCTATTAAATTTCATCATGTAGCACCAAGTTTTCATACAGGTTGTGATTCTGCAAAAACTTCGAAACCTAAACCTACATACTCAAATATCTTTGGTAATTGGATTTGCGAAAAAGCTGCAAAAGATACAAAGTTGGTCGGTATAACTCCAGCTATGAAAGAAGGATCTGATCTTATAAGGTTTTCACAAGAGTATGCAGATAGATACTTCGATGTAGCAATTGCTGAGCAGCATGCTGTTACATTTGCCGGTGGTTTAGCTTGCCAAGGTTTAAAGCCTGTGGTTGCGATCTACTCGACATTTTTACAGCGAGCTTATGATCAGGTTATTCATGATGTGGCATTACAAAATCTTGATGTATTATATGCTATTGATAGGGCTGGCCTTGTAGGGGCTGATGGTTCAACTCATGATGGTAGTTTTGATATTAGCTTTATGCGCTGTATACCGAATCATGTAATCATGACTCCAAGTAATGAAAATGAAGCACATCATATGTTTGAACTTGGATATGAATATAATGGTCCAGCTATGGTAAGGTACCCTAGAGGTGCTGGTACTGGCGAAGAAATTTCAGAATCATTAGATATACAGCTTGGCAAATCTAATCTTATTAAAAAAGGTAGTAAGTTAGCTATTTTAAATTTTGGTGCTTTATTACCTACTGCAGAAAAAATTGCAGATAAATATGATGCAACTCTTATTGATATGCGTTTTGTTAAACCTTTAGATGAGACTATAATCTCTGATATTTGTAAAACTCATGATGTAGTCATAACTATTGAAGAAAATACTATATCTGCTGGTGCAGGATCAGCAGTAAATGAGTATATTGTAGCTAATGATTTACAGCAAAATACTATAGTGCGTAATTATGGCTTACAAGATAAATTTTTGTCACATGGCTCTAAAGATTTACTTCTCGATGACAGTTGCCTTTCTGTTGATAAAATATCACTTGAATTAAGTAAACTAATATAAATAAATTTGGGTATAGGCAAGCTCATGTTAATTAAAGAGATTCTCCTAAGCTATTATAATACACAGGCACTATACGTAGCATCAGAACTTAAAATAGCAGACTTATTAATCAAAAAGCCTAAAGATATTTATTATTTAGCTAAGCAAGTTAATGTTAATCAAGAAAAGCTTTATAGGGTTATGAGATTTCTTGCCTCTATGGGAATTTTTAATGAGTTACCTAATAAAGTTTTTATTAATAATAAAGAATCTCAATATCTACTAACAGCAAATGATTATTGCTTGAACGATTTTATAAAGTTACATGCTGAATATTTTTATAAATCAGCTTCTAATTTGCTAGAAGGAATTCAAGATAAAGGTATCCCTTTTAAGTTAGAGTTTGGTGATAATGTCTGGCAGTTTTTAGAAAAAAACAATGATATAAATAAAGTATTTACAAATGCAATGTCTCAGAATTCAAATATTTATGTTGAGAGCCTTCTTAATGTTTATGATTTTTCTAAATATAAAAAAATAGTAGATTTAGGAGGAGGGGTAGGAAATCTTTTAGTGGCTATACTAAATAAATATAAGGATACATCAGGTATTTGTTTAGATTTACCTATGTTAGAGATTAGAGCTAATAATCTTATAAATAAAGAGAATTTAGCTGAAAGATGTAGTTATGTTACAGGTAATTTTCTAGATGATATACCTACTAATGCTGATTTATATATTCTCAAAGCAATATTACATGGTAAAGATGACCAGTTATGCAAAGATATTTTGCTTAATTGTATTCAAGTATTACCAGAAAGAGGTAAGATATTAGTGATAGATAGAGTAATTATCTCTCATGATAAAAGCTATAAAGATGGCTGTATTAATGATATAAATATGCTGAATGTTTCTGCTGGATATGATAGAACTCTTAATGAATTTACATCACTTTTTTTAGATGTAAATTTGAAAATACAAAATCTTTACCAGATTGAACAATCGCTGTTTGCGATAGAACTTTCTAGATAACTTCTTTATAATCTTTGTAAATAGAATACTCAAAAGTTTTAGTTTATGAAAAAACTACTTATTTTAGCTATAATTGCCGTATTTAGCTATTTTGCTCACTCATATTTTACAGGTTCGAATAATAATTGGAAAATTATAAATGCCAAGCCTAGTGGTAAAACTATAGTAGCTTTTGGTGATAGTCTAACAGCAGGGTACGGAGTTAGTAAAACAGATAACTACCCAGCTCAATTATCTAAACTCATAGGTAAGCCAATAATAAACATGGGTATATCTGGAGAGACTACCTCTGAAGCACTTGCTAGGGTAGATAGTGTCGTGGCTAAAGATCCTAAGCTTGTTTTGATAACATTAGGCGGTAATGACTTAAAGAAAAAAATACCTGCTCAAGAAGTTTTTGCAAATCTTAAGAAGATTGTCGAAATATTGCATAAACAAGGAGCATTAGTTGTTATATTGGGTATAGATATTCCGTATTTTAGTAGTGATTATGCTGATGATTATATCCAGTTTGCAAAAGATAACGGTTGCTTACTTGTGCCGAATATTTTATATGGGTTATTTGGACATAGTAACCTGATGGTAGATAGCGTACATCCTAATGCAAAAGGTTATAAAATAATAGCTAATGAAATTTATCCAATTATTGAAGGGTATCTATAAGTTTTTTTCAAAATGCACTTAAAATTAGTGTTTTATATGAGACAAGAGTATACTGTTTATGTAGTATTTAAGTTATTACCTGGAGAGCTTATGAGTGATATAAAAAAAGTAGCTGATTTAGATATCGAGATAGAAAGAGATGGTTTTTTGCGTTCATTAATTAATCATTTAACAGGTGTTCTTCAAGACACTGTTGGCTTAGAAGATTCGAAAGGGTTTATCTCTGTTGTTGGTCAAGTCATGGGTGAAGAAATGAATGCGGAATATAAAGAAGCCCTATCTTTAGAAAAGTTACCTAAAAATGTTCTTGCTCAAGTTTTGGTTGATTTAAAAAAGCGGATTAAAGGAGAGTTCTATATTATAGAAGAAACTCAAGATAAAATAGTTTTAGGTAATAAAAAGTGTCCTTTCGCTGAAAAAGTGATTGGGCGACCTTCATTATGTATGATGACAACGAATGTTTTTGGTACAATCGCTGCTGATAGTATTGGTTATGCAAAAGTTTCAATAGATGAAGCCATAGCTAATGGTGATAAAGAATGTAGAGTTACGGTTTGGTTAAACTCTCAGTCAAAAGAAGCTAATGCTGCAAAGGGTAGAGAATTCATCGGTGATTAAATATGGACTATAAAGATGTTTTTAAAGTTTTAGCTAGAGTGAGTAAAAAGCCAGTTTTATTAGTAAATCTTGATGCCAAAATTTTAGAATATAATGAGATTTTTTCAAATATAAGTCATAATGTATGTGAAACGATTAATAACGAATCTTTTCTAAAACTAGATGCTGCAATCTCATTTAAGAAATATCTTAAAACTGCCTCAAAAAGCTTAAATCTTATTAATAGTGGTGCATCTATTAATGGCAAGCAATATATTTTAGAATGTGCTCGATTTATGCCTGAAGGTGGAGCGGGTGTTTTATTGTTATTGTATATTAATGAAAGAACATCAGTAAAAGAGAAGTTTCGAGAGTTAAATGATATTTACAATTTTTCATATGATGTAGCAAAGAATAAGTCTTTAGAAAAAAAATTAATAAACCAAGCTAAAGAAATTGAAAGATCTGAGAAAGAAATTTCAAAACTATTTAAAGTTGATGGTGTTACAAAACTCGCTACTAGGGATTATTTTTTAGAAGTTTTAAAAGAATCAATACAAGTAGCTAATTTATTAAAAAATAAATTAGCTATCATATATTGTGATGTAGATAATTTTAAAAAAGTAAACGAAAGGTATGGTCGTTGCTTTGGTGATAAGTTATTAAAAACTATTGCAGATAAAATAAAATTAGCAGTCCCGCAAAATACTATCGTATCAAGGTTTAATGCAGATCAATTTGTAATTATGTTGAAAGATAATAAACATGTGAGTAAATTTGAGACATGTTTACAAAAATTAGAAAAAATATTTTCAAATAAGATTATTGTTGAAGGAATTGAGCTATACAATACAGCAAGCTTTGGTATTGTTTTTTACCCTGAAGAAGGTAATACAGCTGAAACTTTAATAAATAATTTAGAGCTGACTAAAGATAAAGCAAAAGCTATGATGGGCACTAGTAGATGCTATTTTTCCAAAGAAATAAAAGAAAATTATTCACGCTTTAATAAAATAGAAATAGGACTGCGTAAAGCCATAGAAAATAATGAGCTATTTTTAGTCTACCAACCGCAATATTGTCTTAAAGAAAAAAGATTTTCTGGGATAGAAGTTCTATGTCGATGGAATGATGAACATTTAGGTACGGTTTCTCCTGCTGAATTTATACTTGTCGCAGAAGAAAGTATCCTAATCAAAGATTTGACAGTATATGTCTTTAAACTAGCTCTTTCTAAGTTTAAAGACTTATTAGAAAGAAACCCTATTCTTAAAGATATAGAGTTATCTCTAAATGTATCAACTGTTTATCTTAATGATAAAACGGCTTTTAATGAGTTAATGGATTTAGCTAATAACTCAGGTGTTGATTCAAAAAATATTTGTTTTGAAATTACAGAGACTGCTTTAATGGAAAATACTAAAGTTGCAGTTGACCTTCTTAATAAGTCTAAAAGAGTGGGTTATTCACATGCTATTGATGATTTTGGAGTAGGGCAGTCTTCACTTAGTTACTTAAGATCATTACCTGTAAATCAGGTAAAAATTGATGGTAGTTTTATTAGAAATATAGATAAAAACAAAGGTGATTTAACTATAGTGAAAGCAATTATAAACTTAGTATCGACTCTTGGGTTTAAGACTGTTGCTGAGTGTGTAGAAACGAAAGAACAGTTAGAACTTTTAAAAGAAATAGAGTGCGATAGTATACAGGGGTATTATACTGGAAGACCCATGTTAATGAGTGAATTAGAAAAAATTATTGTTGATAAGCTTGAGTATTAGAATGTGTTTTAAAGATCTTCACTGAGTCTTGTTAAACCATTTTTAGGCATCAAATGTTTGATGTCTAACCCTAGATTCCTACGGATAAATGCTAAAGAGAAGTATCCTCGGATAAATTTATTACCTTTATTATCTTCATCATACACTATGATATGATGTCTATCAGAGTTGATCAGTGTGTTCAAGATATGTCCGATTTTAGCACCTTCGACAATTGGGTATGAGATAGTATTCATCTGTGCTAAATTAATCTTGGCATCATTAGCAACCATATCTGACATTTTAAAGCCTTCATCAGCAGCTCTTTTTAAAATAGCTCTACCCTCAAGGTAGTGTAAAGCAATAGTTCCTACAACTTTGTTGTCTGTGTTGGTAACTAAAGCGAGATCTTTAAAGTTGCTTATAAGTTTTTTCTTAACATCAGCTATTGGCATATCAGCTGGTACAGTTAAAGCTTTATGCTTTTTATAATCTCTAAATATTTTTAAAGCCGGATCATCTAAGTATAGAAGTGTTGCGGCATCATTTGTTAGATACTCTATAGATTTAACATTGTCAAAATGTGATAGTTCAAGTAGTTTGAATTCTTTTAGTTCCATGAAATTCCTCATTAAAATAATAAGTAAAGTTTATACATTGATTGTAGACAATAAGAGGTGCTTTTTCAAAGTTTATTTATCACCAAGTTCCTTTATTTTCCATGCTTAACCATGGATCAGCAGGTTTTAAAGATTCACCTTTCTGAAGAAGTTCAATTGAAATGCCATCAGGAGATTTTATAAAAGCCATATGTCCATCTCTAGGAGGCCTATTTATAGTAACTCCTGCATGCATAATTTTTTCACAGGTTTTATAAATATTATCAACTAAAAATGCTAAATGGCCAAAGTTACGGCCATTAGAGTAGCTCTCTTTTCCGCCCCAATTATATGTAAGTTCTAATGTCGGAGCTTTTTCAACTTTAGCTTTTTCATAGTCTTCTGGTGCACATAAGAATATTAAAGTAAATTCTCCTTTGTCATTATCATAACGACTAACTTCTTTTAAACCTAAAACATTACAGTAAAAATCAAGTGATTTTTCTAGGTCTTTAACACGAACCATAGTGTGTAAATACTTCATTTTATCTCCGTTTAATATATTTAATTATGATAATAATATTATACTAAATTAGATGTTATAATACTAACAAAGCCTAGATGTGATAATACTATGATCGAAACAGATAGAATAATCTCAGCAAATATAACTCAGTCGAATGACGAGAAAGTTATTGATCGAGCAATTCGTCCGAAAACTTTAGCTGAATATGAAGGTCAGCCCGTTGTTCGTGAACAAATGGAAATATTCATAGAGGCTGCAAAATCACGAAATGATGCCTTAGATCATACACTTATATTTGGTCCACCAGGTCTTGGTAAAACAACATTATCAAACATTATAGCTACTGAAATGGGTGTGGAACTTAAACAAACTAGTGGTCCTGTACTTGAAAAAGCGGGAGATTTAGCTGCACTTTTAACTAATCTTGAAGAAAATGATGTCTTGTTTATAGATGAAATTCATAGGTTAAGCCCGGTTATAGAAGAGATTCTTTATCCTGCAATGGAGGATTATCAATTAGATATAATGATTGGTGAAGGCCCAGCTGCAAGATCTATCAAAATTGATCTGCCTCCGTTTACACTAGTAGGAGCAACTACAAGAGCCGGCCTTTTAACATCACCACTTCGTGATAGATTTGGGATTATCCAGCGCTTAGAGTTTTATTCTATAGAGGATTTATCTAAGATAGTATATAGATCAGGAGAGCTTTTAGAGTTAGATATAACAGAAGATGGAGCAAAAGAAATTGCTAAACGATCACGAGGAACACCTCGTATAGCAAATAGACTTTTGCGTAGAGTAAGAGACTACGCTCAAGTTAAAAGTGACGGTAAAATTACTTTAGATATTGCAGATAAAGCGTTAGGTATGCTAAAAGTTGATCCGGTAGGGTTTGATCATATGGATCATAAGTATTTGCTTACTCTTATGGAAAAGTTTGCTGGTGGGCCTGTAGGTTTAGATACTATGGCAGCAGCGTTAAGTGAAGAAAAGGGGACCATAGAAGATGTTATAGAACCTTACCTTATCCAGCAAGGTTATATAATGCGTACAGCAAGAGGGCGTATAGCTACTTTAATGGCGTATAATCATTTCAAGTTAAAGATTCCTGATAGCTTGAATGCTACTAGTCAGCAGGATTTATCTATTTAATATAGATACTTATCTAAAATTATTATCATTCTTACGATTGACACGATACATCTTTTGACTGCTTTAGAAACTCTTACCTTTGTGGGAATGATAGTGAGTTGCAATTTAAGTAGCATTAGATAATAAATTTATTTGTAGTCATTCTCGTTCAGCTCATACGCTTTCTGCATTACAGAAGCTATTATCATTAGAATTCCTGCAAATAACAATGCTAAAAAATCAATACCACTTATTTGAGCAGCGAAAAATCTTTCGCCTTTTGGATTACCATAACTCAAAGCAAAAGAAATTAGCGGGCTATAGATTAGTTGAGCCATAAACCAATAGATAAAAGCCCAGCCCAGCTTTCTATATGTAGAAACAACTTTTGTTGAAAACAGCCCTAGCTTTTCATAACAACTAAACAATCTCACAAAAAGCCCGAGTATATAAAGCACAACAAATGTGGGGATAAAACTTATAGCTAAGGCTATGATTCGTGTACTCATAGAAAACTCATGGTTTATTTTAAAAATATATATTTGATATATACCCATAGGACTAAAGAAATCAGCATCTGACTTAACTATAGTCCAATACATTGGGACTAAAATTATTAGACTTGCAAACATTAGCTTAAATAGGTTTTTATAAATTTTGTTACACTTTTGGAAAGTAGTAGACATGACTTATACCTTGTTTTTTTGCTTTGAACCAAATAAATAATACTATAGCTGCTCCTAACTTTGCAATACATGGCATAGCACAATAGATGATTTTTAAAGTTATTTCAAGATTTTCACTAGAGTTATCTAACTGAGAATTTAGCAATGGTAACGCAATGATAGTAGCTAGTGCAAAACAAAATTTACCCAAGAAAGCCAAAATTGCATAATAGCCATTACCTAGATTTCTTCGTTTTTCACAGTCTATCCACTTTGCTAAAAGTATACTTGGTAATATAAGCTCACTTGCAAAACCAGCACCAGCTAAAAAGCTTATAACTGAGAAAGCTATAATATTCCCTTTTCCAAGTAAAAGTACAAAAGCAAACATACAAACACAAAATAATAATGCTAAGCACCAAGTTTTAATAATTCCTATTTTCATAGCAATTTTTTTTATAAGAGGGATAGATATTATTGCTCCCAAAAAATAAACAAATATATAAAATCCCGTATAGTTGGCTGTATCGAGTATATATCTACTAAAAAATACTATAGTAACAGTTGGAATTGCTGATCCTAAAGCACTCAAAATATATGCTGAAAATAAAAATACACCATCTTTATCAAAAGATTGAATATAGTTGGATACTTTAAATGCGTGGGTATTCTTATTAGAAATTTTTGTTACATTGAGCCATTTTATGAAAAATATACTAGCAATGAAAATAAGCAAACTAGCAGTAACAGAATATATACTATAACTAACTTGTCGTGAGAAAAAGATTAACAAAATAAATGGTAGTACAGATGCTATCAAAACACCCAGGATATTAAAAACCTCACGAACGCTAATAATAGTTGACTTATCATCGTCAGTTTTAAGCCACAATGCTCCTTTTGTCGCTACAAATATAGTCAAATAACTAAATGAAATAGTTGCTAGCAATATCCCAATAAAAAGATTGATGATTTTGTTATTAAATATAGGCGTACAAGTGATAGTTATACCCAAGATAAATAAAACTACTATAACAACAAAACTAGCCTTTTCATAAGCCTGAAAACGATCACAATACCAACCAATTATAGGGTCTAATATAGCATCAAATATCCGTAAGCCAAATAAAACTATACTAAGTATAGTTAGATTTATACCAAAACTAGTATGATAATAATCTGGTAGGAATATGTAGATAGGAACACTAGCAAAAGCTATGGGTAGTGCTATAAAAGAGTAGTTAAATATATGCTTTGTAGATATTTCCATGCTAATAATCTATATTTTGGTTACTATAATAGTAGCACTTTGTAGCCTATGTTTGAATTAAGTTTTTGTAATAAGTATGAAGTTAAAGAGGAGCTCAAATATTGTTGTTAATTTGATTTTCTTTAGAATCTTCACATTCTATTTTTTCTTTATTATTCTTTTTGTCATTACAGGAGTATGCCGTTTCACTATCTATGATAAGGTAAAAAGGAACTTTGTCTGCAAAAACAATATTTGCTAGTAGAGTAAAGGAAGTATAAGCTAAAAGTTTTTTCATATTCTATTCCTTTGTAATATAGTTTTAAATTTAAGAATTATTTCTATCCACATGATCTCCCGAGAATGCATCAGAAGAGTTTAATTCATCAAGAGAGTCACTAAAATCTTGATTTGCTGTGTTTGTTTTATCGGTGAAATTAGAGTCAGTTAGAGCCTGTTGACTCAGCTCGGTATTTTTATCACTAATTTGAGAATTTATGCTTGTTACTTCAGAAGCAAGTCCCGGAGCAGCGGCTACACCAGTATCATAATTTGATTTAGCTGCTTCAAGGTTTGAAATTTCTGTAGTTCTATTGGTCACAGCAGTATTAGCAGCTGTATATTCAGCACTATCTGTATCTGCAATACTATCACGATATGCAGTAAGTTCTGTTAATCCAGCATTAGCAAACTCAGTTGGAGTTGATTCTGAAGTAAGAGCATCTCCATTATCATTGAGAGTACTTAAAGTAGATGTATAATTAGCTTCTAAATTAGAAGTATCATAAGGGTTAAAATAGTCATCCATTACACCTCTAGCATTATTTATTGAGTCAGTATTACTTTGTTGATTTGCTAAAGCAGTATTTTTTAAATCATTTAATGAACCTAGAGAGCCTTCTGTAGTAGTGTCATCAGTACTTGCATCAACATAATCTGAAGTTAAATCATTCCATGCTTGATGTGCTGCAGCTATAGCCGTATCTCTAATGCCTTCAAGACTTGTATACTCGTCATTATAGGCACTTTGATCATCATTTAAGTCTGTATCAGTAGAGTTACAACCATTTGGCATAGCTCCTGATGGTGGGGCAGAATTACTTGTTTCATTACGGATATTACATTCCCAATTTATTAAAGAGCCATTATCATTAATTCTAGGGGTTAGTGCAACTTGGTAAGTAGTGCCATTTATAACTGGGTGAGACAATAAAGTACCATTATTTGCTTTAAGTTCACTCATTATAGCGACATTATCATCACCAAGATAATTATCTTTTACATTAGCAATACCAGATTGAAATTCCGCATCTGTAGTGACACCAGAGTTTTGAATGAAATCAGTAATAGCCTTGCGATAATTATCCATCTTGCTAATCTCATCTTGAAAGCGTACTCTCATAGTGTAGTTTGAGTAGGCTGGAATAGCTATAGCAGCAAGTATAGCTACGATTGCTATTACAACCATTAGTTCCACTAAGCTGAACCCTTTATTATTTTTTAAAAATTTCATAAACACAATATAATCAATAATATACATATATTATAAAGGATATTTTTTAATCTTCTAGGTACATTATTTACATAAAATGCTAAAATGCTAGGCAATATTATTTTTAATTAATCTTTACTATGAATGTTAGAAAACAAAATCCTTTCTTTATGTTGTGCTTTTTTGAGTACTTTGAGAGATTTGGTTATTATGGGTTTAGCTATACTTCTATATTATTCTTTATGAGTAATAATGGCTTTAATTTTGATGAAACACAAGCGGTACTATTATTTGGTAGTTTCGCTGCTTTAAGTTATGTATTTAATGCTGTTGGTGGTGTAATTGCTGATAGAGTACTAGGTATAAAACGCACGATGTTTGTTGGTGGTGTTATGCTACTTATTGGGTATGCATTGCTTGCTATTTCAGCGATGATTGTTTTTAAACCACTTATATATGTAGCTGTTGCCACTGTAGTGCTAGGGGCAGCATTGTTTAAGCCAGCACCGACAAATCTTATTTCTAGAATATATACAGATCACTCGAAGATTGACTCTCTATATACTATATTTTATATGTCTATAAACCTTGGTTCGCTTACAGCATCACTGTTTATACCATATTTAGCTAGTAACTTTGGTTATACTTTTACATACTCTTTATGTTCAGTAGGTTTTATTCTTGCAATTGCAAATACCTTGTTAAGTTATGGTAGTATCAAAAATGTTGATAATTCTGTAGGACATTTAAGCTTAAATATTAGTATGTATCTAAAATTAGTTTTTGGAATACTATCTACAGTATTTTTACTAAGTGTGATTTTAGCTCATGGTAATTTAGCTGATTTAGTACTATGGGGTGGGGCATTATTGATATTTACTATATTTGGTATGCAAATCTTTGTAGAAAAAGATCCTTTAGCTAAAAGAAAGATACTTGTGGCAATAGTACTATTATTCTACGCAGTAGTTTTCTTTTGTATCTATCAGCAAAAGTTTACATCGTTTTTGCTGTTTAACATTCATCATGTGGATTTACATTTCTTAGGTTTTAGCGTAAATGCTCAATCTGTACCAGGAGTTTTAAATACTGCGGGAGTAGTTTTACTATCACCAATACTAGCAACTATTTATATTAAACTAAAAGATAGAGATTTGTGTTTACCACACAAGTTTGCTTTAGGAATATTACTTTGCGGTAGTGCGTATGGAGTTCTTTTCTTAGCCTGTTTCTTAAATGTTCCGACTTCTAAAATTAGTATTTGGTGGGAAGTTTTAGCTATTACAGTTTGCTTTTCTTCTGCAGAACTTCTAATAAGTGCTTTAGGATTAGCTTTGATGGCAAAACTTCTACCTAAGCGAATTATGGGTTTTGCAATGGGTACTTGGTTTATAACTAGTGCGATAGGTATAAAGCTTGGCACAATGATAGCTACTTATACAAGTAGTGGTGTAAAATACGATACTAGCAAAGGTTTTGACACAGAAACTACAATCGCTAGTTACTATGGTTATCAGCATTTGTTTGGCTCTATATTTGTAGTTGCATTTGTTATAGCTATTTTTGCTTTTTTGATCGGTAAAAAGCTAAATAAGATGATTCAAGAATAAATATTTGTTAATTTAATGAGTTTTTAAAAAGTAAGGGAAATCGATATGAAAAAGTTGTTTCTAGTAGTAGTTTTTGTTTTTACTATAGATGCATCTTTCGCAGATAGTATTGTAAGTTATCCGCTGTTTGAGTCTAATCAGTTATGCTCCAATACAAAGCCATATTGTGGTGATAATTGTCGTAATGTGCCATTTTATCCAACAACATGCAAGCCTACAAGCTATGGATCTGCTTGGTCTGGTGGTGGAGCGACAGTAGAGACAAAGCTGTTATATTGTGCAAATTCAACATATGCGAACTGTCATTATTCTGGACCTTTAACTCCTACAGGCACAAATCCTAATAATATTGGCTTACCATGCAAAGTAAGTGAAGATGGTAAGACTGCTAATTGTAAATGTAAAGTTTTTACAGGACCTAATTATGTAAACATTGATGGAATTATGAATTTAGGTGCTTATTATGAAACAATATCTGTATGTGGTAAAGATGGCTCCAAATGTAAAAATTTAACAACTTGTTATCCTAATGGTAGTGGAGATTGTAAAGGTATAGAGGCGCCTGTATGTAAGTATATAGCTGAGCAAAATAGTGAAGATGATAAAACATCTTTTATACCAGGAGCTGACTTAATATCAACATACGGGTTTGATATGAATAAGGATTATGATATTGCAAAACCAGGTGATGGAGTAAAGTGTTTAAACATAGATGTTGCGGGGTGTATGACTCAACCATGTAAATATGAAAAGGACACAAAAGAATATGCAACTTGTAGTTGTCCAATCACAAAAATGAAAGTCATGATGCTAAGTCAAAAAGGTGTGTCTTGCGATATTCCTAACGGATATGTCTGGGAATAAATATAACTTAAACTAAAATATTTCTTATCACTTTTTTCTAGAAATTATATTTTTACTTAAAAGATGTTACACAAATAGAATAATCAAAATGAACGGCTACCTATCTGTTGTGATGACTACCTGAAACAACTACTTACATTAAAATACTTATAAAATATATATTTATAGCCTCTATCAATTCTAAAAAATTCCATATTTGCTATAATACTCATTAAGTTTTATAAAGGACATAAAAATGCAACTAGTCAATGATATGAAAGATAAGGCTCTAGCTGAGCTAAGTCTTGTTACAGATAAAAAATCAGTAGAAGATTTAAAAGTAAAATACCTTGGTAGAAAAGGTGAGCTTACAGGTATGATGAAGCTAATAGCTACTTTACCAAATGAAGAAAAACCAAAGCTTGGTCAAGCTGTAAATATAGCAAAACAAGCTCTTCAAGATGCTCTAAATATCAAACTAGAGTTATTTGAAACTCAAGAAATTAATGCAAAGCTAGCAGCTGAAAAAATAGATGTAACGCTAGATGGTGTTGGTCAAAATCAGGGTTCATTTCATCCAGTTACAAAAACCCTAAATAGGATAGAAGCATTTTTTAAACAAAATGGCTTTAGCGTAGAAGTAGGCCCTGAAATAGAGAGTGATTATTATAATTTTGAGACATTGAATATACCGTCTCATCATCCAGCTCGTGCAATGCATGATACTTTTTATATAGATGATAATCATGTGCTTAGAACTCATACTTCAGGTGTACAAATTCGTACAATGGAAAATCAAGAGCCACCAATTAGAATCATCGCACCAGGTAGAGTGTACAGATGTGATTCTGATATTACTCATACGCCGATGTTTCATCAAGTAGAAGGTTTACTTGTTGAAAAAGATGTATCGTTTGCGGACCTTAAAGGTTTGTTACACGCATTTTTAAATTCATTCTTCGAGAGAGATTTGAAAGTTCGCTTTAGACCATCTTATTTCCCATTTACAGAGCCATCAGCAGAAGCAGATATGGAGTGTGTGATGTGCAATGGTAAGGGCTGTAGAGTCTGTAAACAAACAGGTTGGCTTGAAGTATTAGGTTGCGGAATGGTGCATCCTAAAGTGCTAACAGCTGGTAAGGTTGACCCTGAAGTTTATCAAGGTTTTGCATTTGGTATGGGTGTTGAGAGATTATCAATGCTTAGATACGGTATAGATGATTTGAGAATGTTCTTTGAGAATGATTTGAGATTTTTGAGACAGTTTTAATATATAGGAATTTTACATGAAATTTAGTCATAACTGGTTAAATGAGTACCTAAGTGATACTCAATCTAGCCAAGAATTAGCAGATACACTTACGCTAGCAGGCTTAGAAGTAGACGCAATCGAGCCTGTAGTAGCTGAGAAAGTTACAGGTGTAGTCGTAGGGCAGATAAAAACTATCACAAAACACCCAGATGCAGATAAACTAAACATCTGTAGTGTAGATATTGGTGAAGCTGAAAACTCTACTATAGTTTGTGGTGCTAAAAATATATACGAAGGTATGAAAGCACCTGTAGCGACTATTGGTGCGGTATTACCGGGTAATTTTAAAATCAAGAAATCAAAACTGCGTGGGCAAGAATCATTTGGGATGATGTGTTCTGAAGAAGAGCTTGGTTTAGCAGAAAAAGCTGATGGGCTTATGGATTTACCAACAGATGCTCCTGTAGGAGAAGATGTAAATACTTACCTAAATCTTGATGATAATATGATAGAAGTTGACCTTACACCAAATAGAGCAGATTGCTTGAGTGTGTTTGGTATTGCTCGTGAAGTATCAGCTCTTACAAAAGCAGATTTAAAAGAAGTTGTTATAAAAGATATTTCAACAACTATCAACGATACTAAAGAAGTTACAATTACAGCTACAGATGCTTGTAAATCTTATTATGGTTGTATTATTAAAAATGTAAATAATAAAGCTCAAACACCTCTATGGATTGTTGAAAAATTACGTAGAAGTGGGGTTAGTTCTATATCATTTTTCGTAGATGTAACTAACTATATAATGCTTTTGACAGGTCAACCAATGCACGCATTTGACTTGGATAAATTAGATGGTGGTATAAATATTCGCTATGCTAATGATAAAGAAAAACTAACTCTTTTAGATGATACAAAAGTTGAGCTTGAGTCAGATACTCTAGTAATTGCTGATGAGAAAAAAGCATTAGCAATCGCAGGTGTGATGGGTGGTTTAGATTCATCAATTACTGATTCAACTACTAACATATTCTTAGAAAGTGCATTTTTTGTACCTGAAAAAATAGCAGGTAAAGCGCGCAAATATAATCTACACACAGATTCATCACATAGATTTGAACGCGGTGTAGATCCTAAACTTGCAAGTCAAGCGATGCAGTTAGCTATTAATCTAATAGTTGAAATTGCAGGTGGCGAAGTTGCTCCAATTCATGCTCAAGTTGATAATAATTTTGTAGAAAAGCAAGTTACTATTAGTCTTTGCATCAATAAACTAAATAGAGTTTTAGGTACAGAGTTTGATATTTCTTATGTATCAGAAGTGCTTAGCAATCTTCATATGCAAGTTACTCAAAAAGATGAGTGTTGTTTAGAAGTTGTAGCTCCATCTTATCGTTTTGATATGGAAATCCCAGAAGATTTAATCGAGGAAGTTGCTAGAGTATACGGCTACTCAAAACTACCTGAAACTATGCCAAGCTACAAAGCTAAGAAAATCAATATTTCTGAGACTAAGCAAGCTATAACTACACTTGAGAGTAGACTTGTAGATAGAGGTTATCAAGAGGCGATAAATTATAGTTTTATTGACCCTAAATTTGATGAGTTTTTCTTTGCAGAAAAGGGTATAGCTATTAAAAATCCAATCTCTCAAGATTTATCAGTGATGAGACAGTCACTTATACCAGGGCTTTTGAATGCTTTTAAAGCAAATGTAACTCGCCAACAAACGAGGGTTAGATTGTTTGAGAAGGGTGCTTGTTTTAAACTTGAGAATGGTACTAGAAAACAGTTTGATAGAATTGCAGGTCTAGCATTTGGTGAGCTAAATAGCGTAAACTGGTCAGCAACTAAAAAAGTTGATTTCTACGATGTTAAAGCAGACATAGAAAGCTTATGTTCTGATATAGTAAATTTAAACTTTGAAGTTTGTGATGATGTAAACTGGCTTCACCCAGGTCAATCGGCTTATATAGTAGCTAATGGTAAAAAGATTGGTGTGATTGGTGTGATTCACCCAACTACGCTAAAAACATTCCAAATAAAATCAAAAGCTCCGATAATTTTTGAACTTGATTTGGAAGTGCTAAACTCTAAAGAAATACCAAGCTTTAACAAAATCTCTAAATACCCATCAGTATCAAGAGATGTATCTTTCTTGGTAGAAAAGGGTGTATTAGCTGGAGATATTGTCAAAGCTATCAACAATCTTGATATTAGTATTTTGCAAAATGTAAATATATTTGATGTATATCAAGATGATGCAAATCCGCGTAAGAGCTTAGCTATTAGTATGCTTTTCCAAGATAACGCTCAAACTTTAGGTGATGAAGTTATCAATGAGAATGTTGATGACATTTTAAATACTTTAAAAGATAAATTTGCGATTGAGCAGAGAGTTTAGATAGGTAGCTTAACTTCTTAATAAATACTATAATATTATTTAGTTTTTATTAATGCCATTCTAACCTAAAGGTACTATATGAAAGAAGCTCAAAAGTATTTTGTATTTATTATCTGTTTATTATTTGTTATTTTAGCATTTTTTTTGCAAGTATCTCCTGCAACAAATGCATCTTATATGGAAAGAGTTTTAAAATTAACTCATGAAAATAGCATAAATATATCTGCGATATATTTTTTACCATTTGTCTTATTACAAATACCTAATGGTATATTTTTTGATAAGTATGGCATCAAATATTTATTACCTATAGGTATATCTATAGTTATTTTAGGTAGTTTTGTATATTGGTTATCTATGGGAAGCATTACAGTTGCATTAGGACGTTTTATTACAGGGATAGGAGCTTCAATGGCTTATATCTCAGCTTTGTATGTAGCATTAAGGAGCTTCAAAAAACAATTTTTTCCTCTATGTGTAGGTCTTGCAGAAGCATCGTGTACATTGGGAGCTATTATTTCTGGAAATGTTTACCATTATGTTTTAAAAAATTTCGGCTGGGATACTGCAAATATAATTGTTATTGTATTTGCTTTTATTTTACTTCTAATCTCTATAGTTTTACTAAAAAACTACAAACCATCAAATACTTATTCGAATAAAAGTCAAAGCTGGTCTCAAATAATAGGGCAAATAAAAGAATTATTTAAGTCAAAAATACTATTATTTATATTTTTATATGCTTTTACAAGCTGGTTGATTATTATGAGTTTTGCAGGGTATTGGGCAAAAAGTTATTTTATGCAGATGCATGGGTATTCAGCGGAAAAGGCTATGACTTTAGGAGAAATATACTGGGCTAGTTTTTTAGTTTCAGGAGTTATCTCAGGTTTTTATTTAAAGACATTAAAAAGAATAAAACAGCATTTGTATCTGGTAGCTACACTTGGGGTTATATGTTATAGCCTTATGATTACACCAATCTTATTTAGCTACTCAACTCTTATAGTATTTGCAATATTTGCAGGAATATCAGCATCTGGAGTTATTACTTCTTTTGCTTTGACATCGTATATAGTAAGTGACGATTTAGCTAGTACAGCGGCAGCTATTAATAATACTTTTGTTATCTTAGGAGGGGTTATTGGTCAGATAAGTTTTGGATATGTTGTAACAAATACAAATTTTAAAAATCTACCTATATCTGAAAATATAAATGTACCATTTTATATTGGACTTTGTTTTCTATATTTCTTCTCAATAATGGCTCTTTTATTTATAGCAGCAGCCTTAAGATCTATTAAAGATAAGTAGATATAATACCCAAACTCTGAGTAATGCTGTTATCAATGAGAATGTTGATAAAATTTTAAATGCTTTAAAAGATAAGTTTGCAATTGAGTAGAGAATTTAAGATTTGAAAATCATATTTTCTTGTTTTCCTAATCCTTCTATTTCTAAAGTTACAATATTTTTTTCTTTTAAGTAATGAGTTTCTAATCCTAAAATTTCATTTTCTAATTGAACTCCTTGCGGTGTACCAGTCAAAATAACATCGCCAGGCTCTAAAGTAAAATATTCACTTAACTTAGCTACTAACTGAGTTATTCCAAATATCATAGTTTTGGTTGAACCATCTTGGACAGTTTCATCATTTATTTTTGTTTTTATAGAAAGGTTTTCAGGATTAATCTCATCTTTAGTAGCTATATATGGTCCAAGGGGGCAAAAAGAGTCGCAACTTTTACCCATATTATATTGGCCTGGATTTTGAAGTTGTAAAGCTCTTTCAGATACATCGTTACCAATACAGTATCCTAAAATATGCTCTAAAGCTTCATTTTTAGATATGTTTTTTGCGGGTTTACCAATAATTACAGCTAGCTCATTTTCATAATCAAGTTTATTACAGTTTTTAGGTATATATATAGGATCATAAGGACCTGTTATACTACTTGATGGTTTTTGAAAAAATATAAAGTTTGTTGGTTTAATTTTAGGCCCACCAAGAAAGTTTATTCTTTCTAGATAATCTAAATAATTCATACCGATTGCTATAATTTTCCCAGGCTTTTGAATACAACTTGAAATATTTTTCTTTTCGATTTTACTAGTTAATATTGGTAAAGAGTTTAAATCAGTATTGTTCTTTACTATTGATTCAAGCTTTAGAATATTGTTAGGGCAAATATCATCGACTAAGTTCTTAATGTTATATAAAGTATCTTCAGAAAGGATGCAAGGATAAATAGTATTTTGATGCTTATATCGTAAGAATTTCATATAATTTCAATCTCCGTGATAAATTTATTTTTTAACTTTATTTAAGTTTAGAAGTGATTTTTAAGAATTGATATGTTTATTATACTCTTATATTTGCTATATCGAATACTTAAGATATGAAGTTGCTATTAGTAGTTTATATTGTCATTAATGAAGTATTGATCAACTCCAAATAGTTTTTAATCATCATAAGCAATTTATAGGTTTCTTCTAAAAATCTTTATAATTTTATCCCCTTATGCTATATTTAATGATGTTATCTTATAACACTTTGTATCTGTGATAAAAACATATTCATAAGAGGTTGCAATGAATCTAGAATTTGAAGGTAAATCTGAGTCAAGTGATAAGATTGTTTTATCAGATATCTATAAAAAAGGTAAAAATATAGCCATATGGAAAAGATCTTTTAGTAAAGAATTGCTGACTTCCATTGATAATTTTATTAGTAATAATAAAAAAGATTCTACTCTTCCTATTATTGTAAAGCCTAATGATGTTTATGATACATTGATAAATGAACTACCTGATTTTGCTTTGAAATCTTATTTAATTGAAGATATTTCAACTATTGTTGATATGTTTTGCTATCTATTTGATTTAGAGCAAGCGGGTCTAAGATTAGCGACTATTAACAAAGCTATGTGTCCTCGCTTTCATGTCGATCGTGTGCCTTGTCGGTTAATTAGCTGTTATTCAGGTAGCACAACGGAGTGGCTTAAGAGTATTGATGTAAATAGGAGTATATTAGGTATTAGCGATACTCCTTTTAAGGATAAGAGTACTGAAATTCAAAAGCTAGATACAGGAGATGTTGCTTTATTGAAAGGTGAAACATGGGAAGATAATGAAGGTAATGGACTTGTCCATCGATCACCAAATATTTTAGATAGTAAAACTAGATTACTACTAACATTAGATTTTGCATAAAGTTTAGTTCTCTATATTTATACAGTTTTGGCATAGTCCTTTCATTTCTATATTCCAACTTTTAATTTGATGTTTAGTAAGTTTTTTTAGTTCTTCAAGGATTTTTGAATTACAAGTATGAGACTCATCAACAAAACCACAGTTTTGGCAAACAAAAACTTCGACACCAGTATGTTTGTGATTTTCTTTGCAAGCTATATATGAATTTATACTTTCAATTCGATGGATAAAATTATATTTAAGCCAAAAATCAATAGCTCGGTAAATAGTAGGGGGATTTATATCTCTATCGCAAGAAATGATTCTAAGAATATCGTAAGCACTAATTGGCTTAGTTGATTTATAAATTACGTCCAAAACTTGCTGGCGTGGAGGTGTAAAGCGGAGTTTATTGTTTTCACAATAATGCTTTGCGTTTTTCAGATAATTACCCATCTTTAATTTCAATCTATAATTTTGCACCAATTATAATCTAATGCTAATCCCAATACAAATTGGTGCGATTTTAGCCTGTTGGTAAATATTAAAGAATTTTTTTATCTATCATTTTAAGTACTATTATAGCTAATGGAGGTAGTCCTATTATAAGCCCTAATGTAGCTTGATTTTTAACATAGATATATGAAACAGCTAATGAAAAAACTGCAGCTATAAATATTTTAATAAAACAAAATAATGCAGATGATGCCCCTACATGATTATCGACTTCTTTATATGCAGCGACATAAGTAGCTGTATATTGAAATGCATTACCACTAATAATTAATGTACAAATAATAATTATTATTAATGGGTTTATTCCGACAGTAAAATAAGAGATTACTAGTAAAAAACTAAAAAATGCAGATATTAAAGCACAATATATCATAACCTTATCCATATTCATTCTGCTTATTCTATTTTTTAATAAAAGTATAAATATTACTGGAACAACTATCATTGTTGCTGATGTTAAAGAATAGCTTATAGTTGAGAAACCCATTTTAACCTGAAATAAATAAGGAGTAACTTCAACAAAAGAGAACATTAATGAGGATGCTAAACCACTACATATGGAGTTTAAAATAAAAGATTTATTGCTCAAAACTTTTTTATATGAGTCTAACCATTTATCTTTAGTGCTTGCTATAGGCTTTAAGTGAAGGTAACTAAATATTAGATAGATTGTTACGATAGCTAATATAGCGTGAAGTGCAAAATTACTTCTCCAGCCTATAAACTGTTGTATTACACCACCTATTAATGGTGATAAAGGAGGGACAAATAATACTATACTACTTACAATAAGGTTTGCATTTGCCAGAGATTGATTATTCTTATCAAAGGCATCTTTCATTATAGCTCTATATGATACAAAAGAACATGACATACCAATACCTTGTAAAAAACGGAAAAATAAAAGCTGGGTAGGTGATTGTGATATGCTGCAAAATATACTTGCGATAAAGAATATGGAGTAACCTATTATTAAGGATTTTTTTCTACCATATTTGTCAGATAAATGTCCAAAGATTAGCATTGAACAAGCCATACCAAAAAAGTATAGTCCAATAGTAAGTTTAGTAATACTCTCACTCGTATTAAAGTATTTTGTAATATAGGGCAGTGACGGCGTAAAACTATCTATTGCTAATTGAGACATTAATCCAAAAAAGCAGAGTAAAAAAATAATAGTTCTGTCAGAGGAGTTTCTATTCGTTTGGCTGTTAAACATATTTTTTATGGTTTATTCGTACTAAAAAGAATATTATAAACTAATATTTGGTAAAGTGTTATGTTGTAACACTTTGTTTTGTGGTGTATTATGTTGCCAAATAAATATAATTAATAAATCTTAATATGGATAAAATAATAGGAATAAATGATTTATATGAAGAAATTTCACAATTAAAAGATTTTTCTCCTAGTGAAAAAGTTAACAATGCTTTTAGTGATTTGGTTCAGCTAGCCATGAAGTTTGATAGAAAGCTTGAGTTATCTGAAGATAAGAAAGAACATCTGCAATATTTATCAGCAGAAGCTGAATATCAGCTTGAAAAATATTGGGCTGATAAGATAATAAATTCTATTGACCCTCTTAAAGAGCTAGAAACATTTCCTTATTTTAAGAATTATCAAGATTTAACCACTCTTGAATATAATAGTTTATATAGTTGCTCAGAACATAAAAGTCATAAAGTTATATTTATAGGAGGAGGTTTTTTGCCTTTAACATCAATTGTATTAGCAAGTAAATATAATATTTCATCGACAATAATAGATATAGATAAAGAAGTAACTGAAAAATCAAGAATATTGGTCAAAGCATTAAAACTAGATCATTTAATAGATATTCAAAATTCAGCAGGACAAACTTTTAACTATCAAAATTATAATACAATTTTTGTTGCAGCTCTTGCCGGATTAGATTCAAAAACTAAGACTGAAATATTTAACCAAATAAAATCAACCTCCCCAAAAAAATCTCATATAGTTGCTCGATCAAGTTGGAATAATAGGGAGTTACTATATAGACCAATAGATGAGTCGATTTATAAAATTTTCACACCAATAATAAAGGTGGATCCCTTTCATGATGTAGTTAATTCTATTGTAATATTAGAAAATAGTTTATAAGTTGGTATAGAGAGTCTTATAATGGATAATGTAAATACAGTTAAATTGGCTTATACATTAATAGGAAAGAATGTGTAATATACACATTCTTTTATTTATTATGATTTCTAAACCAATATTATCAGTCAATAACTTAAATCTTACTAATTCAAAGCATATATTGTTTAAAAACATTTCTTTTGACTTATTTCAAGGTGAAGTACTTGCAGTTATGGGGCCTTCAGGTATTGGTAAATCTATGTTGTCAAAAGCTGTAGCAGGCTTTTTACCACCAAGTATTTTAGTTGAAGGAAGCATAAAACTAAACGGTAATGAAGTTAGTCAATTAACAATATCTCAGCGGACTAAACAACAGCGTCCTGCAGTCATTTTTCAAGATGCTTTAAGAGCTCTTAACCCTTTAGTATTAGTCGGGCAACAATTATGCTTAGCTTTAACAGAAAATAAAGATCGATTAAACTCAAAAAATAAAAAAATTATTATATCACTTCTTAGAGAGTTAGATTTTGTAAATCCTGAGACAGTACTTACAAAGTATCCAAGCCAACTTTCAGGTGGACAGCGTCAAAGAATTTGTATAGCAATTTCTTTGCTTGGAAATGCTGATTTTATTATAGCAGATGAGCCAACTAGTGGACTAGATCCAATTATAGAAAATAAAATACTGGAATTGTTCCGTTCGAGAATTCAGCAACATAATATTAGTGGACTATTAATTACCCATGATTTATCAACCGCACTGGAGTGTGATAAGATATTAATTATCTCAGATAATACTGTTATAGCTTATGGTTCGCCACGAGATACTATTAAGCGTAGTAAACATCCTTTTTGTAAAAAAATTTCACAATTATTATTGCCATATAGCTTCCCAACTCTAAATCAACCTACTCAATATAATTCAATCGAAATTCGTTTTGAACAAGTGAATGTTCATTATTATTTAAAATCAAAGTGGATGGGTGGAAAACCTTTTATAGCATTAGACTCATTAGACTTAACGATAAAAGAACGAAATCTTGCAGTTATTGGGCCATCTGGAGCTGGTAAATCTACTTTTATAGAATTATTGTTTGGTCTCCGTAGACCAAGTTCTGGGGAGATATATATTGACGGATATCCTCTTTCAAGAATTTCAGTAAGACAACATCAAAAACTATGTAAGTATATTCAATTAATTCCACAAGAACCTCAATCAACTTTAAACCCTTTTTATACGGTAAGTCAAATTTTGTTAGAACCTCTAAATAATATGGGTATACTTCATGATCAAAATAAGAAGCTTCAAGAGGTTCTCAACCAAGTTGGTTTAGATTTATCCCTTTTAGAGTATCACCCACAACAACTTTCTGTTGGTCAAGCACAAAGAGTGGCAATAGCAAGAGCATTAATTATCAAACCAAGTATACTTGTAGCAGATGAGCCAACAAGCAGTTTAGACCCAATTAGTCGCCAACAAATTATTGATTTACTAACAGAAATTAAGAAAAATCATAAAATATGTTTGATTTTGGTTACTCATGATTTTTATGTTGCACAGGTTTTATCTGATGAAATTTTAGTTTTAGATAAAGGACAAGTAGTGGAATATGACACATCGCAAAATATAGTAAATAATCCCAAGCATCCAACTACTAGAGAGTTATTAATCCCAAAAATTAGAAATAATAAAGTTTATTAGAGAGGTTTATATGTGCAATAAATTATTAAAATTAGTCTTTCCAATAGTTTTCAGTATCTTGCTGATAAGCTGCTCTGATTCCCAGAAAAGTAAAGCTGAAAATAAAAAAGAACATACAGGTAAAGAATCAAAAATTAGCATTGCAATGATGCAACCGCCAAGAACAGGCTTATCACCATTATCAGATGATGCCTTTAAATTATCGCGTTGGAGTACAGCGGAGACACTAGTGAAATTAAATGAGAAGTCAGATGCAGTGCCAATGTTAGCGACTCAGTGGGATCAGATAGACCCATTAACATGGCACTTTAATATTCGGAAAGGAGTTAAGTTTCATGATGGTTCAGAACTTAATGCAAACACTGTCGCAAACTCACTGCAAAAAGCACTTGATGCAGCACCAAAACCACGCATACTAGATGGTATTGAGTGGAAAATTAATGTAATTGATGATTCTACCGTTGAAATTAAAACAACTTTTAATGATCCATTGTTACCAAGTCGTTTATCTAGCCCTCAACTATCCATTTTATCTAGTAAAGCATATAAAGATGATGGTCGTGTTATTCCTATAAATGCAGGTACTGGACCATTTGTTTTGACTAATATCAATGGACAAACAAGTGCAAAATTAAAGCGTTTTGATAAATATTGGGGAGAAAAAGCAAAGATTAATGAGGTATTTGTTGAGTATGTTCCTAATGGTTTTGCAAGAGCCGCAGCTCTTCGTACAGATAAAGCCGATATTGTAGAAACTGTGCCTGTATCTCAAATTGCTATGATTGACTCTTCTAAACTTCATGAAGTTGCAATGCCACGAACAAATACACTTTATTTAAACAATAAATCTAAAGTATTTAAAAATATAAATATACGAAAAGCTGCTACAGAAGCCGTTAAACGAGAACAAATCATCAATATTGTTTATGAAAATCATGCAGATTTAGCTAAAGGTTTATTAGGTCATGCATTAAAGTGGGCTGAGCCAATTCGAGAACAAAATCCTAGAGTTGATAATGTTAAAGAAGGGCGTGTTAATGGTGATAGGATTACTATTGGTACTTTTACGGACCGTGCAGAATTACCTGAAGTAGCAGTATTACTTAAGCAACAACTTGAAGCCGTTGGCTTTGTAGTTGATTTAGACATTCGTGAATATGCTCAAATTGAAAACGATGCATTAGCTGGTAAATTTGATGCATTTTTATTATCCCGTGCAACAGTTCTTGATTCTGGAGACCCTGTAGCATACATGCAAAGTGACTTTGGCTGTAATGGTTCATTTAATCTTGGGCAGTTTTGTTCTAAAGATGTTGATACAGCATTAGCATATGCAGATAGCCAACCTTTAGGTAAATTGCGTCAACAAGCTATAATTGAAGCAGAAAATAAAATTCTCGAACAATATGCTGCAATTCCTTTATTACATGAACGCATTATTCAAGGTGAAAATAGCCGTATAAAAAATGTCCAGCGTGATCCAAGAGAACGCAGGCTAATTGATCAATTTACTGAGGTAAATAGTTAAATGATTTGGTTATCACGCTTACTATCACTTTGTTTTATTATTGTGTTAGTCGGGCTGATGCCTGATATTGCGGGTATTGATCCTGCACAAGCTATTCTACGAGCCCGTGCAGGTGCCCAACAATTAATGACTAATGAAGCTCTTCAAGCAATTAATAATGATTTAGAATTAAGTCGAAGTACAGTTGAGCGTTTGTGGGATTGGTTAATACATGCATCTCAAGGAGATTTAGGAGTCTCTTGGGTAGATGGTTCATCTGTCACAGAACATATTCAGCATGCAGCTAAAACTTCATTGTTACTAATGACAAGTTCGCTTACTATAACTTTTATACTATGTGGTATTAGCATATTATATAATATTAAGCGTTTACAACAAGATTATGTTAACAATAATCACAATAGCTTAAGTTCGGCATTAATTTCTTTACCTGAGTATGTGGTTGCCTCATTATTGATTTTGATATTTTCCATTTGGTTAGGTTGGTTTCCACCATATGGCTGGCAGGGACTACAAAATCTTTGGTTACCAAGTTTTGCACTGGCGTTACCTGCAGCTGGTTTGTTTAGCCGTTTACTTAATGATAGTCTTAGACGTGTTTTGAGTGAACCATGGATAATTACTTGGCTTTCAGCTAATGTTAGCAGAGCAAAAATATTAAAATTTGCATTACGGCGTGCTATTAGTAGTTTGATTCCACAAATTGCCATGATTATAATAGGCTTAACTGGTGGGGCTGTAGCAGTAGAAAAAATATTTTCTATTCCCGGTATAGGAAGTTTGATTTTAAAAGCTGTCAAATCTCAAGACTTACCTTTACTTCAGGGTGGTTTATTAGCATTGTTAATATTTTCAATTTTAATAAGTAGTGCAAGCATTTTATTTCAAAGATGGTTATTAGGTCATAGCATCACAAATGGTAAATTAATAAGTAATCATAAAACATTTTGTTTCACACAAAGTTGGGCAAAAAGAACAATTAGTATAGTAATTTTCTCATCTCTAATATTTTGTGCAAGTTGGGCATTAATACGAGATCCTTATTCTATCGAGTTTACTCGCTTAGCGTCTCCAAGTCTTGCAGCTCCATTTGGTGCTGACGCTGTGGGTAGAGATTTATTTGCTCGTGTAGGTTCAGGAATGTTCTCAACACTAGGAATAGGCATTTTGGCAACATTTTTGAGTTTTGTAACTGGTCTAATGCTCGGTTTTGTAACTCAGTTTAGTCAAGGATTAATTGAGATAACTAAAGGCATACCATATATTGTCGCGGGTTTATTAGTAGCAGGAATGACAGGGATGAATCCAAACAGTGCTTTGATAGCTATTGTGTTAGTATCATGGGCACCATTAGCAGCTCATTGTGCCAGTTTAGTGTTAGAAGCAAAAGCCCAACCTTACACACACTTAGTTTCTGTTTGGGGAACAAGTCGATGGAGAGCGTTACTCTATTATTTATTACCATATGTATTGCCTCCACTAATTCGACATGCTCTGCTTCGTCTTCCTGTTATAACTCTAAGTCTAACTTCACTTAGTTTTATAGGAGTAGGGGTAAAATCTCCAAATCCGGAGTGGGGATTATTAATTGCGGAGAACTTACCATATATTGAGCGATCTCCACAAGGAGTATTATTACCAATTTTAGGATTAGTGCTTATAAGCATAGCTATTAATTTATTATTTGATGATTGAATTAAAATCGTTCTGCAATATTGCTTATCGGGATCGTGGGGCAAGATAGATAATTTACAATATGTTATGTTGTAACACTTTGTGAATTTATGTATCATACTATTTAATTTCAAAGTCAAATATAAATATAAAAATGAAAAAACTTCCAGTTACAGTATTATCAGGTTTTTTAGGATCTGGTAAAACAACGCTTTTAAGTCATATATTAAACAATAGCAATAACTTAAAAATTGCTATGATTGTGAATGATATGAGTGAGATTAATATTGATGCAGAGCTGATTAAAAACCATGATTCTCATATTTCAAGAACAGAAGCTAAAATGGTTGAGCTAACAAATGGCTGTATTTGCTGTACTTTAAGAGAGGATTTACTTACAGAAGTTGAAGAACTTGCTAAATCTGAAAAATATGACTATCTAATTATAGAAAGCACAGGTATTTCTGAACCATTACCAGTAGCAACTACTTTTGAATTTAGAGATGAAGATGGAAAAAGCCTAGCTGATGTAGCTTATATAGATACAATGGTTACAGTAGTTGATAGTGTGAATTTTATGAAGCACTATGGGTCAAATGAGTACTTAAAAAACTCTGGGGAAAGTCTCGGAGAAGAAGATGATAGAGCTATAGTTGACTTAATGGTTGAACAAATTGAATTTGCAAATGTAATAGTTCTAAACAAAGTAGATGATTGCTCAGTAAATGACAAAAAAGTTGTTAATTCTATCATTAAAGGGTTGAATGTAGATGCTGAAGTTATTGAGTCAAATTTCTCTAAAATTGATGTAAATAAGGTTATTAACACTAAAAAGTTTGACCTTGAAGAAGCCGAAAATCATCCTTTATGGAGTAAAGAGTTATATAGCTTCAAAGAACATATCCCTGAGACTGATGAATATGGTATACAATCTTTTGTATATCATTCGATAAATCCATTTAATCCAGAAAAATTAATGAACTTTTTTGACAATGTTGAATGGCCAGGAATAGTAAGAGCTAAAGGATTTTTTTGGATATCAACTCGCCCTGATTTAGTGGGAGAGGTTTCTCAAGCTGGTTCTTTAATTAGACACCAAGGTATGGGAATGTGGTGGGCTAGCATGGATAAAGACCAATGGCCAGATACTCCAGAATTTCATCAATTAGTTAAGGATAGATGGCATGATATCAGTGGAGATAGAAGACAGGAAATAGTCTTTATAGGGCTTAAAGATGAAATGAAAAAGGGTGTTGTTCGAGCAGAATTAGACAAGTGCTTAATCAATGATTATTGGGATAATCCTGATAAATATAAAAATCTATCAGACCCATTCCCACAATGGTTTGAAGATGACGACTTAGAGGAATAAATAATGGGTAATTTTGAAATTACAGTTTTATTAGTAATACTGGTTGTAACAGCTGTATCTGGTATATTTCCATTTATGAAGAAAGCATCTAATCCTGATGGTTTTAGTTTTCCTATAGGAGATGCTTTGGCAAATGGGATATTTCTAGGAGCAGGGTTAATTCATATGCTATCAGATTCAGCAGGTGATTTTAGTGAGCTAAACATAGACTATCCATTTCCATTTTTGATAGCAGGGATTACAGTTTTGTTATTTTTATTAATGGAACATATTGGTGGTACGCTATCTAAAAATAATAAAGGTAATCTATCATTTATAGCAATTATGGCGACTATAATGCTATCTATACATAGCTTCTTTGAGGGTGCAGCTTTGGGTATATCAGCAGAACTGAGTGTTGCTTTTGTTATATTCTTGGCGATAATCGCACATAAGTGGGCTGCAAGTTTTGCCTTAGCGATAAATATAAATAGAACAAGTTTAAAATTTTTTACTAGAATTACACTCTTTGGTATTTTTGTGATAATGACACCACTTGGGATATTATTCGGCCAAGTAGCACAAAATTATGTAACAAATCCACTTGTTGAGCCAGTATTTACAGCTATAGCTGCAGGTACTTTTATATATATGGGTACTTTACATGGATTAGATAGATCGGTACTTATTAAAGATTGTTGCAATACTAAACAGTATACATTTGTAATTATAGGTTTTGCTATTATGGCTGTAGTTGCTATTTGGACTTAGAATATCAATAAAAACTAACTTTTATCTATCTCTATAGATTTACCTAGCTCGATAGTTGATTTATCTTGATTATAATCATAAGTATTTAACATTACAGCTCCATCAGAACTTCTACTAGTCTCATAGATAAAGTAAGGATTATTACCAATATTCTCATTATAAATTGTAGCAACGCTTGCTAAGTCTCCAGTATGAGAGGTATTTGTAACTTGGGTTTTAAAAGAATCTCTGTCGATAAGCTGAGCCGTTTGATTTTCTTTATTGTCTTGAGATAACATAATCATATTAGTATTTAATGGTAGACCAGCAACAGCAGGGTGTATACCTTTACCTATATTGTTATGAAAATCTGCTGTTAATACCATTTCTCTTTTAGTTTGGTCATAACTTGGTTCTATTAAGTAACCACTTAATGTATCTGTACCATCTATATTAAAAACTAAGCCTGCTTGAAAATCATGATTTCTTCCTGGCGTAGGTATAGGCTTTGTAAATGTTGTCATTGCAAGGTTATCACCAACAATATCTTTAGGTAGTTTTACGTTAACTAGTTCATTGAAATTACTGTATTTATCACTCCCTTTTTCATCAGCTATTCTATCTGCTGTATAGAAATGTACTTCCATATTTGAAGGATCAGCTTTATCAGAAACAGCGAAAGTAAAGTACTGCTGTTTTTGTGTTTGCCAGTTTTCACCAGAGTAAGCAATAGTGGGGTTGTGACCATTCGCTAATTTAAGCTGAGTATGATCATCTTTTTTATCATCATCTAAGATATCTTTTACAGAATATATATATGCAAAATTTGACTCAGAATCATTAGTTGCTAATACCAGAATATTATCGTGCCCAATATTTACAAATTGATCTAATTTTCCATTTAAGCTAGTGATTTTTTTAGGTAAATTTACTTTTTCAAAGTTTTCCGGGTCATCAATAGAAACTTTAACTGCTTCAACATCATTTTTCTTACCATTATTATATACAATAAGAAAATTCTCTTTATCTAAATTAACGATGAACTGTTCTTGTCCTTTTGGTTTTGCAGCATAAGCAAATGCTGTACTTAAAAGTAATGAACCAATTAGTGATTTCTTAATTAAACCTGTCATTCTAGCTTCCCTATTTTTTAAATTTAAATTCCAAGGGGTAATATAGCAGATTAATGATTTTATTACAAATTTACATCAATGGTGTTAATATTTTCAAAAAACTCTCAGCAATTAGACTACTTCGCTTATTACTCATATGGTCTGTTTTTAATGTTGAGTCCTCTAAAAGCTTAGTTGCCCATTTATATACTTCACCTACATGGTGTGAGCTGTATAAAAATGTAGCAATTTCATAGTTAAGAAACAAGCTTCTATTATCTAGATTTACAGAGCCAAGCATTGCTAAATTATCATCAATTAATACAGCTTTTGCATGCATCATATTAGCTGTAAAATGAACATCTATTCCACAAGCAACAAAGTCTCTTGTATAACTATCTCTAGCCTTATCTACTATTTTATGGTTTGAGCTTTTAGGTGTAATAACCTTAACTTCTAAGCCTCTTCGCTTTGCTAATATAATAGTTTGATAAAGTTCTGCTGATGGGATTAAATATGGTGTTATTATCCATACTTTTTCTTTTGCAGAGTTGATAGCTGTTAGCAATCCTGCATATAATTGATCCTGTTGTAAATCTGGTCCTGATGGAATAACTTGTACAAAGCCTTCCTCCTCAACAGGGGTTGAAGGTGTAAACTGCAGTTCTTGATTTGTAGCAAAGTGCCAATCTGAAGAGAATATTTTTAAGAAATAGCTAAGAGATTCTCCCTGTATTTTAAATAGTAGATCATCCCACATCCCTTCATGTGCTATTGGTGACATATATTCATCTCCAATATTCATTCCACCACTAAAAACAGTATGATTATCAAAAATATAAATTTTTCGATGATTTCTAAAATTAATATAATTACGCAATGGATTGGATATCACAGGCATAAAAAAGACTATTTCTGCACCTAGTTTTCGCAAGTTCTTAAATATTCTTTTATTATGTCTATATACATAAAAAGATCCCAGAGAATCTATAAGCATCTTTATCTCGATACCTTCAGAAGCTTTTTTTTCTAAAGCTTGGACTATAAGCTTAGATGTAGAGTCATTTTTAAAGACATAAGTTTGGATATATATATTCTTTTTTGCAGAATTGATTGAATCAATAAAACTGTCAAAAGATTCTACACCATCAGTATACATCTCAAAAGTATTCTGTGAGGTAAGAGTGTTTAACTCCATATTTGAAAATACATTTATAGTATTTGTCGGAAGTTTCTCGCAACTGTTATTATCAACAAGGCAAAATTCTTTAACATGAGGCTGTTTAATGCTCATCTTTTCTTTCTGCCAAAATTTTCGAGTATCTTTACGCTGAAATATAAAAAAGAATGGTATAGCAACATAAGGTATAAAAAGTATTGCTAAAAGCCACGCTAGAATGTTTGAAGCTGACTTTTTATCTACTATCAATTTTAGTACAACAATTATTGTAAACAGTTGACACACAAATAGTATGATGTTTGCCTCTAATATATATAATAAGCTTAGAAAGAAGTTTTCCATGAAAATTATGAGTTTAATTTGATTATCACTATTTTAACATATGAAAATTATTTTTTAGGTGTAGATATAAGAACTACTAGTGATATAAATATTATTGTTGAAGAAAGGTATATAGGTGTGAAGATAATTCCCGATGCGATTCCATAACTTGCTAGTGCTAAAAATATACCATTAAATATAGCAAAACAAATATTATAGATTGTACCAAGACCACTAGCTCTCACATTTGCATCAAATAATGTACAGCTATAATTAGCTGCAACGCCAACGGTTAGTCCCATAAAGCAACTATTTATGCACATAATATAAATTAAATATTGTGAGTTTGAAATTATGCATAAATAAAAAATAGCACCAAATATTAGTACACCAACTGACCCTAACACAAAGACTGATAAAGGATTATATTTATCAGCAAGGATCCCTGATGGTATACACATAAGTGAAAATATAAGAAGGTTTAGAAGAATTAGGGTAGAGCTATCCAAGATATGGTTTAAAACCATATATGATGGTAAAAACAATGAATAAAACCCAACAATAATGGCTATAATTGATATAACAGCACTAGATCTAATTATTGCGAGTTTCTGTGTTTTGAAAAGTACAAGCAGAGGTAGCTTTTTTGTCTTTTTAGATGATAAAAACACTTCAGTTTCATGAATTTCTTTTCTAAAAAAGTAACTTAATATAGCCGCAAGACCACCTAGTATAAATGCGGCTCTCCATGCATACTGATCTTCAAGAAAATATCCTAGAAGTATTTTTGTAACTTGTGCAAATAAGATTCCAAAGTTTATTAAACAAAAAATCATTCCACAGGCCAGACCGCTATTTTTTGTTAATGTTTCTTTTATAAATACTACAGCACTAGGGATTTCACCTCCTATAGCGGCACCTTGGATTATCCTTAATAAAACAAATACTATAACGGTTATAATCCCCGCAGTATTATATGATGGTAGTAAAGCTATAAGGAATGATGATGAGCCCATTAAAAGAATTGTGAGAATAAATGATTTTTTGCGTCCATAAATATCACCAATATGACCAAATATTATTCCACCAAGAGGTCGTGCTAAATAACCAACTGCAAAAACAGTAAATGCAGATAAAGTCTGTAAAGCCTCTGATCCTTCACTTGGAAAAAATGTCTTACCTAAAACTATTGCAAATAGACTAAATATCACAAAGTCATAGTATTCAAGCATTCCACCAATGCTCGTAAGCATAATTGTTTTAAAATCATCTTTTTTAAGCATATTTAATAAGACGTAACTATGTATTAATTATCACAATAATAGCCTATATAGTAATAGAACATAAAGAATTATATGTGTTTTTTTGAAAACAACGAATATTGAAAGAGTATAATAACTTATCAATTGTAAAAGGTAATGATACAGATGCTCAAAAGACAAATAGAAACTCTTACTCTTGATTTTGACTCAGACAAATACGAGCAAAAATTAATTTCATTACAGTCAGCAGAAAAAAACTATGAAGAAAAGTCAACTTTCCATAAGCACTTTAAAGGGCAGTTAATAATGCCTATAAAAGGGGTTGTTAAAACTACTATAGATAATTCAATTTGGGTTGCATCACCAGGTAATGCAATATGGATTCCAAGTCAGATATACCATGATAATTTAACAGCACCAAATAGTGAGGTGTATATGTTATTTATTAATCCTTCTTTGTGTAAAGTATTCCAAAATGCATGTACATTATCAATATCTCCTTTAATTAGAGAGTTGATTATGTTTTTATCAAAACAGCCATTAGATGAACTATTTAACAAAACAAATGATCAGGCAGTAGATCTATTAATTGATCAATTATCAAAAATGAAAGTAGAGTTCTATAACTTTCCTTTACCCAATGACAAAACATTGAGATCAATTGCTGAAAAATGGCTTGATAATCCTACGGATAGAAGGCCTATTTCATACTGGGCAAATGAAAATGCAATGAGTGAAAAAACTCTTTCAAGAAAGGTTAAACAAGAAATCGGTTTAACTTTTGATCAGTGGAAAAAACAGTTATATATTGTTTTAGCTATGCAAAAATTAAATGATGGAACTTCTATTCAATTAATTTCAGAAGATTTGGGGTATGAATCGGTAAGTGCTTTTATCGTATTTTTTAAAAATGCTCTTGGTTGTACGCCCAAAAAATATATTAAGATACTTAAAGGCAACAAATGAATTTTATAAAATGTCCATTTGTAACGATTTAAAGTCTACATATAGGGATAATATTCCCATAATTATAAATATAATACTCACATAAATAAGTTACCTTCGTGTCAAAAAAATGATTAAAAATAAAAAACTTTCTTTCGCTTTAGCATTTATTGGGATTCTACTTATCTCATTGAACTTAAGAGGTCCAATTGTTGGTATTTCACCTATCTTAGGTGATATTGAAAATATTCTTAGTATATCTCCAGTAACAGCAGGGTTGTTAACAACCATACCTTTGATTATGTTTGCTATTTTTTCACCTTTTATTTCTCATTTAACAAGAAAAAAAAGTATGGAATATGGTTTGTTTATATCTCTATTATTAATCTTAATAGGAACAGTGACTAGATCACACTCAGATATCGTATCTTTTCTAGTAGGTACAGCAGTATTGGGTTTAGGAATTACTGTATCTAATGTAATATTACCTAGTCTTGTAAAAAAAGAATTCTCGAACCATATTGCAATTGTAACTTCATTGTATGTTTTTATGATGGGGTTTGGATCATGGGTAAGTACAAGCTTAGCTATACCTGTTATGAATTTTGCTACGCATTTAGGTTTTAATCAAGTTCATGGGTTACAAGTTTCACTTTTAAGTATGGTAGTGTTTCCAGTTATTGCTATAGCATTTTGGTTACCTCAGCTTAGCAAAAGAACAGAATCATCTAAAGAAACTATAAAGGTTGATACACATAGTTATATTTGGCGTTCTAAGATTGCGTGGCAAATTACATTATTTTTTGGTTTAAATGCTTTATTGATGTATATATTTGTTAGTTGGCTTCCTAGTATATTAAATTACCAAGGTTATTCTGTTGCCTCTGCTGGGTATATATCTGGAATCTTTCAGCTATCAACAAGCTTACCTGTTTTTATATTAATACCTCTAATGAAAGTTATTAAAGATGAACGATTAATAGCATTTATTTTATCATCTTTCACTTTGATTGGGCTTATTGGCATTTTAGTGAAAATTACTACTATAGTTTTTATAGTATTTCTTGGAATTGGTATAGGAGGTTCTTTTATGCTTAGCTTAATGCTAATTAGTATTAGATCTCAAAATGAGCATCAGGCTGCTGTTTTATCAGGAATGACGCAATGTGTCGGATATTTATTAGCATCTATAGGTCCTTTGGTTATTGGTTATATTCATCAACTTACTTTAAATTGGACTATAGCCCTTATATCATGTGTTTTTTGTAGTGTAATTATTATATTCTTATCAGTATTAGCTGCTGATTCAAAAAAGAAGATTCAAGTTATAACTGGAGTTACGGACTAAATATATTTTGAGCATTATAAATTGCGTTGAAGAGCGAGGTAATAAGTTGCAGGAGTTACTAGTAGCTTCAAAGCTTAATTAGTCATGGTATAAATAAATATCTACTCGTTAGATCATTTGAAAATCATGCTTTTTTAAGCGTATATTATAAAGTATAATTGCTTCTAATTATCACAGCGTAGCTTAAATATTCATAGAGCTAAATAAATATGATTAAAATAGAAAATACTATAAAAAGAAAAGTTCAAGATGGTAAAAAACTAATTCCAAATATCAAAAATATAATCCTCGTAGCATCTGGAAAAGGTGGAGTAGGTAAATCTACAGTAACTTCAAACTTAGCTATAACATTCGCAAAAATGGGAGCTAAAGTAGGAGTATTAGATGCGGATATTTATGGACCTAGCCAACCAACACTTTTAGGTTTAAAAGATAATCCTGAAACTACAGATAAAAAGAAAATTATGCCATTAGAAAAATATGGTGTAAAAATGATCTCTATAGGAAATCTTATAGACCCTAATTCAGCAGTAATCTGGCGTGGGCCTATAGTTTCTAGAGCATTAATGCAGTTACTTAATGACACTAATTGGGGTGATTTAGATTATTTATTTTTAGATTTACCTCCTGGTACGGGTGATATACAACTAACAATTTCAAAAAATATGCCTGTTACAGGAGCTGTAATTGTAACTACACCACAAGATTTATCCTTGATAGATGCTAGGCGTGCAGTTGCAATGTTTGATAAAGTTGGTATAAAAAACTTAGGTATAATTGAAAATATGAGTTATTACATTTGTCCAAAATGTGGTCACAATGATCATATTTTTGGTGAAGATGGAGCTCACTTATTATGTGGTAAACAAAATGTTGAATTTTTAGGAAACCTACCATTACATAAGAAGATAAGAGAAAATGCAGATCTTGGTAAGCCTTATGTTAGTCTTGAAAAAGATGATAGTATCAATACTAGTTATATTAGTATTGCAGAAAATTTATTAGATGAAATTGAAAAACTACCTAAGGCAAGTAGTTTGGATTCTATTGGAATTAAATTAGAAAACTAAGTTATTAAAATTTTTGGAGAAAAAATACAATGACAATTAAAGCAGATAAGTGGATAAAAAAAATGTCAGAAGGTCATGATATGATTGAGCCTTTTGAAGCAGGTCAGATTAAACAAGTGAATGGTGAAAAGATAGTTTCTTATGGAACTTCTAGTTATGGTTATGATGTACGGTGTGCTGATGAATTTAAAATTTTCACAAATATAAACTCATCTATAGTTGACCCTAAAAATTTTGATGATAAAAACTTCGTTGATTTTAAAGGCGATGTTTGCATTATTCCACCAAATTCATTTGCACTTGCTAGAACTGTTGAGAAATTCAAAATCCCTAGAGATACTCTAGTAGTTTGTCTAGGCAAATCTACTTATGCTAGATGTGGAATTATCGTAAATGTAACACCACTTGAACCAGAATGGGAAGGGTATGTAACTTTAGAGTTTTCAAACACAACTCCACTTCCAGCAAAAATATATGCTAACGAAGGTGTTGCTCAAATGTTATTTTTCCAATCAGATGAAGATTGTGAGACTTCTTATGCAGATAAGGGTGGCAAATACCAAGGTCAAATAGGTGTTACCTTGCCGAAGTGCTAGGATAATTATATAAACTAATTATTTTTTTTATAATATATTTTATACATTATCGAGAAAAAACCTATTAACACTAATCCTGAGTATATAACTACTCTCTGATCAGGGTCCCATAACATTCCTAAAATTACACATAAATTAAAAGCTATACTTAATATAGGGATAATTGGGAAAGCCCAAGCTCTAAACTTAAGATTATTTACTTGTTCTTTTGATAATGTTTTTCTGAAGTATATATGGCATAAGCTAATTATAATCCATATCATACAACCAACCATTCCAGATGATGAAACAACTAATATAAATAACTTTTCAGCACCAACAAATTTTGTGACTAAGCAGAAAAGCGAAAGTATAGCTACAAATATGACACCATAAACAGGGACACTTCGTTTGTTTATTTTTGAAAATATTTTTGGAGCCTGATTATCATTAGCCATTGACCACATAAGTCTTGCACAAGTATAAAAACATGAGTTAATAGCGGATAAACTAGCTGTTAAAATTACAAGCTGCATTATAGTATCTATATATTTTATATTAACTAATTGTAGTATTGTGACAAAAGGAGTATTTGAAACGCTAGAATCTTTATAAGGTATTATGTAAGCTATTATAAAAGTTGAGAGTACGAAAAATACTAAAATTCTAACAGCTACACTTTTTATAGCCTTGCGGATATTTTTCTCAGGGTCTTTGGTTTCACCTGCAGCTATTCCAACTAATTCAGCTCCTTGAAAAGTACAAACTATTATCACCAAACCAAATAAAAAGGCTTTATATCCATTTGGAAAAAGTCCATCGGTATAGAAATTTACTAAGCCTCCTATTGGTTTATTTGTATGGAGCATTCCAGTTATTATGCACACTCCAATTATTATAAATAAAATTATAGTTAGTATCTTTATCCCAGCTAACCAAAATTCTATCTCAGCAAAAACTTTCACAGCACAAAAATTTAATGCACTTATTAAAATAGTTATAACTAAGCAGTATTGCCAAATGCTAATTCCAGGATAGAAGTTGTTACAAATTATACCAGCAGCAACTAAGCTACCAGCTGCTGCAGTTAGCCAATTTAAAAGATATAACCAACCAGTTAAAAAGCCAGAGTAGGGTGATATGAATTTAGTTGCATAAGCTTGGAAAGATCCACTAATTGGCATTTCTATAGACATTTCAGCTAGACTAATCATAACTAACATCATGATTATTCCACCTATTAAAAACCCTAAAACAGTTCCAAAAGCACCTACTGAATGTAAAATACTTCCTACACCTAAGAAAAAGCTAGCAGATATAGTACCTCCAAGCGAAATCATAACTATATGTCGTGCTAATATATCTCTTTTTAACTGATTTTGTTCTTCCATGGTTGTTTGGTTTATAAATAAAGGTGAGAGTTATTATTTCATAAGTTATTAAATATATAAATAAGAATATAGATTCCTTATTAAAAGAAAGTTAAGTCATTTATGCAACATGAGATAAATATATAGGATTGCTTAGATATAAAAAATTAGTAAGAGAAAGAATATAGAAATATTTATTGATCAATTCTACCACTAATAGATTGAAACGCTCTTAACTCAAAAACTGGTAAGCTAGCAAATATAAAGTCAAAAATATCCGCTTGGATTTTTTCATAATTAACCCAGTTAGTATCATTTGTGAAAATATATAGTTCGACAGGTAAACCTTTTTCAGTAGGTTGAAGCTCTCTAATTAGGAAAGTTAGGCCTAAATGAATTTTTGGGTGTTGACGAAGATAATTTTCAATATAAGCTCTTAGTAAAGTAACATTAGTTGTTTTTTTACTAAAGTCAAAATCTTTAAGATACTCTTCTTTCTTTAGCTTTTCTAGAAGTTCACCATCACAAAACTTGATAGTATCTATATCTAAGCTAATAGATCTCTTAATTCTACGACCACCAGTTTCTTGCATTCCACGCCAGTTTTGAACGCTATTACTAATAAGATTATATGTAGGGATTGTAGATATTGTTTTATCAAAGTTACGGATTTTTACTGTATTGATAGAAACTTCCATTACATCACCATCAACCCCAGCAGCTGGAACCGTAATCCAGTCACCAACACGAACCAAATCTAAAGCAGCTACCTGAATATTTGTGACAAAACCTAGTATAGTGTCTTTAAATACTAACATTAGTACTGCAGACATAGCACCTAAACCAGTAAGGAATGCTATTGGAGACTTATTGAGCAATAGCGATACAACTAGTATGAATGCAATGAAATATAGTATTATTTTTATAATTTGGGCATAACTTTTTAGAGAGTGATTTTTAAAGTATGCAAGTGTTTGAAAAAAACTAAAAATAGCATCAACAAGAGATACTAAAAATCTTATTATAGAAATAGTTATATAAATTTGAGCTATTAACTGAATGGCATTTACAAAAGTTAAAGTCCAATCGTGACCTGGAAATTCTGCAAATGACACTCCTATGTATATAAATATACCTGGTGCAACATGAGATAATCTTTTAAAAACATCAAATTTTACAAGCATATTTGCAAGATTTGACTCTGATCTATTAAGGAATGATTTTATAAACTTTACTATAGATTTATTGATTATAAACCCAACAACATAGGATATAAATAGCACTATTATAAAAATAGTTAGTACACTAAGGAAGGTTGCCAAAAAATGATGCTCAGAAAGCCCCATGTAATAATTTCTTAAGTTCTCTAGCATATTTATAGTTCCTTTTTTATTTTTTGATTAATTAAATTAATACTTTTGATTACTCTGTATCTTGTTCAGAATCATCTGTATTTTGATTGTCAACTTTAGGGAGTAGAATAGCAATTTGCTGAAGCATATTGTTAATAAGTTGAGTTTGAAGATATACATATTGTCTATTTGCTTCACTAGCTTGTGAAAGTACAATACCTGAGTTAGACTGCCAGAACTGTCTTGTCTCTAATGTTTTATTAGGTATTATAGGATCTTCTACATTTGGTTTAACAACATTATATGACATTCTTAAAATCAGTTGATAGTTATTGTTTGAAGCACCACCTACAACACTAATTAATTTGTTATCTTTTACAACGCTCTGAAGATTGATTATATAATCAGCATCTTCATCATCTTCAACAATGATAGCTTTGTATGCTACTAAGTTTCTTTGTAATTCACGAGCATAATTACTAAAATTATTAGACTTAATACAAATTTTCATTCCTCTAAAGTTACTAAAGCTGCCAACATTACCAACTCCTCGGGCATGGAATCCGCAAGCTGTAATTATTAGGGCAAAGAACATCACGAATATATATTTATTAATACTTAATTTCATAATCCGCCTACTTAACTACTATATTCATTAGTTTTTGTGGAACATATATAATTTTAATTATTTCTTTGTTATCAGTATATTCGCTAATTTGAGGATCTGCTAAGACTTTATTTTCAATATCTTGTTTGCTCAAATTAGCATCTAATTCAATTTTAGCTCGTAGTTTACCATTGACCTGAACAATTAAAAGAAAGTCATCTTTTTTTAGAGCTTCATTATCAACCTGTGGGAAGCTTGCTTTTAAAATATCATCTCCAAAGTTTAGTTCTGTCCATAAATTATGGCATAAGTGAGGTGCAAATGGAGATAGAAGTCTTAGTAATATATTAAAACCTTCACTTTTAACTTCACTTGATAAGTCTTCATAGTTATTCAAAGAATTAATAATTTTCATACACGCTGATACTACAGTATTAAATTGACTCTTATCAAAATCAAAAGTAGCTTGTTTGAGAGCGCTATGAATTTCAAAACGAGCTTTTTTATCATCTTTAGATAAATTTTCGGCTACAATTTTATTTGCGGTAAAGTATTCTTTATTTGACTGAGAGTAGTTAAATATTTTGCGTAAGAACTTGTTAGCGCCTTCAACACCTTTATCTGACCATTCCAAAGATTGCTCAGGTGGAGCAGCAAACATACTAAATAATCTAACAGTATCTGCGCCATATTCGTCAATTAATGATTGTGGATCTACAGTGTTGCCTTTTGATTTAGACATTTTAGCACCATCTTTTAAAACCATCCCTTGAGTCAAAAGATTTACAAATGGTTCACTAGATGTTATTAAACCTTCGTCACGCATTAATTTATGAAAAAATCTAGCGTATAAAAGGTGCATAATAGCATGCTCAATACCACCAATGTATTTATCTACAGGCAGCCAGTAATCTGCCTCAACATCAAGCATTTCTTCGGCAGTAGGGCAAGTATAGCGAGCATAGTACCAAGATGATTCAAAGAATGTATCAAAAGTATCTGTCTCTCTTGTTGCTTTAGCACCACACTTAGGGCAAGTTACATCTAAAAATTCTGGCATATCTTTTAATGGAGAACCTGCTTCTGTAAGAGTTATATTAGTAGGTAATTTTACCGGTAGATTTTCTTCTTTTTCAGGTACTACACCACAACTATCACAATGAATCATCGGAATAGGGCAACCCCAATATCTTTGACGAGATATGCCCCAATCACGAATTCTAAAATTAGTTGTTTCTGTACCTTTTTTATCATCGTAGATTTTTTTCTTTATGGCTTGATAAGATTTTTTGAAATTAAGCCCATCAAATTCACCTGAATTTATTAATATACCTTTTTCAGTAAAAGCCTCTTTTTCTAAGTCTACTTTTAACTTCTTATCGTTTGATGTGATTACTTGCTTGATTGCTATATTGTATTTTTTGGCAAACTCCCAATCTCTTTGATCATGAGCAGGTACACACATTACAGCACCTGTTCCATAACTCATCAATACAAAGTTTGCGACCCAAATATTTACTTTTTCACCAGAAATAGGGTGAATAACTGTTATATCAGTTTTAAAGCCTTTCTTTTCTTGTGTAGCTAAATCAGCCTCCATAGTAGATGACTTTTTACATTCTGTAATAAATTCTGCAAGCTCGGAATTTTTCTTTCCAGCTTCTAATACTAAAGGGTGTTCAGGAGCTATTGCTAGATAACTTACTCCCATAAGAGTATCTGGTCTAGTAGTGAAAACTTCTATATTTTCATTATGATCTGCTAGTTTAAATGAAACTGTTAAGCCTTTTGATTTACCAATCCAGTTTGTTTGCATTGTCTTAACAGCTTCTGGCCAACCATCAAGCTTATTTATATCTTGTAGTAGCCCATCAGCATAATCCGTGATTTTTAAAAACCATTGTGGAATCTCTTTTTTCTCAACTAAAGCACCAGATCTCCAGCCACGACCATCGACAACTTGCTCATTTGCTAAAACTGTTTGATCAACAGGATCCCAGTTTACTACAGAATTTTTACGATAAGCTAAACCTTTTTTATAAAGTTGAATAAAAAACCACTGTTCCCATTTGTAATAATCTTCATCACAAGTAGCAACTTCTCTTGACCAATCAAATCCTAGACCAAGACTAGCAAATTGTTTACGCATGTGTTCTATATTACTACGAGTCCATTCATGTGGTGAGCGTTGATGTTTAATGGCTGCATTCTCAGCAGGTAGCCCAAATGCATCCCAACCCATAGGGTGAAGTACATTTTTTCCTTGCATTTTTTGATAGCGAGCAATTACATCACTTATAGTATAATTTCTTACATGACCCATATGAAGTGTGCCACTTGGGTAAGGAAGCATTGAAAGGCAATAAAACTTTTCTTTAGTTTCATCTTTTACTGCTTTAAAACTTTGATTTTCTGCCCAGAATTTTTGAGCATTTTCTTCGATTTTAGTGAAATTATATTCGTTCATAGCTGATATAAGCCTAGTTTGATAAATTATGGAAAATATATAGCTATTAATTTTATGCGAAAACGAATGAAATATCTAGAGAATAAAGCTTCAGATATTTATTATTGGGCTTATATTTGATTAGTTCTCAGACATCCAAGTCTCTAAAATAACACAAGCTGCCATAGCATCAACTTTAACATGACTAACTTTTTTATTCTTAACACTCTCTAAACGCCACCTAGCTTCACGAGTAGAGTAAGCTTCGTTTATAAGATGAATAGGGCGTGGAGCATATCTTTCTTCTATAATTTTCGCAAAATTTCTAGCATCTCGAGTTATATCTGTATCAAGATCATTAGTATCAAGAGGTAGACCTACAACTATGTCTGATGGGTTCCAGCGTTTTATAACTTTATCCAGTTCTATCCAGTTAGGTTCACCATCATATGCTTCAACAGTTCCAACTGGACTAGCTGTTTTTGTGATCATTTGGCCGCTAGCAATACCAATTCTTGCTCTGCCATAATCTATAGCTAAGTATGATTTAAACATTAGCCATGCCCAATGTTATCAAAAAGTGTGTCTAAGTTATGCAGACTATATCCAGCATGCTCTACATGTTTTTGCCATTTAGATTCATTTTCATAGTTAAAAAGTATTTTTTTACTCAATTTAGTCGTAACTATCCAGTCATTTCCTTTAATTTCTTCACTAAGTTGTTCAGCAGTCCAACAACTATAACCAATTACTGGTAAAAAATACTCAGGAAGAATATTGTTAGCTAAATCTTCTAATATATCTAAAGATGCAGTTAAAGCAAGCCCCTCATCTAGTTTGATAGTAGAGTCATAGTTTCTACCATTTGTAGTATGAAGAATTAAAATTTTGTTTGGGCTTATAGGACCGCCCATATAAAGAGGGTGATTAGCTATCTCAGCAAATGTATTAGAATGACCGATATTTAACTCTTCAAATACATCTTTTAAGGATTCGCCAGGTAATGGTTTATTTATAATTAAACCCATAGCTCCATGTCTGTCATTTTGACAAAGATATATTACTGATTTTGTGAAAATAATATCGTTTTTAACTAATGGTGTTGCTAAAAGGACTTCACTTTTGTGGTTTTGAAACATATTATTTGGTTATAACCTATAAATTTTTAGTAAGATGGCGACAATTAATGCCTCAATAGCAGTAATTCTAGATGATAATGATAATAAAGTCTATATCAGCAAAAGGCAAAAGCATCAAACATACAGTGATTACTGGGAATTCCCTGGCGGTAAAGTAGAGAAAAATGAAACAACTAAAGAATGTATTGTTAGAGAAGCATATGAAGAAATAGGCATTATTATTAAAAAATGTGAGTTATTTCACACAAAACAGTATTTTAATAATAAAAATGATAAAGCGAACTTAGAGTTTTTTTTAGTGAGCGATTTTAGTGGTGAGCCATACTCAAAAGAAAAACAAAAACTAAAATTAGTCAGTATATCTAAATTGAGTGAGTATGATTTCTTACCAGGTAGTTTAGATGTTGTTGAGATGCTTCAAGATAGGTTTTCATAATTATGCAATAAACAACAGAGTAGGATGTATAGTCTGCAATCATTAGATTGCATACAATTTAACATAATATATATTATGCGAACAATGGTGTTTGTAGATGTGATAAGTTTAATGCACTTTTTTGGACAAAATGATGGGTTTTAGATAGGTTTGGGGAGTTCGTTTTGAGAGATTTATTTTTAGATGTTTATGAGTTTTAGCTCTACTTGCGAGCTATAGTCTTGGATTCTTGAGAAAAAGTCGTCATTAGTTGAAGTTACAATAAAGCTCATATCTTCAGTTTTTTTATATAATCTGTTTATAAGGCTTTTTTTACAGTTATTTTCTAATAATCTAATCTCAAAGCCAGTCGTAATCTGTAAATCACGCCAAGCATTTTTTATTATGCCTTTAATATCTTCATTTACCACATTGTTTAAAACATGTTCTAAATTAACCTCCTGAAGAGAATCTTTGTTGTCAGACTCATAATGAGCCTTAATGATTGTTAGTAAGGTTCTCATTCTTTGGCTTTCTTTAATTACACAATATTTTTTAGACATAAGCGTTCTCCTTGGTCGTAGATGTAAAGTAAGGCTATATCCTTTCTTTAACACAATCATTTCTAATAACGAATGACTTAAGGAGATATTATCTGATAAAAAAAAATAAAATAGTCTTGAATATGTTTGTAACTTACGTTCAACCTTGGAAATACTGGATATTTTTCTTAATAAGAAAATCTTATAGTAATAAGTATTGACAATATATTAAAATCATTGCAAGGTTGTTTGATGGTTGATTTTTTACTAAAATGCCCTATTTGCAAGGGTTTTGAAGTATAAGTTAGACTTATAGTGTCTGGATTTTTCTGTTTTGGGTATGGTTTGCTAGAAAAAAGAATAAGTCGCTCAAAAAATCTCTTTTAGGTGATTGCTTGTGGATTGTTTCATGGTTGGTATTATGCTAACAATCTTATTGGATGGCAAAATATTAACCATATATTTTATTAAATGAATGATTAATATTTGTAAGTATACTTTTTAATAAAATTAATAAAATGCTTATGTAATAAGCGTTTTATTGTGTAGTTAAGTATGAATTTTGGTACTTTATATGTTGTTTGTTTTATAGAAAAAGTACTTTACAAACTCATGAATAGAAAGTACTATTATATGAATTGTAGAGGCACTTGAGATCAACATGTTTAATGATATATTACACCAACCAATTAGAACTCAGATAATGACATATCTATATTCTGTCAAAAAAGCTTCTTTTAAAGACATAAAAACTACCCTCAATATTACTGATGGTCATATGAGCACACACATGAAAGTTTTTATTAAGAATGAGTATGTTGATAGTAATAAATCATTCAAGACAGGTAAGCCATTAACTACCTATACTCTTACTGTTAAAGGTATGAGAGACTTTCTAGAATACATTGATGAGTTAGATAGGATTGTAAATTATATTAAGAAAGTATGAATTCTATACTTGGATGCAAATCTGCTAAGTTTTTACCAAAACTAATGTGGATAACTTATTGGTGCTATAAATTTTAAATCAAAAATCTTAAAATCTTTCTTCTGGCAGATGATTTTGATAGACCTAATGTTATATGATGAGACATTTACAAAAAAGTCCCCTCCCCCCTCTTTGTATAATTCTGGGAAAGCTAGTTTTATAAATATTTGTTTTAAATTGAAAATTATTTTTTATAATAAAAATATTGTATAAATTGAATACCTACAACTATCAGCAAGCAAAATGATGAAATTACTGATACTAGAGGCCAGTTTAAAAATATTCCACTACTAATGTCACAAAGTTTTAAGATTAGTGATAAATTTAAAAAGTAGATACTAAATCCATCTGCTCTCTTTTGTTTAAAATTTTTATATATTTGAGGTAGCCAGTAGGTATTATATGCTACGCTACTAGCGACTCCAAAAATCAATAGAAATTCTTTGTTAATACTTTTTATAAAAGTTATCAGAAATATACATACTAGTAAAAATATAAATATACAAAAAGTATGTAGTATCATCAGTCTATTTCTTCTGTCTGATAATATTTGTAATTGTTGAATAAATAGAAAACTTAAAAGTACTACAGCAACACAAATATACTGCCACTGAAAATCAAACCCTATAGCGTATATTAAATCAAAGCAATTAGCCAAAATCATAAAAGAATGAGTCCAAAGACTAATATTTATGGTTGTGTGCTTAAACTGATTATGAATCGTTTGTGGTATGAAGTGGATAAAGTATATTACTAATGAGATGTTTAGAGTTATATAGCCTATATTTTGCATTGTTGTTTATTCTCCTACTATTTTATTTGCAAATAATAGAAGCTTGATTGAGATTTATACTGAAAATATCAAACAAACTCCCTACGCTAATGTTAATTAGATCAGGTGCAAAGGGTCTGACAATAGTCATCTCAGCTGAAAACAGCACCCCTGTTGTTGCTTGATTAATATAGCATAACAATGCTAGAGATCATATGTTTAATTTGTATATGAGTGCGTCATTATAGCTACCATCTTTATATTTGTAGTAATTTTTACGCATTGAAATTTGTTTGAAGCCAATTTTTTTATAAAGTGCTATCGCATGAGTGTTATTTACGGATACCTCTAAAAAAAGCTCAGATATTGATTTAGTTTTTAAGTTGATAATGCTATCAGCTAAAAGTTTATTTGCTAGTTTTTTATTTTGAAAAGCTTTATCAACACAAATATATAGTAGCTCGGCAGTATCTAATATGCTACTAAATATAGCTACAGCAATTAATTTATTTTCACCTTTTATGGAATAAATGATGTGATTATGGTCAAAGCATTCAAAAACTTGCTTATCAGACCAGTTTAGATTTTTATCGGTATTTCGGATTAATGATAATACTTGAGAATAATAATCACTATTTAGTTGTAAAATCTGCATATTGGTAGAGCTTTTCTAATATGTGTTTTTTATTCGTAATACTTAGAATTTCTTTGTCTTCAAGTAGGCAATCTCTAAAATTTATATTTATGTTATCATCTTTTATATGATATTTGCCAATATAAATATTTGTAGATGAGTTATAGAAAAGTTTTTTACAGATATTTTTGATAAAGTTTAGATTTTTTTCTTCAGCTATAAATATATTAATAACCTTTGAGCTTTCATTTTCAGTCGAGTAAATTAATTTCGACTCCACAGCTTTAGCTTCATTTACTAGCTCATCTACTACTTCAGTCTTAATATCTTGTGGTTGAGATTCTTGGAGTTCTGGTTTATCTGACTCTAACTCATTTTCATCTTTTTCTACAAATGCAGGCTTTATTAACCAAACATCTATATCAAAAATTTCTTGAATCTCATTATCAAAACTCATTTTTATCTCTCTAGTTTATCGATTAGTTTTTTAGGGAAATCATATGCACTAAGTTTTACACTTTTACGCAAATTATTTACATCTGCTGGAGATAATTCCATAGTTTTACCTCGAGACACAAATTTTGGTAGCTTAATATCGCCAAACCTAACTCTAGTAAGTCTACTAACAGTACATTCAACTGCTTCAAACATTCTACGGACTTCTCGATTTCGTCCCTCTGATAATGTTACAGTATACCAAATATTAGCACCCTCACCACCAGCAAATTTGATAGTATTGAATTTTGCAACACCATCTTCTAATTGCACTCCAGTCTTAAGTTTTTCGATAGTCTCATCAGATAATTGCTCGCTTAAAATTCTAACAGCATATTCTCTTTCTATCTCATATGATGGATGCATAAGCCTATTTGCTAGGTCGCCATCAGTTGTAAACATAAGTAAACCAGTAGTATTTATATCTAAACGCCCTATCATAATCCAGCGAGCTTTAGCTAACCTAGGTAGGGAGTCAAATACTGTTTTTCGTCCTTTTTCATCTTTTGTTGTACAAACTTCGCCATCACGCTTATGATATATAACAACTCTTGGACGAGTCATTGGTTGACCATAAAGGTACAAAGCTTTGTTATCAAAACTTACTTTATCTCTATCTGAAGCTTTATCACCCAACTTAGCAACTTTACCATTTACTCTTACACGGCCTTGTTCTATAAATTCTTCAATTTTTCTACGTGAACCTATACCGTACTTAGCTAGTAATTTTTGTAATCTTTCAGGTGTGGATTCTTCAGTTCCGCGAGAATATCTATTGTTTATTTTACTCATTTATTATCCTTATCTTCTACATCTGCAAAAAATTTCTCCATTGAATCATCATTGAAATCATTTGATGAAAAGATCAATCTAACTTTTGCGGCTTCATTTTTATTGTTTGCGTATTCTGCTAATTTAAGCCTTAACTCGAGTATTCTTTTATTATTAAAAAATGCTTTGTTATTTCTCATTCCATAAATAATTCTATAGCAATCTTTGTATCTCTTTTTATCATAATACATTTCAGCAAGATGTAATTTTGCAGATAAAAAGTTTATTTGAAATTTATTTGCTCTTTCCATGAGTTTAAGAGCATCATCATCTTTGCCTTGAGCAGTCATACATTCAGAGTACAAAAATAAAGTTTGAGCCATATCATTATTATCTGACATATACAGGGATTTACTAAATAACTTATCTGCATCGGCATATTTGTGTCTACTTTGACATAAAAACTGAGCATAAAAATTCATTGCTTGATAATTATTTGGATGTTCATCTATTGCTTTTTGATAATGTTTTTCAGCTACAGCATTTGAACCAATTTTTTGATAATAATATCCTGAAGCATAATCAACTATCGCCTCATTATACCCATGATCTTCTTCAAGTTGTTTTGCTCTTATTAATCTATCTTTAGCCATATCAAGATATCCATCTTGAGTATATGTGATGGTCAGTTCTGCATAAAGCTTAGCTGCTTCTTTATAGTTTGCCTTTTGATTATTATCAGTTGTATAAAATGTATATTCAGAAGTGTTTTCATTAAGTTGTTGTTCATCTTTAGCTTGGGATTCATTATTATTTTTATTTGTATTAGATTGGGGAGTCATACAGCCAGATAAAATACAAGTTATGCTTGCTGTAGTTATTAATTTAAGAAATCTACTATTCATTAACTTCGCCTAATTTCTTTAAATATCTTTCTTTACGACTAGTTTTATCCATTACATCTCCTGCTAACTGGCCACAAGCAGCATCAATGTCATCGCCGCGAGTTTTACGAATAGTAGTTACAAAACCATGATTCACTAATACATTTTTAAATCTGTGGATTCTGTTATTACTTGGTTTTTTATAAGGTGTCCCAGGGTATGGATTAAATGGTATCAAATTAATTTTCGCAGGCACCTCTTGAGACCTAAATAAGTCTACTAACTCTTGTGCAGACTCAGGAGAATCATTGACTTCATTCATAAGAGTGTATTCAAAAGTGATTTGCTTATGAGGGCCTTTTTCTGCATAAAGTTTACAAGCATCAAGTAGTTCTTTTATGTTATATTTTTTATTAATTGGAACTATTTCATCTCGTAGAGCATCATCTGGAGCATGTAAAGAAACAGCTAAAGACACACCTGACTGTTCGAGTAAATCATAGATTCTTGGCACAACTCCTGAAGTACTAAGAGTAACTTTACGGCGAGATAATCCGTAGGCCATATCATCCATCATGATGTCCATTGCTGGAACTACATTTTCAAAATTCATTAGTGGCTCACCCATTCCCATCATCACAATGTTTGTAACTGTAAAATCATGCTCGCCATTATTTTTTGAAAGTGTTCTCGCGGCTATCCATAGTTGTGAGATAATTTCACCTACAGAGAGATTTCTATTAAACCCTTGTTTACCAGTTGAGCAAAAACTACAGTTTAAAGTGCAACCTACTTGAGAAGATATACACAAAGTTCCACGCCCTTCTTCAGGGATAAATACGGTTTCAATAGCACTTCCACCAACATCAATTAGCCATTTATGTGTACCATCTTTAGATGCTTTACTAAAAACAACTTTTGGTATAGTAATATGTGAGACTTCTTTTAGTCTTTCTTTAAGCTTTTTACCAATATCTGACATTTGATCAAAATCAATAACACCTTTGCGATGAATCCATTTGAATACCTGTTTAGCATGAAACTTCTTTTCACCTAAAGATATAAAAAATTCTTCTAATGCTTTTTGATTAAAATCTAATAGGTTTATTTTTTCTTGTTGCATTTTATTTCTCTTATAATTTATCCGTTGTAGCCCATGTCGCCAGGAACCAAATAGTCATTATCATTTGTTAGATTCGCAAAACTAGCAAATTGACCATCAAATCTTACATTTACTTTACCAATTGGTCCATTTCTTTGTTTACCAATTATAATTTCTGCAAGATTTTTGTTATCTTCACTATCTTTATTATAGACCTCATCTCTATAAATAAACATAATCAAATCAGCATCTTGCTCAATTGCGCCAGATTCTCTAATATCTGACATCATTGGACGGCGATCTTTACGATCATCTACACCACGATTTAGCTGCGATAATGCTATAACTGGGACATTTAATTCCCTAGCAAGTGCTTTTAATGAACGCGAAATCTCAGAAACCTCGAGTGTTCTGTTTGTTTCATACCCAGGGATTTTCATCAGCTGAAGATAATCTACAAGAATCATAGATAAACCATCATTATCATTGTAGAGTCTACGAGCTCTTGAACGCATTTCAGCTGGAGATAATGATGATGTATCATCAATATATATTGGCATATCGCGAAGTTTACCAAAAGCTGAGCTTATTTTTACCCAGTGAGCATCATTCATTTTGTTACATTCTTGTAAGAGGTTCAACTCTACTCTAGCTTGAGTGGCTAGCATTCTTGTAACAATATCTTCAGCTGGCATTTCTAAACTAAATATAAGAATAGGCTTATCAGCAGATTTTGCTATATTTTGAGCTATGTTTATACCTAAAACAGTTTTACCCATCGAAGGTCGTGCTGCTATGATATTTAGGGTTGAATCTCTTAAGCCAGAAGTCATGCCGTCAAGGTCTATAAATCCTGTAGATGAGCCAACTAAACCAGATCCTGAATCTACTACTGCATCCATTCTATCTATAAGTTTTGGGATAACAGTTTTTATAGATTCTGGACCTTTAGCTACAGTTTCTCTATCTTTAGCTATATCAAGGATCCTACTTTCTGCATAATCAATAACTTCATCAGGGTTTTTTGAATCAGCAGAGTAAATTTTTTGAATAATATCGTTGATACTATCTTGTAAACTACGTAATTTTGCTTTGTCTTTTATAATTTCAGCATAAGTTTTAATGTTTGCAATAGATGGTGTATTTGCTACTAAATCTATAATGTAAGATTCGCCACCAGCTTCATCAAGAAGTCCATCAGTTGCTAAGTATTCGCTGATAATAAGAACATCAAAAGGTGTATTTGCCTGGTTTAAAACACAAAGTTGCTTATATATAAGTTTGTGTCTTTTATCATAAAAATCATCAATTAAAAGCTGGTCTTCTACTAGTTCAATATTGCTATTATTTAAAAGTATATTACCTAGAACTGCTTTTTCAGCATCTAATGAATAAGTAGTCTCAGCTGCTTTGAATTGTTGTTCCATGAAAAATCCTTTTTTTATATACAAAAAAACCATGCTATTAACATGGTCTTATATTATATATAAAGTTGTAAATTTAAGATATAAGTTTTATATGAAAACTAACCTTCAGCAGCTACTACTTTTACTTTGATGTCTGCATCAACATCAGTGTAAACATGTACCGTAAGTTCAAATTCACCAGTAGTTCTGATAACACCTTCAGGCATACGAACTTGGCTCTTAGAAACTTCTACGCCACTGTTTTTAGAAACTGCTTCTGCAACTTCAGCTGTACCAACAGAACCAAATAGCTTACCACCTTCACCAGCTTTAGCAGGGATAGTGAATTCTTTTTCGTTAATAGTTTCAGCAGTAGCTTTAGCAGCATCAAAACGAGCTTTTTCAGCTTTTTCTAAATCAGCTTTTTGCGCTTCAAACACTTTAACATTAGCTTCTGTAGCTTGAACAGCCTTACCGAAAGGGATAAGTAAGTTTCTAGCATAACCAGGTTTAACATTAACTACATCACCTAAAACACCTAGGTTTTCAACTTTTTCTTTTAAAATAACTTGCATTGTAATCTACTCCTAGAAATTAGTTAAAGTGACGATCACAGTATGGTAATAACGCTAAAAATCTTGCTCTTTTGATAGCTGTAGAAAGCTGTCTTTGATATTTAGCTGAAGTACCAGTTACACGACTAGGTACTATTTTACCAGTTTCAGTAATATACGCTTTTAGAGTATTTACATCTTTATAATCAATTTCTTTTATACCGTCTACTTTAAAACGGCAAACTTTACGACGACTCATTTTATATCCCCTTATTAAATAACTTCTTTTTCACTAGCTTCCATCATGATAGATGCATCTGTAATAGCTTCATCTTTTGAAAGCACTAAACGACGCAATACAGCATCATTATACTTAAGAGAAGTTTGTAGCTTTTCTAGTGATTCAGTACCACACTCTACATTAAACATAACGTAGTGAGCTTTGTGAAGCTTCTCTATAGGGTAAGCTAACTGGCGGCGACCCCAGTCTTCGAATCTATGGATTTTACCACCGTTACTTTCGATGATTTCACGGTATTTACCTAGCATAGAATCAAGCTGATCTGATTGATCAGGATGAATCATTAACACGATTTCATAATGTCTCATTTTTCGTAAACTCCTTACGGTTTATCATTAATATTTTACACTGATAAGCTATATGTATTCTTATATAGCAAAGAGCGAAGAAAATTATACTAGCTAGGGGTTTAGAAAGCAAGTTTTATTTGTGTCTACAAGTATATATCTCTTTGTATATCTTATAGAGATAGTCAATATATAAAAACTAAAGAAAAATGAAATACTCATGTAGACGGGTATCTTTTCAAACATCTAGAAAAATGAAATAAGTCTTACCTTCGTTGGAATTACGAGATGTTTATGTTGAGATTGATATTATATAGTTGATGACATTTTTCTTTATAATTAGTTATAATATTCTTATACATCCGTATCGGTATTAAGTATCTATAATATTAAAGGTAAACCTATGCAACAAAATATTAACAAATTTGAGAAATTTCTAAATCAACTACAAGCCTCTATTGCTTTAAAGCTAGAGTCTTGTGAAACTAATGATGCTAGATTTATTAGTGACAAATGGGAGAAGCCAAATACTCCAGAGCAAAAACTTAAAGGTTATGGTAATTCAATGATTATCGAAGGTGGTGAAATTTTTGAAAAAGGTGTGATAGCTTTCTCAAAAGTAAATGGAACTGCCCTACCCCCTTCAGCTACAAATAAACGCCCAGAATTAGCAGGTAAAAAATTTGTAGCAACAGGAGTATCTTTAGTAATCCATCCGCGTAATCCATTTGTACCAACTTCTCATGCTAATTTTAGATTATTTATGGCAGGCGCTGACACTGATAATCCAATATGGTGGTTTGGTGGTGGCTATGATTTAACGCCATATTACCCTCATAAAGAAGATGTTATACACTGGCACAAAGTTGCTAAAGATGTTTGTGATAAACATGATAGTAGTTATTATCCTAAATTTAAAAAATGGGCAGATGATTATTTTTACTTACCACATCGTGATGAGTGCCGAGGTGTTGGTGGATTATTCTTTGATGATTTAAATGATAAAACTTTTGAAGAATGCTTTGCATTTGTAACTGATTGTGCAAATTCATTTGTAGATGCGTATGTACCTATTATAGAAAAAAGAAAAAATATGCCCTTTACACAGCAGCAAAAAGACTTTCAGCTCTACCGCAGAGGTAGATATGTAGAGTTTAATCTTGTATTAGACAGAGGTACTATTTTTGGCTTGCAAAGTGGTGGTCGTACAGAATCTATACTTTCATCAATGCCTCCAATGGCTGCTTGGAAATATAATTACCATCCAGAAGAAAATTCAGAAGAAGCTAAAGTTTATGAGTATATAAAACCAAGAGATTGGTTAAAAGGTTAAGAAAATATTTGTAAGAATTAATCCTTATTTCAATCGTCGCTTTTAGTTTTTTTATCTGTAGAGATGATATCATCAATTTCATCTTCAACAACTTTTTCTATATCTTTATTAAATGCACCAACTATATAGATAATTAAAGCTATACCAACTATTAAAATAAATACTTGAGAGTATCCACCATCTGCGATAGATAGTATTGCTAAAACTATTACTATTAAAGATATAATCTTAGATAGTAGATTTTGCATACTAAATTTCCAAGTCTTACAAGCACCTTTTTTAAATGTATCTAATGTTTTCTTTTGAAAATCATTCATCTTTATAACTCCTATTTTTACGATTTAAAATTTTAATATGTAAATACATATTGTCAGTAATTGTAGATGCTAAAAAGAGTAACTTCAAACTATTTGTATTTAATCTTCCAGCAATTATGGATATTTTTATTAGATAAGAAATCACGAGATAAGCATTTTTCATCAATATTTTCACAATTATATCTATCTAAAACTTCTTGGGACATTTTAAAGCGGCGATAATTGTTTGAAAAATATAGTACGCCATCTTTTGTTAGAGAGTTCATAGCAAGATTAACTAGCATTTCATGATCTCTTTGAACATCAAGAGTGTCATCCATTCTTTTTGAATTTGAAAAAGTTGGAGGATCTAGGAAAATCACATCAAATTTTTGAGTGTTTGATTTTAACCATCCTATACAGTCAGACTGGATAAATTCATGCTTAGAAGTATCAATGTTATTTAAAGTAAAGTTTCTCTTACCCCAATCTAGGTATGTGTTAGACATATCTACACTAGTGGTTTTAGCTTCTTTTAAAGCAGCATGAACACTTGCAGTACAAGTGTAACTAAAAAGATTTAGTAGAGATTTGTTTTTAGACTCTTTTGCGACAATTTGTCTAATTTTACGATGATCTAAAAATATGCCAGTATCTAAATAATCTTCAAAATTCACATAGAACTGTGCATTCACCTCATTTATTACGAAGAAATTATTTTGATTGTCTTCTTTTTGATATTGGTCTTTACCCTTTTGGCGTTGGCGTACTCTTGTATGGATATTTTCATACGCAATACCTAGTGTTTTATGGATTTGATAAATCGCTTGATAAAATCTTTGCTTAGCAATATTTTGATCTATAGTTGCATCAGCACGGTATTCTTGTAGAAATACATTCTCGTTATAAATATCTACAGCTACTGAAAAAGTCGGAATATCTGCATCATAAAGTCTATAACATTCAACACCTGTTTGCTTTAGCCATGGTTTTAGGTTTTTGAGATTTTTTTGAAGTTTATTACCAAAATCTATATGTTCATCAGATTTAGTCGCAGCATTTTCTGCGATACGGATATTTTTTTCAAGCTGAGATTCGTGTTTAAATACTGCGTGCTTATTTATATCTATCTGATACAGAATCGTTTCAATAGCACCATTATAAAATTTATTTCGTTTTGTAGTACGAAGTTCCATCTCTTTAATACAATCACTAAAGCTTGTCAAAATTGCAACTTTCCAGCCACCGAAGTCCTCACCAAGAGTATGCCCAAAAGCATTGAAAATATCTAAGAGTTCATCAATTTGGTTACTATAAAGTCTTTCACCATAAGGAGGATTTGTAACTATAAGACCAACACTATCAAATACATTTTCAATATCTCTGATATCTTGTCTTTTAATATTTACGACATCATCAACATCTGCTTGGTAGATATTCTTAGAGGCTTTATCTAGGACATTATTATCAATATCATAACCTTGAATAATAGCATTTGTAGGTTTTACAGCTTTTTGTGCCTCAAGTATTAAGCTACTAAAAAGCTCTTCATCATGTAGTTTTGAGTCAAATATCTTAAATGATTTATTGAGTAATAACGGAGCTATATTTTTAGCCATTAAAGCGGCTTCTATAAGTATAGTTCCTGAGCCACACATCGGATCTACAAGTATAGGCTGCTCTTTTTGTAGTTCATCTAACCACCCTGCTTTTAGTAATATAGCAGCAGCTAAAGACTCTCTTAATGGAGCTTCTGCTTGATGTTGTCTATAAGTGCGTTTATGTAAACTATCAATATTTAAACATAAAAAAACATTTACAAAATGCTTATTAAGATGAAGCTTAATAATGTTATCAGGGTTTTCGGTCTCAATGTTTGGACGTTCATTTGTTTTATGTCTAAATTGATCAACTATAGCATCTTTAGTTTTTTGTGAAACAAACATAGTGTTGTTAAAATCATAATGTTTGCCTGATACTGCTATTTTGAAGTTTTTATCTACATCAAAGTAAGTATCCCAATGAATATCCGAGATAAAGTTATATAGCTCTTCTTGTGTTTCAACTTTTTGGGTCGCTATTTTTAGCATTACTTGGCTAGCTAAACGAGAATGTATACAAGCTTTATAAGCCTGCTCAAGTGTACCTTCAAACTCAACGCCTGCTAGCTTTTCATAAGCTATAATGTCTAGTCTTGCTAATTCTTCTTTTAGGAGTATTTCTAAACCTTTTGCACAGCTTGCAAAATATGTATTTATAGTCATTTAATTTTGATTGTAAGTATTATAACTTCAATGATATAGCAAATATGTTAAATAACAAATATAGACAGCTTATTTAGATAAATTAGCATGAAGTTAGTTATTTAATTGCTCTAATTTTTCAAGGTTTTCTAGCCACTCTGCTTCTGTTTCTTCTAGTTGAGTTTTTATCTGAGCGTGTTTATCGAGAATTTCTTGTAGTTTAATTTTGTCATTATACAGCTCTTGATCTTCAAGTATTTTTTCCATTTCTGAATTTTGTTTTTGAAGTTTATCGATAGTTCTCTCTAATTTTTTTATTTTGTCTTGAATAGGTTTTTGTTGTCTTCTTTGATTTGAAGTGAGTTTTGTTTTTTCTTTTTTTTCAGTTACTACAGCTTTTTTAGGACTGTTCTCATTTTTTTTGACCTCAAGAATATATTTATAATAATCTTTCATATCACCATCAAAAGGTTTAACAGCCCCTTCGCCTACTAGCATATATTCATCTACTGTTGATTCTAGTAAGAACCTATCATGAGATACGAGTATAATAGCTCCCATAAAGCTTTGTAGTGCTACAGTAAGAGCTTCTCGAACACCTATATCTAAATGGTTTGTTGGTTCATCGAGCAATAAGAAATTAGGTTCTTGATAAACAATCATAGCCAAAGCTAAGCGTGCTTTCTCACCACCAGAAAATGTACCTGTTTTTGCCAGAGCTTTGTCACCAACAAAGTTGAAGCTTCCTAAGAAGGTTCTAAGTTTTTGCTGAGTTGCTTTAGGATCTAACCTTTGCATTTGTAACAAAGGAGATGCATCCATATCTAGCACATCTAAAGAATGTTGTGAGAAATAGCCAACTTTAAGGTTAGGATGTTTTTCCATCTCTCCAGATAAAATGTCAATTTCACCAATTAGTGACTTGATTAATGTTGACTTACCAGCACCATTTAGACCTAGCAAGCCAATACGCATATCATTATAGATGCCTAAGCCTATTTTTTGTAATATAGTTTTATCACCATATCCTAAATCAGCATTTTGTAAGCTTACTAAAGTACCACCAAGTTCTTTAGTTTCTTTAAACTCAAAACTAAAATCTGACTCTGATTTAACAGACTCAACTCTTTGGATTTTATCGAGCATTTTCATACGACTTTGAGCTTGTTTAGCTTTTGATGCTTTTGCTTTAAACCGATTAATAAAGCTTTCTAAATGATCAATATGCTTTTGTTGTTTATCAAAGCTTTTCTGTTGGAGAATCTTCTGCTCATACGATTGCTTTTCAAAAGATGAATAATCACCCGTATAGCTAACGACTTGTCTTTCATCAATATGAAAAATCTGCTTAACAACATTATCCAAAAATATTCTATCATGTGAAATAAGTAGTAGAGAGCCTTTATACTCTTGTAAATATTGCTCAAGCCATAAAACCGCATCTAAATCTAAATGGTTCGTTGGTTCATCAAGCAGTAAAATATCTGACTCTTGTAATAACGCTTGTGCTAGGTTTAGCCTAATCTGCCAACCACCAGATAACTCTTTAACTTGTTGATCAAGTTGAGCAGTATTAAAGCCTAAACCTGATAATAGTTTACCAGCTTGAGCTTCTATACTATAACCACCAAGTGACTCGTATTCTTCATGATAATGAGAATAATCAACAAAGTTTTCAGTAGCTAAAGCATTAGACATCTTTTGTCTTAGATCTTTTACAAATGCAACACCATTAGCAACATAGTCTATAACCTTTACATCAAAATTATCAACATCTTGCTTAACGGTAACTATACGAGTATTTTTAGCAATTTCAAGGTCACCTTTATCAGGTACTATATTGCGCTGGATTAGGTTGAAAAGAGTGGTTTTACCTGTACCATTTTTACCAACAAGACCAATTTTTTGATTTTGAAATATAGAAAAGTTGATGTCATTGAATAGTTCTTTTACATCTACTTGGTACGAAATATTTTTGAAGAATATCATTAAGAATTTGTTTTCTAGAATTATAGAGTACAATTATACACTATATGTAAAGAATTAGTTATTTATTGACATACCCATAGATCGCTATTTGCGGCATCATCACAATAAGAAGTTTGCTTTATACTATTAATTGCTTCTACAACATTTTGTTTTTGTTCTTCAGGCAAATCTAAATCATCAACACCTGCAATAGAAGTAATAGATTGAGGACCTTCATTACCAATATAATTTATCTCTCCAGGTACTTCCGAGTTCATGCTCATATCGATTCCATCCCTGAAACCATCCTCATCAGCAGCACCATTATAGACTTTAATTTCTATTTGATCGCCTGATACTCGCATATTTATATTATTATTAGGTTCATAACAACTAGCTCCTTCTACATCTGGGAATCCGCAGCTATTGCCATCAAATTGGTTACTGCTTATACCCTCTCCTCCGTTAGAGTTATTATTTGCTTCTCCATCATTCTGACATGAGCTAGGAAGTTGAGATGATGTTAAGCCTGTACCACTACAGCTCCAATCAATAGTACCTATACCAATTGAAGGTACTAAAGATATCGAGGAATTGGCTACAATACTACTTGTATCTAACTCAATAGTACCATTTTCTCCAATGCTAGCACCACTAGGTAAAACACCTAGATTACCACCTGTATAATCTATACTATTGTTATTGTTAGATATATATTCAGCTGCTGCCTTTACCGCACCTAATTTTTCAAGTTCCGATGAAAGCTTTGATCTTACTGTATAATTTGCATACATAGGTACAGCGACAGCCATAAGTATAGCTATAATTGCAATAACAACCATTAACTCAACCAATGAAAATCCTTCGCTTGCAACCTTTTTCATTTTAAATAATTATTGAAAATCATCTTTATATGATAGCTTTTTTACAATATATGTAAATATGGTAGCTAGAATTTGTAGTGTATTTTTATCAAAAATAATATTCTTTGAGTTATCATCTATATAATCAACGCTCAAAAGAACAAAATATGTTAGAAATTGTTACTGTTTTATATAATGAGTTTGAAACCTTAGATGTCTTTGGGCCAATAGAAATACTTGGAAGTTTTAAAGATATTTTCAAACCTGATTATTATTCTCTTGACGGAGGAGTGGTTACAAGTAGCCAAGGTGTAAAAATAGATACACAAAAGCTTTCTGGTGTAACTTCAAATGGTTATATACTTTTTATACCTGGAGGTATCGGAAGCCGAGAACTAGTTTATAATAAGAAGCTTATTGATGCACTTTCTAAATTGGCAACAAAAGCTAAATATATATTTACTGTCTGCACGGGATCTTCGTTATTTTCTCAAACAGGATTACTTGATGATAAAAATGCTACTTCAAATAAAAAAGTAATGTCTTGGACTAAATCTATAGCTCCAAATGTTAATTGGGTGGATAAAGCAAGATGGGTAAAAGATGATAATATTTACACAAGTTCAGGAGTTAGTGCTGGTATTGATATGAGTTTAGGCTTTATAGCTGATACTTTGGGTTATGATATCGCTAAACAAAAAAGCATTGAGATAGAATATAGCTGGCTAGAAGATCCTAGTATAGATCCATTTTTTGAAGTTCATAATTAGATTAGAGTTTGATAAGTGAGTAATACAAGAAAAATCATTCACATAGATATGGACTACTTCTTCGCTCAAGTAGAAGAAAAGTCCAACCCAAACTTAGCAGATAAACCTTTTGCTGTTGGTAGTACTAATCCTAAAAGAGGTGTTATACCAACTTGTAATTATATTGCTAGAGAGTATGGTGTTCATTCAGCGATGCCGACCTCTATTGCATTACAAAAATGTCCAAGCCTGATACTTTTAAATTCTGACTTCTCTAAATATACAGCGGCCTCAAAGCTTATAAGAGAGATTTTCTACTCTTTTACAGATAAAGTTGAGCCTTTATCTTTAGATGAAGCATATCTTGATGTTACTGATGTACAACAATATCAAAATAGTGCTACCTTGATAGCTAAAGCGATTCAAAAACAAATATTTGATAAAACTGGTCTAACTGGTTCAGCCGGTGTGGCTCATAATAAACTAATTGCAAAGATAGCAAGTGATATAAATAAACCTAATGGAATTTGTGTTATTACACCGAATAAATTAGATGAATTTATAAAAGATTTACCTGTAAAGAAGTTATTTGGAGTAGGTAAAGTTTCACAAGAAAAATTAAAAAACATGGGCGTTGAAACTTGTTCGCAATTACAAAAATTAAGTCTCAATTTACTTATAGAGAAATTCGGTAAGTTTGGAAATAATCTATATAACTATGCGAGAGGAATAGATAATCGAGCTGTAAATCCTATTCGTATTCGTAAATCTGTAAGCGTTGAAAATACATATCAGCAGGATTTACAGACCTTGGATGAATGCTTAAAAAAACTTCCTGAGCTATATGAGAAACTTACTAAAAGATTAACCACCGAATACGCTAAGCAAATTGTAGGTGTTATAGTTAAATTTACAGATAATAAGTTTAATAAAACAAGCATAAATCGCATATCAAAAAGCCAAAACATCAAATTCTTTGAAAATTTGATTGCTCAATTATATGAAAAACAAAATTACCCTATTCGACTTATGGGTATTGGTGTACGGCTCGGTGAGACTGATGATAAACAAATGGAGTTATTTTTATAATTAATTTAGAGCAAAATTATCAATCAAACGAATTTCTTCTATCATAAATGCATACAGTCTTCTATCACCTATATCATTTATATATATAATCTCAACATTAGGTGTAAGTTCATTAACCTTTTGGGCTGCAATATCTACATTTTTTTCTGAGTGAATGATATTAGACACTTTGCTTGCTAGTTCAACACCTTCATTTGATAGTCTATTGTTACGAGAACTCATAGCTAAGCCGGAGCTTAAACGAACTGTTTTACATGGGATGATATTTACATCTAGGAAGAAAGCTGAAACCATTTCTTGTATCAATTTTAACTGTTGGAAATCTTTTTCTCCAAAATAAGCATTCTTAGGTTTTATAATATTTAGTAATTTCATCACTACTGTAAGCATTCCATCAAAATGCCCTTTTCTACCACCTTCACACTCTGTTGCAAAATTTGATGTACAAGTTATACGAAAATCTAAATTTTCATGGTACATGTTTTCAGAAGAAGGTAAAAATACACAGTCAACTCCTAACTGCTCAGCAAGCTTTAAATCATTTTCTAATGTTTTAGGGTAGTTATTGAGATCATCTTTATTGTTGAACTGTGTAGGGTTTACAAATATACTCAATACAGTAATATCATTGTCTCTTATACTCTCTTTAAGAAGTGAACCATGTCCTTCGTGGAGATTGCCCATTGTTGGTACGAATCCTACATGAAAATCTCTATTAATGTTTCTTAGATAATCTTGAATATCATTAATAGATTCAAAAACTTTTATAGCTTTTTTACTCTTATCAGTAGGCATCTTAGTTTCAAAACTATGTTTAGAACATGGGAAAACTCCAGATTTAACTTCTTCACAAAACTTGTTTATAGCAGTTTTGACCTGACTTTCTCCTTGCATATATTTTTTTACAAATTTAGGTAGGAAATCCATATTTAAACCAAGCAAATCTTGTAGAACTAAAACTTGGCCATCTGTTTTATTACCAGCACCTATACCAATAGTAGCTATTGTTAACTCTTTAGTAATTCTTTCAGCAACATCTGTTGGTACACACTCTAGCACTATACTAAAACACCCTGCTTTTTCTAATCTTTTAGCTTGATTAAGTAATATATCGGCACTTTCTTTTGTCTTGCCTTGAACTCTATAGCCACCCAGTGTGTTTACAAATTGTGGTGTTAACCCAATATGCCCCATTACAGGTACACCAGAATGCACAAGGTGATTTATATATTCTTCATTGCCTTCGACACCTTCAAGTTTTATAGCATTTGCTCCAGCTTGCATTAGTTTCATAGCACTAGTATTTAATAAGTCTAAAGATCCTCGGTATGACATAAAAGGCAGATCAGCAACTACAAACTTTTTATTAACACCTCTAGATACAGCTTTAGTATGCAGAGTCATCATTTCAACATTAGCATAAAGTGTATCTTGCTCACCATGCATAGTCATTGCTAGACTATCACCGACTAATAGGCAGTCTACATCTGTAGTCTCAAAAATCTTAGCAAAACTATAGTCATAGCATGTCACAAAATTTATTTTTCTTTTTTCTGCTTTGAATTTTTGAAAATCATGTATTTTCATAATCGTATCCTAATTACTTTTTAGTTTGGTTTTCTAGATTATAAAAATCTAAAAATGCTTTATAAATTAGCTTGAAGTTATCATTATTAAGGCTATTTAAGTTCGTTTCAATTGTCTTAGTATCATTTCTTATAAATGGTCCAGTTAAGGCTGAAAACACATCATTTTTGATATTATTTGTAGTTGTTTTTAGATAGTAATGTACTTTATCAAAAGGAACATCAAACTCTTTCATCATCCGCTCTGCAAATGCTTGCCATAGTATGGTGGTAAAATTATTAGCACCTACACACAAAGCATGATAGTAAGCTTTTTTATTAGTATCTATAGGATAGTTAGGGTTAGATAAATCAGGAAATATATCATTAAATGATAGTTGTAACTCATTGTTGTCATAGAAAAAACATATTTTTCTATACTCATTGAGAGAATACTTGACTTCTTTTGTAAAGCTTTGTAACGGATGAACCCCAATTATTCCCTTAGATGCTAAAGAGCCTGAACAATGTATGGCCAGTTTGTCGCTATTAGGGTGCTTTATAATTTCACTTAAATACTTATTAGTAAATGCTTCAATAGCATTATCATTAATCAGAAGTAAAATACGATTGGCTTTTTTTACTTTGTTATTTAAGTCTTCGATTGAATTATCTTTACGAGACCAAGTTTCAAAAATCAAGTTTTGAAGACCAAAATAATGTGCCATATGACTGGCTAGCCTGCCATTACCTATAAATAGATAGCTTAATGATTGTTGCATATTAACTAGCTTTTTTATTTATTGAAGAGTCTATATAACCTTTAATTTCTTTTATTTCATTAGCTTCATCAACAAAAACTAGTTTAGGATTATGGTTTTCTAATGCTTTAGCTTTATATGATGCATAAGACGCTACTATAATAACATCACCTTTTTGTACATGTCTTGCAGCTGCACCATTTACACACATCTCACCTTTTTCACCAAGTATTACATAAGTTGCAAACCTACTACCGTTATTACAGTTATATATCTCAACTTTCTCAAAAGGTAGAAGGTCTGCTTGCTCACATAAGTTTTTATCAATACTTATAGATCCATAGTAGTTTAGGTTAGCTTCTGTGATAGTAGCCATATGAATTTTTGATTTTAGCATAGTTCTTTTCATAGCAAATATTATTATGTATTTTAAATGTAAACAACATACATAAAATGTGGTGTAGTAGCAAGCTTAAAAGCTTTTTGCATCACTAATTTTTCACAGGAATTTATTTTGCTTTACTCAAGTCTGGCTTTTTATTTATATGATCTTTAAGTCTTTTTTACACCATCAAGCATAAACCATTGTCCCATTTGCTTAGGTTTAGAAAAATCTATTTGATGTTTTTTAAATACTTCTTGAACTTCATCGACTTGATTTTCTATTATCCCTGAGAGTGCTAATTTACCATCCTGCTTTAGACTACCGGCTATATTCTCCACTAAGCTTATGAGTATATTTGAAAATATATTTGCTACCACCAAATCAAATTTTTGAGTCGGAGAATTATCACTAAAGTGAGTTTTATTTGCTACATTATTTTCTAGAGCATTTTTTTGTGATGATTCGATAGAATTAGGATCAATATCTATGCCTTCAGCATACTTAGCACCTAGCTTTATAGCACCAATAGCAAGTACACCAGTACCACAGCCATAGTCTAAAACTGTAGTGTTTTTAGATACATTTTTTTCAAGCCATTCTAAGCACATCTTAGTAGTTTCATGATTACCACAGCCAAATGCTATACTAGGATCTACAATTATATATGTCTTTAGAGTATCAGTCGGAGGCTCTCGCCAATTTGGATAAACGACTATATTTTTACCAATTTCGATTGGCTCATAGTCATATAACCAAGCTGCTTCCCATTGCTGATCTTCTATAATCTCATAATTTATTTGATCTTGTGTAACAGTGCTTATATCTTTAGTTAAATTTTTAAGAATTTGCTCAATATCATATTTAAACTCATATAATACTGTAAGCTTAGATTCATTATCGGAGTGTTCGGTATTTGTAATCGATCCAGCTGAGTTTTCAAAGAGATATTCTTCTATAGTTTTTAATTGTTTATTGTCTACTATAAATTCGATCTGATGCCATTTTTGCATGATTTATGAATTTTTTTTAATTTGAGTAAATATTATACACTGATGTTAGGCACATTCTAAATATACCTTAGCTTTATGATGAACTAGTTATGGTTTGTTGGTTATACAAACATTAAATAATTACTTTATTTTTAGTTATTTGCCCAAAACAATCTTTGAGCATCTTGATCTGGTCTAAACTCATTATTTCTTGAGTCAATATATTCACCACGTTGTGAGTTTATGAACTCTCTATCTGGTGGTACATAAGCAGAACCTTCTGCTCTTTCTTCAGAAACTTCTGGGCCGTTATACATAGCATAAGGATCTGCTGGTCGCATAAATGCATAACTCATCACACAACTTAGTAATCCTGCCGAGACTAAAATAGTTTTTTTCATAATATACCTCTAAAAGTTACTACTGCTAACATATAACATTATACCTTTTAGAAGAGATTAATTGCTATATTTCTCAATCAATTTTAAAACAACATATATAGCACCACTTATAATCGCTGAAACTATACATACCTTCAATGCAATGGGGAATAAATTAATAAAGATAGTAATAATACTTACTATTATTAAAACTCCGAAAAATATTGATAGAAACTTATCCATTCTAAAACTCCTTTATTTTATAACAATCTTTGCAAATTTTCGTTTACCAACTTGAAAAACATTTTCTGTTCCCTGCCCAAATAATACTTTAGTATCTACTAACTTTTCACCATCAATTTTAACAGCACCCTGTTTAATCATACGGTTTGCTTCAGAAGTACTAGCTACAAGACCTGCTTCTTTTAGCAAATTTGCTATTGGTAGTTCACCTGTATTTAATTCTACAGTATTTATGTCATCTGGTATCTGATTTTTTTGAAATCTTTGTACGAAATCTTGATATGCTTTTTCAGCCTCTTCTTTTGAGTGAAATCTTTCGATCAATTCTTGAGCTAATTCAATTTTGATATCACGAGGGTTTTTACCATTTTCAACATCAGTTTTTAGTTTAGCTATAGTTTCTAAAGATTTAAAACTTAAAAGCTCATAATAACGCCACATCAATTCATCAGATATAGACATGATTTTGCCAAATATTTCATTAGCAGGTTCTTCAATACCGATATAGTTCTGGCTTGATTTAGACATTTTCTTAACGCCATCAAGACCCTCTAAAAGAGGCATTGTGATTATGATTTGTGCTTCTTGATTATTTTGTTTTTGAAGCTCTCTGCCCATAAGTAGGTTAAATTTTTGATCTGTACCACCAAGCTCAATATCAGCATTCATAGCAACAGAATCATAGCCCTGTACTAGTGGATATAAAAACTCATGTATCGAGATAGATTGACCACCTTTATAACGCTTAGAAAAATCATCTCTTTCAAGCATTCTAGCTACTGTAGAGTTTGAGGCAAGTTTAATCATATCTGATGCAGACATATCATTAAACCAGTCGCCATTTCTACGCACAATAGTTTTTTCTTTATCAAGTATTTTAAAAACTTGTGTAGTATAAGTTTCAGCATTTGCAGCTACTTCCTCAGCGGTTAGTGGAGGTCTTGTAGCATTTTTGCCAGTAGGATCGCCAATCTGGGCAGTAAAATCACCAATTAAGAAATGTATTTCATGACCTAAATCTTGAAGTTGTTTTAGTTTATTGATAACTACAGTATGTCCTAAGTGAATATCAGGAGCTGTAGGGTCGCAACCAAATTTTATGATTAGAGGTTTATTCTTCTCAAGCTTTTTTATAAGCTCAGCTTCAATAAGGACTTCATCAGCCCCTCTTTTTATAATTTCTAAAGTTTCTTTTATAGAAGGCATTTAGTCTTTTATACTATATGTTTGATAAAGCAAAATTATATCATAAAACACTTTTATAGCTGTAATAAAACCTTATACTTATTAAGCAAACAATATCATATTTTATAATTCATGAAGATTTATGTATCACTTAGTAATAACGTATATTTTAATTTAGCACTTGAAAACTGGCTTTTTCTTGAACAGTTGAAGGATGAGAAAATATTGTTTTTATGGCAAAATGCTCCTTGTGTCGTTATTGGTAGAGCTCAAAACCCTTGGTTAGAGTGTAATTTAAAAGCTATGGATAAAGACAATATTCCCGTTGTTAGAAGGCAAAGTGGTGGAGGTACTGTATACCATGATTATGGTAATTTGAACTATACTATTATCTCTCCAAAAGATCAGCATGATGTGAAATCTAATCTTGATTTAGTCTGTTTGGTAGTAAATAAGCTTGGATTGAACTTATATCCTAATGAAAGAAATGATGTTGTAGTAGATCATGAAAATTTTACGTATAAGGTCTCTGGTAGTGCTTTTAGAGAGAAAAAAGATCGAGCATTTCATCATGGCACGCTGTTGATACATACAGATACTACTAAACTTTACGATTATCTTCATCAACCTATTGATAACTCACTAGATACTAAGGGAGTAAAGTCTCATCGCTCTAAAGTACTTAATTTATCTGAAATTATCTCAGATATGCAAACTCAAGATATTACGCGTTCATTTATGAGAAATTTTGATTCTATTGAGCTGAGTCTTATAGATGAAGAAACTCCATTACATAACAAAGAGCTAATAGAAAAAGAAATCTCAACACTAAAAAGTTGGGACTGGCGATTTGGTAAAACGCTACCTTTTACAAAAACATACACTCAAGATGACCAAGAGTTAATAGTAGAAGTTCAAGCTGGGATGATAGCAAGTATTTCTTTAGGTGATACTAAAAAAGATATGACTTCTAAAAAGAAGAAGTTCGAGTATAGTTATTCTTTTGATTATTTGAAGAAGTTTGTATAAATCTGAATAAAAATTAAATGCTAATTATTTTCAATGTTTCCTATCTCTAGCAGATTCATTATATTACCTCGTTTATCATTTTCAAACTTAGAGTTCCTTCATTTAAAAGAGATATATCACTAACTTGGTGTGCATACCAAGTTATCGTAACAGAACTATATATTGCTCTAAGTATAGCTATTGTATGAATACTATTTTCAACTTCTCCATAAATATTCCAAAATATAGAATGTGCTTCTTTAGGGAGATATTGATATACAATAGCTAGATCTATAGCTGGATGAATAAGCTCTGAGTCTCCCCAGTCTATAACACCATATAAATTCTTATTATCTATAATTAAATGTTTTGCATATAAATCTCCGTGACATAATCTAACGATATCAGAGATATTAATATTCATATTGTTTATATAAAAATGTTCAATTTTAGAGCAATCTCCTAGTAAATTATTTCCTATTAAATAGTCTATACGTTCCTTAAGCTCTAAATATCTACGTTTAAAACCTAACCTATCACTTTGATCTTTTTTGATACCCAATTCAACACACTTATCTATAGGGAAATTATGCAACTCCTTTAAAAAAATTGCCAAATTTTCTGCTATATTTATTCTATCATTGCGATTTAATTTAGAATTATCAGCAGTCAACCCAGATATATAGTCATGGGCATAAAAGTTGTATTCAAATAATTTTGGTGATGAGCATATATATTTTGGGTAAGGAACTCTAATCTGTTTTGATCTAATGCATTTTGATAATATATTTATTTCATTTGATAATAATATTGCAGCTTCATCATGTTTGGGAAACCTAAAACATAAATTGTTATTAACAATCCATGTAGTATTATCCCATCCTTCTCCTAGTAGTTTAATATCATTAATTTCAATATTAGGTATGTTTGCATTAATAATACCAGCAGCGTGATCAGCTGATATTATATTTTTATATTCCCATGGTTTTTCATTCATTTATTATATGCTCTTATTATAAGTTTTATCTTTAAACCTCTCCCTCAAACTCATCTATAAATTTCTGAGCTGCGGCTATCCTTTCCTTACAAACTTTATAACTCTTTGAAGCTTGCTCTAGCATAGGTGCTAGTTCATCAAGTAGTGCTGGGTTATCTTGGCTATCTTGTAGCTTTTCATTTATCTCTTCTAATATTTCATAGTTTTTTGCAAACTTTTTACTTTGAGTTGCCATTATTTTTTTACCTCGACGCTTATTTGTCCATCACTGTAGACTATGTTTAAATTTGAATATTTTTCTGCTTGCTCTTTTGTAGTTATATACTTACCATCACTAGATTTTGTAATGCTAAAACCTCTCTTTAAAGTTGGCTCTACTGATACTGATAATATCTGCTTATACAAATACTCACTAATTTGCGCATAATGACTAAGCATATTTTTTGATATTGTATTTGTATTTTTAAAGCATTCTTCAATACTATGACTGTAGTACTTAATTGAGTTTTTACCCGCAGTAATAATGCTAGTGTATTGTCCTTCTATAGCTTTCTCATAGAGTTTCAAGCTACTACTTGCTATAGATTTTGTGTTTTTATAACTATGCTCAACTTGATAATCTATGTTTTGTAAATAATTTCCTAGCGTTACCTTAAAATCCTTATAAATACTTTCAAGATTTGCATTAGTTTGCTTTGCTAGGTTTTTAGTTATATTCACAATTGCTTTATAGTTATGGTTTGCATTTGTAGCGTTATCAATTATTGAATTTGTGATAAAATTTATTACTTTTGATGGAGTGTCAAACTTCTTAGTACAAATCTCATCTAAAACTGTGCTATCTCGTTCATGGCCTATACCAACCATTACAGCTATTTCACTATTGCAAATACTTTCAGCAGGTAAGATGTTATTAAACCAATCCAAATCAGCCTGTGAACCACCCCCACGAATAAGTACTATAGCATCATATTTATCAGCTTTGTTGGCGATGTTATCAAAAGCTCTTGCTACTGATACTGCACAATCTTGCCCTTGCATTTTAGCTTCAAAGATGTCAAATTTACACAGATTTAAATCTTGTAGCTTATCTGCTTCTTCAAAGAAATCACCTTTACCTGCAGCCGTTGTACTTGTAACTACAGCAACTCTTGTAAAGTCACTTGGTAGAGCTAGAGATTTATTTTTATTGATGATGTTTTTAGCTGTAAGAGTTTCGAGTATATCAAGTTTACGAGCTTGTCTATCTCCTAGAGTAAATGCAGGCTCGATATCTATCGCATTAAGGCTAAGCCCAAAACTCACATGGTAGCTAACAGCGACTTTTAGCATTACCTTCATATCTGAGCGAAGGCTCTCACCTGTAGTGCTAAAGAATTTACGATGAATATAATCAGCTTTATTTGCCCAACAATTACATCGAACTTTTGCAACTGGATATCTACTTATACCATCATGCTCTATAAGCTCACCATAATAATGCTTGCCAGATTTTCGCCATTCAGATAGTTCAGCTCGCACCCAATAGCCATCATAGCCAAAGCCCATCTCTATGGTACTTTTTATAAGTCCTAGAAATTCGCTTAATTTTAGAGATTCTTGCATAGAATAATCTGCTATATAAGAAATTGTTTTGTAAATTTTTACACTTCTCTTACAAATATACAACCTTTATCAAAATATGAATACTACTACCACTATACATTATGAGATAATTATGTTGATTATCTAAATAACTAAGGAATCTAATACATGATTAATATCTCAAAAAACGCTATTGCAGAGCTTTCAAGAATACGACAACATATACACCAGTATCCAGAACTAGGTTTCGATGTTCAAAACACAGCTTCTTATATAGTTGATGAACTTAAAAAATTAGGTTTAGAAATCAAGGAAGGTATTGGTAAAACAGGAGTTGTTGCAGATCTAAAAGTATCTGAATCGTTTAAAACTATAGCTTTAAGAGCTGATATGGATGCTCTACCAATTCATGAAAAAAACAACTGTGATTATAAGTCAAAGATAGAGGGTAAAGCACACATGTGTGGGCATGATTCTCACTGTGCTATGGTGCTTGTTACTGCTCAACAACTAGTTGCTAATAAAGATAAATTAAATGTAAATATTCGTTTTATTTTCCAACCTTCTGAAGAAGTTCTTCCTGGCGGAGCACCTGCGATGATTAAAGATGGTGCTCTAATAGGTGTCGATCAAATATATGGTATTCATGTATTGCCAACCTTAGAAGAAGGCAAGATGCAAGTTTGTTCACCAGTAGCTCTTGCAGGCGTATCTTTATTTGAAATAACCTTTCATGGTAAAGGTGGTCATGCTAGCACACCTATGCTATCTAATGATCCTATAATTATGGCATCATCATTTGTAACACAGGTACAGACAATCGTATCTAGAAATGCTAATAGCTTTGACCCTATAGTTGTGTCTGTAACTGCTATTAATTCAGGTTCTGCTTTTAATGTCATACCTGATCAATCAACACTAAAAGGTGCTGTCAGATATCTTAGTTCTGATGGTCAGCAAACAGCTAAAAAAAGAATTTACGATATAGCAGAAGGTATAGCTAAAACTTATAATGGTTCTGTAGATATTGATTTTGTAAATGGATATCCAGAAACAAGAAACTCCGATGAGCCCGTAAAGCGATCATTAGCCTCAATGAAAAAGACTCTTGGAGAGCAAAATGCTATTCAGTCAAGTATACCTTGGATGGCTTCGGAAGATTTTTCATATTTTGCTAAAGAAATCCCTGCCTGCTATGCTTTTTTAGGTGTTAGAAATGAAAATAAAGGCTTTACTTCAATGGTGCATGAACCGACATTTGATCTATCAAATGAAGCTATGCTAAATGGTTTAAACTATTATATAAACCTTATAGAAGGTTTCTAGAGATAGTAGTTATTTAATTTCAGTACTATATAGATTTCTAAACTAACCTTTAAAACTCTTATCATATTTCATTCTAATGCCTTTTACTCCTGATCTTACAATATCAATGAGTTGTCTTTTATAGGGTGAACTTCTATTTACTAAAATCATATGTGACTCAACCGGATAATCAATCTCAAATCCATCAACTTTTTTAATATTACTAAAGTCTGATATAAGAGTTTCATAACAATATTCTGACATAATAGTTAAAACATTATCATTCATCAAAACTGGAATTTTCTGAGAGTCTGTATTTGCTATGTATACAACATTATCACGATTGAGTTTGTGTAGAGAGCCATCTTTTAAGAACTTAACTTTTTTAAGATTAAAGTCATAGTCGTGATAAATCATATTAGCTTTTAGTAGTTCTTTAGGTGAATTATGAAATTGTTCTACAAAATCTTTTTTACCATAAATATGTGCAGGAATAATCAAATCATCAACAGAGTAACAAATAATCCAACGGTCTAAATCTACATACTGAAGGTCATTTTCATATATTTCAATAATACTATACGAGTCTAAATTATATTCTCTTCCATTGAGATCACGATTTAAATAGCTATTAAGATAAATATTTAATGGCTTATTAGAAATTTGCCTAATATCTGATAATGCATTATTAATTAGCATTCGTAAAAATAATGGTGTTCCTAAGATTTTAAATGATTCGCGTTGTTCAAAACCATTATCTTTGACATTTATTATCGCATTTTCTAAACCTTTTAATTGTTCTTTACATGAATGATAAAACTTCAACCCTTCTTCAGTTGGAAGGATACGATTGTTTTCAGGCTTTGTGAGCTTTAAATCTAGATAATCCTCTAGTAGTTCTATTTTGTTTTTAACAGTATTTATCTGAATATCATAATAAGATTTGACCGCACTATATGAGCCAAGCTCGACTAATTTACTAAAATAACGAGTTGCTTCAATAATATCTTTTCTTATAGCTTTCATTAATTAACTCACCTATAACTTAACAATCATATCTTTATTCTCTTTATGGTATCCACCTTTTTTATGGTAAATAATAATTCCAATCAGCCCTACAAGACCACATATAACCCCAACAATAGCCGGACCCAAAAAGTGATAATCTGTCATAGTAATAATAGTTGTACTTACTAGTGGAGCTACACCACCTACTATTGCAAAAGCTAGGTTATAACTTAATCCAACTCCAGAAAGCCTAACATCTGTAGGAAATAAATCACAAAGTAAAAATATAAATGTACAAGCTACAAGTGCATAACATAGCATAATACCTATTGATGATATAACTACTGATATCACACTACCAAAACAACTCATAAAATAAAAAGCAGGAAAAGAGCCTAGCATCACTAGTATTGTTCCTAGTTTAAACATTTTAGCGATACCAAATTTATCTGAAAAATACCCGTAGATGAAAGAAAAACAGGTTAGAATAAACACACTTGGTGTAAGTATCAATGATATTTGCCCAGAGTTATAACCAGTCAATACACCCTCAACAAACTTATGAATATATAGCGTAAGCATAACGCCACCAAAAGCAACAATAACAACCATACAAATACCAGCAAATAGATTAAGGCCATAAGTAGATATTAATGAACTAAAGGAATGTCTTTTTTGCTGATCAATATTCTTAAATTGAGGTGTTTCATGTAAATTTCTTCTGATGTAGTACCCAATAAAACCTAGTAAACCACCAATTATAAAACCTGCTCTCCAAGCATAATCACCAAATGCGTATTGTAAAGCAAAGCCAACTATGTCTGAGAATAAAAAACCACAAGTTACAAATGTGAAAAGTATTGCACAGGCAAATCCAATTTTACCTTTAACAGATTCATACACTATTACATAAGCTCCAGGAAGCTCGCCACCTAATGCAACTCCTTGTAATATTCGTAATAGTACAAATGCAAAACTTGCAAATAACCCCCATTGAGCATAACCTGGCATTAACCCCATACATAGAGAGCAAGTACCCATTAGAAGTATAGTGAAAAGTAGTAAGCGTTTTCTACCGATTAAGTCTCCCACAATACCAAGTATGGTACCTGCAAAAGGTCTAACCAAATATGCTATAGAGAAAATTAAGACTGTAAGGAAGGTTTTAATAGTTGGGTTTGTTATACCGGCAAAGAAAGTTGCAGATATCTCTTTTGAGAAGATTATATACAACACAAAATCATAAAATTCTAATACTGCCCCAATACCTGCTAAAAGGATTACATTTCTACTATTCTTATCGTACATATTTATATTTGTTAGGTTTATCTCATCAAATATGATACATATCTCAAAAGCTTTTTAGAAGAGGTTTAATTAGCTATAAGAAATTATCTATATCAACAATTTTTAGGTAGTCCATTTTGGTATCTAAAAACATTTCACCTATTGATTTGAATTTATGAGGAATGTCTGTTACGAAAAATTTATATACTCCAATATTTGCAGAAGAGTTTGATATATCATAATCTAGCAGCATTTTTTTTAGTTCAATAGTTGCTAAATAAGATGGGTCTATAAGCTCAATATCGATAAGTATATCAGCAAGAGTTTCTTTGATAATAGGATAATGTGTACAACCTAAAATCATACAATCAAGCTTTTGACCATTGAAATTAGCTAAGTATTCTTTTGCTATTATCCTAACTATTTCACCTGATACGAAACCTTCTTCTATCATCGAAACAAACAGCCCACAAGCTTGAGGATAAATTTCAGATGTTGGGTTTTGCAGTTGTATATTTTGAGTATAAGCGTTGCTATTTATAGTTGCTGGAGTTGCAAGCACACCTATGTTTTTAAGGTTTTTCACTGACTTTACAGCTACACTAATCACATCTATTACAGGAATATCTTTTGCTATATTTCTAACAATATTTTTTGCTAAAGCAGAGATTGTATTACAAGCTATTATGATAACTTTTACATCATATTGAACTAAGAAATTTGCTGTTTGAGCTGCAAATTTTTGAATTGTTTCTTTCGATTTAGTTCCGTAAGGAATTCTAGCAATATCTCCAAAGTAAACTATATTTTCATTGGGCAGTTGCTCCATGATATTTTTAACTACGGTAAGTCCACCGACACCTGAGTCAAATACACCAATTGCTCGAGAATCAGACATTATTTTTTATCTAGTTTTCTAATTATTTTACGACGAGAACGCGTAGGCATTGATTCAAGATACTGCTCTTTAGCCTCAATGAAAGGCAGTAAAGTCTCAAGTTCTAAAACAGCTTGGTTTGCATCATCTGCGATAAAGTTATCACTTAATTCGGCTTGATCATTTGCAAATATAACTATAGTAACTACGGGGATCCCCTTTATATATATCTTTTGATTATAAAGAAAAGTCTGTAGCACTTTTTTTTGTGCGAAAGTTTGTCTGATTGGGTTTTTAATAGTTTTAGCATAAACCTTTTTATTTTGAGTGGTTTTTTCTACCTGCCATTTGTCAGCCATATTTTCAACTTTAATAAAGCCACGATTGTTTTTAACCTCTACTATGTAGATACTCTTTTTTGATATAGCTATAAAATCTAACTCTCTTTCACCAACGCTAGATTTTTGATCTGGTAGCACTATTCTATTAAAAAGAACAAATTCATTACTTAGCTTCTTTAGCTCTGTTAGAACAGTAGTTTCACCTTCTGCACCAGATATTATAATATCTACAGGATTATCATCTTTTGTAATTAAAAAGAAAAACACGAATAAAATAAAGGCTAAAGTAAAGCCAACTTCTACTGATTGAGTTACAAATTCAATATTGCCTAGATATAAGTCAACACCTACGATTAAGCCACAAAGAATTATAGAGGCATATAGACTTTTTTTAGCCCTATAAAAGTAATTTTTTAGCCTAGCTATTGTAAAGCGTAAAAATAACCTATCTTTTTTTAATTTAGTTTCAATTGCCATGATTTAATAATTATTCTTATAACTCTAAGAATTTCTGTTTAATTTCCAAAATTTTGTCTCTAATATGTGTAGCTTGCTCAAACTCTAACTCTTTTGCATGAGCTCTCATTCGCTTTTCTAAGGCTCTAATAACTTTAGTTGCTTCACTACTACCTAGTATAGCTGAAACATCAATTTCATCAACCTTTATTCTAGAGTTGTTTTTGTACTCTCGTTTCTGCATTTCAGGAGAACTATCAAGCATATCATCTATATTTTTAACAATAGTTTTTGGCGTTATACCGTTAGCTTGATTAAACTCATCTTGCAACTGTCGGCGACGAGCTGTTTCATCCATAGCTTTTTTCATAGATTTTGTAATGACATCTGCATATAATATCGCTCGCCCTTTTTCATTACGAGCTACTCTACCTATGGTTTGAATAAGAGCTTTCTCAGAGCGCAAAAATCCTTCCTTATCTGCATCAAATATCAAAAGTACACCAACCTCTGGCATATCCAAACCTTCTCGTAAAAGGTTAATACCTACTAACACATCAAATACACCCTTACGCAAATCATGGATAATCTGCACTCTCTCAACAGTATCAATATCCGAATGTAAATACCTTACATTTACACCATATTCAGATAAATATTCTGTAAGGTTTTCAGCCATTTTCTTAGTAAGTGTTGTGATTAGTATTCTTTCACCTTTAGCTATAGATTTATTTATCTCAGAAAGAGCATCTTCAACTTGTATAGCTACAGGTCTTACAAAAACTTCAGGATCTAAAAGACCTGTTGGTCGTATAATTTGTTCAACCGTGTTTTGAGATTTATCAAGCTCATAATTAGCTGGTGTTGCTGATACATATAGTGTTTGAGGTAATATTTTTTCAAACTCCTCAAATTTTAAAGGTCGATTATCTAGTGCAGATGGCAATCTAAATCCATACTCTACAAGATTTGTCTTGCGTGATCTATCACCTTTATACATACCGCCAAATTGTGGTAGTGTTGCATGAGATTCATCAACGATAACTAAAGCATTCTCAGGAAGATAATCAAGCAATGTTGGTGGTGGATCACCCGGATTACGCCCAGATAGTAGTCTTGAATAATTTTCAATACCTGTACAATAACCAAGCTCTTGTATCATTTCAATATCGTACTTTGTGCGTTGCTCTATTCTTTGAGCTTCAAGGAGTTTGCCTTCTTCTTCAAAGTGCTTAATTCGTTCTTTAAGTTCAACCTTTATTTTTTCGATCACTTCACCTTTTCGCTCTTTTGATGCTACATAGTGAGTTGATGGGAATATAGTTGCTCGATGGAGTTTTTTTATTTTCTTAGAGGTAAGAGAATCAATAGTACTTACAGCTTCAATCTCATCATCAAAAAATTCTACTCGTATGGCATCTTTTTCTGAATCTGCTGGGAAAATATCAAGCACCTCTCCACGCACACGAAAGCTACCACGAGAAAAATCCATATCATTTCTTGAGTATTGCATCTCAACAAGCTTGTTCTGGGCTTGCTTCATATCTAAAGTTTCGCCAACTTTAAGATGGAGAATCATTTGCATATATTGCTCAGGGTCACCTAGACCATAGATAGCTGAAACCGTTGCGACTATAATTACATCCTTTCTTTCAAGTAACCCTTTGGTTGCTGAAAGTCGCATTTGTTCGATATGCTCATTTACTGATGAGTCTTTTTCAATATAAGTATCAGATGCCGCCACATAAGCCTCTGGCTGATAGTAGTCGTAGTAAGATACAAAATATTCTACAGCATTATCTGGAAAGTATTGTTTCATCTCTGAATACAGTTGAGCTGCTAAAGTTTTATTATGAGCTACAATTAAGCATGGCTTTTGTGTTTGATTTATCACATTAGCCATTGTATAAGTTTTACCAGAACCAGTAACACCAAGTAGTACTTGATGTTGAAGGTTATTATTTAGACCAACCACTAAAGATTTTATAGCTTCCGGTTGATCACCAGCTGGAGAGTATTTTGTTACTAGATTGAATTTGTTTTGTGGCATAACTTGGATTAACCTTTATATTTTTCTATAGCTTTTACTATCAGCTAAAAGCATATTTATAACTTTACCAATTACAATTGTAAGCACAAACGCCACTACTGCAATTCCTACATATATGGTAAATGCGTGGTTATATACCTCTTTCATTTCTATAACATTTAAATTCTTAACACTATCAATAGCTGCAAATTTTGCAATAATTCCAGCCAAGAAACCACCAATACCCATTGTAACTAACCAAAGTCCCATAAACATACCAGTTTTACCTTTTGGTGCCAATTTTGTTGCTAAAGACAATCCTATTGGTGAAATACAAATCTCACTTAAAGAAAGCATCAAGTATGCCATAATGACCCAGTATCCTGCAATTTTTGCTAGCTCACTTGTAGTATTAATTCCTGATATTACAATCATAAAAACAAAGCAAAGTAAAAACATTCCTAAGATATATTTTTTTACATCATTTAGATAATTCCAAAGCTTAATAATTGTAAAGCCAAAAACAATAACACCAACATTATTAGCAATAATAAAAGATTGTGTTGTCATAGGAATACCAAAAAAACTATGCTCGACTAATCTATTAATAAATAAATTCATAGATAAAAACATCTGGTTATATATTCCCCAGAATACAATAGCTATTGCTAAAAACAGCAAGTATGCAAAGGATTTTTTTAGCTGTTTAGTATCATGTATGCTTATCTTTATAACCACGAAAATACTTACAAAGATTACCAATACAAAGAAAATAACTGACACTTTTGGATTATAGATAATAAATGTAGCTACCACTATAGACACAAAAATCATCAGTATAGCACTTAGCCACTCTGTAAAACTCACATTATCTCGAAGAGGCTTCAAATTTGATAGTTTAAATCCAAAATAAAAAATTAAAACACCTAATAAAACCCCACTAGCTGCAATACAAAAACTAATAAGGCTTCCATAATGCTCATAGAAATATCCTGCTGTAAAATTAGCAAGCATTCCACCAATATTTATACCCGCATAGAAAATAGTGAATCCTTTATCTCTGTTAGGATCACCAACCTCGTATGATAAACCTAATAAGCTGCTAACATTTGACTTCAACAACCCTGTCCCAACACTAATAATGCCCAGCCCAATACTTAGAATAAGTAGAGAAGGAGCTATGGCAGATATTAAGTAGCCAATAATTAATACTATCCCACCTAATATAACCGAACGATAGTATCCAATAAATTTATCTGCTATGAAACCTGCCACTATAGACGTTATATACAGTAACCCTGTAAATCCACCAACTATAACAGCAGCCTGGGAATCATCTAGGTTGTATTTTTTTAAAAGAACAAAAACTAATAAACCTAGTAAAATTTTATACCCAAATCTCTCCCACATTTCGGTTGTAAAACATATAGGTAAAGCTCTAGGGTGTTTTTTTGTTTGTATATTAGACATTATAATTTCCGTGAATTTTATTTAGATTAGAACAAATACTCTTCTAACTCATAAAGTAAACCTTGCTGTTCTTCTGTTAGCTCGCGGTTTGTACGCACATCTTGCATTTCTTGGTAAATATCTTCCAATGATTTACGTGGTTTGCCTCTATGGTCAATTAGCATCTCATCATTTTCTAATGTTACAATACGATTTAGATATTCTTGAAATTCCATTTGTGCATTATCTGGTAGCTTAGAAAAATCTAATCGCCCAATTATTCGTAATGCTCTAGTATAGTAGTCTTTAGGAAGTTGGTTTAGCATCTGAGCTTTTTTGACAATATCTGAGACATGGAACTTATCGCAACCTCGTTCATCGGCACTAGTCATAAAACCACTTTGATAGATATTTGCATTTGCATCTATGTTTTCAATTTCAGAATATTTATACTCAAGTACAAATTCTACAAAATCTAAAAACTTATCCGCATTTGCTTTTATAAATTCTTTATTCGCCTTTATAAGCTCTAGCCTTTCTTTAGGTAACTTACCAACAAAACGAGTTTTCGCTGGTAGTATTAGCGGAGTATCGCCCCACTTTTTATTTAAAGTTAGTCGCCAATGCTCAGCTTCAAGGCTACCATACTCCTCTACAAACTCACTCAAAAGACAACTATCTAGTCGCATAAATATCTGCTGATTTTTGTAGTGCCTATGCTGACCAAGGTCGAGTATTGCCGACATAAAGTTATTTTTAAAACCAAATATACCGCTTACAGCTATCGCCTGCTTGTAGCCTTTATCCGCAACCTCTAAGCCTACATCTAGTTGAGATATGGTAGCTTCATCGGTCTGCTTATCAAACTTATCTAGTAGGTATTGCCACATTTTTGGATTTACTTGCTTTAGCCTTTTTGCTAACTCAACTGTTACAATCACATCTGTGATAGCATCATGGGCTCTACCGCCACTATAGAAGTTATTCTCAGCATTCAAGTTTTCAAGCTTTAATGATGTTTTCTCTACACCTTCATCATTTATAACTTTTGGCCATTTTAAAGCTTGTGTGCAAAATATACTGTAGCTAGTAACTATAGGAAACAAATCAGCCCTAGAACAACCATTTTTAAACTGGTGTGTATAGGGCGGTAGCATATTTTTATAAAATGCAAAACGCAGGAACTCATCATCAAAACCAAGTGTGTTATAGCCTATACTAATAGTACCTGGGGTATTAATGATCTTATGAATCTTGCGGATAGCTGCATACTCACTTACACCTGTATTTGCTTGTGCTATAGATATATGGTGCGTAATAGTCGCCATAGGGCTAGGAGTTGTATCTGGATTTAATTTTACAAAAAAGTTAAATCTCTCAATCTCATTAAAATCAAGATCTGTGCGAATTGCAGCAAACTGTAAAACTTGATCAAATGATTTGTTAATGCCTGTAGTCTCGAGGTCATAAAAAAGAAATGTTTGGTCACTAGTCATATAAAATTTTTAACTCTTAATTTTATTAAATTTCTAGCTTAGAATTTTAACACACCTTGAGAATGATTAATAACTGAGAATAATTAGATAACTAATGTTAAGCAGGCTGTCTTGTTGCAGCAATCACAACTTCACGAATATTGATATTTTGCGGCTGACTATACATAAACGAAGCTGTGCGAGCTATATCATCTGCAACTAATACTCCACCCATTGACTCTTTCCAGCTTTCATAGTCTGACTTTATTTGATCAGAAGTTGTATGACTTAAAAGCTCTGTTTCAACTGCTCCTGGGCAGATTGTCATAATTCTAACATTATCATCAGCTACTTCTTCACGCACATTTTCACTCATTGAAGATACTGCAAATTTTGTACCTACATAAGCAGCATGATTAGGGAATGATTTCTTACCTGCAATCGAGCTTATATTTATGATTGTACCAGATTTTCTAGCTCTCATATCGCCCAGAACTGCTTGCATACCATTAAGTAAAGCAAGTACATTTACATCATACATTTTTTGCCACTCGATTGGATCTTGATTATCAATCTGTCCAAGAAGCATCAATCCTGCATTATTTACTAATAGCTCAACAGCACCATACTCAGCTTCTGCATCTTTTATAGCATTTTTTAAAGCTTGAATATCCGTTACATCCACTTTACGAATCATAGTATTAGGTAAGTTTAGCTCTTGCATTTTCTCTACTCTTCTACCTATAAGTAAAAGTGAATGTCCTGCTTCTGAAAAGCGTTTTGCAATTGCTGCACCAATACCTGAACTTGCACCTGTTATTACTACTAAAGATTTACTCATTTTATTTCTCCATTTTTTATTAAAGTTTCACTGTGACTTATTGATTGTAAATTATACACAAGAGTATTAGACTGATAAATACTAATAATCATAAAACATTGTTACAAAATAATGAACAACATAAATTGGCGTGGAATTTATTCCTTTATCCATGTAGCAGAACAGCAAAGCTTCACAAAAGCTGCAGATATTTTAGGGGTAGCAAAATCTAATCTAAGTCAAAGTATAAAAGATCTTGAGAGTGACCTTAAAGTTCAGCTTTTATATAGAAGTACAAGGCATGTAAAAGCTACTGAAATAGGTGAAGAATATTATAAAAAATGCAAAAAAGCTCTTCAAGACTTAGATACAGCAACCCAGCTTGCAACTCAAGAAAGCAATGAAATAAATGGGGTTATAAAAATAAATTGTGTTGGTGGAATAATCGGAGAAGATATTATCGCTCCACTTTTACTTAAATTTCAACAACAAAATCCAAAAGTAAAAATCCACCTAGATTTTTCTAGTAATCGTATAAACCTTTTAGAAAGTGATTATGACCTAGTAATTCGTATGGGAGACTTACCCGATTCAAATCTAATAGCATCGTATCTTAGAACAGTATCTACCAAATATGTTGCAAGCCCTAGCTTTATTAAAAGGTATGCACAAATAACAACCCCTAGAGAACTTGAAAAACTACCTCTTGTTTACGGTAGTGTTAAGCAATGGAATCTAGTCTCAAGTGATGACAAATATACTCTCCATATTCACAATAATGGTACTCATGCGACTAATGGTAGAGTTATGAAACAAGCTGCTCTATTAGGCTTAGGAGTTACAAGACTTGTAGATGTATATGTAGATGCTGATATCAAAAATGGTAATTTAGTAGAAGTATTACCAAAATATACAGAAAGTACTCAACTATCTATAGTTTCACCTCCTGTGAAATACCAACTAAAACGAGTCAACTCACTAATAAAATATTTAAAACAAGAATTTAATAGTCAATATCTTGAAAAGTTTGAAAGTGTTAGTAACTGAAATAGTACAATTAAAGTAGCACTCTATCATATTTAGTTGTTAATCTATCAAAATTCCTTTGAATCTGCTCTTTAGTATATGTAACTAACTCTTTATATAACTCGCTATCATGTGTTTTTTGCTGAATAAATAATGTGCGGTAAGTTTTTATATTTATCAAAAGCTCATCCATTAGGACAACAACTTTCCTATACTCATTATATTTATCTTTTGAATAAAATTCATATCTTGCGTTTGCAAGTATCTCATTTAACTGAATGTTTTTTTCAACTAAAGCTATAACTCTCTTATTCAAAATATGAGTATCAACATCATCAACAATCTTTTTAAATTCGATATAATTTGTATAAAGTTCTTTGATGAACTGTGTTCTATACTTTTTACCTCTAGAGATAAATGTAACCATAACTATACATACTGTACCAATAGTTACACTAACTACTCTAATAATAAATAAATCTAAGCTCCACCCAACAAATAAGCCAAAGTACATAACCAAATATATATGTATAAAAAAGACACTAGTAGCATAATTCAAAAATAATGTGTAAATATAAAATGCTAATGCAATACCACATAATATGGCAAGTAAAGTAAAGTACCCATCAATATACTTTTGGATTAACATCAAGGTCATTGACCCAAGAGCTGTACCTAGTAAAGAAAAAACCACAATAGATTTTGCTCTTTTATAAACCACACTTGTACTAGTACTTGCTGCTACACTTACAACAGCTATCACTATCCAGTATATTCTGTCACGAAAATGTTGCTCTCCTGATAACGAAAAAACCACATAACCTATAAGAAGCCCTATAGTACAAGCGACTAGTACTCTTATTGCAAGTAAAGTAGTATCAGAAAGCCTATTGATATATTTATCCTTTACAAAGATCATCGTAGGCCTCCTTTAGATTTTTTACATTAATGAACATATCATCAAGAAGTAAAACACTATCAAACAATATAGGTTTTTTAAGCTCATCAAGGTGATATTTTTCTATATATTTTATTTCAAACTTATATTTTAAGTGATCAAGTTCTTCAAACTTAGAAGCTATATCAGCATTTGCTCTTTGACTATACAAAAATAAAAATAAGGTCTTTTTGAAAATAGCCTCTAGATCTTTAAGTAAACTCTCCACCTCTTTATGGTCATTGAACCCAATTTTGATATAATTGTTACTCAGTCGTTTATAATTTAGTATAAATTTAGCTGTTAGTCTATTCAGTAAAGCAATGTTGTAGCAAAAATATCGCCACTTCTCATGTTTGGCTTTTTTTAAAAACATTAAACCATGATCTTGTAATGCGATAATGTTTTTGAACTTAGCACTATTAGCTTCAAATACTTTTGAACGAGTAAATCTTCGATAACTTGATTTTTCAAAAGTTTCAAAGGTATTTCTAACAAACAGTTTAGAAAAATCCATAATAACTTTTTTTATCTCTTTATCAGTCATAGGTTTATAACTTCTTATTAGTAAGATATAAAAAGCTAAACCGATAATAACTGCTGTAATAGTAAAGGTTAAGTGATTATCACTATCTAACGGGAATCTCACAAAACAAATACATGTTAGTACAGTTATCATTATCGGAAAAAATGCAAATGCTGCTCCAAACCTTCTACTCCAAAATGCAAAAAAAGCAACAAGAATTATCAGCATAAAATTATCTTCAAAAGCTGGATGAACTAATGGTGATAAATTAATCATAATAACAGCTGTAAGCATATATAAAAAAAATGCTAATCTTTTCGCTTCAATACTGCCAATTAAAACACTCGCAGCTAAGTTAGCTATAAATAGAATGCTTATAACTATTAAGTTTCTATCGAAATTAAGATAAGTTGCAATACTCAAAAAACAGAAAAATATTAAAGCAGATTTTATAGCACCGTCTTGTAAAACTTTAATAGGATCTTGGTCAATATATTTATGATAGATTTTATTGATGTCTAGCATTTTAAGTGCTCTTAAAAAACATATTGCCTTTGATAATCGCAATTATATTGTAAAAGCTAGATGATTAATATCTTTGTATAGTTATTTTTTGACAAAAGTGTAGTAAAATTTAGGAGATTAAAATTTAAAAACATTATTTAGATGATATATAAAAATAATTATGATGTAATTGTAGTAGGTGGAGGTCACGCTGGTGTTGAAGCAGCAGCAGCTTCAGCTAGAATCGGTGCAAAAACCCTCCTGCTTACTCATAATATAGATACTATTGGTCAAATGTCTTGTAATCCTGCTATTGGTGGGATTGGTAAAGGTCACCTTGTAAAGGAAATTGATGCAATGGGTGGGATCATGGCTAAAGCTATAGATGCTGCTGGTATTCAGTTTAGAATACTGAACTCGCGTAAAGGTCCTGCTGTGCGTGCAACTCGTGCCCAAGCAGATAGAGTTCTTTATAAAAAAGCTGTCAATGATCATTTAAACAATCAAGAAAACTTAGAAATCTTCCAGGATGCTGTGGATGACTTAGCTGTTGAAAATGGCATAGTTATAGGAGCTATTACGAAAACTGGAATAACTTTTAAAGCAAAAAAAGTTATCTTAACTGTAGGCACTTTTTTAGGCGGTAAAATTCATATAGGTAAGACTACACAATCTGGAGGTAGAGCAGGAGATCAACCATCAAATGCCTTAGCAGAAAGATTAAGAGCATTACCTTTTAGAGTAGATAGACTAAAAACTGGAACTCCGCCACGCATAGATAGCCGCAGTGTAGATTTTAGTGTTATGGATGTGCAACACGGTGATGATCCAACACCATTTTTTTCGTACTTTTCAAAAGGGAAAATAGCACACCCAAGACAAATCCCTTGTCACATTACATACACTAACCAAAGAACTCACGATATTATCAACAGTAATCTTGATAAATCTGCAATGTATAGTGGTGTTATTGAAGGTATTGGTCCTCGTTACTGCCCTTCTATTGAAGATAAAGTAGTAAGATTTGCCGATAAAGATCGCCATCAAATATTTGTTGAACCAGAAGGTTTAAACTCTATAGAGCTTTACCCTAATGGTCTTTCGACAAGCCTTCCATTTGAAGTACAAGTTGAGTATATTCGCTCCATTAAAGGTTTTGAAAATGCCTTTATCATGCGTCCAGGTTATGCAATTGAGTATGACTTCTTTGATCCTAGAGATTTACGCCCTACTTTAGAAACTAAATTTATCAAAAACCTTTATTTTGCAGGTCAAATAAATGGTACAACAGGTTATGAAGAGGCTGGAGCACAAGGTTTAGTAGCTGGTATAAATGCTGCTATTAGTGTAGATAGTGACAAATCATGGTACCCAAGCCGTTCAAATAGTTATATGGGTGTATTAATAGATGATCTTATAACTAAAGGTACAAAAGAACCTTACAGAATGTTTACTTCTCGTGCCGAATATAGACTAGTTTTGCGTGAAGATAATGCTGATTTGCGTTTATCAGATGTTGCTATCGAGCTTGGCCTGTTAAATGCTCAAGATAAAGCTAGCTTCTTAGCAAAAAAAGCCGCTATAAATGAGAATATTAGCAAAATGCAAAGTACTTGGATTGGTCCTCAAACTCAAAAAGCTCGTGACTTAGAGCAATATTTAGATAAAAAAATGACTAGAGAAAGTACTCTTTTTGACTTATTGAAACGCCCAGAGATTGATTACGATAAACTAAGCAAGATTGACGGGTTAGAGTTAAATCTTCAGGATACAAGTGTCATTGAGCAAATTGAAATATCTGCTAAGTATGCTGGCTATATTGATAGACAAAATAAAGATATTGAAAAGTCTGCGGTATTAGAGCTAAAAGAAATACCTTCGGAATTTGATTATTCTCAAGTTAAAGGTCTATCTAACGAAGTTTTACAAAAACTGACAGAGCAAAAACCTACAACTCTTGGTGAAGCATCTCGAATACCAGGAATTACTCCTGCAGCGATATCGTTATTAACGATATATATGAAAAAAACTGGATTTATAAAATAGGAGTTACTATGAAAAATAATTTTTTGAAGATTTTTGTTTTTTCGATACTGATATTTAGTTTATTTTCTTGTGCAACTAGACAGAAATATGTAGAACAACAGAAAGCTTGGATTGGTCAAAGTTTTAGTGATTACATGAAAGAGTTTGGTTACCCTAATAGCTCTATGGATGTATCACCTAGCCCTGATATTAAAACTTATGTGTATCAAAGAACTGCGGTTAATCCAAATACACCGATGTTGCGTGGAAATCCTGTACAAACTCTTATGGTGGCACAAAATAACCCTCAATTTGTTCAGCTTGGTGCTTTAAAATGTACCACTTGGGTATCAGTAAATGAAAAAACTCAAATAATTAAAAACATTACTTTCCGTGGTAATTACTGCGTAACCAGAAATTAGGGGTATATATTTATGAACATTAAACAAACAGCGCAACCTCTTGTAACTGGAATAATTGCTACCGCGCTATGTTTCAGTTTAGGTTTTTTTGAAAGTGTATTTAAATATAATGGGTTCCAGTTTTTTTATGCATATATAGCGTTTACTTTATTACTATGTTATCCAATGAATATTATTGCAATATATTTGGAAAAAGTACATCCAGAAATTAATACCTACAGTAAGCTAATTAAGAAATTAACCGGTAGCTCAAAACTTAAACCATTGAGTGTATTACTGACAGGTTCTATGGTTGTTATTTTATCAATTGTGATTTTTTCAATAACTTCATATTTTTTAGATTTCGTTGATAATGTTCCTGCTATAGACAAATTAAGTAGTGCTAGCTTAAGCTTTGGTTCTAGTTTTCCAATGTATATTAGCTTAGTAGTGATTTTAGTCATAATGGTATTGATGTTAGTGTTAATATCTAAAAAAGTGATTAATATAAATAATCTTATTGTCATAATATCTCATAATGCTTTATATTTAATTTTGATATTAGCAATTATTACTTTTACTTATCTACCTCATAGTAGTATTGGGATAGATGATTTTTTATTCGGTTTAAGTTATCAAACTAATACACAAATCCATAATATGATGGCAATGGCGATGATCTACGCTATTCTTAGTAATTTTGTTTCATTAGCTCTTTATAAAAATATTCTCGGAGTAGTAGATAATGATGCAAATATTAAATTAGCAGCTTTCAAAAGTGTTTTTTATAATATAGTTATTTCAATAATTTTTTGTATTGTTATATATGCAGTATTAGGAGACTATAGACCTTACCATGAGCCGGTAGAAAATATTCATATTAGTAGTATATTTATTGTAATAAAAGTATCTACACCTGTATATTATTTAATGCTAGAAGCTATATTTATTACTTTTAATATCATCGTATTTGTAGCTGCTATAAAATATATTTGTGAAATTACGCGTAAGCTACACTTAGAATTTTTAATATTTCTTATACCTTTTATAATAACTACATGTTTTATTTGTAGAGGTTATACAAATATATATTTTTCTATGATGTTTGGTTTTCACTTGATCATTATTTATTTGTTTTTATTCGATATATTTATGGTTGGTTGGGTTTATGATGCTCAGAAATTTAGTTATGAAATTCTTAAAAATACAGGAACAAAACTTTCTCCTATTTTTAATGTTACTCTGAGAATTTTTACACCATTAATTTGCTTATTTGTAACTATTGGATATATAGTACCCACTATTAGCTTACTAATACAGTTGCTTATAGCTTTTGGGTGCACTGTTATTTATATAATCAAAGGCTCAATTTTTAACAATATTTTTAACAAGAGAAAATTTTAACTATGATTTTTAAGAAAAAAGACAATCAAAATGAACTTAAAAAATTAGCTGCAATAGAAGCTGCTAAACAAATCACCTCTGAAATCACTCTTGGTGTAGGTACTGGTAGTACAGTTGCTTTTTTGATTGAGGAACTTGTTAATTATAAAGATAAAATCAAACAGGTTGTTTCAAGCTCTGAAGACTCTACTAAGAAGCTAAAAGCTTTAGGTTTTGATGTTGTAGATTTAAACTATGCTGGCGAAATTGATTTGTATATTGATGGTGCTGATGAATGCAACAAGCATAAAGAGCTTATAAAAGGTGGCGGTGCTGCCCTTACGCGTGAAAAGATATGTGTAGCTGCTGCTAAGAAGTTTGTGTGCATTATAGATGAATCTAAGCTAGTAAATATCCTTGGTACTTTTCCACTACCTGTAGAAGTAATCCCTATGGCAAGAAGTTTTGTAGCTCGTGAGATTATAAAACTTGGTGGTCAGCCTGTTTATCGTGAAGGCACAATTACAGATAATGGCAATGTTATCCTAGATGTATTTAACATGAAAATTGATAATCCATTAAAGCTTGAAACAGAATTAAATCAAATCACAGGTGTAGTAACTAACGGTCTATTTGCATTAAAGCCTGCTAATGTAGTTATTATGGCTAAGAAAGATGGTGAGATTGAGAGCTTTTAACATTCTTTACTCTTTTGCACAATAGATAGATAAATATTTAGTTTTATCAAATAATATCGGTTCAAACAATTATATAATTAGCCGTAAACTAAAGAGATTATGTTTAGATGAATAAAACTGCTGAAAGGTATAATAAATATAATAATATTTCCAATATCTTAACCTGTATGTCTAATAATCAGATTGAGCAAATAATATCAACTGGTGAACCGATGCATACCGGCATTGGTGGAACATCTCTAAAAATAAAAATAAACCATACCCCTATATTTGTTAAGAAAATACCAATAACGGATAGAGAGCTGCAGGCAGACAATTATATGTCTACAGCTAATATGTTCAATCTACCAATGTGTTATCAGTATGGCATTGGATCAGCTGGCTTTGGAGCTTGGCGTGAATTGGCTACACATAAAATAACAACTAACTGGGTTATTACAGGTGAGTGTTATAATTTTCCGATTATGTATCATTGGCGGATATTAACAGCTAATATAAAGAACACTATTTCAAGATCAGAGCGTGATGACTTAGATCAAGACACCATATACTGGGAAAATAATAAAGAAATACATAATCGATTAAAAGAAAAGCTTGAAGCAACACAATCAATATGTTTATTCATAGAATTTATACCAGAGAATCTTCATGAATGGTTAAGCAAACAGTCACTTAATGATACTTTTATTGATACAGTTAAATTGGTCGAAAATCAAATTCAAGAAACAATTGATTTTATGGGATCTCGTAACCTTCTACATATGGATGCACATTTTAGAAATATTTTAACTGATGGCTCACGCTTATATTACAGTGATTTTGGTTTAGCTCTATCTTCTCAATTTCAGTTATCTATGGAGGAGAAAAAATTTTTTTACAAAAATATTACTTATGATAAATCGAGTGGAATCCTGTATTTATTAAACTGTATTATTACGTCTATCAGTAAAAGAAGAAACATAATACTAGATGACGTTTCTTCTTTTACTAATAAACTTAATCAATATAAGCGAATGTTAAATCATGAAATTAAAGAAATTATTTCATCAGAACCAGCTTCACTTGATATGATTTTAAAAGATTATATGCCTATTGCCATAAAAATGGATGAATTCTATTACTGTTTAATGAAAAAAGATAAATCAACTCAATATCCAAATAACGTATTTGAAAAGCTCTTAAACAACATTGGTTGGGATTAAAAATATTTATCCAATACCTCCACAAATTCATCAACCATAACCTCATCAGTAGCCCAAGAAGTAACCAATCTTACCATTGAGTTTTGCTCATCAATATCGCTCATTACAAAAAAAGTGAATTTCTCTTGAAGCCTTTCAATTACATAATTGGGTAGTGCTACAAATATCTGATTACTTTCTACAGACTGTATAAGCTTATAACCAGCTTTAACGATTCCGCTAGAGAGTTTTTCTGCCATTTTATTAGCATGGCTAGTCAAGTCAAAGAATAGGTTATTAGAAAAGAGCTCTCTAAATTGAAGTCCTAATACTCGCCCTTTTGCTAATAATGCTCCTCGCTGTTTTATATTAAACGCAAAATCCACAGCTAGATTTTTATTCGGAATGATTATAGCCTCTCCAAATAATATCCCAGACTTAGTACCACCTATCCAAAATATATCTGTAAACGCTGCAATATCTGCCAAACTTAAATCATTAGCACTTGCCGTCAAAGCTGCTCCCAATCTTGCTCCATCCATAAATAATAGCAAATCATTTGCTCTGCAAGTTTCTGACAAACTTTCTAATTCAGTCTTTGTATAAACAGTTCCTAACTCTGTTGTATTAGATATATATACAAGCTTCGGTTTTGCCATATGCGGTGCATGAGAATTATTCTTTATAACGTCTTTAATGTCATCGGGAGTCAACTTACCATCTTCAGAAGCAACAGAGATAATTTTATGTCCTGTAGCTTCAATTGCTCCGGCTTCTCTTAATGCAATATGCCCGCTACTAGCAGAGATTATTGCTTCATAAGGTTTTAACATACTTGAGATACATATAATATTAGCTAGTGTACCACCTGCAACAAAATGTATAGTAACATCATTTCGATTAAAATGTTTACAGATTAAATTTTTAGCTTGTATAGAATATTCATCATTTCCATAAGCTGTTTGTTGAACTAAGTTAGTACTTGCTAATGCATCAAGAATATTTGGATGACACCCTTCACTATAATCGTCTGAAAAACTATATTTATTCATTTGTTTGTTATATTTTTAGTTGTTATCTTAGGTATTAAATCAAACTTATTAAAATTTAGCTATACACAAAACTATAGAGTGCTTACATTTTCAAGTTTCTTAAATAGTAAATATCCTATGATATAATTAAACCTCTAGCTTAATAAGATTGACCTTTGTGAAATCTTACAAAGTGATAAAACATAAAATACTTGGCATAACTATGACAAAGAAACTTAGTTTTATAAATCAAAATACATTTGTAATATGTTTTAGGCTTCTGCTTTCTGCAATTATCGTTTTGATTGTTACACTAAACTTTAACCTGTATAAACCAATGTGGGGTATTATTGCAGCTTTATTTTTACAGTTACGCCCAGAAACAGGATTTGTTATAGAAAAAGCATTATGTCTTGTTGCAGGTACTTTTATAGGGATTGTAGTCGGTTGTTTAATCTTATTTTTATTTATTGGGCAGCCTATTCCTAGCTTTATTTGTTTAGTTATTTTTTTATGTGCATGTTCCCTTATTTCTGCAGGCATTAACCACTCTAATTTAGTATATGGAATTGCTTTAGGAAATATTACAACAATAATAGTTGTTTTATACTCTATCAGCGATCCACAAAATATAACTATAGTAAATGCTTTAAATTTTGCATCTGCTAGATTAATAGAAATATGTATAGGAGCTACGGCAGCATGTATATCAAGCTTTTTAATAAAACCCTATTCAGTTAAAAGAATATATCAAAACCATAGTAAGCAATTACTTAATGCTACTATTAAACATCTAATATCTCTTACTAGCACACAACCAAATAGTTTTTGTGTCAATTTAGCAACAAGAGATATTCTTGAATCAACAATAGCTATTCATAACGATAGTAGTGCTAGTATTTATGAGAAATTAGCTACTAAAAATAACCATGTTCTATTTTCAAATAAGGCTCTGCCTTTTTTAAGACTTATTAAAGACTATTGTAAATATATAGAATCAAATAATAGCTTAGAGTTTCAAAGCTATGCAGAAATTTTAAATGCTCAATTAAGTAAAATATCTCATAGTGATACAAAAAGTGTTATTAAAACATTAAGAAAATTCTCTAAACTCACAAATACTCCTATAGTTATTAAAAATATCTATCTAGCTTTGATAGAATTACTTTTGGCATATAATTCACTAAATAACTTTAAGAAACCACTTTATGAGCTTAAACTTAATAGGATAAAAAACTATTATAATCCTATTATTATTGCAACGGCTACAGCTCGAAATGTAGCAATATTTCTTGTATGTGCATTAATCTGGTCAATTTCAGGGGGAAGTTTAGGTATGCTTTTAGCTACGGCAATTATGACACTTCTATCACAATTGTTTGTGGGAATACCGAATGCTTTCTTGCTTGTTAAAAAAGTACTTATGGGATTATTGATTAGTGTCCCTATAGCTCTTATAGTTAAATTTTGTTTTATATATCAGTTTACCGAAAGCTTTAAACATTTATTGTTTTTCTTTTGCTTGGGATTATCTGCTGGAGTAGTATTATTATCTATATCTAAACTCCAAATGTATGGTTTAGGATACTGTTTAGGCTTTGTTTTTGTAGTTCAACCATCAAATCAAATGAGCTTTAATGTAACTCCTTCACTATCGATTTGTTTAGGTCTTATTTTTGGAGGAGGAGTTTTTTATGTCGTGTATAAGCTTTTACCAAATGCTCCTAACATAATTACTCAAAAATTAGCACTACTATCATTATATGGTGATTATAAAAAAATTGGTAAAACTATAACTACAAGAGAACAGTTTTCTATTAAGGTTGCTAAAAAGGCTTTATGTGTGTATAAATATCAGCTCCATGATAATTTTGAATCAAGCTATATAGTTAAAAGATTGCATAGGCTTCTTGAACGATCTAATAAAAAACTTGGTGATTTATAAAATAATGATTTTATTAAATTTAGTATAGACATTGTAGACAGAGAATATGAACCTTAAAAAGATTATTTACCTAAAAACTTAATAACTCTACTATGTAAATTATCCATTTCTTTAGGAATAAGTTTTGAAAAGTTTATGAATCCATGCACTAAACTATCAAAATGATAGTGTTGTACTTCAACATCATGTCTTAAAAGTCTTTCAGCAAATAGTAATCCCTCATCTTTTAGTGGGTCATATCCAGCTGTCATAACTAATGTTCTAGGCATGTTATCAAGGTTTTTTATATAAAAGGGTGATATTTCTGGTGATTTGGCATCTATATCATCTGGTACATAAAGTTCTGAATACCAAGTCGTTTTTGCTTTAGTTAATATATATCCACTCTCAAAATCTTGTAGGGATTTAGTCAGCATATGTGATAAATCTACAGATGGGTAAAGTATAATATTATTAGCAATATTTATTTTTTCATCTTTTATAAGATTATAACTAGCAAGTAGTGTTAAGTTAGCTCCAGCACTATCACCCATTAAGGTATAATTCTTTCTGGAAATATTATATTTTTTATAATGTTTATAAAAATATTCAGCAGCAAATTCTACATCATTAAGTCCTGCTGGAAATTGGTGTTCTGGAGCTAGTCTATAGTCAATTGCAAAAACAACTCGGTTAGTTGTAATCGCAATTTTACGACAAAAAGCATCAAATGAATCTAGAGTCCCAGATACGAATCCCCCACCATGTGAGAAAATTATAGCTTCAGGATTAGAGTCTGTGGTTGGTCTATATATTCTAACTGGTATCTCGTGAGCATCAGGATGCTTAATTGTTATATTTTCTATTCCAGATAGATCTAATTTTTCATAGCTATACAAGTCAAGTGTAGCAGCAGCTTTTCTAGTTGCTTCAATATCTTTTCTGTTATTGCCTTGATCGTACTTACTTATAAATGTCAGCAAATCTTTTAGTTTTGGAGGTATAGCTTTAATGCCTCCATATAAATCTGGTACTTTTTTAAGTATTTCAGTATCTCTAGCATCTTTAGTCTTTGAGTTATCTTTAGCAATAACCTGCAACCATGCTCGTTTATTTGGTGGTAAATTTTCTAAAGGAGTAGATAAATATCTAGCGATACCTAGTTCATGACAATCATTTTCAGCATAAAAAGATAAGTTATTTACTAGCCATGTTAGTAATGTTTCAGCTTTGGTATTATTTGTTTGACGGATTTCTAAAATATTATATTCGTTTTTAACATCATAAGACCATGGTACGAAATCTACTATAAAATTACAGCTTATATAGTTAAGCCCAGCCTCTCTTGCTAAAGCAAATTCAGGAAAAGCTGTCATACCAATTATGCCTCCTCCCATTGTTTGATAGCACTTGGCGTCAATTATAGTAGGAAACTGTGGACCTTCAATACATACATAACACTGCTTAAAATGAATTGGGAAATCAAAATCATTTTTTTTATGTCTTAATTCTTCAGCAATACTTTCTGTAACTGGCTTTGATAATGATACATAGTTCAATAAGCCTTGTTCACAAAAAGTAAATTCTCTTAAAGATCTAGTTCTATCAATAAACTGGTATGGAATAACCATATCACCAGGCTTTAAATCTTCTCGTAAACTTCTCACGGAAGATAGAGCTATTATACTTGTAGCACCATATTTTTTAAGGGCGTAAATGTTAGCTTTATAGTTTATCTGATGAGGTAGAATATTTTGTTCAAGACCTGTCCGGTTTAAAAATAATGCTTCTCGACCATCTACTTTAACCTTAAATAAACCATTTGAACATAGTCCAAAAGGAGTCTCTCTTGATAGCTCTTCTATAATCTCAAAACTATCAAATGATTCAAAACCACTACTTCCAATTATCGCCCACATACTAAGCCTTATTTCTTAAAGATTATTTAAATTCTGCTTCTAAGATCAATTCTTCATTACAACTTAATTCTAATATGAATGTATCATCAGGATTTATAATGCCAACACCTTTAGGAGTACCCGTCATTAATAAATCATTTTGGCATAGTGAGATATTACTTTTCTTAAGAAAATCTATAACCTGTTGTGGTTTATACATCATCAAATCATAGCTACCATGTTGAATAAGTTTACCATTTTTGTATGCTTTGAAACTTAAATAAGGAACTTTTGATTCGTCAATAGTTATGAAGTCACTAATAACAGCACTATTATCAAAACTTTTTGCTAGCTCCCATGGAAGTTTTTTAGCTTTAAGTTCTGATTGTAAATCTCTATCTGTTATGTCAAGACCAACACCAACAGCACAAATTTTACTACTTCGATCAAATGCGAAAACTATTTCACACTCATAATGTAATTCTCGTCCCTTTATTAATTTTAAAGATTTAGAAATTGCTGTATTCGGCTTGATGAATATCACTGGATTTGAAGGTATTTCATTGTTTAGTTCATTAATATGTTCAACATAATTTCTACCCACGCACACTACTTTAGAATTTGTAGTATTTATCATAATTTAAAATCTTCTCCTAAGTAAACTTTTCTAACTGTTTCATCTTCTAAAACTTCTTCAGGAGTACCGGAAGCTAGCATATTACCAGCATTTACAATATATGCTCTTTCACAAATATCTAAAGTCTCTCGAACGTTATGATCTGTAATAAGTACACCGATTCCACGATCTTTAAGGTGTCTTACTACTTCTTTTATCTCAATTACTGAGACTGGATCGACACCTGCAAAAGGTTCATCAAGAAGTATAAATTTAGGATCCATTGCTAATGCCCTAGCTATCTCCACCCTTCTTCTCTCACCACCTGATAAGCTCATTCCTAAACTTTTACGAATGTGTTGAATACTAAACTCATCTAATAATTCATTAAGTTTTTCATCTATTTGAACTTTAGTAAGTTCTTTACGAGTTTCGAGTATAGCTACAATATTGTCTTCGACTGTTAGTTTACGAAATACTGATGCTTCTTGGGGTAAATAACCAAGCCCTTTTCGTGCTCGAAGATGTATGGGCATTTTTGTTACATCCATATCTCCCATTCGTACTTTTCCTCTTGTTGCCGCAACAAGCCCTACTATCATATAAAAAGAAGTAGTTTTACCAGCACCATTTGGGCCTAAAAGCCCAACAATCTCACCAGTTGATACTTTCATTGAGACATTATTTACAACCCATCTAGATCCATATTTTTTACCTAGTCTTCTAGCTTCTAATGTGTATTTTTCCATTCTAAACCTTGTTTTATATAAGTCTTACGATTATCTATTTAGTAATTGTAGGAAGCCCTGTGTTAATTTTAGTTTGCTTTTCTACACCATCTAGAATTATGTTAGATCTTCTTTGCTTACTACCTGGAATATTGATCAAATCATGTTCAATATCATAAATTATTTTGTCACCTTTATATTGGTTTTGATTTTGATTTACTACAGCCTGTCTATGTAGATATAAATCTTTATTAATTATATCGTATGTTACTTGTTTAGCATTTCCCTTTAGAGGCCCTTTAGTTACTTTCTTACTTTCACTAAAGTCTGAATTAGCATCTATTGGATAAGTATAGAACTCAGAATTTTCAATACCCTCAGAATCCATTACCAGAGTTTTTATCTTTTTTTCTTGAGTTAATTGAATAGTTAGTTTTTGCCCAGAAATAAAATTACACTCCTTTTGTTTAGCGCATATCTTTTTAGCTTTAGTCATCCATTTCTCTTGTAATTGTTTAAAGCTATAACTTTTATCTCTCGTAAAATATTCTGAACTTTTTTTTAATTTTTTTGGCTTATGACAAAGTATATGTTGATTATGTACCTGCATTACAAAAACATTTCCGGTGTATATTAATGTACCTTGATTACCATCATAAAATGCTCTATCAGAACAAATAGTTAAAGGACCATAAGCTTTTAAGCCATTATTATTATCATTGTTTTCTTTTTCATTTGTAGCCACATTTTCTTTTTTTAAAGCTGATTGATCTACTCCTGTAAAGCTTTTAGAGTCCTGTATGTTTGGAGGTGCTAATTGTTCTGCACAAGAGATATTAACAGCACTAACAATTGATAAAACTGATAATGTAATCACTTTAGCCAAATGCATAATAGCTCCTTACATTATTATTTAAATTTATTTTTTTTGTTTCTGAGTTACCAAATACCCCATTTCCTGTTGTATTATTACCATTTTCAGGATCAAACATTTTAACAAACTTTGAAGTATAAAAATCTTTTGTTTCTGTATTGTAATACATTTCTGAAGATATAATATGTATCTTTTTAGGGGCTTGCTCATCTGATGTCTTTCCTTTTGAGGAGTCTGACGAATCACTCTTAGTATAAACTATTGAATTTACGCCATCATATAAATGAATAAGGTCTCCAGTTGTGATTTTTTGAGTTGTTGCATGATGAGATTTAAATTGCCATGTGATTTTTTGAGTCTCTGCATCATAGTTTTTTTCAATAATGTTTGTCGCTTTAGTATTTTGATTAACATATTGTTCTAATTTTTGAGCTATAAAATAGGTTGATAATTTTCCTCTCTCATCATAACCATTATAATGAAAATTATATGCTGTAAGTTCTACACTATCACCAGGATCTTTATCATTTGGATCACGCCCACCATCAAGAGCCCTGTCTCCTATATATAGTACTCCAACAGTAACAATAAGTATTGATGCTACATTAGATATGAAAGAATATTTAGTGAAAAATTTCATATTACTATTTTATTCCACCCTCTTTTAGGAAGCTCTGTAATACTTGTTCATATGCTCCAATATGTTTGATTAGATATTCACAAAATTCTCTAACAGCACCTTCGCCACCATTATTTTGACATCTTACATCAGCATAATCCTTAACAATATCCATAGAATTCGCTGGAGCTGCAGATATCCCAACTTTATTCATAAGAGTTATATCAGGCAAATCATCACCCATATAAGCAATTTGTGAATCGTTGAGACTATAACGAGTTTTTAGAGTCTCATAGGCTTTGACTTTATTTTTTTGTCCTTGAAAAATATCATTAGAATCAACACCTAGAGCAGATATTCTATCTGCAACAATTCTAGACTCTTTACCCGTTATTATCGCAATTTTAATACCTAGCTTTTGCAATAAAACCATACCTAAGCCATCTTTAACATCAAAGTTTTTATATTCATTACCATCATTAGAAATGATAATTTTACTATCTGTTAAAACGCCATCGACATCTAAAATTAATAGTTTAATTTCTTTGGAATTGTTTTTTTTCATAATCTATCCTAAAAAGAATGTTTACATTCAATAGGAATATTATCACAAATAAGAAAAAGACTGAATTAGTTAAGATAAAAGAGTTTAGATTATTTATAATTTTTTACTGATTTAACAATTTCTTTACGAGCAAATTCAGCATTATCCCAACCTTCAACTTTAACCCACTTACCAGAATCAAGGTCCTTATAGTGAGTAAAGAAATGTTCTATTCTAGCTTTAAGAGTATCAGGAAGGTCATCAATATCATTAATATGATCGTATTCTTTTGAAAGTTTTGGGCTAGGTACGGCTATTATTTTAGCATCAATGCCACCATCATCTTCCATTTTAAATACGCCAACAGCTCTACAGTTAATAACACAGCCAACAGCAAGTGGATATGGAGCTAAAACTAATACATCAATTGGATCACCATCATCATACAAAGTATTTGGAATAAAACCATAGTTTGCAGGGTATCTCATAGTTGAAGACATGAATCTATCAACTACTACCATATTGCTGTCCTTATCAAACTCATATTTAATAGGATCGCCATCATGTGGTATTTCTATAACCACATTAAAATCATTAGGAATATCTTTTCCGCAAGGTATGTTTTTTAACATATAGCTTATTTCTCTCCTGTATTTTTACTTGGCTATTTTATAAATCTCAGTCTATCATAAAAACCTTTGTATTTATAATGCATAAATATTAAAATACACATAGAAAATATAATAAATCAACACAGATATTCCAAAATCTTTTAAAAGGAGCCTTATGAATAAACTAAAGAAAATAGCAATTTTAGGAGCTACTCTAAGTTCAGCAGTAGCTATAGCTGCTCCAAACATTGCAGCTAACTCTGACCCATACTTCAACGGTGCTAGTGATGTCGCTCAAAAAGACATAATATTAAAACCAGTACAATTAGATTTAGATGCTGCTGCTTGGGTTGCTATGAATTATCGTACAGGTGATATTGTTAGCCAAAAAAATATGGATGTTAGAAGAGAGCCTGCGAGTCTCACAAAAATCATGACTTCATATATTGTTGCTAGTGAAATTAAGGCTGGTAATCTTAAGTGGGATACGATGGTTCCAATTAGTCATTCTGCCTCTGCTACAGGTGGCTCTAAAATGTATGTTGAAGCAGGTAAAAAAGTATCTGTAAGAGATCTTGTAAAGGGTATGGATATTGTATCTGGAAATGATGCAACTATTGCTTTAGCTGAGTTTATCGCTGGATCTTCAAATGCTTTTACAAATCTTATGAATCAAACTGCTAAGGCTATTGGTATGAATAACACTCATTTTGCTAACCCTGATGGATTACCTGGTGGAAATCAATATACAACAGCTCATGATATGGCAATGCTAGCTAGATCTTTTATTTATAATTTCCCTGAAGCATATGACATATACGGTGAAAAAGGTTTAGTATGGAATGCTACTAAACAACAATCTGTTTCAATTACTGACCGTAAAATGTGTATGCCTAAATTTGATAGATCAAACGGTATGGTAACTCAAAGTTATTCATCATCAAAACTTAACGATGAAGATAAAGATAAATGTACAAAACTATTCCCTAAAAGAGACAACTTTGTACTGCAAAATAACAGAAATAAACTTCTATTCACATTTGATGGAGCTGACGGTATGAAAACAGGTCATACTAATGCTGCAGGATACTGTTTAGTTTCATCTGCCACTCAAAATAAAGAAAGATTTATATCTGTAGTTCTAGGAACTAAAAGTTCTTCTAAGCGTGAGTCAGAATCTGCTAAACTACTTAGATATGCGTTATCTAAATTTGAAAATGTAGTTTTATATAAAGCAAATACACCTGTTACAGTGAGTGCAGACAATATCGCAAATGCTCAAGTTGGTCAAAAAATAACTGTATCTGCTGCTCAAAATATCTACAAGTCTGTACCTAGAAACTATCTTCCTTATTTAAAGCAAGGTGTAGCTTTTAATCCAAGTCTTAAAGCACCAATTGCTAAAGGACAAGTTGTAGGTAATATAGTAATTACAGTTAATGGTAAAGAAAAATTAGCTGAAGTTCCTGTTGTAGCAAAGAACAATGTTGAACAAAAAGGCTGGTGGTAATTCACCTAATATAAAAGGATATAATATGACTGAAAAAAATATTACAGATCAAAAAGAAACTTTCTTTGAGTTTCCTTGTCAATTCCCTATTAAGATAATGGCAAATCCTCAAAAAGAAACTACTGAAGCTATACTTAGTGTATTTGAAAAGTATGTTCCTGAACATGATAAAATTGATTTTAAAACTAAGGAAAGTAAAACGGGTAAATACATCTCTATAACAGCAATATTTCAAGCCGATAGCAAAGAACAGCTTGATAATATCTATAAAGAAATATCATCTAATCCTGAAGTTCACATGGTACTTTAGGTTATCTTATATTTTTCTAACTGATCTCTAATTTATATGGCACAAATTCACTATGAATATTAAAAAGCTTGGACTTCAAGATTATACGATTACTTTTAATCAGATGACAGACTTTACAGCTAAACGTAATGAAGCTACCGCTGATGAAGTTTGGTTTGTTGAACACCCTGCTGTTTTCACTCAAGGAAAGCATGGTAAACCTGAACATATTTTAAACTTAAATGGCATTCCTATAGTTGATACAGATCGTGGTGGACAAGTAACCTATCATGGTCCTGGGCAAGCTATAATATATTTTTTACTAGATGTGAAAAGAAGCAAGCTAGGTGCTAAAAGACTAGTATCTGCGGTAGAACAAGCCTGTATAAACATGCTCAATAACTACTATAATTTACAAGCTCATACTATAGAAAATGCCCATGGAATATACATAAATAACGCAAAAATTGCATCTTTGGGACTTAGAATTAAACAAGGTAAAACATATCATGGTATTGCCATAAACACAAATATGGATTTAAAACCATTTGATTACATTAATCCTTGTGGCTATAGTGGTTTACAGATGTGTCAAATTTCAGATTTTGATCGTTCAGTTACTATTGAAAGTGTCCAAGAACAATTCTTTGAAGAGTATCAAAAGTTAATAGATTCAATATGATTAAAGTTTTCTAGTTTCCACTCCCAGTTTGGTGATCCTACTTCTCCCGGTGTATTAAGTCGAGCAGTAACATTAAGTTGCAGTAAGTCTTGTACTGGTACTATTACAATATCAGCATTACATGAACACATGTATTTTAATATTTTTGAGATGATATTTTTATCATTAGCTTTGAAATATCTCTTGATAAGTTTCCGTTGCCACTTACTTAAATCATCATACCAGCCTTTCAGCGTGTTATTATCATGAGTTCCTGAATAAGCTACTATATTAGTATTATCAATAAATTGACCAGTCTTAAAGTCAAAATGGAACTGAAAAACTTTCATTCCTTTTAAACTATAATGATCACGAAGTTTAAGAACCTCTTTACGCAAATCACCTAAGTCTTCTGCTATGATATTAGCATTTGGTAATTTCTCATAAACAGTATCAAAAAACTTATAACCTGGGGCTTCAAGCCATTTACCATTAATTGCTGTTGTCTCTTGAGCAGGTATTTGCCAATAAGTATCAAAAGCTCTAAAGTGATCAATTCTAACGATATCAAAGAGCTTAAAGTTGCCTTTTAATCGTTCTATCCAAAAAGCAAAATTAGATTGTTCAAGCTTCTGCCAATCATATAAAGGGTTACCCCATAATTGTCCTGTTTCTGAGAAAAAATCTGGAGGCACTCCTGCTACGAATGTAGGCTTAAGGTTTTCATCTAGCTGAAAATACTGATGATGTTCCCAAATATCTGCTGAATCAAGCCCTAAATATATCGGTAAATCCCCCATGATTTCGATATTATATGAGTTTGCATATTTCTTAAGCTCAAACCATTGTTTATAGAAAATGAACTGTAGAAATAGCTGATAATCTATCTGTTGTTGGTATTGTTCTAAATCAATATTTTTATCTTTACACCAATACTTATAATCATCAGGCCAACTATGCCAAATATCATCATTATTAGCCTCTTTAAAAGCTTGAAATATAGCGTAATTTTTAACCCATTGATTATCTGCTAAAAAATCATAGTATTCATTTTCAAATTGGCTTTTTAAAGTTTCAAAACTCTCAAATGCTTTAGCTAAAAATTTATTCTTATGCACTCTTACAGCATCATAATCGACACTACAACTATTTGCATTGAAATTTTCTAGAGAATCTTTTGTTAAAAGCCCATAGTCTACAAGTTTATTTAAGCAAATATAAATTTCATCACCAGCAAATGATGAGCTTGATTGGTATGGGGAATTACCATAACCTAAAGGAGTTAATGGTAAAACCTGCCATATTTGAGTTTTATTTTTTGCTAATATATCAACAAACTTATAAGCATTTGAACCCAAGTCACCAATGCCATATTGGCTTGGTAAACTTGATACGGCTAATAATATACCTTTTATTTTCACAGACTAAATTTTCCAGATATCCTCATTATACTGACCGATAGTTCTATCTGAACTAAAGAAACCTGCTTTAGCTATATTCACCAAGCTCATTCTTAGCCAATGATCGCGATCTTCATAGTCATTAAGCATCTGATCTTTTACTTTAATGTACTCAACTAAATCAATTAAAGTCATAAACCAATCTTTATTTATTAGCTCATTAAAAAGCTCATTTAATTTATGTTTATTTCCGATTGCTAACATTGTTGGAGAAACTATAAAATCAACAATGTTTTTTATAATAGGATTATTATAGTAATCAACAGCTTTATAACCACTAGTTTTATATAGATTAATTATTGTTTCACTATCTTTACCAAATGTATAGATATTAGCGTCACCTACAAGCTCAGCAATCTCGACATTCGCCCCATCCATAGTACCTAGTGTAATAGCTCCATTAAGCATAAATTTCATATTACCAGTACCACTAGCTTCTTTCGATGCTAATGATATTTGCTCAGAAATGTCTGCGGCTGGAATTAGTTTTTCAGCTACACTTACATTATAATTTTCTACGAATAGCACTTTGATATGTTTGTTTACGTCTTCATCATTATTGATTAGCTCTTGTAAGCATAAAATCAAATGGATTATATCTTTTGCAATAGTATAAGCAGGAGCAGCTTTCCCACCAAATATAAAGTTTATTGGTCGTTTTGGTTTAGGATATAAGCCGAACTTTATCTCTAAATATTTATGAATGATATAAAGGGCATTCATTTGTTGGCGTTTATACTCATGCATTCTTTTAATTTGCACATCAAAAATACCGTTTGCATGCAGATTAACACCAGACGAATAACTCGCAAATTCTACAAACTGCTCTTTTTTAGTTTTCTTAATACTATCTAATCTCTCAAGAACAGACTTATCATTATGGTAAGCGAGTAATTTTTCTAACTTTTTAGAATCATTAATGAAATCACCACCCATTAATTCATGCAGATAATGAGTTAACTCTGGATTTGCTTGCTGTAGCCATCTTCTAAATGTAATACCATTCGTTTTGTTATTAAACTTCTCTGGATAAATATCATTAAAATGCTTCAGCTCAGTGTTTTTTAAAATTTCTGTATGTAATGCTGCTACACCATTAACACTATAACTATAATGAATACTCATGTGAGCCATGTGCACAACATTATTTGTATCTATTATAGCTAGCTCTTCTTGAGGGTATTCTTCTTTAGATTTTTTATCTAAATATTTAATTATATCAATAAGTTCTGTAGTCAAAACTTTTTCAAGATACTTTAATGGCCATTTTTCTAATGCTTCAGCTAGAATTGTGTGGTTAGTATACGCTACAGTTTTTTTAACTAATTCTAGAGCATTATCTATACTTATACCTTCTTTAACTAACTGTCTTACAAGTTCTGGAATGACTAAAGTTGGGTGAGTATCATTTATCTGTATAACAACATGTTCATTTATCTTTTCAAGTGCTTGCCCTTTTTCACGCATCTCTGTAAATATTAGGTTTACGGCATTGCTAACCATAAAATACTGCTGAAAAATTCTAAGTAAATGTCCATTTTCATCACTATCATCAGGGTATAAGAATAGTGTTAAATTTTTAGCAATATCCGTTTTATCAAAGTTAATACCCTTATTAATAATACTTTCATCAACACTATCAACATCAAATAAACATAGGTTATTTATAAAGCTGTTTTGAGAGCCAATAACATCAATATCATACATATTTGATATAAGGTTAAAATCTTTAAAAGCAATCTCGAAACTTCTTTTTTTATCATTCAACCAGCCTTCATTTTCAATCCATGGGTTTGGTTTTTCATCTTGAGAATGATCTTTAAAATGCTGTTTAAACAACCCGTAATGATAGTTCAAACTAACACCTGAAGCAGGAATTTCCAAAGATGCAATTGAATCTAAAAAACATGCAGCTAGACGACCTAAACCACCATTACCTAAAGAAGGTTCTGGCTCAAACTCTTCTATTTGAACAATGTCTTTATTATCAGCTTTAAGAATATCGCAAATATCATTATATACACCTAAATTGATTAAGTTACTTATTAACATCTTGCCAATTAAGAATTCACTAGATATATAATATAGTTTTTTATTAGCATTATTCGTAGCAATTTTATTAGCTTTACTTTTTGCATAAGTCATTAATGCATAGTATAAATCTTCACTATTTGCATTTTTAATATCACAACCTAAAATTTCTTCTAAGGATTGTTTGATTTGTATTTTGTTATCCATTTTAAACCTTATATAAAAAAGTTATTTATTAGTTAATAATTGAGTATAAATATCTAATACTTGCTTAGCTGCAATATCCCAACCAAATTTTTGTCTCATAGCATTTCTTGTGACTTTCTTCCAATCAGCTTTACGATTGTATAGAGCAAAAGCTCGTCTTATAGCTCTGTTATAATCTACTCTTGTAAATTCGTTGAATACAAAGCCAGTAGCTGAATCATCTGCTATATTTTCTAGTGAAGAATCTGTAACAGTATCAGCAAGACCTCCAACTTTATGTACTAATGGTAAAGTACCATAGATTAATCCATAAAGCTGTGTTAAACCACATGGCTCAAATCTTGAAGGAACTAGAATTACATCAGAACCAGCTATGATTCTATGAGCTTGTTCCTCATCATAGCCTATTTGTATACCAATAGATTTAGGGTGTTTTTTCGCTAATGCTTTAAATTTTTTTTCAAGTTCAGCATCACCACTACCTAAAAGTGCAACTTGACCATTATTTCTTATAATCTCATCAATTTCATCTAAAACTAGTTTTAAACCCTTTTGTTCAGTAAGCCTTGTTACTATACCAAATATAGGATATTTGTCTTGTTGAGTTAATCCATACATTTTTTGTAAAGCTATTTTACACTCTAATTTTTTAGAGACTGTAGTTAACCCATAATTACATGCAATAAGTTTATCTGTTTTAGGATCCCAAACTTTTGGATCAACTCCATTTAAAATACCTAATAAATCATCTTTTCTGCCAGCAAGCAATCCCTCTAAACCACAACCTTGTTCTTTTGTTTGAATCTCTTTTGCATAGGTTGGGCTTACAGTTGTTATTTTATCTGCAAAAAATAATCCTGCTTTAAGAAATGAGACGTTTCCATAAAACTCAAGCCCTTCGACTTTCATAAACTGCCAGGGCAAATCTAGTTCATTAAAGACACTAAAAGAAAATATACCCTGATAAGCTAAATTATGAACTGTAAAAACAGATTTGGTGTTTGTACCATGATATATCTGCGAAGCTTTAAGATATGCTGGAACTAGCCCTGCATGCCAATCATGAGCATGCACTATCTGTGGTTTCCAACTATTATCAAGACCTTCAGCAATCTTAGCAGCTACCCAGCCAAGCAAAGCAAACCTGAGATAGTTATCTGGATAAGCTTGATTATTTTCATCTGCATAAGGGTTACCATCTCTACTATATAGATTAGGAGCATCAATAATATAAATTTGCACACCAGTGCCAGCCATTTTTGCAAGATAAATGTCAATTTTATTCGCCCCAAATTTCGCGGGTAATTCAGCAATAAGTTGTTTTTTTTCTAGCTTTTGCATAAAATTTGGAAAACCTGGAACAAGTATTCTATTTTGAGTGCCAAGTTTTGTTAGAGCTGATGGTAGAGCAGCTGTAACATCCGCTAAGCCACCAGTTTTAAGTAGAGGGAAGACCTCACTACATACATGTAATATTTGCATTTAAATTTCTCGATTAGATAGTGACTATTTTTTAAGTTTTTCAATCATTTTAGCTGTAACTAGTACTACTCCATTCTCAGTACGATGGAATCTTTTAGCATCTAATTCAGCATCTTCACCAATTACAGTACCTGCGGGTATCTCACAACCTCTATCAACAATGACTTTAGTCAACCTACAGTTTTCTCTAATTCTTGACTGAGGTAATAAAACTGACTGATCAATACTACAAAATGAAGAAACTACAACACTTGAAAACATTACTGACTTAGATATTTCAGAACCTAATACTATACAGCCACCTGAAGCTAATGTATTAGTGATTACTCCATGCTTACCATTCTTACCTGGAACAAATTTTGCAGGAGGTAATTGCTCTTGTGCTGTCCATATAGGCCAATCTTTATCGTATAAGTTTAATTCAGGCATATTACTAGCTAAATCTAGGTTTGCAGCCCATAAAGAATCAATAGTACCTACATCTCTCCAGTATGGCTCAACACCATCTATTTGTGGTACACAAGACATATTAAATGGATGAGCTAAAGCTTCTGCTTTCTTAACAGCTGCTGGGATAATATCTTTACCAAAGTCATGGCTAGAGTCAGGATCTGCTATGTCATCTTCAAGCATTTTATATAGATATTTGGTATTAAAAACATATATACCCATACTTGCTAAGCATTTATCATTTTTACCAGGTACGGTTGGAGCATTAGTTTGTGGCTTTTCAACGAAATCAGTAATATTTCTATCTTCATCTATACCCATGATTCCAAACGCAAAAGCTTCGTCTTTAGGTATTTCAACACAGCCTACAGTACACTCCTTACCACTTTTAGCATGATCACGAAGCATTTCAGAATAGTCCATTTTATAAATATGATCACCTGCTAATACAACAATATATTCAGCATCATAAGATTTCAGTATATCAATATTTTGATAAACAGCATCTGCTGTGCCACGGTACCAGTGCTCCTCGTCTACTCTTTGCTGAGCTGGTAGCAAGTCTACAAACTCATTAAGTTCACCTCGCAAAAATCCCCAACCACGCTGAATATGTCGCAACAATGAATGAGATTTATACTGTGTAACCACACCAATTTTTCGTATACCTGAATTTAGGCAGTTTGACAAAACAAAATCTATAATTCTAAACTTGCCACCAAAGTGTACAGCAGGTTTTGCTCTAGCATCCGTAAGATCGTATAGTCTAGAACCACGTCCTCCTGCTAATACAAGTGCAACAGTTTTTTTGTATAATTGATGTTGTGAATTATTGTCACGCATATTGATACTCCTTTATCTAGGTAATTACAGTAGGTTTTGACATTTTTGTTAATTCTTTAACTTTTGTGATTTGCTCAGCTATATCAATAAGATCACTAAGTGTATCTTGTACATCATCATTGAATTTATCGGCACTTGGTTCATATTTTTCAAAGTAAATTCTTAGAGTAGCACCTTGCGTTCCAGTACCTGATAGTCTAAACACAATTCTAGAACCATCTGTAAATATAATACGAATACCTTGCTTATCTGCAACAGAATCGTCAATTGGATCTGTATAGCTAAAGTCATCTGCATATGAAACTGTTTTATTACCATATTTAACAGTAGATAGATTTAAAACTTTAGTTCTTAAATCAGCCATTATTTGATTTGCTATGTTGCTATCAATAGCTTCATAATCATGGCGCGAATAAAAATTACGGCCATATTTTTGCCAATGGCTTTCTACTAATTCATCTACACTTTTACCAGTAATTGCAACCAGGTTCAACCAATACAGAATAGCCCATAAGCCGTCTTTTTCACGAATGTGATCAGAACCTGTTCCATAACTTTCTTCACCGCAAATATTTATTTTCCCTGCATCTAATAAGTTACCAAAAAATTTCCAGCCTGTTGGAGTTTCAAAACATTCTATACCCATACATATAGCAACTTTATCTACTGCTGTAGATGTTGGCATAGACCTAGCAACGCCTTTTATACCATTCTTATAACTTGGTAATAACGCTGCATTTGCTGTCATAATCGCTAGGCTATCTGATGGTGCTACATCAATGGATTTTCCTACAATCATATTTCTATCAGCATCTCCATCTGAAGCTGCTCCAAAATCATAATCCCCACTACGCATATACGTAATAAGATCATTAGCATTAACAGGATTAGGGTCAGGATGCATACCTCCAAAATCTGGAAGAGGATCAGCATTTACTACACTTCCATCTGGAGCACCTAATACATCTTCAAAAATATGCCTAGCATAAGGTCCAGCTACAGCACACATTGTATCTATACGAATAGCATAGCCATCTTTAATAATTTCTTTGATGGCATCAAAATTAAATATTTTTTTCATTAGCTCTGTATAGTCAGCTACAGAGTCTATTATTTGAATCTCTGTATTTTCTATCTTATAACAGCCGATTTTATTTATACACACAGGTTTTCCATCTGTATCAGCCATCAAATATTGCTGTATTTTTGTTGTATTATCATATATTTTTTCAGTGATTTTTTCTGGGGCTGGTCCACCGTTAGATGTGTTATATTTGATTCCAAAATCCCCATCAGGCCCACCAGGATTATGGCTTGCTGATAATATGATTCCACCGAAAGCTTTATATTTTCTAATAATACAACTAGCAGCAGGAGTTGAAAGAATACCTCTTTTACCAACTATCACTTTACCAAAACCATTTGCTGCAGCCATCTTCAAAATTTTAATGATAGCAATATCATTGTAATATCTACCGTCACCTCCTACTACTAAAGTTTGACCTTCTATGTTTTCTAGTGAGTTAAATATAGATTGAACGAAATTTTCAAGGTAATTTTCTTGCTTAAATGCAGTAACTTTATTTCTAAGTCCTGAAGTGCCAGGTTTTTGATTTTCTATAGGTGTTGTTTTATAAGTTTTTATACCCATTGTTTTCTCATGTTTTTTAATTAACAGAATTAGATTTCAATCAACTAGAAATCAGTATTATCAATGTTAGCATTAATTTTTTATAATTTTTAGAGTTATTATAAAAAAATAAACATACTCTAGTGCTATAAAGTTACTTAGTATAAAATGTATGATTACTATTTTATTATTTTTTATAAATTTATGCTTTTTAAATCTTTTAATATTAATGATGATGACAAATATTACTTTCATTCTGGAAAACATACACAAGCCTATAAATTTATGGGAGCTCACTTAAGCCATGAAAATGGCAGTGATGGAGTCAGATTTACTACCTGGGCTCCAAATGCTGAAAGTATATGTGTAATTGGTGATTTTAGTGATTGGCAGCAACGTGATGAAAACTTCATGTCTCGAATAAGTACTGGAGGATTGTGGAGCGTATTTATTACTGATGTTCAAGAACAGCAAAAATATAAGTTTGTGGTAGCAAGCAATGGTCATCAAGTTTATAAAAGTGACCCTTTTGCAGTATTTTCAGAGTTTCGCCCAAATACAGCCTCAATAATTACTTCAGAAAAAGAATATAAATGGTCCGATAAAAAGTGGCTTGAACAACGTCAAAACTTTAATCCGTTTGATAGTGCTATAAATATCTATGAATTGCATCTTGCTTCCTGGAAAACTGAAAACGGTAATTTTTTGAGTTATGAGGAGTTGAGTGAGATTTTACCTGAGTATATTAGATATATGAATTATACTCATATTGAATTAATGCCTCTTCACGAACACCCTCTTGATGCTTCTTGGGGTTACCAACCTACTGGCTTTTATTCTGTAAACTCACGCCATGGTGATTTAGTTGGTCTGAAAAAATTAATAGATAAACTTCATGCTGAAAATATAGGTGTAATTTTAGACTGGGTTCCAGGGCATTTCTGTAAAGATTCTCATGGATTAATAAACTTTGATGGTAGTCCATGCTACGAGTACCAAGATTTTAATAAGGCTACAAATAAAGGTTGGGGAACAAATAACTTTGATCTAGGTCGTAATGAAGTGAAATCGTTCTTAATATCTAATGCTTTATATTGGATAAATGAATTTCACATTGATGGTATTCGTGTTGATGCGGTATCAAATATTCTTTATCTTAATTATGATAGAGAGCCTGATGAGTGGCAGCCAAATATACATGGTGGTAATGAGAACTTAGAAGGTATTGCATTTTTAAAAGAGTTAAACTCTACAATTAAGCATAATTGCCATGGTGTGATGACAATCGCAGAAGAATCATCAGCTTGGCCAAATATAACTACAGATGTTGAGCATGGTGGTTTAGGCTTTACATTTAAGTGGAATATGGGCTGGATGAATGATACCTTACGATTTGTCGAAGAAGATCCTATCAACCGTAAGCATCATCATCATTTGCTTAACTTTTCAATGGCTTATCATTATTCTGAGAAATTTATACTTCCAATATCTCATGATGAAGTTGTACATGGAAAAAAATCTCTCGTTAACAAAATGTGGGGAGATTTGTGGAATAAGTACTCAGGATTAAGGCTTTATATGGCTTACATGATAGGCCATCCTGGTAAAAAACTACTTTTTATGGGTAGTGAGTTTGCTCAATTTGTTGAATGGAGAGAGTATGAAGAACTTCAATGGAATGTAATCCATGAATATCATGCTCACAATGATAGCTTAACTTTTTTTAAAGAACTTAATAATTTCTATAAATCTGAGCCTGCATTATGGGAACAAGATTTTAGTCATGATGGTTTTCAATGGATTGATGCCGATAATTCAGACCAAAGCATTCTCTCTTTTATTCGTTATGCAAAAGATGGTAGTTTTATTATATGTATTTATAACTTTACTCCTGTTGTCTATTATGATTATAGGATTGGTGTGCCAAAAGCTGGATCTTATGAAGAGATTTTTAATACTGATTGCTCAACTTTTGGTGGGTCTGGGCAGTTGATTGATAGTAAACTCTTTACAGAGCAATCACATTCCCATGGATTTGAGCAGAGTTTATCTGTGAAAATACCTCCAATGGCAGCTATAGTATTAAAGTATTCAGCATAGTTTAGCTAACTTTAAGCAACCTAGTTCTACTTAAATTGAGACCTATATATGGATTCTAAGAATAAAAAAATTTGGTTAATTGATAAAGATGGTAACCCCTCTATCTCTCATTTTAAATATCAAATACATTTGGATTATGAAACTAATACCGTTCAATTTCGCATACAAGCTACAGGATTTATAAATGGCTTTGTTGTAGGTGATTTTAATGACTGGTATAAATCTAAAGAATTTGAGCTTAGCTGGGTTGCAGATACCACAGATGGTAGTCTTTGGCTTACAGCTACAACTTATAATGTTAAAAACCTTAAAGAAACTAATGATTTCTCATTTACTCTGATAGATTTACATGGTGATGAATTTAGAGTTTCAGGCTGTGAAAAACCTTTTGCTCCTTTATCATTTAAATGGGTTTCACATAAAAAAGAAATGCAAATTAAAGCTTCTGAGAACACTATTAGTAAAGGCTACCCTTTAGAAATAATTGCTATTAAAGAAAGTGTGAGTGGAATTCAAGAAATTGTAGATGTTGATTGGCAAATTTCTCCTAAACCTGATGGTATCAAACTCGTAGATAACAAGCTTACTATAAGTCCTAAAGTTGATATAACTAAAGTTGAAATATCTTGTATAAGTAAAAATAATATAAACATTAAAGCAACAAGAGATTTTATTGTTAATAATGAAAAAAGAAAAGGTTCTTTAGTTCATTTTATAAAAAAAGACAGACAATATAAAGGTGATAATTTCTGTTGGGATTTATGGACATACAATGAAGGAAAAAAAGCTAAACCCGTTGAGTTATCTTATTCTAACGATTTTGGTGTTTATAATGCTACTAATAAAGCAAATGTAATTGCTCGTAAAAAAAGATGGGCAGATCACTGGCAAGATGATTGGAGTGAGCAAACTATAGCTTTTGATATATCTTCAAAAGCAGATAATTATTATATTATTCATGGAGATGAGAATATTTATACATCTTTAAGAGAGGCAATTAATAGATTAAATCCAACAATTACTTATGCAGTAATGGATGAACCTAATAAAATAGCAGCATATTTATCTGAAAAAGTACGAGTTGGTACTATATTTGAATTATGGATAAACTCAAAGAATATTAAAGATGTTTGTATAGTAGCTAAACAAAATACAAAGCAATTAATATTTACTAATCTTCCTCCAGATATCAAAGGTTCAGATCTTATCGAGATTAGAGCTAATAATACTTTTTTACCTACTAAAGTAGTTATGGGTAACTATTTAGATAAATTTTATTATCCAAATAATGATATGGGTGTGGTGTTTAATGATGAAAATGTATCTATTCGTCTTTGGGCACCTACTGCGATAAAGGTAGATCTACTTTTATTTGATGAAGATAATCCCAATAATAGTATTGATTTTAATCATATATATCAGCTTAAAAATGAAGAAAATTATGGTACTTTCTTTATAAATCTTACTCGCGAGCAATGTGACAATAAATATTATCTTTTTAAACTATATTTTGATGAGCTAGATGCAAACGGTGATAAATATACTAAAACCACTTATGCTAGAGATCCTTACGCGTATGGTTTATCAATTAATGGTCAAAAAGGTTTTATTTTAGATATTGATAATTTAGAACTTAAACCTACTGACTGGGATAATCAGAATTTCACAGAAATATCAAATCCTCAAGATGCTATTATTTACGAAGCACATATTCGTGATTTCACAATAAGTGATGATAGTGGAGTAGAAAAACTATATAAGGGTAAATTCTTAGGTGCTGTTCAAGGAAATACTAAGTATATAGAACAAGGTCAAAGCGTTTCAACAGGTATAGATAGTATAGTTGAACTAGGTATTACTCATATTCACTTATTGCCAATTTTTGATTTTTCATCTGTTGATGAAACTAAACTTCACAAAAAAAATAATCGTAACTGGGGGTATGATCCTGAAAACTATAACGCTCCAGATGGAAGTTACTCTATAAATCCTTTTGACCCATCTCAAAGAATACTGGGAGTCAGAACAATGGTTCAAGAGTTTCATAACAAAAACATCGGTGTAGTAATGGATATGGTTTATAACCATATGACAGATACGACAAACTTGGATAAAATAGTTCCTAAATATTATTTTAGAACTGACCAATGCGGTCGATTTACTAATGGTTCTGGATGTGGAAATGAAGTGGCATCTGAGCGCCCTATGGTAAGTAAATTTATCCAAGATTCAGTATTGCATTGGGTAAAAAATTACAAAATTGATGGTCTTAGATTTGATTTGATGGAGTTAATAGATTTAGATACCATCAAAAATATTGTTGAAAAGACTAAAAAAATAAACCCTAGTGCTCTAATTTATGGTGAACCATGGAAAGCTGCTGATTCGCCATTAATGAACTGTACTTATAAAGGAACTCAACGGAATAATGATTTCGCTATATTTAATGACACCTTTCGTGATGCTGTAAGAGGAAATAATGCTCCAGGAAATGGGTTTATTAATGGTTCAACTCATAATAGTGAATTAATGGGTAAAGTTGTTGAAGGTTTATATGGCTCAGTTCACACACTAACCGCTAACGCAAATGAATCAGTAAACTATGTTGATGCTCATGATAACTATACTCTTTGGGATCAAATTGAAAAAAGTCAAAATCATAGCTTAAAAACAGGTGATTATCGAAAAAACTTACCAGAGAATATATTTGATAATCACATTGTTCGTCAAAATGCTTTGGCTATGAGTATTGTTTTAACTGCTCAAGGCATTCCATTTATACATGGAGGTGCTGAATTTCTACGTACAAAACATGGTGATCATAATAGCTATAAAAGTGGTGATGATATAAATGCTTACCACTGGTCAGATAAGTTACATAATAAAGTGTTTTTTGATTTTATAAAAGGTCTTATAACTATTAGAAGAAATCACCCTGCTTTACGAATGAGCTCTCCTGAGATGATCAAAAATCATTTAACAATCTCTCCAGCTTATAATGATTATAATTCTGGTGTGATAATTGCTCATTTTAAAGATTATGCAAATGGTGATAGTTGGAAAGATATTGTTATAGTCTATAATGCTACAGCAATAGATAATTATGATATAAATGCTCAGTTACCAACAAATGATAATGATATATGGCATATAGTTGCAAATCATGAGAAAGCTGGGGAAGAAACTATAACGCAAGCTAAAATTGGAGAAATTCCAATGCTCAAATCACATTCAATAATGATTCTTAGAGATTAAACTAAATGAGTAGTCTACTTGATATAGCATCCATCTTTTTCATTTTATTGCTAATAATATGTTTTAGCTGTAAAAGTAAGCTTAAGCTATTTATCGTAATAGTTACCTTAGTTTACTATCTTGTTGGATCTGGTGCTTTAGGTAAGATAATTATCTCGAACAATAATTATTCTACAAAGATAGAGGTTTGTAAAAATACCTCTGCTATTATTGTTTTAGGTGCTGGAACAAATAATAAAGAGCCCAGTTTAAATGCTTATGATAGGATATTAAAAGCAGCTGAAGTATATGATAATTATCCTCAAAAAATAATTATTAGCGGTGGCTATACTTCATCAAGCAATAAATCAGAGGCTCAGATTTATGCAAAAGATTTTAAGAGATTAGGTGTAAACAAAAACGACCTGATTTTAGAAAACAACTCGAAAGATACGGCTGAAAATGCTATGTTTATCAAGCATATAGTTGCTAACAACTCTAGGTCGTTATGTTTGATTACTGATGGGTTACACTTGCAAAGGTCTAAAATCTATTTTGAAAAAAACAATATAAATACTATCGCTTTAGCTTCCTCAATACCTTCTCCGGAGTTAAGAGTTTTACCGAGTTCTTATAATATTTACACAACACAAAGAATCATCCATGAATATTTTGGAATGGTAAAGGCTTACATTCAGACCCACATATAAAATTAATAATACAAATAACTTGTATGTTATATTTTTTAAGTTAATATATATAATATTAATATTGTTGCAATATTTGGCCTATAATGAAAATAGTAAATCTTTTCACTAAATTAGCACTGCTCTTTATTGTGACACTTGGTATATTTTATGTTTCATTAGGATTTTCTCATAGGACTATTCCTGCACTTGAAATAATAGAATTTCATACAAATGAAGGAGTTACAGCTCAGCAGGTTTCTGATGCTTCACAAAAATTTACAAGTGATTTAAAGAAATATCCTGGCTTTCTTGGAAGAACTTTAACTCAAGACTCTGAGGATCTAAGTTTATGGACAGATATTATTGAATGGAATTCTGTAGATGAAGGTATTTCTGCAATGAAATCTGAAATAAATAAAGATAATATGAAAAACTTTATCGCATTAATAAAAAAAGGTCATAAAAGGTTTGAAACAGGACAAAGTATTGATGTTTCTTATCTAAATATCAAATCTCAAGACAATTAGCTATTATCTTAAATATTTTATTTCTTCCTCACTTCTCTCTGATATAATCCTGTTTATATAAAATAACTTTTTAAATTTAAAATGAAATATTTAAAGCTTGGAAATACAGATATAGATGTTAGTAGAATTTGTCTTGGCACTATGACTTGGGGAAAACAAAATACTCAAGCAGAAGGTTTTGAACAGATGGATTACGCGCTTTCACAAGGTGTAAATTTCTGGGATACAGCCGAGATGTATGCTGTACCGCCTTGCCCTAAAACTTATGGTAAAACAGAAGAGATCATTGGAAACTGGTTTAAAATATCTAATAAACGAGATAATGTAATTCTAGCGACTAAATTCTCACCTATCCCATGGGCTAGAGGAGAAGAAAATCCTGTTATAAACAAACAAAATATAATAACAGCTGTAGATAATAGTCTTAAACGCTTACAAACAGATTATATTGATTTATATCAATTTCATTGGGCTGCAAATAGACCAAACTATCACTTTGCAGGTGTTTGGGACTTTATTCCTGATAGTTCTAAAAATAAAGAGCAAATCGAGGCTAATATTTTAGAGATTTTGCAAACTTGTAATGATCTTGTAAAAGAAGGTAAGATTAAAAATATTGGCTTATCTAATGATACTACTTGGGGGATTAATAAATTTATCTCTCTTGCTGAAAAGCATAATTTACCAAAAATTCAAAGTATTCAACATGAGTATAGTCTTTTACGCAGAAGAGATGAAACAGATGTTATGGAAACATGCTCGCTAGAAAACTTATCTTACCTTGCTTGGTCTCCACTTAATATGGGTGTTTTAAGTGGTAAATACTTAGGAGGTAATAGACCAGATGGCACTAGACTTTCAAAAGAGGTTCTTAATGGCCAAGAAGATCGTTTTATGACTCGTACAAGCCCTACTGTTGATAAAGCTGTGGCTGAATATATGAGAGTTGCAAATAAGCATGGTTTAGATGTTTGTCAAATGGCATTAGCTTTTACTATTCGTAGAGATTATATGAGTTCTACAATAATTGGTGCTACCAATCTTGAGCAATTAAAATCAAATATTGATGCTGTGAATCTTGAACTTTCAGAAGAAGTACTTAAAGATATTGAGATTGTTAGAAGAAAGTACCCTGTACCCTTTTAATTATTTAAGAATCTCTTTATGAATAATAAATATCAAATCCCTACACTATTATTTATTATATTTTTTAGTGTTATGGGTACTGCAATGCCATATACTATATTCGCTCCGATGTTTATTAATCATGGTGATTTATTTTCAGCATCAATTGATAGCAATATAGCCCTTAATCTAGCTTTAGGAATAACTTTGGCAGCCTATCCCTTAGGGCAGTTTTTAGGTGCTCCTATTATAGGTCGCTTCTCTGATATCTTTGGGCGCAAAAAAATCTTACTATACACTCTATTTTGTGCCGGATTTGGTTATATTTTATCTGCTCTTGCGATATATAGTGGGAATATATACTATCTGGTTATAAGCAGATTCATCACAGGTGTTTTAGAAGCTAATTTTGCTGTTGCTCAAGCTTTTATAATTGATATAACTAAAGATAAACAAAAAGATCTTGGAAAGCTTTCTGCTGTGATATCAATGGCTTATGTTATTGGTCCAATTATAGGAGCAATACTTTGCAATTCTAGCATAGTGTCATGGTTTAACTATGCAACACCTTTCTTGTTTACAAGCATAGGTTCCTTTGTTTTAGTAGTTATGGTAAGTAAATTATTATATGAAAATCATAATAATTTAGATAAAGAAAAGATTCAAATAAATTTTTATGAACAAATAAATATTTTTAAAAATCTATCAAATATTATAAAAAATACATCAGTTAAATGGATACTTGTGAGCAGTAGTTTTTTATCATTATCAATTATGACATATTATGAATTTTTCCCAATAATATTAGCTTCAAGCTGGAAAATGTCTAGCATCTATATAGCTTATATGACAGCAATCTATAGTATTAGTCTATGTATAGGTGCACTTTATCTACCAAGTTTTTTGAATAAAAGATATTCTAAAAATGTCTCTATCCTTTGTATTTTAGTTATAATGATAATAGGTTATTTTCTCCTTATAACTGACTATATTACCTTAGTATACCTACAGTTTGTTATATTAGGTTTAGCTTATGGAGCAGTAAATAATTTAATGATGGTAATGCTCTCAGATGAGGCACGACCTGATCAGCAAGGTGAGGTTCTTGGGTTTAGGATGTCTTTTGCAATGTTAGGTAGTGCAATAATTTGTCTTGTTGGAGGTCTAATTATTTCACTATCAGTTAAAATAGTTATTTTATTATGTTGTATTTTTACACTAGTCAGCATTTTAGCTATAGTTTTTCTGACTAATTATCACTCTGAATCTAACTAAATCTTAGATCTAGTCTCTAGATAGTAACTTATAAACTCTAACTCTAATGATTTACTATCTTCAGCTAAACAGTAAAAATGTACCTTAACGGTGATAATGCTATCATTTTCAACTATAGGAATAAGATCTATTTTAGGTTCTAAGCTATGGACACTTATTTTTGCTAACTTAGCTTTACTAAAAACTTTACTTTCTTTAAAACTGTCACTAATCCCATATTTTTCTTTGATTTTATTAGAGATATACTGTTTTACTTTTTTAGAGATATCTAGAGCAGTATCTACATTAGTAGTAAAAGAAACTTTATGTAGCAATATAGCATCATCATTTGGGAAGGTTGTTACTGGTGCTGTAATAATTAAAGAATTTGGAATTTTAATTATTTTTCCAGTTGTTTTTTTATCACCTAAATAATAAGTCTCATTGATTGTAAAATACAGTAATCTAATACCGACAACTTTACCTATATATGATTGAACCTGTATTGAATCACCCTCAGAAAATAAGCTTCTCCAGTTGATAATAATCCAACCACTAAAATTCATAACATTTTCTTTATTGACTATAACCAAACCAGCTGCTACTAAACTAAGCATTGTAAATAAATGATAGAAGCCTTCTATCCAAATTCTTACAATTACTAAAATAGTGATAATTGTTGCTATATAAATCACCCGAGATTTAATTTTATTAAGCTGTTTTTGACTAGTAATTTTTCTTTTAAAAAATGAATGACATCCTATAGCTATTATTGCAATTACAGCTGTTGATATAAATGTGTTAAAACATTGGAAAAATAACTGATTAAATATTTGCTCTTCCTTCATATTAGATACTACCTATATTAGAATATTTACACTATAAACATGCATGTTTATTTAACTGACATATTAAAGAAATACAATATGATAAGCAATGTTTATATTTAACTGTTTGATTGGTATACTCTAGCCATCTTTTTTGTAAACTTTCTGCTAAATGAAACAGTCTAAGTTTTTGATCTTTATATGGATTAGTGCGGTATTATTTTATATGTATACTCGTATGCTAAGTACTTCATTATCGGCTTTTTCTATCCCACTAGAGTCAGAGTTTAATTTTACAAGCCTTGATATTGCATGGGCGATATCAATGTATAGTTTAGCAATGTTGATGATGAAAATACCTGTAGGAATGCTCGTTGATAGATATGGTATAGACTACCCTCTTCTATTTGCAATGATTATAGTTTTACTTGGCACAATAATGTTTGCATATCCTATAAATTCTCAGATGCTATTGCTATCAAGATTTATTATTGGAGTCGGTGCTGCATTTGCAATGATGAGTGCTTATAGGCTTACAAGTATAATCTTAAGTAAACGCTTATTTGCTATAGCTACTGGATTTATATACTTTTTTGGATCTTTAGCAGTTTCAGTATCTGGGGCACCTCTTAATCTAGCTATAGGTAGTTATAAATATAGCAATATTGTTCTTATTCTAGCGCTGATACTAGCTTTGATTTTATGCCTGTATGCTTTTAGTCGTTATATGAATGGTAGTATTCCAAAAACTGGAAATATCTGCTCATTTGGTGATTATTTTGTAGGGGTGAAAAATGTCTTTAAAGATAAACAGATAGTTATCACAATAATTTACACAAGCTTCTTTACATGTGTTTTTTTTAATACTATTGGCTATTGGGGAAATACTATCCTCTCCCACACAAAAGTAAACAGTATTGAACAAGCTGGCTTAATTGGAAATAGTATTGCCTCTATCGCATCTGGTATTGCATCTATAGTTGTTGGATTTATTATTGCAGCTCAATTTCTTAGAAGAATCCATATTGCTATATTTACTACTTTAGCAACTGTATCTGTATTTATTTTGTTTTATACTGATATTACCAACATATACTTATTAATGTTTGCATCGTTTTGTTTTGGGTTTGGTTTTGGGTTTACTGGTATCGCTTTTGATACTGCTAATAAAAGAAATCAGACATACTTGGTTAGCATCTTATCAATCCTTTTTTTAGTTGAATATATCTTAAATAGTATCATTAACCCTACAGTTGCATACTTACAAAATACCTTAATAAGTCATGGGATCAGTGAGTTTGTAAGCTATAAACTAGCCTATAGTTTGTTTTTCATATTACTTATAATTGCTAATGGTTTGAGCTTTTATATAAAACCACAAAAAGTTTGATTTATATTTTTAGAAAATTATTTAATGTTTCAAAGCCATACTCACTCAGGTATGCTTCAGGGTGGTATTGCAGCCCGAAGATATTTTCACTAGAATGTTCAAAAGCCATTATCTCATTAGCTTTTGTAATAGCAGATATTTTGAGTGGTTTTTTAATACTATCTATAATTAAAGAATGATATCTAATAACATCAAATTCCTGTGGGTGATTATTTAGTAAAATTGTGTCGAGTGACCGTGTTACCTTGGAGCTTTTACCATGAAATATATTTTTAGCTTTTATGACCCCTGAACCAAAGTACTGAGCTATTAGCTGATGACCTAAACATATACCTAAAAGAGGTTTATTATTAAGCTCACAATACTCAATAGTTTTATAGAGATGCTTGATTTCATTGGGATGGCCTGGCCCTGGGCCGATAATAATATGAGTAAATTGGCTTAAATTAGCAGGAATATTATCTGTTTTATGTAGAACAACCTCATAACCTAATAATGATATATAGCTATAAATTGTATTTGCGAAAGAATCGTAATGATCAAGGTATAAAATCATGTTTTATTGCTCCAACCTGGCTTCAATTATGCCTCTAACACTATTAACTAAATATATTTCATCAGCATTTTCTAAATCTTTTAGAGAAATATTTTTCTGACTTATTTTATTGTCGTTTAGTAATTTCTTTCTAGCTATACCATCTAATACTCCATCCTCTAATCTTGGCGTATAGATTTTATTGTCTTTTTTAACAAGTATGTTGTGAAATCTAGTTTCAGTTATATTATTTTGTTCGTTTACGAAAACTAGTTCCTTATTATCTTCTTTACCAATGTATTTGTTATGCATATCAGTATAAAAACCTCTTGTAGAACTATGTGTAGTTTTATATCTAAACATAAAATTATTAGAGTCAACTTTTTCAGGACATACAATAAGCTTAACTAATTTTTTATTTGTGTTATCTATCTGACTATCTGTAATAAGAATTTTTTTATCATATAAATACTCTAAGCGAATCTTGTATTGTTTATTACTATCCAACTCCTTTGTATAAGAGATAATGGACTGTTTTAATTTTGCAATATTTACCTCAAAGAAAAGTTTTTGCGCTGTTAATTTTAAACGCTCAAGATGTAGATCCAAATCTTTAAATTTATTAGAAAAATATATACTTTCTATAATTGAAAACTTAGGTTTATAGATTTCTTTAATAAATGACATTTTAGTATTCATTTCTTGCCATTCATCACTAATTTCAGAAGAAACTGTAATACCTCCTCCGACTCCAAACTTAATCTTCCTACCATTTTTTTTAATCGTTCTTATTGCTACACTAAAAGTTATATCGTTATTGGGCATTATATACCCAATCGCTCCAGTATATATACCTCGATCACCACTCTCTATATTTTTGATATACTCCATAGTTCTCTTCTTTGGGGCTCCTGTAATAGAACCGCATGGGAATAAATTCTCAAATATCTTCTTAATTGAGATTTCTTTGGTGACTTCAGCAGAAATTTGCGAAACCATCTGATATAGTGTTTTATACTTCTCAATCTCAAAAATTTTATCAACTTTTACAAGATGATTCTTTGCTATAGTTGATAGATCATTTCTTAATAGATCTACAATAATTAAGTTTTCAGCTTTATTTTTAGTACAATTTTTCAGTTTATTATGAATCAAACCATCATTATCATCTTCAATAATTTGAGCGGTACCTTTCATTGGTTTTACTGTTAGCTTAGATTGAGTTTTTTCAAAGAAAAGTTCAGGTGATAAAGATATTATTTCATCATCTTTAAACTGTAAGTATGATGCGTATTTTACTTGCTGATATTTTTTTAGAGTATTATAAATCCCCAACCCTTTTGAATCTGTTTGACCAGACACTCTTTTAGTTAGATTTATTTGATAGCTATCTCCTTTAGTTAAAGCAGAATAGACTTCTGAAAATTGTTTATCATAATCATTTAAGCTTAAATGATCATATAAAAGATCTATGACTCCTTCATCATCCTTACTCAATAGGTCGCTAGGAATTCTAGTAGAATAATTTTTATAAGCAATAAAGTGTAATAGCTTTTGAGAATTATCAGATCTCAAGTGAGCCAAGTATGGTGTTAAATAATAACTAGCTTCATAGCTAACATACCCAACCAAATATAAGCCTTTTTGTTGCAGTCGTGTGAGCTCCTTAAATGCACTACCTAAAGAAGCTTTATCTTTAGCAATAATCTCCTCAACAGGATCATAAAAAAAATATTTATCTTGCTCAGTTATTTTATTTTCAAATATAGCATAGTCGTTACTAAAGTTCATTTGCGATTTCTTTTAGGTGTTTTCTATTGATTTTTCCTGTCGGTGTTAAAGGAATCTTATCTACTTTAACTATATGGTCAATTTTTTTGTATTTTGCTAAGTAATTTACTAAATGATCATTGATAAAATCTAGTGTAGATTCTATTTTATCAGTAACTAAGAAACCACAAAGCACCTCTCCCCATATTTTATCTGTTTTTCCAACAACTACACAATCATTTATACCATCTATTTTCAGAATAATATTCTCGATTTCTTTAGGGGCAATATTAGAGCCTCCTTTGATGATAATATCTTTATACCTTCCATAAAACTTTAGTTTATATGCTTTTTCATTAAAACTACCAACATCTCCAGTTTCAAACCAACCTTGGCAAGAACCTAAAGGTAGCATTTCATTTTTTATGAAGATCTTACCGTAGTCAACTCCATCGAATTTTTCAATTTTTATATTAGTATCTGGAAATACTTCGATAACATTAACCCCCTCCAAAACCGTATTCTGACCATAGCCAAAAACTTCTGTCATACCTATACCTGTTAATAAAGGAAGTTGTAGTTTATTAGAAATTCTTTCTTGCAAATCTTCTGAGATCATATCGCCTGCTACACTTACATATCTAAGACTATTTATGTTGATCTTATCAAGCTCTAAAAGATAATACATACTTGGTAATAGTGCTAAAGCTGATATTTTAGAGTTATTAATTATTTTTAATACACCCTCAGGAGTAAATTCTTTTACGAAAGTTATATTTAAACCAAGCTCAAGTGCAGGTAGTAACTGATACGAAAATGCATATGCATGATTTACTGATAAAGCAATCAACAAATGATCTTCTTTCATTAAACCTAATCTGTATGTTTGTGTCGTAGCATAATTAATAATTTGATCAATAGAATGATAATGCTTTTGATAAAAACCTGTAGTTCCTGAACTGACATGAGCAATTTGACATTTATTATAAATTCTAAAATCTTGTGGTTTTTTTAATGCCTTTAAAAAACCTACTTCATCAAATATCTCAATTATCTTTATATTATTTTTATTAGCGAAATCATCTAAAAAAACTGACTTTTGAAAAGTAAAAAATATAGAGTCTGGTTCAAGTATACTAACTAGCTCACTATCAACTAAGCGAGGATTAATTGGTATTGAAAAATCTACATCTGCTATCAAACTAGCTAAATATAAACAAATTGATAAAGGAGAATTCTTTAAATTAAAAAATATCTTTTTTCGATTATGCTGTTCGATAACTCTAGCTAAAGCATAACTTTTATCAATAATTTCATTATAGGTAAACTTAGTATTTTCAAAGTATACATATTTATTATTGTGAGACTCTATTTTTCTTAAGAACTTTTGAAGCTGAGACATTTAAATAAGTACTTTATAAATAAATAGATATGATATATTTATACCTATAGTAAATACAACTCCTAATCAGAATAATGCAACAATCTTTACTCTTAGAAAACTTACAAATTTATGTTAATCTTGGTTGCTCAGATGAAGAGCGTAATATTAAGCAACTTATATACCTAGACCTTGAACTACTATTCTCAAAAGACTTCTGTGCTAGTGATACAGATGACTTAACGCAAACTATTTGTTATTATACTTTACGCAATGAAATTCAAAATTTTTGTGATGATATTAGTTGCAATCTTATTGAATATTTAGCAAAACAAATACATAACTTTATAACTGAGAAATATGGTGTTTGCGTAAGATATCTTAAACTTATAAAACGCCCTCCTATGTCTCATATAGAAACAGCAAGCTTTATAATAAAAGGATAGTATGAATTATATAATCGGTATAGGTACAAATATAGGATTTACTCTTGAGAATATTCACTCAGCAGTAACTCTTATAGATACTCATAAAGATATTAGAATTATAAAAAAGGCTGCTTTATATAGCAGTGATGCTTTGTTGAAAAAGGATTCTCCTAAAGAGTGGAATATAAAGTTTTTAAATACAGCTATAAAAATTAAAACCTCATTAAAGCCAGAGCAGCTACTTGTAACCTTAAAAGAGATTGAACAAAGCATTGGTAGAAACTTAAGCTCCCCTACATGGTCTCCTAGAATTATAGATTTAGATATATTAGCTGCTGATGACTTGATGTTTGAAAATGATAATTTATCAATTCCACATAAAGAACTAATCAATAGAAATTTTGCATTAGCCCCACTATTAGACTTAGATAGAAGTTGGCAACACCCAAAGTATGCTGAGTTTAACCCCCAAATCAGACTCAAAGAGCTAGGACCAATAGATAAACTTAATCAGACTCTTTCAGACACAATGCGTATGGGAATAGTTAATATATCTGAGCAATCTTTTTCAGATGGACATTTTGATGATAACCAAAGAAAAACAAACCTTGAGAATTTAATTGAATCTGGTGCTGAGATTATTGATATTGGTGCAGAATCTACAAAACCAAACGCTTGTGCTATATCTGTAGATGAAGAATTTCAAAAGCTTGATAATTTTCTTAAATATTTTAAATCACAATCAGCAAACCTTAAGTATCGCCCATTAATCAGTATTGATACGAGAAAGTATGAAGTAATGGTAAAGGTTTTAGAAAAATATCACGATATTGTTTGGATGATAAATGATGTTGAGGGTAATAATATTGAGAAAAAAGCCCAGTTGATTGCTAAATACAATAAAAAATATGTGATTACTCATAATCTAGGCATTGATGAAAGAAGTAAATACTTAGAAAGTGAAAATGCTCTCAAAGAGATTAATAAGTTCATAGAGTCAAAGAAGCAAATACTTGTATCAAATGGTGTTAAGCAAGAAAATATATACTTTGATGTAGGTTTTGGGTTCGGTAAAAAGCAAGATGTCGCATTACACGTTTTAAATAAAATAGATGATTTAAGAGGTGAGTTGAGCCTAAAAGCTTTAGTAGGACATTCTCGCAAACCATCAGTGTTAAAACTATCTAAAGACAGTACTATAGATGAGTTAGATAGAGCAACTATTGACTTATCATCACAGTTACAGAAACAAAAAGTAGATATTATAAGAGTTCATAAGATATAAGAGGAATAACTTAATGACATATCATCCAAGTTTAGAGGCGATATTAGATACACCTGAAATTAGGCAAATAAAAAACCTCCCATTCCCACAGCAAAGAGAAATCTTTGAAAAGATAACAATGGAGCAAATACAAAATATACCTAAAAGTGATGTTACTACTAAAGATGTAGCTTTAGATAAAGATGTTTTTATTAGACATTATAAACCTACATCTAAATCTTCTAATAAAGCTATATTTTTTATTCATGGTGGTGGCTGGTGTGTAAGTTCTGTAGACACTTATGATAATGTTTGTCGTTATCTTTGTGATAATAGTAATCTTGATGTATTTTCATTAGAGTATAGACTTGCTCCTGAAGCGCCGTTCCCTGCTGCAGTAGAAGACTCTTTAAAGGGTTATGATTGGTTATATGCCAATGCAAAAAACTTTGACGTGGACCATAAAGAGATCTTTATTATGGGTGACAGTGCTGGTGGTAATCTAGCTACAATAGTTTGCCACGAAAGGCAACAAACAATGCCTAAAGCTCAGATTTTAGTCTACCCTGCTACTGACAAATATACCAGCTATAAATCTCATAAAAAATACGATGCCTATAAATATCATTTAAATATGAAATGGAGCAAAAAGTTTATTAACGCATATGTACCTCAAGCAAAAGGTGACAGAGAGTTTTTTAAAAACCCTCAAATATCACCTTTGTTTTATAAAGATACAAAACAGCCTGATACTCTTCTAATCGCAGCTACTCATGATATATTAATTGATGGAATTTATGCCTATGAAAATAAACTTAGATCAGAAGGTGTAACTGTTGAAACCCATTATGATGATGAAATGTTTCACGGATTTATTGGCAGTATTGGACTTTCTCCCCTAAAAAATGCCGAAGTAGCTTTAAATAAAGCTATAGATTTCATAAACCAAAGATAAACAGAAATATGAAACCAATTTTTGAGACAAATAGGAACTTTAGTGAAGACTCTAAGATGCTTGTTAAAACATTTAACAATATCCCTGCTTTTATCGCTACAGGAGGAGAAATTCTTTTTGTCTCAGATGACCTGTTAGAAGTGCACCTTAAGTTCAACCTTACAGAAAATACAATGAACTATCATAAGTCAGGCTTTGGAGGTGCTATATATTCATCTTTAGATCCTGTATACCCGTTACAACTGATGAGTATACTTGGGGACAAATATGTGGTTTGGGATTTAGCAGCAACTATAGATTATTTAAAGCCAGTTTTTAATGATGTCTATGCTAGATTTGAGCTTACTAAAGAACAAATTGAAACCATCAAAAATAAGATTGAATTGAAAAATAAGTGCGTCGTTACTCTTCCTGTTCAGTATGAAGATTTGAGTGGTAATGTGTACGCTAAAGCAACTAAAACAATTTATATTGCAGATAAAGAATACTTTCAAAGAAAAAATAATCATTCTTAGGTATGTTTTATCTCAAAGGTTTAGATATAATTAAATTATTGAACTAAAACATAGGATTTTAATATGAAAATAGAAGATGTAAAAAAGAATGTTTTTTCAATGCCATTAGTATCTCCAACAGCTAATAGAATTGACTATAAGTTCACAAATAGAGAATATTTTATAATTGATTATCTAGCGGATATTGATATTTTGAAAAAGTTTGTTCCAGAACCTCTTAAACCCACTGGTCTTGTAAAGTTTGAATTTATGAAAATGCATGACTCTAATGGTTTTGGAAGTTTCAATGAGGCTGGTCAACTTATAGAAGTTGAGCTTGATGGTAAAAAAGGCTTATATTCACATATAATGTTGTTGGATAATCTTCCATCTATAGCTGCTGGTCGAGAAATTTGGGGTTTCCCTAAAAAATATGCTCACCCTACTCTTGTAGTTGATGAAGATACGCTATTAGGTACTATTAGATATGGCAATATTGATGTTGCTTTTGGTACAATGGGGTATAAATATCAAGAAGTAGATAAAGCTGTAGTTAAAAAATCACTAGAAGAAACACCAAATTTTTTACTTAAAACTATCCCTCATGTAAATGGGAAAGATGTAAGCATATGCCAGCTTGTAAAATATCATGCAAAAGATGTAACTATAAAAGGTGCATGGACAGCCCCAGCTGATTTACAAGTATTTAATCATGTTCAGGCCGCTCTTCATCACTTACCAGTTAAAGAAATCTTAAAAGGCTCTCATTTTATTGCAGATGTAACTTTAGGATTTGGTGAGATTGTCTACGACTATCTAAAATAAAGATATCTTTATTTTCAAAAAATAATTCTAAAATCATATCGCTTACTATCATATTTATTATATAATTTTTATTATATTTAAATATTAATGTTGGTAATTTTATGTCAGTAAAAAATAAAGTAGTAATAATTACAGGTGCAGCTTCTGGTCTTGGACTTGGTATGGCAGTAGAATTTGCAAAACAAGGTGCAAAAGTGGTGATCGCTGATTTAGATTTACAAAAATCACAAACTGTAGCAACTGAACTATCTGATAAATTCAAAACCAAAACTCTTGCAGTAGAGATGGATGTAACGAGTGAAGATCAAGTAAATACTGCTATAGATAAAGTAGTAGATATCTTTGGTCGTATAGATACTGTTATCAATAATGCAGGTATTCAAATAATCTCGCCTATCGTAGATTTTGGTGTGAGTGCATGGAAGAAGCTTTTTGATATTCACATGACAGGTACTCTAATAGTTACTCAAGCTGCTATGAAGCATATGATTAGACTAAAAACTGGAGGTAGAATTATAGTTGTGGGATCTGTGCATTCTGTACTAGCCTCTAAGAATAAGTCTGCTTATGTAGCAGCTAAGCATGCACAAGTTGGTTTTGTAAAAGCATTAGCAAAAGAAGGTGCTGAGCATAATATCTCTTCAAACCTAATTGGACCTGGATTTGTGATGACTCCTCTTGTTGAAAAACAAATTCCAGAGCAAGCAAAAGAGTTAGATATCTCCGAAGAGGAAGTTATCAAAAATGTAATGCTTGGTGGTACTGTAGATGGTGAATTTACATCTGTTCAAGATATTGCAGACGTAGCTATATTCTTAGCAGGTTTTAAAACTAATGCTTTAACAGGTCAAAAAATGATAGTTGGTCATGGTTGGGGAATGTAATGACAGCTAAAGAGAAGCTTGGCCAACTTTTTATGATGGATTTTCGCTACTGGGGTAAAAACTCTGATGGTCAAAACATCCCTTTCACACAAGCAGATGAAAAAGTCTGCAAGCTTTATAAGAACTATAATTTTGGTGGCTTTATTCTCTTCAAAGAAAATATTGAGAATAATTTGCAAACAATATCTTTACTCAGAGATTTGCAAGATAATATAGCTACTCCACTATTTTTTGGTACCGATCAAGAAGGTGGTCGTGTGCATAGACTAAAGCAAGGCACTAGCGGTTGTGGTAATATGGCTATAGCTGCGACAGATTATCCTAATAATGCTTATACAATGTCAAAGCTAATAGGTGATGAACTATATAGCTTAGGTATCAATACAAATTTTGCCCCTGTTATAGATGTGAACTCAAATAAAGATAATCCTATTATTGGCGTAAGATCATATTCAGATAACGCAAGTGTTGTAACAGAATATGCCAGAGAGTCTTTAAAAGGATTAGCAGATGCTGGTGTTATCTCATGTGTAAAGCATTTCCCAGGTCATGGTGATACAGCTTTAGATAGTCACCATAGTGCTGTAGTTTTAGACAAAAGTATCGAAGATCTAGAGCAAGTCGAGTTACAACCATTTCGCAAGCTAGCTAGCGAATACGATATGGTAATGACCGCTCATATAAGCATGCCTAAATTAGATAGTACTGAACACACATCAATAGCGACAAACCAACAGCTATATATACCTGCAACTCTTTCTTATAAAATCATTACAAAACTTTTAAAAGAATCTATGGGTTTTAAAGGGTTAGTTGTATCTGATGCTATGGATATGAAAGCCATTTCTACTCATTTTGGTGAGATAGAGGCTACTAAAATGGCTATATATGCTGGCGTAGATGTTGTACTTATGCCTGTGAGAGTTTGGTGTGAAGATGATGTTTACAAGCTTGAAAAACTATTTGACGCTCTTGAAAAAGAATACCTTGAAAATAAAGATTTTGCTAAGGTTGTAAATGCTGCTTATGATAAAGTTATCACATATAAAAAACTACATAAACTAAATCAAAGTCCACTTTATGCGAATACTCTCGATGAGCAGTTAGAAATTGCAAACAACATAGTTAGCTCACAAAAACATCAAGATACAGCTTTTAATATAGCAAAGCAAAGTACTACTATTATCAAAAATAATAGTTTAGTTCCATTTACTTTAGCTAATAATCAAAGAATTACAATTCTTGATACTGATAGAGATAGGCTTGGAGATTTTCATCTTCACTTAAAAAATCTTATTGAAGCTAAGAATCTTGATGTAGATGTAGCTAAACAAATTATCAGCTCTAATGATAAGAATATCTCTGCAGCTACTTCTACTCTTTTAAGCTCAAGTGATTTAGTAATTTTAGTTTCTGCTAACCTACATGAGTTTAATCAAACTTATAGCGACTTAACAGCTATCAACTCTGCTAAAACAATAAATATTGCTGCAATAAATCCGTATGATAACGATCATATAAATAATATTAAAAATTATGTATGTATATACGGTGCTACATCGATAGATCAAACAAATTATACTAGGACCCATCTTGATATAAATATAAAAGCAGCTCTTAGTAATATATTTACACTTTGATATTTTTATTAGCAACTAATGAAGCATATTTCGTAGAATCTATAATATAGAACTTATCTTTATCTATATCGTGCTTATAATCTTTTAAAGATTTAGGACTATCAAAATCAGGTTTGTTTATAACTACTAGTAATTCAAGTTTTGTTGCTCTATTCCATTGTTTAATAAATTTCGGATAATTTGTAAGATACTCATTCGCTTCAGAATTTTTGAAATTCTTAACATCATCAAGCTCCCCCTCATCGTTTATCATCGTCGGAATTTCTTTAGTATAAAAAGCTACCTGATAGAATCTGTCACTTGTGTAGAGCTTAAGACTTGGGTACTTAACTCTTATTTTAGATATATCACTTATAATTGGCTTTGTATCTTTAAAATCAAAATATTCACCAGAAGCATAACCAAAATTTGCTATTACAAATAACATTACACAAAAACAGCCAACTAGCTGCTTAATATTCTGAGCTTTTAGGGCATATATTGATTTATAAACTATAACTATAGATACTAAAGCAACAGGAACTAGATATATTATAAATTTAAAAATATTACTCCAAAAAGTAGGAATGCATAACACAACTATTGTAACTATAGGTAACAAACTAAATATAAAAATTGGTAATATAAATGATGCTTTATCCCATTTAGAGAAAGTCTGCTTAACTGAAAGCTTTTCTAATTCAAATGCAATTAAAATAGCTAAAGGAAGTATCATTGGTGCTAAATATCCAAATAAAAAAGATTTAGATAACCCAAAGAAAATAAATATAAAAATAAACCAAACAAATAAAAACCATTTATCTTGATTGTTTTTTCTATCTTTAAATGCTTCTTTTGAAAAAAAGTTTTTAAAAACTTGTGGTAAGAAAAATGTCCATGGAAAAATAGCAGCAACTGCAGCAAAAAGGTATATATATTTTGCTACATCTCTATTTTGTTCATCAACTGAAAATCTTAATATCTGCTGAACGACAATATAATAGTATGCAAAATGTGGGTGATATTCTTCTACAGCATAAATCCATGGTAAAGATATTACAGCTACAATTATTAAGCCTATGTATAATCTAATATCAAATAATCTTTTATACTGACCCATTAATAAACTATATAACCCGACAATAGCCATAGGAAAAACTATACCGATAAGCCCCTTTGTCATTACAGCTAACCCTGAAAATATAAAAGCCAACAATAACCAAAATGTACTTTTAAGGTAATTATCATCATATTTCAAACTCATCCAGTAGCTTAAAATAGTCATATTCAAAAACACTGCTATAGCTAAATCCATATTTAAGTATCTACCAATAAAAAGTAACATTACACTTGAAGATGCTACAGCTATTGAATATAAACCAAGAGCCCTTGATTTTAAAATTTTACTAATTACATAATAGGCAAAAACTAAACATATAGTTAAGAGTACAGGATTTACTAACCTAGCTCCCCAAGTGTTTTCACCAAAGACACTCATAAAAGCACAAGTTAACCAATAAATTATAGGTGGTTTATGGAAAAATATAACACCATTTATATGAGGTACAATAAAATTATGATTTACAATCATCTCTCTTGCTACTTCAGAGTATCTAGTTTCATCTGGTGAGTAGAAACTTGGCACTCCATACATACAGAAGGCGACAATCATAACTCCTATGATTATCAAAATATCTTTTAGTGTTTTATTCATAATGTATTTCTTAGTTTTTTTTATTTATTATCTTTAAAAAAATCTTTAGCAAGCTCTATAGTTTTATTAATATCTTCATCACTGTGAGCGATAGATATAAAACCAGCTTCATAAGCCGATGGTGCTAAATAAACACCATTTTCTAGCATATAACTAAAGAATTTATTAAATAATTTCAAATCAGTTTTTTGTAAATCTACAAAAGTATCTACAGCTACGCTAGCTTTACAGAAGTATAAACCAAACATTCCTCCTAAACTTTTAGCATGGAAAGCAAAATCTGTAGATTCTGCAGCTTCATTTAAACCATCTACTAACTTTTTAGCTTTGTTTGAAAGTTCATTATAAAAGCCAAATTGTGAGATTTTTTTCAAAGTTTTTAGTCCTGACACCATCGCAATAGGATTTCCAGATAGAGTTCCTGCTTGATATACAGGACCAGCTGGAGCAACCATTTGCATTATCTCTTTACGACCGCCGAATGCTCCTACTGGCATACCACCACCAATCACTTTACCCAAAGTAGTCATATCAGGTTTAACATTATAAACATCCTGAGCACCACCTAATGCAACTCTAAAACCAGTCATAACCTCATCAAAAACTAGTAAGCTTTTGTATTTATCACAAATTTCTCGTAATTGCTCTAAGTAGCCTTCTTTAGGTTGAATAAAATTCATATTTCCAGCTATTGGCTCAATAATGATACAAGCAATATCATCACCATATTCTGCAAATAATTTCTCAATAGATTCTATATCATTAAAATTTGCAATAAGTGTATCTTTAACTACATCAGCAGGAACACCTGGCGAGTTAGGCTGACCTAAAGTCAATGCTCCAGACCCAGCTGCAACTAAAAATTCATCTGCATGACCATGGTAGCACCCTTCAAACTTAATAATTTTATTTCTTTTGGTAAATGCTCTGGCTACACGGATAGCACTCATTGTTGCTTCTGTACCTGAGTTTACAAATCTTACTTGCTCAATATTTGGCATAAGCTCAGTAATTTTCTTAGCTAAATCAATCTCTAATGTACATGGTGCACCGTAGCTTAAGCCTTCATCAAGTTGATTTTTAATAGCATCTACCACATCTTCATCACCATGACCAAGTATCATTGGCCCCCATGAACCTATATAGTCGATATATTTATTCCAATCAACATCATAAAGATATGCACCTTTTGCTGATTTAATAAATCTTGGGAAATCTTGCCCTACACTTTTAAATGCTCTAACTGGCGAGTTCACACCGCCTGGAGTATATTGTTTTGCATTTATAAATAGTTTTTCTGAATTAGTGTTAGTCGACATCTAACTGCTCCTGTTTCATTTTTTGTATTTTTTCTTCAGCCGCTTGCATTAGCAAACTTGCAATATTGATTTTTGTAGCTTTATATATCTCACGCATACAAGTTGGACTTGTGATGTTTATCTCAGTTAGCTTATCGCCAATTACATCAATACCTGCTAGCATTACACCCTGTTTTTTTAGTTTTTTAGCTATTTTTTTTGCCATCTTGTATTCTGCATCTGTAATAGCTCGCACTTCTGAAGTAGCTCCTGCAGCTAAATTACCACGATTATCACTATCACTTGGAATACGTGCAACCACATGCTTTATAGGCTCACCATTTACTATAAGAACCCTCTTATCTCCTTGAGATATAGCCTCTTGATAGTCTTGTACCATTATATAGCTAGTTTGATGTTTTGTAAGAGTCTCTAGAATTACGGCTTTATTTTTATCACCATCTTTTATTCTAAAAATGGAGCTACCACCCATGCCATCAAGTGGCTTTACAATAATATCTTTATATTTAGCATAAAACTTATTGATTTCAGCATAGCTACGCGTAATAAGTGTGTTTGGAGCATGTTTTGGATAGTATGATATAGCAACCTTTTCATTAAAATCTCTAAGAGCCTGAGGATTATTTACTACCAGTACACCTGCTTTTTTTGCTAAATCCAACATATAAGTCACATATACATATTCCATATCAAATGGTGGGTCTTTACGCATAAAGATACAATCTAAACTTGTTAATGAGATATTGTTCTTACTAGCAGTTACATCATACCAAGGGGTTTTATCTTTTTTGATTCTTATATTAAATGGGTTGCCCTTAGGGTCGCCATTTAAGATACATAGCTCATTTAAATAAAAAACATAGATTTCCCAGCCTTTATCCTCTGCTGCACACATCATCATGTACGTACTATCTTTTGTGATATTAAATGTATTTAAATCATCAACAATAAAACCAACTTTCATATCTATCCTATTTTATATCCTATGTACTTGCTTAAATCATTACCGTTTAGAATATCTGCTATATTGAGCATTTTCTTATTTGGAAATTGTAATTGCTTAAAGCGAACTGCATTATCTTCTGTAGCAATATCAAACCCTTCTTTTGTGATATTTACGACTTCACCAGCTTGATTATTTACACTTTCAAGTATCTCAAATTGCCCTACTTTTATAGTATCGTTATCTAGCTTAAAGAATGCTGATGGCCATGGTGTAAAAGCTCTTATATGACAACTAATTTGCCAAGCAGATTTTTCAAAATCAATTAAGCCTTCTTCTTTCGTTATCTTATGAGCATAACTTGGTATACCTTTTTGAGGTTTAGCTTCAATTGAGTCAATGTTTTGTAAAGTTTCTAGTAAGGGGCTTATTGCAAGCTTAGCAAACTTATCATGAAGCATTTCAGAGGTATCACAAGAGCTAATATCTACTTCAAACGTATTTAGTATATCACCTGTATCTAAGCCTTTATCCATCTGTATTATTGTAATACCAGTAGTAGTATCGCCAGCCTCTATAGCTCGTTGGATTGGTGCTGCACCACGCCATTTTGGTAGTAGTGACACATGTATATTCAAACAACCATATTTTGGTATATCTAAGAATTCTTGAGGTACAATTATTCCATAAGCAATAACAACAATAACATCAGGCTTTAATTCCTTTAAAACTTCTAAGCTTTCAGGCTCTTTTTTAAAAGATTGTGGTTGTAGTACTAAAGTATCATTTTCTAAAGCTATCTCCTTTACTGGAGAGTACTGAACCTTTTTTCCACGCCCTTTTGCTCTATCTGGTTGAGTAAGTACTGCTTGAATATTATGCTCACTTGTGTATAAATCTTTTAATACTTGTGCAGATATATCAGGGGTGCCTGCAAAGATTACATTTAGTTTTTTCATTTATTTATTACCTCTAAAAGCATAAGCTATTAATCTAACATTACTCTTATCATCAATATCTGAGCATGTGTATCTAATTTCAGCAACACCTTTTTCACTAGCTAATGAAACAGCTTTTTCTAGGTTATTTAAACATAACTGTTGCTGTGAAGCACTAGTTGTTGTTTGGTGTACTATGACTACTATTTTACCAATATTATCACTTATATTATCTGTAGCTTTTAGTTTTTCATTTTTAACGGCATTATTTGGTATAGGTGTCGATTCTGTATAACCTATATTTGGTAGAAAAACACCCTTTGGATCTTTATCTAGTTCTGGCATAAAAATCCAAAAACATACAATAAATATTACAGCTAAAATAGAAATATATAACAAATTTTGTTTAAGTTTTTTCATATGTTCTAATCTCTAAAAGCATATGCTAACAACGAAACACTGCTTAGTTGGTTAAGCTCACCTTCTGGGTATATACATACAAACTTTACTTCATGAACTCCATTTTTAGCAGCAATATCTACAGCCTTGGCTATATTTGCTTCACACAACTTATTAAATTCTTTTTTACTTTCTACATGAATAGATGTTCTTATTGTTCCGATAGAATCATCACTTTCACTTTTATAATGTAAATTATATACCCTAACTTCATTAGGACTAGTTGCGGGAGGTGTTACACTATATTTTGGTAGATACACACCTTTTACATTATATGTACTACTATGAGTAAAATAAAAAACACTTCCACCAAATATTAGTAAAAAAATAGCAATATACATTATATTTTGAACAAATCTACTCATCAAGTTTTAGACTGATTAGTTTTTAATTACTATGATTTTATCATATCTATTTTAGTTAACCTTGTTTTGATCTAAAAACTACCCAATAATTTTCTTTTAGAACTAATGATTCATTGTGTAAGGTTAGAGTTTTCAATATAATTAAAATATAATATATTCAATAAATGTAAATGATAGTGACTCATTACCTCAAAAAAGAGCTAGAAGAATTAATTAAAAAAGACTCTCAAATCTTTGAGTTCTTTCGAATTAGTAGCTTAGATGGATTGTGGTACTGGGATCTTGAGAACCCTGAAAATGAATGGATCGATTCTCAATTTTGGAAACTTCTTGGTTACGATCCTAAGAATAAAAAACATTTAGTTAGTGAGTGGCAAGATATTATCTTCCCTGAAGATCTAGAAACTGCTGTATCAAATTTTGAAAAACATCTTAAAAATCCTAACCATCCGTACGATCAGGTTGTAAGATATATGCATAAAAATGGTTCTACAATATGGGTTCGATGTCGAGGTGTAGCTATTCGTGATGAATATGGGAAAGCTATTAGGATGCTTGGTGCTCATAATAATCTAACACAACTTAAAAACTCTGAGTTAAATCTTCAAAACACAAATGACCTCTTAGGTCTAATTCTAGATAATACACCTGACTTAATATATGTAAAAGATTCAAAAGGTAATATTATAAAATCAAATAAATCTTTTGAAATATTTCATAAGAAAAATAAATCTTTTAGTAAATTTATTTCTGAAGATACTTATAATAAATCGTTATCTAAATATAGTGACTCAAAAGCTTTTGCAAACGGGATATTTCAAGAAACTTTTACTGTTAGTCATGATAATAAGAATGTAGTTTTTGAAATTCTAAAAATAAAATTTAATGATCGAATTAATGGCGCCCTTTTATTGTGTATAGCAAAAGACATAACAGACCAAAAAATACTTATAGATAAGCTAAAAGCTAAAAACACAAATATAAATAATCTTTTAAATGCTTCTGAGAGTAATCTTATTTTTGTTGATACTAATTATGAAATCACACAATATAGTAAAAAAGCTGAGCAGACATTAAACATGCATTTAGATATTACAAAATCTATTTTTGAATACATCGATTTCTTAAATATTTCAAATATTAAAACTATTTTTAAAAGCACTTTAAAAAAAGGGAAGATCTTCGAAAAGATAGTCTTTGCAAAAGATTTACGCTATTATCAAGTAAAAATCAGACCATACATAAATGATGATAAACAAATTACTAGTCTTTCAATAAATATTATAGACGTCAATGATTTAGAGATTTCAAAACACATTATTAAAGAAAATGAGACATTAATTGATGTTGCAACAAAACATGCTCGAATTGGAATTTGGGTATGGTATCTTGCCGATAATTGTGTACATTGGAATGATGGAATGTTTGATCTTTTTGGTTTGGATAAAAAAGCATTTATTCCTACTTATAATTATGTTGTAACTAGAATGGTTAAAGATGATCAAGAAAAGGTACATAAAGCAGTTAAAGATACTATAGAAAAAAAAATACCTTTTAATGTAGTTTATAGAGTAATAAAACAAAATGGTGAATTAGCATATATACATGGTATAGGCCAGTATGATGAGTCTAAAGATGGGTTATCTGATTCAATTGCGGGAATGTCTTTCGATATAACTGCTCAAAAAGAAGCTGAAAATCAATTAAAAGAAATTGCATATAAAGATACTCTAACAGGCGTCTCAAATCGAACTCGTTTTATTACAGAATTAGATATAGCTCTTAAACTAGCTAGTGACAACTCAAGCTTTTTAGCGATACTCTTTATAGATTTGGATAATTTTAAGCAAATAAATGATATTTATGGGCATATTGTTGGAGACAAATTATTAGTAGAGGTATCTAATAAAATATCTAAGATTCTTAATGACAAAGCTATTTTAGCACGAGTTGGTGGAGATGAGTTTGCGGCAATTATTACAGACTGTCACCACGAAAATGAAATTGCACAATTAGCTGATAAATGTATAAAAACTGTGATTGAACCATATAGTATCAATAATGAAATAATTGCTCAATCAATTAGTATAGGAATATCAACATTCCCCCAATCATCTCTAGATGCTAATGAGCTTCTAAAATTTGCCGATACTGCCATGTATAACTCAAAAGAAAAAGGGAAAAACACATACTCGTTCTACCGCCCTGAACACAGCATTAAGCGACTGCGTTCTGGAGAAATAGAAAATGCATTAAAACTGGCTCTTGAAAAAGAGGAGTTCACTGTAGTTTATCAGCCACAGTATGACAGTAATGCTAGTTTTTATGGGGTTGAGGCATTATTACGATGGGATTCTGAGTTACTAGGAGCTGTCACTCCAGATGAGTTTATACCTATTGCTGAGAAATCACATAAAATTGTCAGTATAGGCTGGTGGGTGCTTCAGCAAGTTATAAAAGATATAAAACACATCGAAAAATCAATAAATTCAAAGATCGATTTTAAACTATCAGTAAATATTTCTAGCGTACAACTTTTTAAAGAGAAGTTCACAAAAGATATTCTTGATTTATTTAAGCAAAACAATATTAATAATAAACTCGTGAATCTAGAAATTACAGAAACTCATCTTCTTGAAGATATATATAGAGCAAGAGCAATTCTTAATGAAATTAATAAAACTGGAACAAACTTTGCTCTAGATGATTTTGGTACAGGCTACTCTTCTCTTACTTACCTTGCTAATTTACCTATCAACTATCTTAAGATAGATAAAAGTTTTGTGCAAAAGTTAGATGTCACTAAAAATAAAGCCATTGTAAAATCAATTGTCCAACTCTCTCAAAACTTAAATAAAGTGTGTATAGCAGAAGGAGTAGAAACGCTTGAGCAGTTTGAATACTTAAAAAAGATTGGATGTAATTTATTTCAAGGGTATTATTTTAACAAGCCATTACCTATTAATGAGATTGTAAAAACAATAAGTATCGCAAAAAAAATATCTGAGACTAATTATGAATAGTATTAAAAAACAAAATAACTTAGATTATATTGTAGCAATCGGTGCTTCTGCTGATGGGCTAAATGCTATAAAGAGTTTTTTTGATAATATTCCTTCTAACACCAATAATTCATATGTAGTTTTACAACACCTTTCTCCAGATTTTAAAAGTTTAATGAGTGAGCTTTTAATTAACCATACTGATATGGATATAATAAAGTTAACTCACAACACTCAAATTAGACCTAATACAATTTATCTTAATCAGCCAAGCTTTGAAACTACTATTAAAGATGAAACTCTAGTTGTCACTCCGAGTGATAATAATCATTTAAAGATGCCTATAGATCTGTTTCTTACAAGCCTTGCAAACCAAAAAAACTATAATTTTATAGCTATAATTTTATCTGGCACTGGTAGTGATGGGTCAAAAGGTATCCTTGAAGTAGCTAAAAATAACGGGCGTGTTTTCGTTCAGTCTCCAGAAGAAGCTGAATTTGATAGTATGCCTATTAATGCTATAAATACAAAAAAAGTAAACTATATTTTAGAGATTCCAAAACTAGCTAATGCTATTATAAACTATACTCTAGGGCAAGATACCGCTTTGCTTGATAGTTTTGATGATCAAGCTATGACTGAATACTATCGAGAAATTTATAATCTTTTATATCCCATATCAAAAAACAATTATAGGAATTACAAGAGTTCTACGATTAATCGTAGAATTACTCGTAGAATGCAATTTCTTAAAGTATTGAAGGTAGATGAGTACATAGGTATTTTAAAAAAAGACCCTCAGGAACTTGCGTTACTTGAGAAAGATTTGCTAATAGGCGTAACTGAATTTATGCGCGATGCAGAAGCTTTCGAAACTATAAGAACAAAAATAATCCCAAAAATAGTCACTAAACATATTAAAGATAACTCAAGTATAAGAGTTTGGGTCTCAGCTTGCTCAACAGGTGAAGAAGCATATTCTATAGCTATTTTATTTTTAGAATACTTTGAGCAGCATAAATTAAATATCCCGATAAAGATATTTGCAACAGATGTTAATAAATCATCTATTACTACTGCTAGTAATGGAATCTATGAATCTAAAAGCCTTAAGAATTTAAATTCATATTTAATAAACAAATACTTCAAAAATTTCTCTAAAAATAACTATAAAGTAATTCAAAAATTACGTGTTAATATTATCTTTGCTCAGCATAACTTAATTTCCGATATTCCATTCAATCAAATGGATCTTGTCACCTGTCGGAACTTCTTAATTTACATCAAACCATTAATGCAAGCAAATATTGTTCAAAAAATAATATTTGCGACTAATGTTAATGGTTTCTTATTTTTAGGCTCTAGTGAATCAATGACGAAGAATCAACAAATCAAAGCTTTTGATAATAAATGGAAAATTTATAGTAAGATAGACTTTGATTCTGATCAAAATAAAGAAAAAGAGCTAGATTTTGATTCCGAACTCAGCGATCCTTTACCAGAGAATACGCATAACCTATCATCAGTAAAAATAGACGAAAATACAGCATTGTTAGACAAAAGAGATACTAACAACTTAAAAACATCTTTCAGTGATAATGATAAAGAGTTACGATACACTAACGAAGAATTACAATCGACAAATGAAGAACTACACTCAGTAAATGAAGAGCTTTATACCGTAAATGCTGAATATCAAGAAAAGATTATAGAACTAAATCGTGCTAAAACAGATATTGATAATATACTCAAAACATCTCAGATTGGAACTTTAATCATTGATTGTGACTTAAATATCCGTCTTATTACATCTGCAATTAACCAAATTATAAATATTTTTGATCATGATATTGGTAGAAATATAAGTGATTTTAGCCATAGTTTGAAAATTAATAATCTCATAGAAATGCTTAAACATACTATAAAGAATGGAAAAGAAATAAGTATTGAAGCTGAGGATAAGTATAATAACTGGTATATCCTAAGAATATTTCAGTATAAAAATAAAGATGGAAAAATAGAAGGTGCTGTTTTAACAATAACAAATATCACCGCCTATAAAAGACTAAATTCTCGCTTTTATAATGCAATTGAATCTCTTATTGTAGGAGTGATTATCGTAAATGCAAAAGGAAGAATTTCTTTCTATAATAATTTTCTTGCCAACTTAATTGGTTATGATAAAAATGAACTTTTAAATCAAAAAATAGAGGTTTTAATAGAAAAAAATATTCGTTTAAACCATAAAAATCTTCAAAACAATTATCTTAAAAATCCTAAAGCTATAGATATGTCTCGCAATGCTGAAATTAATATTTTAGCAAAAGATGGTAGTACTATACCAGTGTCTATATCTCTTATACCATATATAGAAAGTAATAATAAGCAATCTATTATATGTAATATTCTAGATATGACAAAAATTAGAAAGGCTGAGAAAATTCTTTCCAAAAACCAAGAAGAATTAGAATGCGAGATAACACTGCGCTCAGCACAGCTTCTAGAATCTGAGAAAAAAGTATCACTTTTATATCATAATTCACCAGATATGCATGCATCTGTCGATCCGGAAACAGCCATTATACAGCAGTGCAACAATACATTATTAGAAACATTAGGTTATAAAAGTAATGATGAAATTATAGGTAAATCAATATTTGAACTTTATCATTATACAAGTTTAGATGAGGTTAAAGAAGCTTTTAGACATTTCCAAAAAACAGGTTTTGTTGAAAATCTTGAGCTAAACCTTAAGACAATTAAAGGTATAGCTTTTCCCGTAATCCTAAAAGTAAACTCTATAAAGGGTGCTGACGGTAAAATCATTAGTAGCGTATCTAGCTGGCGAGATATATCCGAACTTAAAAGCTTACGCCAAAATCAAGCTAACTTCAATCAAGATAAAAAACTATATGAGAAAAATGAGCAACTTTATAATACAGTTTTAAACTCAGTTTCTGATGGTTGGTGGGATTGGCATCTTAAAACAGATAATATCTATATATCTTCAAGTTTTAAGACACTACTAGGTTATGATGACGATGATTTACTCAACCACTTAAGTACTTGGGAAAAACTTTCTTTTGACGAAGATTTCACTAAATTTAAGCAAGAAATTGATAGTTATTTAGCAGATGAAAAGCAACAATCTTTTTCGGTAGAGCTGCGTTTTCGTCACAAAAATAATTCAATCATATGGATTCTTTGTCGAGGTGTTGCTTTAAAAGAAAATGGTCAAAATTATAGAATTATAGGTACTAATATAGACATCTCTAATTCTAAAGAGCTAGAATCAAACTTACAAGAAGCTAAAAACTTTGCAGAGCTTACTCTAAATGCTAGTGAAGATAAAATTTTTATTAAGGATAAAGATTATAAAATAATCCAAGCTAACACAGCATTTCTTAATCTCTATCCTAAAGATGTTCGAGATAGTGTGATAGGTTCAACAACAGTTGAGAAGTATAATAAAAAGGAAGCAAAATTATTTTTAGCAAATGATAAAAGTGCTTTTGATAATGGTATATCCAAAGTTATTGAAACTGTTAGAATGCCAAACGGCAAAAAAGTGACTTTCAATACTACTAAAATTCGTTTCTATGGTAAATACAATACTCCTTTTATACTCGGTATCTCTCGTGATGTTACCGAAAGAGAAAGTTTATTTGAAAAAGTTGAAGAATCTAAAGTTGAACTTGAGCATACGAACCAAAAACTAGTTTCGTTAAATGAAGATAATGAGATTCAAATTAAAAAACTAACTGAAATAAACAGTGATATTAGACAGCTTCTTGATTCATCTGATGATACTGTAATTTTCTTAGATAAAGATTTTGCTATAAAAAGATTCTCATCAAAAGCAAAAAAGTTGTTTAAATTAAACTCTTCTAGTATTACTAAATCATTCTTCTCTTTAGAGGGAAATTTAGACTTATCTAAATATAAAAATTTCATAAAAACATCTGTTCTTAAAAAAAATACACCTCTAAAAGAGATATTTACTAATGATGGTAGAGTCTATCTTCTTAGAGTCACACCTTATTTAGATATACAGAAAAATTTACAAGGCTGTATTTTAAATTTTATCGAAATTACTGAATTACGCAAATCTGAGCAAATGATACGTGATAACCAAGATCTCTTACAATTAGCTGCTAAGAATGCTGGAATTGGTATATGGAATTGGTTTTGTGATAGTGACAAACTAGAATGGAATGATGGCATGTTTAGTTTAATGCCTATATCTAAAAAAGACTTCAAAAAAAATTATGATTCATTTATAGATTGTATTGCTTTTGATGATAGACAAATGTTCAATTCTGCTTTAGATAACTCCATTGCAACCAAAAAACCTTTCTCTATAGAATGCCGGATAAATACTGATACCAACGATATACAGTATACTCGTATAATTGGAGAGTTCTATGCTGGTAATGAGTATCATCCCAATCGTTTAACAGGTATATGTATAGATATAACTCCTATTAAACAAGCTGAAATAAAACTAGATAGAATGGCTAAATTTGATTCTATTACAGGAGTTTCTAACCGCGAATATTTCTTATCCCAACTTCAAGGGTTAATCTCGCGCGCAAAAAGATATAAAACACCTTTAGCTTTATTCTTTTTAGATCTAGATGGGTTTAAACAAGTTAATGATACTTTTGGTCATGCATTTGGCGACATTTTACTTGAAAAAGTTGTGTTTAGGCTAAAGAGGATTCTCCGTGAAGAAGATATGATAGGTAGAATCGGTGGAGATGAATTTGCAATCGCTATATCACAAGCTAACTCTATTGAAGAAGTAAGACAAACAGCTAATCGTTGTATTGAACTAGTTAATAATCCTTTTCGAATAAAAAATCATGAAATATATCAATCATTTAGTTTAGGTATATCAATCTACCCTGATACCGCTAACACTATTGATAATCTACTTCAGTATGCTGATACTGCAATGTATCGAGCAAAAGAAAAAGGTAAAAATAATTTTGTGTTTTTCCAAGATGATCTTGATAAAAAAATGCAACGTCAAAATAATATTGAGTATGCTCTTAGAAAATCTGTTAGTGAAAATAACTTTAAACTAGTCTATCAACCACAATACAATCAAGATCAGAAAATAATAGGTTTAGAAGCTCTCATTCGTTGGGATTGTCCTGAACTAAACGATCCTCGACCAGATGAATTTATCCCTATTGCAGAAAAAACTAGAAGAATAGTTGATATAGGTAATTGGGTTTTAGAAAAGTCGATACAAGACTTCCTTACTTTACCTGAAAAAATTCAAAAAACTATCACCCTTTCGATCAACTTCTCTGGAATACAATTAGCTGACAAAAACATCATATCTACAACTAGTAATATTTTAAATAAATATAAAATTGATACTAGCAGCTTAGTTTTTGAAATAACAGAAACTCATCTTATGAATAATATTGAACAAGCTCTTAAAAATATGGCCAAACTACATGAGTTAGGAGTATGTTTTTCTCTAGATGATTTTGGTACTGGCTACTCTTCTCTTAACTACTTAGCTAAGTTACCAATTAGTTACCTAAAAATTGATAAAACTTTTGTTGATAAAATCGAAGACTCTTCAAATAAAACTATAATCAAATCTATGATTACTTTAGCAAAGTCTTTAAACATGAACTGTGTTGCTGAGGGTGTTGAAGAGCTTTATCAGTTTGAATATTTAAATTCAATAGAGTGTGACAAATACCAAGGATACTACTTCAGTAAACCAGCAACCCTAGAAGAGTTGAAAAAATTATTCTAACTAAGTAGTTTAAAATAGAACTCGCAATACCTGTATAGTAATACCTGTGCAGATGAGTATCTTTTAAAGTCTTGTAGATATCAACTAATCTTTTAAGAAATTGTCTATATCAGGTATAAGTTCTTCCGGTATAGTTTTAGGAGCATATCTTTGAACTGTCTTACCATCTTTACAAACAAGAAACTTTGTAAAGTTCCATTTGATTCTTTCTGTGCCAAGTATGCCTTTTGCATGCTCTTTTAAGTAATCAAATAATGGCTCAGCATCTTTACCATTAACTTTAGTTTTTTTCATTATAGGGAATGTAATTCCAAACTCTGTTTCACAGAAATTCTTTATCTCTCCATCTACTGCTGGCTCTTGTCCACCAAAAGAATTGCACGGAAATGCAACTATTTCTAAATCAGGATAAATTTCGTGAAGATGTTGTAAGCCTCTATATTGTTTAGTAAAGCCACATTTACTTGCTACATTCACGATTAAAAGGACTTTATTTTTAGGTAAGTTAAACTCTTTACCATCATTAGTTGTGAGTTTAAAATCATAAATACTGTTCATTAGTAATCCTTGTCTATTTTTTTAAAAACTTTGTTCTGCTGTTTGTAAATCTGTCGTGTTTAGAGTATTAAAAATTTCATTTACTAAAGCTGGAGATACATCATACTGAACAGCAAAAGCAAGTCTTGTTTTCTCAAACGACTTATCTTCAAATGGATCATATGTAGGTAAATTGTTTTTTTTCTCAAACTTTAACATTTTTTTACGAATACCTTTTCGCTGAGCAATCATTTTTATCAGTTCTTGATCTGTATTCATAAGTTTAGTCTTATAGCCCTCTATTGATGGACCTGCTACATTACTATTAGCCATTGCAAAAGCTGAACTACTAGTAAGTAAACTAACTAGCAAGGCTGGGATTAGTACTTTTTTCATTGTTTTATTTATAAAACTATTATCATTTGTATACTATAGACTTTTATATGAAATTTTTAAAGAGTGATTGTATAAGATACATAAATTTAATTTGATAGTTACAAGGTTTGTAACTATAACCAACCAAACAATCTTTCAAACATACTAGGAACAGTACCATCTGCTCTCATTGTTCTAAGATATTTGTTATTAGGGAAGTTTTTCTTAAGTACTTTAATATTTGCTTCTGCAGGACCATTTATACCTAATTCTTTATACGCTCTAATTTTTAAAACTAAAGCATCTTGAGTAGACTCACTCTGTGGGTAGTCTTGAACAACTTGAGCAGCTCTATCTATAGCAGCATTAAATGCTCCTCTCTTAAAATAAAAATACGCTACCTCATAATAATGTTTTGCAATTGTATTATTTATGAAAACCATTCTTCGCTTAGCATCTGGAACAAATGAACCTTTAGGATCTAAAGCAATTGCTCTTTCAAAGTTTACATATGCATCAGAGTATCCTGTTGGATCATGATGAGTCATATCATAAGGAACATATGTTTGCAGCAGTCCTCTACCATCTTCAAATCCAATTACTCCAATCATATAGTAAATATAACCTTTATACTTACTATATGGATACATCTTAATAAACTGTTGAGCTAACGCTAACCCCATAGGAGTTTCATCATCCATATAATAAACATATACTAAATCAACCATACCCTTTTCTGCTAATGGTGTAAAAGGGTATTGTGCCGCTAAAGACTTATAAGAACGAATAGCATCGAAGTATTCATGGTTTTGCATTTGTTGATGCGCTTTTGCATAAATGAAATCAGCTGTATAACCTGTATAGACTTGTGGTAACTCACTATCTTTTTTAGGTCCGCAGCCAACTAGCACCAAAACAAGCGATACAACTGCTATTAATGATAAAAATCTAGTCATTTAATTAACTATCCTCTGATTTTTTTTATATAATCTATATTAGAAAAAATTATCGCGTAGATTACCTACTAAATATGGCAAATAATAATACACTATCAAATGAGTTTCAGCAAAGTATTCTTCTAACTCCTGAGCATGCAGGTAAAAGGTTAGATGTTGCTATAAATGAGCTTTTTGACGAATTTTCTCGCTCTCAAATTCAAAAATGGATAAAAGATGGATCAATTAAAGTAAACGGATCTACTAGCAAAACCAAATATACAGTTTTAGGTGATGAAGAAATTGATGTAAATATTGAAATTTTACCAACAAATGAATGGATAGCTGAAGATATCAAATTAGATATTGTTTTCGAAGATGATGACATTATCGTGATAGATAAACCTGCAGGCATGGTTGTCCACCCTGGTGCAGGGAATATGACTGGAACTATCTCAAATGCACTTCTTGGCATGTATGATACTCAAAAGAACCTACCTAGAGCAGGTATCGTTCACAGATTAGATAAAGATACTACAGGGCTTATGGTAGCTGCTAAGACGAGCCTTGCATACCATAGCTTAGTAAATCAACTTTCTGAAAGGAAAGTATCGCGTAAATATATAGCTATTGTCGATGGTGAAATCTATGAAGATGGTACCGTTGATGAGCCTATAGGCCGTGATCCTAATAATCGCATAAAAATGGCTGTTAACTATAAAGGCAAAGAAGCTATTACAAACTATACTCCTTATGAGATTTATGATGGCTTTACTCTTATAGAATGTCAGCTTGAAACAGGAAGAACTCACCAAATTCGTGTACATATGAAGCATATCAAGCACCCTCTTATTGGTGATCAAACATACAACAAGCCATCAGCTAAATTAGATGAGTTAGGTATTGAACAGTTTCCAAGACAAGCTCTACATGCATATAGTCTAGCTTTTATACATCCTAAAACTGGTGAAGAAGTGAGTTTTAAAAGTGACTTACCTGATGATATGTATGAGTTAAGTGTCAAACTAGCTGATTGCATTCAAGAAGAAGATGATATGGATTTTGAATATGAAGAATTTGATGAGTTTGATGAAAGCTAAATACATGTACTTTATAATAATCTTGATAAGTGCATTTATCTTATCTACTGAGCCTAATATTAATGTTAATGACAAATATCATTTAGCTACTAAAGCAAGCTATAATGAAACAAAGCCAGATTTTAATGGTTTCAAAAATGTGAATGAAAAAAAAGAAGCTTTCATAACATATATGCTTGATGCGATAAGAATTGCAAATAATGAAATATGTGGTGAAAAAAAACAAGTAAATAAATTAACGCTTTCATATAAAAAAAATAAAACCTTAAATGAGAATCAACAACAAAAGCTAGACTTATATATTGACTACTATAAAATCAGTCGATCTAACTCTATTTCTAAGCAGTTACAATATTTAGATATAAAGTTAGGTACGACACCAACTAGCTTTCTTCTTGCTCAAGCTATTTTAGAAAGTGGTTGGGGTACATCTAGATTTGCTAGAGATTATAATAACTATTTTGGACTTCATTGCTTTAAAAAAGGATGTGGTGTTAAAGCTAATCGTGCAGATGTATATTTAGAGGTGTTTAAATCTGCAGATGATAGTATTTTAGGGTATTACCATAGATTAAATACTGGTTCAAAATTTGAAGCATTTCGAATTGCTCGTGATAAAGTTAACCAGAAACAGCTATCTATTGATGATCTTTTAAATACTCTTGATGAATATTCTGAACTTAATGAAGGAGAATATCAAACAAGACTGAAATCTGTCATTAAGTATAATAAACTTGATCAGTATGATAAATTACTGCAATGTTAAAAATATTATTAGACAGCTTGGTATTGTAGTATTTTTCTAGTAATATGATTAGTAAGGAAGATAACTTTGTAACAAGCTTTCAAATGAATATAAAAATATCGGATAATACTCTATATTTTGAGGGGTCACTTACTCTCAAGAATATTAACACTAAAATCCTTGATAAAAAGTTATCATCACCATCGTTAAATATATCATCTATTGATATCGGAGATGTTAAAGAGCTCGATACTGCAGGATCCTATATAATCATTAAATACCTAAGATTCTTTAATTTAAGTCAAGATCAACTTTTAAGCTGCTCTGATAAAAATTTTAAACTTATAGAATTAACAGGTATCAACTACCCTACTAAGGTAGACGAAGAGTTTCAAAAAAAACCTAATACAATGTTTAACAGTATTTATGTTTTAGGTAAAAATACAAACGACATGTTTGGTGAGGTTAGATCTGCCATAGCATTTTTAGGTGCTATTATACTAGGTTATATAAATTTCTTAATAAGACCATATAAATCTTTTTTCTCAATAGTATTAAGTATTACATATGACTCTACAATTAAAGCTTTAGGAATTGTTATATTACTATCGTTAATTATTGGGTTAGTTCTAACTTACCTTCCACTAAACATGATGATGCAATATGGGACACAAATATTTGTTGTTGATATGCTAGGAATATCATCTTTTAGAGAATTTGCTCCTCTATTTACAGCAATTATTATAGCTGGTAGAAGCGGATCAGCCTTTACCTCAGAAATAGGTATTATGAAGGTTAATGAAGAAATTGATGCCCTTCAAACTATTGGTGAAGATCCTATACAAAGACTTATCCTTCCAAGGATTACCGCTCTAATGATAAGCCTTCCAATTTTAGCTACTGTAGCAATGATCGCAAATGTTATTGGTGGGTTAATTATTACTTATGCAGTTGCTGGAATCACACCGTTACAATTTATTGAGAGACTATTTAGTCATGTAAATGTTAGTCATTTTTATATTGGTATATTAAAAACTCCATTCTTTGCTTTAGTAATTGCTGGAATGGGATGTCTTAAAGGTATATCTGTAAAAAGAGACTCGCAAAGTGTTGGTAAAGCGACTACAGAAAGTGTCGTTTATTCAATATTTTTAATAATCGTTGTTGATGCTATTTTTGCTGTTGGCTTAAATGGCGTTGCTTAGGAGATAAATATGGCTGAAAATTTAATTGAAGTTCGTGACCTAAGCACTAAATTTGGCAAAGAATGGATTCATAAGGATTTAAACCTTGACATCCCTCCTGAAAAAATAAGTTGCATAATAGGGGCCAGTGGCTGTGGTAAAACCACTTTGATGCGTGAAATACTTATGTTACAACCGATTCATTCAGGAAAGATATACTTACAAGGGCAAGAAATATCTAAACTTGTATCAAACCCTATTAAACGCAAAAAAATCTCAACAAATATGAGTATGATGTTTCAACACTGCGCCCTTTTCTCTTCACTTACAAATTTGCAAAACGTAATATTTCCATTAAAGCAACATACAAAGCTACCTGAAGATATTTTGACAGATATAGCCATTATCAAACTCAAAATGGTGGGCTTACATGAAGATGCTTTCGACAAATACCCATCTGAAATAAGTGGAGGTATGTTAAAAAGAGTAGCCTTAGCTAGAACAATTGTGCTTGACCCTAAGGTTGTTTTTTTAGATGAACCTAATGCTGGTCTTGATCCCTACTCTGCTCGAGCAATGGATGAGCTTATTAAGTATTTAAAAGAAGAACTAGGGATGTCTGTTGTAATGATTACACATGACTTAAGTACAATTTGGAATATAGTTGATGATATTATATATATGGATGAAAAAAAAATTATGATACATGACTCGGTAGAATTTGTTTCAAAACAGACGCAATTTGATAGTATCAAAAAGTTCTTTAGTTCACATGGAGAATCTAAAAGTGAGGAGATTAAGTAAATGAATGAAAACAATATCAAGAATCTAGTGGCAGGACTATTTGTGATCTTCATGCTCTTTGTGATGATATTTATAGCCTTCTTTTTATCTGGTGGCTTTAGAAACCAAGAAACTTCGACCTATGTAACTAATTTTAATAGTATTTCTGGGCTAAATGTTGGTTCAGATGTATCCTATAAAGGCTTTAATATTGGTAAGGTTTCCAAAATTGCTATCAACAAAAAAAATCCAAAGCTTGTTAGTGTTTTTATGGAGGTAAACGATCAAATACCTATTTACAAACAAACTGTTGCAACATTAAAGACTATAGGGATTACTGGACAGTCTATGGTTGAACTTTCATTACGCATTAGTAAAAAAGATGTTAATTTAGATCTTATAGATAAAAAGGCTAAAGAAATACCTATAATACAGTCTAAACCATCTCAATTTGATAGCATTCTTAAAAAAGTTGGAGGTATTGCCTCTTCACTTGAAGAAATATCTGCAAAATTCAACAAGATGATGTCCCCAGGAAACCTTCAACAATTCAACGAGTTTACTGATAGTGTAAATATCTTACTTTATAACTTGAGTAATTCTTCCATATATTTCAATAAAACTCTTTTAAACTTTAATGAAACTATGACAGAAAGCCAAGAAACTATTACAAGATTAAATGATGTAATTAGAATGCTTCAGTATGATCCATCAATCGTTGTAAGAGGCGTAGAGCACTAAGAGGAAATGATTATGAAAAAAAAGATCTTAATAATACTAACTATAATTTTACCAATACAAGTATTTGCTTTCTCACTTGTTGGAAACCCTATTAAGGTTCCCGGTGAAAAAGAATATATAATATATAGTAGTAAAAAAATAGAAAAAGCGAAGATTCCAGATACTCAAAATGCAGTTATAGATACTACTTTGCTTGTATATAATATTCAAACTCAAGCTTCAAAGGCTACCCAAATGTTTTATGTTAAAAATAATCGTATTAATGATTTTAAAGATAGTGTTTGGGCTATTCCTGTATCAAAAATGCTTACAGTAGCAACTTTTGAATATCTTTTAGATCATAATATTGTTAGTGGCTTAGCATTTCAGGATATAAATATTCGCCAAAACTTTACTCTTTCAGGTACTACTCCATATGGACCAATTATAGATTTAGATAACAAAATGTTCTATTTCTATATATCTTTCTATCTTAAAAATGAAAAAACAGGAAAAACAGTAATTAAAACAATAAAATACCAACAGCCTTTAGAAGGCAATAACGTTGATGCTGATATTTATGCTAAGCTAACTAATAAGGCGTTGCTTCATATATTTAAAGAGTTAAAACCTTGGCTTATTAAAAATCTTAAAACTCAAAAAGATATAGCTAAAAAGTTCACTACAACAGGGCCACTTGAAGGCTTAAAAGTAAAAATTCCTAGCAAATAAAACCTACAGCCAAGCCTATAATACCTCCGAATATCCTACTCCAAACAAACTAATCAAACTAATTCTTCTTGAACTAGTCTTTGACTATTTCCATGGATTAACTCATTAAGTCTTTTATTTATAACAGTTATTTTTCACTATCAAGTGAATTTTTTACTGATTAGATTTGGCTCTATATGAAGTTTGCTTGTTCAAAACTCTCAAGAAATAATACGCTGCTAAAAAGCCAGGAATAGAAAGAGTCCCTCCCAATATAAACAAAGCTGCATACCCTATATTTGCTGCTAAAAAGCCACTTACAGACATGCCTAGTATGTATATTAATAATTCGGCACAAATTAAAACTGTAAAATCAGTACCTGCTTGTGATTTAGAACTAAACTTCATGAATATAGTATATAGAATCACCATTTCCATCAAACGTGAAGCCATATTTAATAAGACTACACCAAATATAACTATAGGGTCACTAATACCATAAAATGCTATAAAGCCAAGAGAAAAGTAACAAAATGCACGTATTGTAGCTAAAAGTGATAATAGAGCTATTTCCTTAAAAAAATTAAACATGTAGCTAATAATCGCGGCTCCAAAAATCCCAATAATAGCACTGCCTACACCCATTACTACTCCAATAGTCGTGAGAGAAATGTGCGAATCCACTAAGAAAGCAGACTGCATGCCCATTACTAAACCTTCACAAGCCCTATAGCTTAAGCAAATCAATAGTAACAGTATTGTTTCTCTCCGTCGGAAAAAAGACTTAAGTGAAGGTCTCTCTTGATAAGACTGCTTATCATTTGATTTTTCTTTGATAAACAGCATATAAATAGCAATAAAAAAGCTTACCCCCATGAGAGTTAAAGTGATTTGATACCACCCTATAATTTTATATAATGCTATCAGGGCAGCCCCACCTAGCATGCTACCAAGTGTAGTTCCAATGATTCTAGCGAAATTACACCACTGAAAATTTGATTCTTTAATTTGCTCAATAGAAAACCCATCTATAGCTATGTCCTGGGTTGCAGCAATAGCTGACAAAAAAAATGCTAAAATAAATATATAATCAGAATATTGTTTTGGACTATAAGTAGAAAACACAAAGAACAATATAATTGTCAAAAACTGTAAGCATAAAAACCAACTCTTTCTTTTACCTATGGATGAAAAATAATTTCTATCTACATATGGAGCCCATAAAAACTTAATAGCCCAAGGTAATAAAAGAAAACTCATAAGGCCTATTTTTTCTAAAGCAACTCCTTCAGCTCTCAAGATTGTAGGCAGTCCAAAAGTACAAAAATACAAAGGAATTGCTTGTGCCAAATATAGTATAACTAAGTTTAAACCTTGCCTTTTCATGCCACAAACTCTCTTTTAAGTAATATTTGACTAGCTTTTTCCCAAGCCAGGTTTATATTATCAACAGCAATACATTTAAAAGGCATACCTTTGTCCATAGCTGGTGCACTAATTTTTTTTATAATAATAGGATCTTGAGTTACTCTAAGCATACTTAGGCACCATTTTTTTAGCTCAGGTTTTACTGATTTAAACCATTTTGCCTGCTGTATCCTAGCTTCATGTCCAAATTGATAATTATCATCAAATGTACTAATAATAATAAATTTTTGCTTCTTTTCAAGAATCTTGTCACACTGCTTTAGCCAAGCCATAACATCTTCATAGCTTGAGTGACTACCAAAATGCATTTTAACAATGGGCCACTCAATTATATTACAATCAATCATACAACTCCCCTTTTGCCTCCATTGTACTAAAAGCCTCCTTAGAACAAGTAAATAAATATGCTTTTTTCTCAGGTAAAACTATTTCACCTTGATTTATATAACCAATTCTTGGAGCAATCCTCTCAAAAGGCGTAACTCTAATATCTGGTTCAAAAAGGACTCTATTAGCATCTAATTTAGAAAAGCAATATTTACTAAGTGCTTCTACAAATAATTTTGAATAGCCTTTGCCTATAGACTCTTCAGGACCTATTAAAAGATGCCAGCCATAATCATTTTCTTCAATAGTGCAATAAGCGGCAATTCTATCTTTTTCTGCTTTATAAATTTCAGCATATGCTATTTCTTTACCATCCACGGCTAGAATGAATATATCTTGATTAGGTTTAGATAAAATATCACAAAAATGTTTCTTTAAACTCTCTCTAGATTTGTCTAAATTCCAGAACTTAGCAACATGTGGTTTATTCATCCACTTATGCACAGCATCCAAATCACTATTAAAATTAAAGGGTCTAAAAGAAACTCTTTTATGATTAAAGCTCGAAGCTTTAGAGGTATCAAAATACTTGCCTTTAAAAAGAGGATTATCCAATCTACCTGTAGATATAACTTTAGGTCTAGCAGAATAATCACTATAACCTACTTCAAATATTCTCAACCTATTAAGACATAATTTACTAAAGCTTTCTTTATATAAATCAAATCTGTCAAACCGAGAATTTAATTCAGGATTATGTAATTGGTAATGCTTTATACACTTGTGTAGTTTTTCATAAAAGTGAGCTTCTGGGTAAAGAAATTTCTCTGCTAATATTGATGAGATATATCTATAATGTACAACGAAAAGACCTGTTTGAATAAATTGAAGTAAATAATCATCATCAACGCGTGGGATAGCTTTTTTGACTTCATCTGGTAAAGTAGCTAGCTCTTTAACAGGGTCTTGGCAAATATTTATGTCATCAACAAAATCTTTCATAGCTAAACCAACAGGCATATTATCTTTAATAATCAAAATACTATTCTCTCCATGTGGAGAAAACACCATGCCATACTTATATAAGAAATGCAGTAACGCTGGAATAGTATTTTCAAAAAACATCTCCAGCCAAGTATCTATACTAAGACCTGACTCACTTATCATCTCACCAATAATACTTTGTCCATTACTATCAACATATGTTAGAGCTGCCATAGTTATAGCTCTTTCTCCTTTTTTAAGTCGTGTATGTATACTCTCACGCCATATAGCCCCAAGCTGCTCGGTAAAATAATAAGGGGTATTTTCTATTTCTGAATAATAAGGATGCTTACAGTAGGCACTTGCTAGTTCACCTAATAATATAAAATTACATTTACTTAAAAAAGTATCTTCATTGGCTATTTTTTTAACCCATTCAGTTAATATAGGAGCATTTATTGTTTGATCTTTTGGTAACCCTCTATAAACCGCAGTATTTAAAATATTAAGGGGAAGTTTAATACTATGTTTTTCAGGGTGAGATATATTTGAAAGAGTCCTTATAGACTGCATCGCAAGATGCTGATCATCCGAAGCACCTAAAAATATAATATCTTTGTTGGAAAGATATGAGGTGAATTGTTGTTCAATAACATTTTCCCACTGCCAAGGGTGTACAGGTAAAATGAAGAATTCATCTGGATTTTTATTGCTAGCTTGAATAGTTTTATTAAATTTACTCAAAAGATCTGGCTCTATTTCTGTATTAAGAAGCTGTGTGTAATCTAAATCTGAGATACAAGCAAAATCTATAAGCTGATTACTTATTGCTAGCCATTTAAGATTTATAATATTCTGCATTTCAGGAGCGTAACTACTATGATCACTTGCATTAAAACCAATCCTACCTTTATTTATAACAAACCATGGATGACCCGTCATATTACCCTCTACTTGAGCATATGGTAATTTATAAATATTATTAGCAGAAATAGACCCTTTCTTAAGAATCTCAGTATCTGCATATAAAGTATTATTTAACTCCTTGATCAAATGCGCCATAGTTACAGAATCTATATTAGTTATCGGCCAAGTATCTATAATAAGCTTTATAGCATCATCTGCTATACTTTGTACACCTTGCTGATACCTTACAACAGAGTTTCTATGGACAACTAGATTACCATAAATTCTTTTTGTAGCTTTAAACTTATAACACAAGGATGAATCAACCTTTAATGTATATGTTTCCTCATCACTATCATTTTGTATAGGCACAAAAATTTCTTCATAGCAGAACTCAGAGATAACTTTTTCTAAAAGTTTCGTACTAGCAACCTTATAGTAATTATATTTATCATTTTTCATTATTTATCTCCTCTCTTTAAGCATTTACGCAATCTCTATAGTCAATTGTTGTTAAATATTTAGTTGGCACACCAAAATCTGAAAAAACATTTTTCCTTGGTAAGTGATATATTTTCTCTTGAAGTAGTTCATTCGCTATAGTGGCACTTCTGTATGCTCCCAAACCAAGATCTGGTGTCCCAACACCATGGCTGAGCATTTCAGCATTCTGAACGAATATATTTAGCTCAGTATTTTTCATTACTATTTGATAATCTCGACTTATATTGAAATTACCCTGACTATCTTTAGTAATGAATTTTTCTAGTTTTCTAAGTGGTGAATTAATATCAGATTTATAGCCAGTAGCTGCAATAACTCTGTCAGTTTGAATTAGGAAATCGCTTTCTTGATGATTATGATAAAAATAACAATCCAGTTTTCCACTATTATTACCAATACCATTTAACCTGCTATTAGATATCAGCTCAACGTTGTTACAGTTGCTTAAGTTTTGCTCGTAAAGCACATCATAAATATCTGAGATTGTTTCAGCACTAATACCTTTATACAACAAATCTTGCTCAGCAACTAATTCTGATTTTTTAGTACTAGAAAGGTTATAAAAATAATCAATATATTCTGGAGAAAAATGCTCTAAACCTAGTTTAGAATATTCCATTGGGAAAAAACCTTTACTGCGTGTAACCCAACTAATCTTTGTCGAGCTATTTTTTGATTTCATTAAATCTAGAAAAATTTCTCCTGCACTTTGGCCTGATCCAATAATTGTAATATGATCATCATCTAAAGCTTGAACTTTTACATTAAGATATTCTCCACTATGATGTACCTTTTTATGATTACTATTACTTTGCGAAATAAATGCTGGTAAATAAGGTTTAGTGCCTAACCCTAGCACAAGATTTTTAGTTAAAAATTTTGTAGTTTCACCACTTGATTTTCTTATAGTTACTGCCCAAGCTTCTTTTTCTTGTAAATTTTCATGTTCAATACTAATAACTTCACTATCAAAATTACAAGATTTACAATTAGTAGCTACCCATGCACAATAATCATTATACTCTTGTCTTGGAATAAAGAAATTTTCTTTAAAATAGAACTTATAAAGCCTACCTTTTTCCTTTAAATAATTCAAAAAACTAAATCTACTTGTAGGATCAACCATAGTTACTAAATCAGCAAGAAATGGAACTTGTAAAGTTGCCCAATTCATCATCAAGCCAGGATGCCAACTAAAACTTTCTTTTTTATCAAAGAAAATACTTTCTATAGACTTATCTTCTAATAATGCTGATAATCCCAAATTAAAAGGGCCTATACCAATTCCTATCACATCATAAATTTTCATGATTTTCCTTAAATGGGTTTTTTATATTTACATAAACAGATTGACTTGAAAGTGGTGCTTGTAGTTCATCTAGTCCGTGTAAGCGCGTAAGTAAATTTGCTTTTAATGGAAGTAGATCTTGTGATAATATTTTTTTACAGAACCTATCATTAACCTGGTTTTTAGTAGCAAACTCAGCAACAAAATTCACAAATATTTCTACAAACTTTTGCTCTTCTAAATAATTAATATTGGTAATAGCCTCAATTACTGCAATCAGATGATTAACTAAAAAATAGTAACTAAAATGATGATCGACAAATTCTTCAGTACCAGCACAAAGATCTTCAATATTTCCAAATATTTTTTGGTTAATATGGTTTTTAATATAATAATAACCTTGGCTATCCCTATAAAAACTTCCTATAGGCAAACCATCTTGTAGCTTAATTAATGAATTCTGCTGATGTGCTTCAAGAGCTATGCCATACTCACAATACAACCAAAGTACTGGAGCTATAGCTATATTCAAATATGTCTCAAACCAGTAATATGCCGCTGCCTCATAAGAAAGATTACCTTGCTCGCTAAGATATTCAACTAATGAACTAATTCGTGTCTTACCACTAAAAGGGTCTGGCTCAGTTAAACTTGCTATACAAGCTATATCTTCTTCAGAATTAAAATTAGCCTCTCGAATAATACAAATACTTGAATCTATTATCTTATCGTTTACTTTTATAGCAGTATATGCAGGATCAGCAATTAAACTAAAATATGGAAATCTCTCTTTTAAAACAGTACCTAACTGACCTTTATATAAATTATAAACAGCGATACTTCTTTTACATTCTTTAGCCAAATTTACTCGCACAGAATTAGTAATCGCTACATTTAGGGAAAATTTAAGCATTATATTTAATTCTGGTGAATATACCGTTCTAACTGAAGTAGTTGGATAAAACCAGGGTCCAATAACTCCTATATCAATGATTTTATTTTGATTCTTATACTCTTTAATTTCTTTTAATTTATCTAAAAAATTAGCTTGCCAAGGATGAACTACAAAAAGCTCATAATCTTCACTAGGCTTACCTAGTAAACTAATATTTTTCACAAAAGATAAAAATAGTTCATCTACAGATTTTTCTAACAAGCTCTCAGTTGCTATAATAGTTTTATGCACATACATAAAATGAAGCTGCATTCTTCCTTTAGTTTCTGGAGAATACTTAACAAACTCATCCTTAGAAAAACCTTCTCTACTTTTAGGGTCAGGTTGCTGCCTATGCCCAACCAAAAGGTTTTGTTCATTTTTTATAAATGAACTCTTATAGCTAAAAGCACCTTCCGCCCCATCTTTTCTAACTGCTAATATAGTAGCCAAATTATCAGTTGAATTAATAACTCGCTGTAGTATCTCATTAACTCCACTAGAGAGATTTTTTGAAACTGATAGCTCTTCAATTAACATTGATATAGCTCTTAAAGAAGTAAGTTGTTCTCTTTGATTTTCATCAATCAAATAACATGGAAGTTTCCAAGCTGGCGAGCCTAAAATAGATGAGATTATAACCTCCACTTCGATACTTTGATTACTATTAGTTAGATTTATCTGTAATAAATAATCCTTATTGGCAACTTTTTTTAAAGAAAAAGTATCACTTTCACGATAATAACAATTAAGTAAGTTCTTAAGAGTAATTTCATAAGCATGTTGAATCATTACATCCCTCCTCGATCTGGTTTTTAATAGATTGACCTAGTTCTTTTATTTTGTCTAGACAGTCAGAAACAAGATCTAAAGTAATACTAGGATTAACAAAGGTTATCTTTAAAAATGTTTCTTTATTGACCTTTGTCTGAGCTATAGCAAATTCTCCACTTAAAAACACAGATTTATGAATTTTGCTATTAATAATATTTAGAGTTTCTCTAGAAGTATTTCCATTGTTAAACCTAAAAACAGTAGTATTGAGACTATTATTAAGATGTTGATTTTCTTGAAATGCTAATTCTAGACATTTATCTGAGCCAATCAACTTAATTGTTTCTGTGGTTATCTCAAGTATATGGTCAATCCATTCAGCAAAGTTTTTAGTACCACAACATTTTAGAGCCATACAAAGTTTTAAAGCATCAAAGCGCCTAGTAGTTTGTATTGATTTATCAACTAGATTTAAAGCATCAAAACCATCTTGATCCGGATTAAGATAATCAGCATGATAATTAATAAGGCTAAATAATGACTTATCTTTACAAAGAAAAGCTCCACAACTAATCGGCTGAAAAAAAAGTTTATGGAAATCTATAGCCACAGAATCAGCAAATTCTATACCTTTTAAACGTTGCTTATGGTTATTTGAAAGTAGTAAAGCACCTCCAACTGCAGCATCCACATGCAGCCATATATCATGTGCTTGAGCAATTTTTGCTATTTGAGCTATATTATCAATACACCCAAAATCGGTATCACCAACAGTTGTTACAACGCATAATGGAATTAGATTATTATCTATAAGGTTTTGTATCCTACTTAAAAGATCATCTGTATCTAGTTGTAAATTATCATTAGTATTTACAATTTCTATACAGTTCATACCAAGCCCTAAAAGAGATAATGATTTATGTACTGAAAAATGCGTTTTCTTTGTACATAATACTCTAAACTTACTTGCTTCTTTAGGCAGCCCTGACTTTGATACATTATGATTAAGCTGATGGTTACAGTAGTTATCTCTTGCCAGAAGAAGCCCCATCAAATTTGATTGTGTGCCACCACTAGTAAAGACTCCATCAGCAATATCTTCACTTTTATATATAAGAGAATTGAGCCAATTAGTCGTACTTTGCTCAATATAAGTAGCTATAGGGCTTTGATCCCAAGAATCCATAGACTGATTTAATACTGATATAAACAACTCAGCTATTAGTGATGGCTGCATTACAGGACAGTGTAAATGTGCCATAGATTTTGGAGAATTAATATTAAGAGAATTTTCTAATACAGATTTAAACTGATTTTCTAATAAAGTTTCGATATTCTCAGGCTCTTCACCTATTTGAAAACTCTGAATTTCTTGTTTTAATTGAGCTGCTGTTTTACCACTATATACCCTACCTGAGCTAAGAAACTTAGAGATATTATCTAGTGCTTTATGCATATCTACGGTATATGTTTCTATACTTTTTTCTAAACTATTTAGAAAGTATTTATCTAAATTAAGACTCATAAATTCTCCGCTAGTGCTTGTTCAAATATTTTCACAACTTCATCTATTTCTTCTTTTTTTATCGTAAGAGGAGGCAAAAATCTAATTGTAGCTCCAAATCGACCTCCTAGCTCAACGATTAATCCTTTTTTAAAACAGGTTTTCTTTATGTTCAAAGCTTTATCACCATCAGTAGGGAAGCTACCTATAAGGTCAGGACTAACACTTGCATCGACTATCTCTACTCCTATCATCAAACCCGAGCCCCGCACATCACCTACGCTTTTATATGTATTTTTTAAATCAAGCAATTTAGTTTGCAAATAACTACCAACCTCTTTTACATTTTCTAAAAATTCCGGCTGATTGACCTTCTCAAGTACGACACTTCCAGCAGCCATAGCTAGCACATTTCCTCTAAATGTGCCTGAGTGAGCCCCTGGCTTCCACGTATCTAAAGCTTTTTTATAGACAATCACCGAAATAGGTAATCCACCTCCTAAAGCTTTTGATAACACAATTACATCAGGCTCAATACCAGCTTTTTCAAAAGCATATAAATAACCTGTCCTACCTATACCACACTGAACTTCATCAACTATCAAAGGGATATCTAGCTCTTTAGTCAGAGCTCTTATAGCTTTTAACCACTTAACTGGTGCAGGTATAGCTCCTCCCTCTCCCTGTACAGGCTCAAGAATCATCGCAGCAGGTTTTTTTATACCGCTTTCAGGATCTTTCAAGAGCCTAGAAATTGTCTCAATATTCACATCTATACTTTGCTCTCCTTTTAAGCCAAAAGGACAACGGTATGCATATGGATAAGGTAAAAAATGGATATATGGTGATAACCCATTGATCTCTTGTTTTGGACCTAAATTACCCATCATAGCTAAGGTGCCTTGCGTCATGCCATGATAAGCACCATTAAAAGCCAATATTGTCTCTCTAGTTGTAGCTGTTTTGCATAACTTGATAGCAGCTTCAACAGCATCAGCTCCACTGGGACCGCAAAATTGGATCTTTGCATTATCTTTATATGAAGCAGGTAAAGTTGCTAGTAGATCTTGCATAAATTTATGCTTTTCTTCTGTAAGTAAATCCAAAGTGTGTAAAGGAGAACCTTTGTCTAAACTATCTCTTATAGCATCTATAATTAAATCATTATTATGGCCAAGAGCTATACTGCCAGCCCCTGCTAAGCAGTCTATATATTTTTTACCATTTACATCTGTTAAGTAAATATCTTTGGCTGTTTTGATAACTAAAGGATTTTTCCTTGGATAACTTCTAGCATTAGACTCCCAACATGTCTGATCATGAAGCATATTCTCTGAGTTAAGCACTATATTTGATTGCATTTGTTTTACCGCTATAATTAATATTGATAATTATTATCATTTATAATATATTCTATGTCAACCTTTTAACAGCATGAATACGGATTTAAAAAATAAATGAAAAAACAAAAAAATGTCGCAAAGTTTGGTGGCTCAAGTGTTGCAAATATAAGTGCAATAAATAAATGTATGCATATACTTAATACTCATTCTGATATAAAAATAGTTGTAGTTAGTGCTCAGTCAGGTGTAACAAACTTATTAGAAGATCTTACAACTAGCAACCTTAAAAACTATGAAACTATAATTGCAAAAATTCATGAGATTATTAGTCCCATAGCTCAATATATTGATCAAGAAGCTTTTATTTATTTTAAAACTAGCATCAAAGAATTAGAATTAATATGTCAGAATACTTACATAAACCCCTCAGTAAAAATAAAAGATCAAATACTCTCCTTTGGTGAGCGTATATCTGCTTATTTATTTACTCAGATTTTAAGAAAAAATGCTATTCCTGCTAGATATGTAGATGCTAGAAAAATCATAAAGACAAATAGTGATTTTACAAAAGCAAAGCCATCAATAGAAAATATTCGTTTAGCTGCAGAAAATGACCTTTACTTAGAGTCAGATGAAATAATTATCTTAGGTGGGTTTATTGGTTCAAATGAAAGTAATGAAACAACAACCCTTGGTCGAGGTGGTAGTGACTATTCTGCAGCACTTATAGCAGAAGCTATAGGCTCTAAACTTTTATATATTTGGACAGATGTTGCTGGAGTATATCAGGCTGATCCAAGATTAATACCTACATCAAAAGTTATAAAAAAGCTAAATTTTGCTGAAGCAAGTGAACTTTCTAGTTTTGGCGCAAAAGTCCTACACCCTGCAACTTTACAACCTGCTATACGCAAAAACATTGAAGTGTTTATAGGATCTACTTTTTATCCTGAAAAAGGCGGAACTTGGGTTAGTAATATCAAAAAAGAAAAAAAATCTATTATAAGAGCTATTACAGAACGTAAAGAACAAATTTTAATCACTATAAAAAATTTAGATTTATCTAAAACTCCTGATATTTATACAATATTTGAAAAGTATCATATAAACATAAATTTAGTTAATGTCACTGATACAATAGTTTCTTTTACTATTAATCAAAATATTGAACATCTAGAAAAAAAACTAATAAATGATTTAAACTATTTACTAGATAACTGTGAAATTAGTATTGAGAAAAATCTATCTTTAACAGCTATTATTGGTAATAATTTAAATAAAATACCAAAGTTGCCCAATAAAATTGCTAATATTATTGATCAATCGAATATAAAATTATCAAACTACACTCCTAATGGAAATAGCCTATACCTTGTAACCAATAATAAGAATATTTTAGAAAAAATATATAAAACTCTGTTTTAATTTAGCCTTTTAATCTCAAAAAAATACCTAGACAATAAAACTTGCTACTAAGCCTATAATTCCTCTAAACACCCCACCCCAAACAGAAGTGGCGGCCACCTGTGCAAAAACACAGTTGTCGGTTATCTACTATCTTCATAAAATAGTGTTTATATTAAAAACCTTCTAGGAAGAATTATGAAAAATAATAAAATCATAGGATACAAAGCAGCAATATTTTATTTTACGGATAACCCAAGATTTAAATCTGACTCATTCAAATATTTTCCAAATGGAATATTGTATGTTCAGGGTGGTAAAATAGAGAATGTTGGAGATTTTTCAAAATTAAGTATTCAATATCCTAATGCTAAAATTGTAGATTATAGTGGGTATTTAATCACTCCAGGATTATTAGATTGTCATGTACACTACCCACAGATGGAAATGGTTGGCTCTTATGGCGAACAATTAGTTCAGTGGTTAAATAAGTATACTATTCCTACCGAAAGGAAGTTAGAAGATCGTAAGTATGCGGATAAGATAGCTAATTTATATTTAGATGAGCTAATCAAACACGGTACAACAAGTGCTGCGGTATATGCAACTATTTCACCTAATTCAGCAGATGCTATTTTTGAGGCAGCTCTTTCAAGAAATATGCGTATTATAGCTGGATGTGCTTATATGGATGTTAACACACCTGAATATGCGTGTCTTCCACCTCATGAAGTGTATGATTTTAATAAAAGCCTAATCGACAAATGGAATAATAGAGGGCGACTTAATTATGCAGTTACACCAAGATCAGCTTATTTATTAAGTCCTGCAGAGATGGAAGCAACTCAAGTATTAATTAATGATTATCCTGATTTGCATATACAAGTACATTTAGCTGAAAATAAAGAATCTGGTGCAATGGTGGAAAAACTATTTTCTGGATTAAATAGTTATACAGAGGTTTATGATCACTATGGGCTTATGAGAGAAAAAACAATAATGGGTCACTGTATCTGGCTTAGTGATGAAGAGATACAGTTAATTACTGAACGAAAATCATCATGTGCATTTTTACCAACATCAAACTTTTTTTTAGGAAGTGGGTTATTTAACCTACAAAAAGCTAATAAATATAGTGCTACAGTAGGATTGGGTACAGATTATGCAGCAGGTACATCATTATCAATGTTAAAAACGATGGGAGAAGCATATAAGGCAACTCAGTTAAGAAAAGCTTTCGTAAATGATCCTAGCGTAATAGAATCTCTGGATCCATTAGAGAACTACTATCTAGCAACACTAGGTGCTGCACGAGCAATGTCAATTGATAAGTTTGTAGGTAGTTTTGAGAAAGGCAAAGAAGCGGACTTTATTGTATTAAACTCTAAGAGTACAAATGATTTGGCTATCAGATCAGATAAAAGTAAATGCATTGAGGATTTATTATTCTCATTTCAGATTATCGGAGATGATAGATCTGTAGCTCATACATATATAATGGGAAATAAAATGAAGTAAGGTGCCTACTTTATACACCTTTTAATTAATAAAATCACCTTTAATATATAAGTTTGGCGCCCGCTCATAGAAATATGCTTTACTCACTACCTCTTAGAATTAATTTCTCTATTTAATAAATCTTTAGTAGGAATTATATCTTGGATATTTCTTTTAAAAAAATAAATCTCACTCGGTTTTCTAAAATATGCATTTCATATTTATTAGTTTTAAAACTAATATTTTGAATACTTACATCCAAGCATAGAAATTAATTTATATCTAATGTAATTACTTAACTTCAGAGCCTATATTTAACTAGATGAATCTTCTCAAAACAAAAGTATTTTATACTTCTCAAGCTTTTACAATTTTAATTAGAAGATGATTTATATGATTGATGTCAATAAAGGTTTTATTGGTTAACGATATCTCTTATAACCTGTGTAAAAACACAGTTGTGAGATATTAGTTATCTTCATAAAATAGTACTTGTAAGTTAAACCACCTTAAAAAAGAAAATAAAAGAGGATTGAAATATGAAAAATTTAGATAGTAATATTACAAAATCAACAATGGGCTACGTAATTACTGATATAGATTTAAAGAACTTAGATCAGCACGATCTAACAAAAGTTCAAAAAGCAGTATCAAAGCATGGACTCATTAGTATCAAGAGTCAAAAGCTACTACAACCAGAAGAACTTGATACTATAACAAAGAAATTAGGTAATATTATTAAGCTACCAGCAGGTTTGGCATTTGATAATCAGGTCACAGGTTTAGAAACTGTTGTAAGAGTCTCTAACATACGTAAAGATGGTACACTAATTGAAGGTCACGATGCTGCAGAACATTGGCACCAAGATGGTGACTTCAGACCAGGTAAAGAAATTTATATTTGGAATATGCTGCATGCGCATATAGTTCCTAAAAAGGGAGGTCAAACAGGGTTCTTAGATGCACAAAGAATATTAGATGACATGCCAGAATGGCTATTGGAATTTTTTAAAAACCATCAATCCTTAATGGTTGCAGAAAAAGTACCTGATTTTGACAAAGAGGCAGCTCGCAAATTCAAAGAAGTTTTACATGATTGTATACAAATTCATCCAGTTACTAATGAGCCTAGTCTTTACTTAGGGAGTATAAGTATCATTAAAATAGATGGGATACCTCAGTTGCTTTGGAATGAAATTCGCGAGTATCTAATGGAAAGATTCAACCAAGAATGTTATAGATATATCCATCAATGGGAACCAGGTGATACACTTATTTGGGATAATACTTTAGTCTATCATCGTTCAATGGGCGGCTATGGTAATGATCCCCGTCTATTATATAGAACTCAAGCATTAATGTTTCAATAAATATTTTTTTGTAAAATTTTAAAAAAAAGGTGAAAATATGAAATTATTAAGCTATTTACGTTGGGGCTCGGCTGAACTTTTATTTACGATAAGTATATTGTGCTCAGTTTTTTTCGGCGCATATGCATTACCAGTTCAACTTGCTAATGATATAAGTACTACTCAATTATCCATTCTATCAGGAATATTTTTTGTAGTTTTTGCCATATCGCAACTATACTCAGGATACTTAATTAATAGAGTATCAACAAAAGTATTAATAGGTTTCTCAGCCATTTTAGCATCATTCGGTGTGTTTTTATTTGCAAATACGCATGTGTTCAGTTTATTAATAATTGCTCGGATAATTATTGGCCTTGGGCTTGGTTGTACATTTGTTGGAGTTTTATATATTGTCGAACAAGAATTTAAAACACAATTTGCATTGTTTGCTTCACTTAGCCAAAGCATTAGTAATATTGCCGCTGGTATAGTTGCAATTTTTGGTAGTAGTTTAATTAATAAATACTCTTACCAAAGTACATATAATTTAATCGGAGCTTTATTACTTGTGACATCATTATTTGTTTTTATATTTTTACCGGGTAAAGCTAAAATAGTAAATAATCATGAGCAAGAATCATTTATTCAAAATGTTACAAAAATTACAACTAATAGTAGATTTTTAGCAGCTACCGTATATTTTGGTGGAATATTTTCGGTAATACTGACTTACGTTGACTTATTCAATGTTAAATATCGTGAGGTGGTATTTCATATGTCTCCTACAAAAGCAGTTATTTTAAATGGGACTATTCCTTTAGGTGTCGCTTTGGGAAGTATTATAGCAGGTACTTTATCATTATAGCAGGTACTTTATCAGCTAAATTTCAGCGTAATCGTTTGATAGCTTTTTGGTTTGGTTTACTGGTATTACTAGTAATGATTGTGACTTTATATGTACGCTATCCTGCTAACTATTCTTATCAAATAGATCTTACTTGTCAAATCTTATTTGGCATCGGTTGTGGTGGTGGAATGCTAGCATTCCAGGAAATCCAAGTTGAATTTAAAAAACCTCATTTAAGATCTTTAGCAAACTCTATGGTTTTAACTGTGTCGTACTTATTCGCTGGAATAATACTACAACCGATAATTGGAATGATAATAGGAACCACAAGCTTTAAACTACCTCGTAATACTGTTATTACATCGCATAACTTGCTAGATCAACCAGTAGTTCAGCATGCTTGGCATCACTACAATATTGGATTATTACTTTTAGTAGTAATCCTTGGCTTTAGCTTTATTAGTAGCCTATTTTTTACTAAAAAAATTACTAACTAATAAAATATAAATATGCCTAATATGTAAGTTGACATGATTAATATATTTCCACATCACTAATCTGCAGTTTAATATTAACCATTAAGTCATTAGGAATCATGCGATAAAACCCTAGCCTTATCAACTCTTGATATAATGATTCTCTACTATAAACATCAAATTTGACACGTAACTGATTAGAAAATACCGCATCAATTGCACTTTTTGATAGCTCTTTCCCATCAGCCTTAGATAATACACTGGCTATTTCCTGACTAGTTAATCCATTAAGAAAAAGAAAAACAACTTGGCGCTCTCGTTTAGTCAATTTATATTTAGATAAATCATAATCTTTGAGTGGTAAATCGTATATCTCTAGAGCTTTTAATAAGCTAAACTTGATGTTGGTATACATAATTTTTTGAAGAACAACATGTATCCCCACTACATTATCAGTATTTTTGTTTATTAATGGAGATTTTGTGGTTGTATATGGCTGTACTTTACCATCATAAAAGTTGAAGTTTATAGACTGAATAACTTTGCGTTTAGATAAAACTATCTTTTCTTCGTTTCTAGACTGTTGTTGTGTATATTTGCCAGAATCATCTGGTAACCCATGGCTACCCTCTATTGCACAGCCTCCACGAGCTGTTTTATAAGACATGCTACTAAAGATTATTTTCTGATCTAAATTGTAAATTGCAAGAGGTCTAGTTGGAACTAGTTGATCCAACTCTTGATAGGTTCTTATAATTTTTTCTAAATATTCATTATCAGTCACTGATTAAACCACTTGTAACTTCATTAATATTATTAATAATATGTAAAAGATGTCGTGGTGTATAGTCATTTATCTTTGAATATAAGCATAATCTAAAAATATACTTACCTATATATCCTAGCAAATTATCGTAATCATTAATCCATATTTTAACTACCTATTTCATACTTCATTCAACAGTTTTAAAATAAAAATACCTAGCCAATAAAACTTGCTACCAAGCCTATAATTCCTCCAAACACCCCACCCCAAACAACTAGCCAACCCAAATGTTCACGGATAATTTTTTGAACCAAATCTTTAACCATATCAGGAGTTAATTCTGCTAATCTGGTATCTATTACTGACTCTATCTTGTTAGCTGCTTTTTCAGAAAGTTTTGAACTATCTATATTAATATCGGTGATAATTTGTTCTAGTTTACTATTTATTTTAGTTTTAAATGGTTCTCTTAGCCCTTCTAAACCTTCCCTACCACCAAGGAACATATCTATCATGGACCCATATTTGCTAGACATTAGCATTTCTATAAAACCATCGAAGATCTTATCATGATCAATTTTACTGATAATTATATCTTCAGCATATTGTTTGATTGTATTTTCATTTAAATATCTATCCAAGTTTTTTGCTGAAAAAAATTGATCCATAATCATTTTTTTTATAGCAACCTTAAAGCTTTCAAATTTATTCGGGATAATTCCTGAACCATATAAAAAAGGTATTTTCTCAAAAAGCATATATATAGCTAACCAGTTAGTTAACGCACCTGATAATGCATAAAAACCAATATTTTTTATATGTTGATCAGCAAAGTAAAATCCTAATACTGTAATCAGTAATGCAATCAGGTTAGTCATTAAACTTTTATTTATATGATTCATTTTTATATACCTTTATGATTAAAAGAAATTATAATAAGAGTAATATTCTAGCAAATAATTCATATATGAGAACTATCAGAGCATTTTTTACAGATATTCATGATGAAATATCTACTATTTCAATTACTGGTGAATACTTCAATTATTTTAAAAATGTTTTACGACTTAAAAAGTCTGATACTATTGAACTTTTCAATAATAAAGACAGTTTTCAGTATACCTCTACAATTATAGAGATTAATAACAAATCTATAGAACTAGAAATCTTATCTAAAAATATAATAGAAAATGAAAACTCATATTCAACTAATCTTTATCAATCATTAATTAAATTAGAAAATTTTGAGCTCGTAATACAAAAGGCTACTGAATTAGGTATCAATAACATCCACCCTATTATAACTGACTATACAAACTTGAAATTTGATCGTAAAAATATCGACAAAAAACTTGACCGTTGGCAGAAAATAGCAGTTTCGGCTTCCGAGCAATGTAGAAGAGTTTTTATACCTAGAATACATAAGCCTATAGAACTTAAAAATATAAATATTAATCAAGACCAACTCAATATAACTTTATGCCCATACACAAAAAACGATTTAAAGTTTGAAGAACAAATTAAGGTATCTAAAGAGATTAATATCTTTATAGGACCTGAAGGTGGTTTTAGTGATTCTGAAATGGGCTTATTCAAAAGTAAAATGAATTTTTCAACAATTAACCTTGGTAAAAGAATACTTAAGGCTGAAACAGCATCAATAAATATTCTATCAGTCATTAATTTCTTAAAATAACCTGTGCCAAGTCCTTGTAATACCTAAATTTAGATGGTTTAATTGTCCACTTAATTTAATATAACTGAAGTTGATAAACTAGGAAGGACTTATGCAAAAAGACTATAAAACCTTATCTGCTCCATTTTGGATAGTTTGGGGTATAGAGTTTTGGGAAAGATTTGGTTTTTATGGGTTTCAAGCAATTATTGCTTTGTATTTTACTAAAAAACTTGGAATGAGTGAAAAAGATACTATATATCTCATGGGTTCTTTTTTTGCTTTCACATTTGGCTTTATCTGGGTTGGCGGACTTGTAGGAGATAAAATTTTTGGTGCAAAACGCACAATAATAATTGGCGCTGTAATTCTCGGTGCATCTTATCTTGGATTTATGTTTGCGGACAAAGAAAGTATTTATTATATTTTTTCAGGAATAATTGTTGGTAATGCTATCTTTAAGGCAAACCCCTCCTCGCTTATATCTAAAATGTTTAAGAAAGGTGATGGCCGTTTAAATAGTGCTATGACTCTATACTATTTGGCAATAAATATCGGCGGATTAATTTGTATGGCATTGACGCCAATAATTTCTGAAGCTTATGGATATACTGAAGCTTTCATTTTATGTGGTGTGGGCTTATGTGTGGGTCTTTTAGGTTTTTTAGTATTTTATAATAAAATGGATGACCTTGATACCGAGGCTGGCAAACATCCTATTAATAAGACTTACGCTGTGTATGCTTTATGTGGAATTATTGCCTCGTTTCTTATTATTGCAAATATATTACCAAATACTCAGTTATGTATTGAGCTAACGGCTATAGTAGTCACAATTGCGACAATATACTTCATATATATTGCTCTAAAATTAGAAAAAATTGAAAGAAATAGAATGCTTGTTGCTCTTATTTTAGTTATTGAGGCTATTATATTTTATTCACTATACTTTCAAATGCCAACGACATTAACTTTCTTTGCTGAACATAATGTTTCTTTAAGTATATTCGGATGGCATATTCCTGCAGCTCAATACCAGTTTTTAAATCCATTCTGGATTCTTATACTGTCACCTATATTAGCTATTGCATATAAAAAAACTCATTTAACTCATGCTACTAAATTCTGTATTGGTACTATTTTAATGTTTGTATCTTACTTAATATTATATTGCACAAAATTCTTTGCTACAGATTTTGTTGTTTCTGGTGGCTGGTTATTCATATCTTATGCCTGCTCATCACTTGCTGAGCTTCTTATAGGAGCTCTAGGCTTAGCTATGGTTGCAGAATTATGCCCCGCTTTCATATCTGGATTTGTGATGGGATTTTGGTTCTTATCAACAATGATAGCATCATATATAGCGTCTTTTATTGGTTCATTCATCGCATTGCCTACTAGTAACGATATAGTTACAAAACAACAAAGTTTAGAAACTTATACAACTGTATTTGGCTATATTGCTTTATCTATATTAATTATTAGTATAGTTATGATAATCATAGCTCCCACACTAAACAAATACATTAATAAAGCTTATGTTTCTAAATTAAAAACACTTACAGAAGATGAGTAATCTTTTTTTAACACCGATCTTACATCTAAATATATGCTATAAAGCTTCTTTTTTGATAAAATACTTATTAAGTAATATATAAAAAATTATACTGATGAGTAATTTCTCAAAAGAAACATGGTTGAATAATTATCCAGCAACAGCCCAAAAAGATATTGAAGAAAATAACGAAACAATATTAGACTTATATGAAAAGACTGTTATTAGATATCCTTTTAATATAGCTGTTTCCTGTCACGAAGTTGATTTTACTTTTACTCAAATAGATAATCTAGCTACACACCTAGCAAGTTACTTGCAAAATGATCTTGGTATTAAAAAAGGTGATAGAGTCGCTATAGTACTACCAAACTGTGTACAGTTTACTGTAAGTCTTTTTGCTTGCATTAAGATAGGTGCTGTTTTTGTAAATACAAACCCTCTTTATACTGCTGATGAACTTGAGTCAATTTTCAATAATTGTAATGTCAAAACTGCCATTGTTATGGATATGTTTGCTCACCATATTCAAAAAGCTCGTATAAACATCCCCTCTTTAGAAGCTGTAATTGTTACAAACATTGCCGATCTTTACCCATTCCCTAAAAAGCAAATTATTGGTTTTATATCGAAGCATATAATCAAAACAAAGCCTAAATACAATAAAAATACTTTTGTCCAATTTAGCAAAACATTGAAAGCTGATAAAAAACTTTATGTAAGACCCAACATAACAAAACAAAATATACTATGCTTACAGTACTCAAGTGGTACTACTGGTAAACCTAAAGGTGCTATTCTTACTCACGATAACTTAGCATCAAACATAAAACAAGTATGGGCTTGGATCCAAGGGGACTTAAAAATATCAAGTCAGGTTATTGTAACTGCTCTACCTCTCTACCATATATTTTCACTTAGCGCTAACTTGTTATGTTTTTATTTTGCTGGTGCAAAAAATATCTTAATCCCTAATGCTAGAGATATAAAAAACCTAATCAAAACTATGTCTAAAAATGAGTTCACTATTTTTAATGGACTAAATACTCTATATATGGCAATGCTTGAACATGAGGATTTTGATAAGATCAATAAAACTCGCTACACCTTTTCACTAAGTGGTGGAATGCCAATATCTCGTAAAGTTTACTTAAAGTGGTTAGATAAAACAGGGGTTGAGCTTAAAGAAGGTTATGGAATGACTGAGATGTCACCTGCAATAGCATTGAATAAATTTAATGAATCTGAGTCTGACTACTTTGGAACATGTGGCTACCCTATTCCGGGAACTGAGCTTAGTATCAGAAACTTAGATACACAAGAAGAAATAACCGAATGTTATAAAGAAGGTGAAATTTGGTTAAAAGGACCTCAAAGATGTCAAGGTTTCTGGAATGATGATGAAAATAATGCTTTATTTTTCAATGATGAAGGCTGGTTAAAAAGTGGCGATATTGGCTATATAGATACTAAAGGTCGATTAACCATTTCTGACAGACTTAAAAATATGATTATAGTATCAGGATTTAATGTATACCCTCGTGAAATTGAGATTTGTCTACTTAAATTAAGTAGTATAAAAGAAGTAGCTGTTACTGGTGTTGAATCAAAAACATCAGGAGAAAGAACTCTTGCTTTTGTTTCTTTAGAAAAAGGAATGCATACAACAGAGGCTGAAATTATAGCTCACTGCAAAGACAAACTAGCAAGCTATAAAGTTCCAAAAGCAATTATTTTTGTTGAAACTTTACCAAAAAATAATACTGGTAAAATTGACTTACAATCTCTTAAAAAAGAATACTTATAACAGGTGTATTAGTTATAAAATTAATAGTTATTTTTTAGCAAAATACTGCTTTGGTGTTTTCCCAAATGAACGACGAAACATAGCTATAAAATTGCTAGGTGATGCATATCCAAGTGAATCAGATATCTCAGTTACAGATATATCTTGAGCTAGCATATCTAAACCTCTTGCTAGCTGAGCTTGTTGACGCCATCGAGAAAAACTTAAACCAGTTTCTGATAAAAACACCCTTCTTAATGTCCTAGGTGACATTGCTGCTTTAGATGCCCATTCTTCTAATGTTATAGATACTGATGGGTTATCTATAATAGAGCTAGCTACTTTTATTACTCTTGGTGTCTTTGGCATAGGTAAATGCAAAACATTTTCAGGAGCTTGTCTAATTTCATTACAAATAATGTTTGCTATATGCTCTTGCTCTTCTGTTAGCCTATCTTTAATTTCCCACTGAGTAGCTCTTAAAGCAAGTGCTCTTAAAACCTCGCTCATTGGTATCACATGAGAGCTTTTAGATAAATCTTCACATAATCTAGGAGCAATAAATATCATCCAACCACTAACTAAGCCGCTAATGCGTATTTTATGCTTTGTATTCGGAGGAATCCAACCAGCTCTATTAGAGGGTAACACCCAAGAGCCATTAGGTGTAGTAACATGTACAAGCCCTGATTCTATACAAAAAATCTTACCCCTAGAATGAATATACCAATCAGACTCATTTTTACTGATTTTATTTTCACTATCTGGTGTGTTACCGCCCTTTATTGCAACAATAGATGGACCATCTACCCATTCACCAATAGATAAAATATCTTCTGTAGAAATTTTTTGACCTGTATTCACTATTTATTGTCCATATAATGCTATAATACATAGCAACAATTATGCAATAATTTCATCACGAAATAAACCTTATAAAAGATACCATTTATCTTAAGTGTTTTTTTATATATTAAATTCTTAAATTAGATACAAATACTATGCAAGTCAAAACAGCTAAACAAAATTTTTGGACTCAAAAACGCTCTATTATTGCTATAGCTATTAGTTTGCTTGCACTAGCTGAAATTGTTGACTTAACGATTGTAGCTGTTGCAATACCTCAAATTATGGGGTCAATCGGTGCTAATGTCGAAAGTATCGCAGATGTGACAACTATGTACATCGTTATGGCAGCAATATTTATACTGCTTTCTGGTTTAATTATAGAAAAGTATGGCATTAAAAGAGTAGCCTTATTTTCCGCTGTGCTTTTTGGAGTCTCATCAGTAATGTGTGGGCTTTCAACATCACTCACTGAAATGATCGTTTTTAGAGCTTTTCAAGGTATAGGTGGTGCATTTTTACCATCAGCAGCCCAAACATATATAGCTCAGAACTTTAAAGGTAAAGAATTTAATAAAATGATGATTATCTATACATTAGTAGTTGTCATGGGACCTATACTTGGCCCTGTACTTGGTGGAGCCATTTGCGAGCATTTATCTTGGGAGTGGATTTTTTATGTAAATGTTCCATTATGTGTGATTGCATTTGTAGTTATTTTCATATATATGGAGTCCGATAAAGTCAAAAAAATAAAAATTGACTATACAAGTTTTGCTTTTATGGCAATCGGAGTTGGCTGTCTTGAGTTATTTTTTGATAATGGAAATTCCAATGACTGGTTTAATTCTATCCCGATGATTTGTATACTTGCCACCTCTATAATCTCTTTAGGTTTTTTTATGTGGCGTGGTTTACTAGGTATCTCTGTAGTTAAGCTTAGTATATTTAAAAACATTAATTATGTCATCGGCTGTTTTTTGTGTTTTACATTTATATTACTCTTTACTGCAGCGCTTGCTTATTTTCCAACTATGCTCCAACAAATATATGGCTACCCTGTCGATTTAGCAGGATATATAACAGCTCCTAGAGGTTTAGCTGCTATAGTAGGAGCAGGACTTTCTCAGGGATTGCTAGTACCAAAAATTGGTGTTAGAAAGACAGTTAGCCTTGGTATAATTATGTTTTCAATTTCTTGCTTTATGCAAGCTTCTTTCTCTACAAATATTGATGAAAACTTTATCATAATGACTATGCTTGTTCAAGGTCTTGGAATAACAATGTTTTTCTTACCTATTATGCAAGCTATTGTAGTAGGCTTTAAAGATGAAGACTTAGGTGATATGTCGGGAGCTTTTAATTTCTTCAGGAGTTTTGGTAGCTCTGTAGGTACTGCATTTATAGCAACTATAATCACTAGAAATCAACAAGTACATTATCAAGATTTATCATCCAATATATCTTCATATAATCAAAGTTTTCAAAACTGGAAGCAAATACTTCCTGTACCTGACATAACGACTATTGCTGTTGCTAAACAACAAATTGCTCATCAAGCAAGCTTGTTAAGTTATTTAAACTCATTTTACATAATAGGAATACTTAGCTTATGTTTAGCAGTAGTTCCGTTTTTACTAAAAGAACCCCCTAAAGATGCCCCTGTTGTAATGGCTCATTAATATATATTGATAATAGGAAATAAAATGTCAGAAGAAAAAAAAGATCAAGCAGTAGATGAAATAGAAGTAAAAGAAGAAAAAAAACCTTCTAAATTCTCGCCAAAAAAAATATTCATCGGGTGTGGAGTCATTGCATTAACTGCTGCAGGTATATATGGTTATTATAAATACAGTAAAATATTTCCATCTACTGATAATGCATATGTAGATGCTGATATTGTAAATATTTCTGCAAAAGTTGGTGGGTATATAGATGAGGTTTTTGTAAAAAATAACCAATATGTACACAAAGGTGACAAGCTAGTTCAGATTGATCCCATTGACTATCAATTAAATGTTACAGAAGCTAATACAAATATAATAAAAGCTAAGGCTCAACTTGCTATTTCAAACGAAAAAGTTAAAAGTGCTAGAGCTGATCTTAGTAAAGCTAAAGCAAGCCTTAAAACAGCTGCAGCTATGTCAAATAGATATACTAAGTTATTTCATGAGGATGCAGGATCACTTCAAGATGCTCAAAAATATCTTAATCAAAGAATTCAAGCTGAGAAACTAAATGATCAAGCAGTATCAAATTTGAAGCAATCTATGATTCAGGTAGAAGTTGCAAAAGCTGGTCTTGATGCTGCAAATGTTAGCTATAGTAATGCAAGCTTAAATCTAGGGTATACTACTATTACAGCACCTACTGATGGTTATGTTTCAAACTTAAAAATCTACAAAGGGCAGCTTGTATCACCAGGACAATCTTTATTTGGCTTTGTAAATAATAAAGAATGGTGGATAAATGCAAACTTTAAAGAGACTGATATAGATAGAATTAAACCAGGCCAAAAGGTTAAAATATCTTTAGATATGTATGATCATAAATATGAAGGTGTAGTTAATAGTATCAGCTATGCTACAGGGTCAGTATTTTCACTACTGCCACCAGAAAATGCTACTGGTAACTGGGTCAAAGTTACGCAAAGATTTCCTGTAAAGATCACTCTGAAAGATAGTGAAAAATACCCTCTTCGTGTTGGTGCTAGTGCTGCAGTACAAGTAGATACTTTTGGTGGTTAGATTAATGAAAAAACAAATATTTGCAATTGCAGCTATTACATCCACTCTACTAATATCAAGTTGTAGTTTTTTTAACCCTGAATATCAAAAACCAAAAATTGAAACTCCTAAGTTATGGAATAGTCAGAATACCTCAACTGAGCAAACTAAAAACTGGGATTTACCAGAAATGGCATGGTGGAGGCAGTTTAATGATCCTGTACTAAACAGACTAATAACAACAGCTTTAAAAGATAATAATAAGCTACAGGTTTCTATTGGTAATATACTACAAGCTAATGCAGAGATAAATAAAGCTAACTATGGTTGGTTACCTACTGCAAGTGTTGGGGGCGGTGGTTTTGTTGCTCAAGCTTTTGATATTAATTCTAGTACTAGTATCCCTGGCTTAAGTATACCTAATTCTCAAACAGCTGGTGGCGGACTAGTTGGGATTATTCCAAGTTATACGATAAACATTGCTAGACAGTTTAAGCTTGGCGAAATTTCTAGATTATCTAAAAAAATGCAAGTAAACTTAAAAAACACAACTAGGCTTTCGATTATCAGTCAGGTTAGTGCTGCTTATTTCTCATTTATTACTTCTAAAGAACAGTTGAGACTACAAGAGATTATGGTAGCTCAACTACAAAAAATGTATCGTTATAGCAAAGCACAAGAGGCTCTAGGTGCTAGCTCCCCAGTTTTAACGGAAGCTATCAAACAGCAGTTAGAAAGCCAAGAAGGTAAAGTAGCTACGATTAAAAACAACATTATACATTTCCAAAATACACTAAAAATTCTAATGGGTAGAAATCCAGGCAAGATACTAACAGCTAGGAGCATGAATCAGATAAATTCTAATATAAAAGTACCAGTAAATCTACCATCTAAAGTATTAGAAAATCGTCCAGATGTCGCTATAGCAGAATATAAACTTATGACCGCTAATGCAAATATTGGTCTAGCTAGATCACAGTTCTTCCCAAGTATTGATCTAACTGGTACTTTTGGTAATGCTACACTAGCATTAGGAGAGCTTGCCACAATGAATGCATGGGCATGGGCTGCTGAAGCTGTAGCTGCTGTACCAATATTTAACATGAGTATATTCGCTGATAGTGATAAAGCTAAAGCACAATTCTATCAAGCATATTATGATTATATAAATACACTTCAGCAGGCATTTCAAGAAGTTGATGATAATCTTTCTGCTCGAGATGCTGATGAAAAAAATTACAAAAAGCAAGTAAACTCATTAGACTCCACAGTAATACAAAGACAAATATTTGCTAAAAAACATAGGTCTGGAGAGATTAGCGGATTAGAGTATACAGGTGTTACCTTAAATCAGATTTACCAACAAATGCAAGTAAATCAAGCAAAACTAAAATCTTTAATGAGCATAGTTAACCTATACCAAGCTTTAGGAAGTGGCTATGATGTAGATAATTATTCTGATCCGCACTTAGGTAATCCAGCTTTCGATAAATAATGGAGTAATAAATCTTTATGAAAATATCTAAACAAATAAATTATGATCAATATACCCAAAAATTAGTAACTTTTTTAAAAGAGTCTTGCAAAAACTACCCTGCTGATGGTTTTGTTATAGGTATTAGTGGCGGAGTGGATTCTGCTGTTGCTAGCTCGTTAGCTACTATGACAGGCTTACCTGTTACAGGACTGATTATGCCATCGTCAAATAATAGTTCTACAGATATGGAAGATGCTATAGAACTAATAGATCAACTTAATATTTCTTATCATGTTGTACCTATTCAAGATGCCTATGATGTCTTCATAGAAACTACGACTAACTTTACAAACTCTGACAATAATCGTCAGCATGTGATAAAAGGTAATGCTCAAGCTCGCCTTAGAATGATGTATTTATATGCTTATGCTCAGCAAAATAATCGTATGGTTATAGGTACAGACAATGCATGTGAATGGTATATGGGATATTTTACAAAACATGGTGATGGTGCTGCTGATATATTACCCCTTGTTAATCTAAAAAAATCACAAGTTTTTGAGTTAGGTAAATATTTAAACATCCCTCAAAACATACTAAACAAAGCTCCTTCTGCAGGTTTATGGCAAGGTCAAACAGATGAAGATGAAATGGGTGTTACTTATCAAGAAATAGATTCTTTTTTAGATGGCGAAGAGGTTTCAAAAAAAGCAAAAGAACGCATAGCTTTTTGGCACAATAGATCTCATCATAAAAGGAATGATACCTTAACTCCTAATTTTTAATATTTTTTGTCACAACCTTTTCAGTACCAATTTCAGTCAATATTTTCTCTTTTGCTTTCTTCATTTGAGATATATAAAAGCTTTTATTTTCATTGAATCGCTGTTGAGGAACTAATAGCGCTACACCAAAACTCCCTAAAAAAGAATTTACAGCTATAGCAACACTAGCAATTCCTTCATAAGTCATTCCTTCATCAAGTTCAATATCACTAGTTCGGATATTTTTTAATTTTTTTATAACATTTTCCTTCATAGGGTAATTTGATAAAATCTCTTCAATAGTGTCATCATCATATAAGGATAATAATGCTCTGCCTGTAGCAGTGTTATAGATTGGTTGGTTTAATGTCCCTATGCTTGGAATAACTTGTAATTCCCTGTTTGCAATAACTCTATGGATAACTATCAAATCCAGTTTGTTTGACTGAGTCATTATTACAGTTTCCTGAGTAAATTCGCTTAATTTCCTTAAGTAGTTTTGTGTTAATGAAACAATATCTGCATATGAAGATGATACTAAGTTAAATAGTCTTGTACCTAACAAAATTTTACCAGCCCCTTCACTTCGCGTGTATCCTTCAGATTCTAAAGCCGCTACTATTCTTTGTACTGTTGACCTAGGTAAACTCACACTTTGTGCAATCTCTCCTAGACTCATTCCTGTAGAATTTTTACTGATTGATTCTAATATTTTTATAGCCCTACTTATTACTTGTATTTTTTTTTCTTCACTCACTTATCTCGACCTTAAAAGTTACGATTGCTGCTAGCTTTGATTAATAATTGTACATTAAAATTTAAAAATAATCATTGTATCATCATACGATACAGTGTATCATTATATTCAGTAGGAAATTTTAACACATATTAGTATGAGTGTAATAGTAATAAATGGACTTTTAATATCACCATTGGTTCTACCAATACTTATGTCTTTGTTTTTAACAGTCATTACAAAATTTTTATTACCGCAAATTATTAATCAATATGTTATTTTCAGTAATTATTGGATAAATATGATTCTCTTTACATTTTATTTGACTCTATGTGTTTTTAGTTTAGGAGCTTTTTTTTAAGATGTTAGAAAGAAAGAAAATCATTACGAGTTTAATTATCTCTATTCTATTTCTAGCCTGCATTTATTCAATCTGGAACTACTATATGTACTCACCTTGGACTAGAGATGGTAGAGTTCGTGCAAATATTATAATGATTGCTCCAGATGTATCAGGACTAGTAAATAGTGTAGATGTGGTTGACAATCAAGTTGTTAAGAAAGGTGATTTGATTTTTAAAATAGACGATGTCAGATATAAAGCTCAATTACTAAAATCACAAGCAGAACTTGAGCATGCATACTCTTCATGGCAATTATCAAAACAACAGTATGATAGAAGAAAACTATTAGGAAAAACAGAAGCCATAAGCAAAGAAGAGCTTAATAATCATAAAATAGAAGAAAGAATTAAATTTGCAGAATTTAAAGAAGCTCAAGCTACCCTTGCTATTACAAAAACTAACTATGAAAGAACTAATGTGTACGCGCCAGTTTCAGGAACTATAAATAATATAAATCTAAGAGTTGGTAGCTATGTGTCTCAAGCAATCCCTGTTATATCAATTATTGAAGAAAACTCATTTTACATAACTGGATATTTTGAAGAAACAAAACTATCAAATATAAAAGTAGGCCTAAAAGCTAAACTTGAACTTATGAGTGGTAGAAAACCACTATATGGTAAGGTAGCAGGAATAGGCAGAGGAGTTGCTGATACAAATACTAATACTAACAATCAGCTTTTACCTGAAATTAAAGAGGTATATGATTGGGTTAGGCTACCTAAGCGTATACCAGTAGATATTCTACTAACAAAAATACCTGATGATACTACTCTTGTCTCTGGTATGAATGTAACTGTTAAGATCATATAAATGCTTAAAGATTTTATATATAAAAACCAAAATAACATTCTACAGTGTTTTAGAATATTTTTAGCAGTTAACATTGTACTATACATATCTGTTTGCTTAGACTTATATAAACCAATGTGGGCTGTCATTGGAGCTGTATTTCTCCAACTAAGACCTGAAGCTGGTTTTGTAATAGAAAAAGCTTTATGCCTTATTATTGCAACTCTAACAGGTGCTATTATCGGCTCTGCAATTGTAGTTTATTTTATACCCTACCCACTCTTAGCAATATTATCACTAATGTTTTTTTTGATCATTTGCTCAGTCATTTTAACAGGAATAAACCATTCTAACTTTATATATGGACTAGCCTTAGGAAATATAACAGCTATCTTAGTTGTTTTTTATTCAGTCAGTGATCAGAATATTACAGCAACAGGAGTTTTTAACATAGCCTCTGCACGCGTTACAGAGATAGGTTTAGGATGCATCACAGCATGTTTGATTAGTTTTCTTATAAAGCCTCAATCAGTCAAAAATATTTATAAAAAACATAGTAATCAAGTATTTTTAGCAACTATAAAGCACTTAAATACTTTAACCAATATTCATACAGCCGATGAATTCAGTATAAATACATCAACTAAAGAGATTATCGAAACTACAGTAGCCCTACATAATGATAGTAGCGCAAATATTTATGAAACTCTAAATGATAAAAATCATTATATTTTATTTTCTAACAGTGCACTAGCAATGCTTAAACTTATTAAAGATTACTCTAAATATAAAGACAAAAATATTAGTGAAGATCATTTTATTTACTATTCTGATCTTTTAAATAGCCACTTAAAAACAATATCCTTAGGTACAAATATAAAAGATAAAATAAAAGATCTAAAGATAAGCTTAAAGGATTATAGTCAACCTATAATAATTAGAAACATATATCTAGCTTTAATTAAATTCCTTATTGCGTATACAAATCTAGATGCTAATAAGAAGAATCTAAAAGGTATAAGCTTACCTAAAATAAAAAACTATCATAATCCCGCGATTATATGTACAGCAACGATTCGTACAATAAGTATTTTCATAATATGTACTTTGTTATGGATGCTTTCTAAAGGTAATGCTGGGTTACTTGTAGCATTAATTATAATGCTTGTACTATCTCAATTATTTGCAGGAATTCCTAAGTCTACGATATTAGTTAGAAATGTGTTAGTTGGTGTTTTCATAAGCGCTCCAATTGCTATAATCATAAAACTATTCTTGATGCCTCAAGTGCTTGGATTTGTTGAACTATTTTTAGTATTATTTAGTTTGAGCCTTAGTATTGGGGTTATATGTTTAACAATAACTAAGTTTCAAATGCATGGTTTTGGATACTGCCTTGGAATTATTTTTATAATACAGCCAGATAACCATATGAATTTTGACATAATCAACTCTATATCTATATGTATTGGGTTACTTATTGGCGGTTGTGTATTTTATGCAATATACAATCTACTACCGAATTCCCCAAATATCCTTACTCAAAAATTAGCTATTAAAGCTCTATACAATGATTTAAAAAAAGTTGGTAAAACAATAAATACTAAAGATCAATTTACAGCTACAGTAGCTAAAAAAGTATTATGTGTTTATAAATATGAACTTCCTAATAATGATATGTCTAAAAACTATGTTGATGAGATGCATGGTATTCTTAATAAAGCTAATAAATACTTGAAAAGATAATTTTACAAAAAAATATTTACAGTGTCAGTATTTGCTTCTTTTATGGCTAATATTACATGTAAAATACTATAAAGTTTCGTTATTATTTATTATCCAACTTATCTAATATTTTTTTGACTTTTTTGGAATAACTTTCTACAGTTTTTTGATTTTGAGATTCACTAAATGTAAGTAACTTCTTATTTTTCACAATCAACTTACCATTAATAATAACAGTATCAACATTCAAAGGGTATGCTGAGTAAACTAAGACAGAATATGGATCATATATAGGGTTCATATTTGCCGACTTTGTTTCAATTATAGCAATATCAGCTAGTTTACCTTTTTCTAAAGAACCCACTTTATCGTCCATATGAATAGCTTTAGCTCCTCCTATAGTTGCCATTTCAACTACATCTTTTGCAGGCATTATTGTTCTATCACTATGTTTTAGTTTTTGTAATGTAGTAACATAACTCATTTGATTAATAATATCCAAAGAGTTACTACTCATAGGTCCATCTGTACCTAGTCCTAGCTTAATATTTTCTTTATCCATCTCTAATACTGGAGCAATACCTTTTGCTGATTTTGAATTAGCTATTGGGTTATGTGACACTCCCACACCATTTTCTTTCATTATCTGAATATCTTTGTCTGTAACAAATATACAGTGTGCCGCAATAAGCCTATTTGACAGCAAGCCTATCGATTCTAAATACTCAACTGGAGTTTTATTATATTCTTTTTTATACTTTTCCAACTCCGCTTTGGTTTCTGATAGATGAATAGTAATAGGAACATCTTGCTGTTTTGATAGCTTTTCAACCTCTCTTAAGTGTTTAGTATCATTTGTATAAGGTGCGTGAGGTGCATAAGCAGGTGTTATTAAATGATCATTTTTGTACTTTGGTATTAAGAATTTATTTGCATACTCTATGCCACCATAAGGCTTTTTAGAGTCTGGTGTAGGGTTTCCCATAATAGTCTCACCCATTACTCCACGCATACCTATAGTTTTGACGGCTTTAGCAGCATAATCTTCAAAATAATACATATCAACCATCGTAGTAACCCCACCTTTAACCATTTCTATGGCAGAGTTTAAAGTTGCATCATATACTAATTTTGGAGTAACTAGCTTTGCCTCCAAAGGAAATAAATACTTTGTTAATCTATCAGCGACATCATCTCCTGCACTTCTAAATAGAGACATTCCAGCATGAGTATGAGCATTGATCATTCCAGGCATAACTATACCATTCTGAGCATCTATAGTTTGTTCAGCTTTATATTTATTGATTAAATTTTTATTGCCAACAGCTACTATTTTAGTACCTGAAATAACTACAACGCCATCATTTATGATTTTATAGTCCTTATCCATAGTCAGAATCAAACCATTTTTTATAATGATTGATGCTTTAACCTTTGCATCTGCAAAACATTTAAAAAAGCTAAGAATACAAATAGTAAATATCGTAATTTTTTTCATACTAACCCAAGTTAACTAGTTTTTAATTATTTATTTTCAATAAAGTGACTGCCTACACTCTGCTTTCTTAGTATTGCATTATCTATTGTTAGCTCAGCCAAAAGAATAAGTTTTTTCACTTTTTCAAGATTTAGGTCATATTTATCTGAAACAATTTCTGGTGGCAATGTTGCACAAATCTCACGGAGTTTTTCTTTAGCTTGTTTAAGCTTATTAGCATTTCTAACTAAACCTACATTATCCCACATTAACTGTTTTATAACAGCTGTATACTCTTTAACATCAATATCACTCTTAAAAGCTTTAAGAGCTTCTATATTACAATTTATATTTTGCTGATTTTTAACACAAATATCTTTAGCTGCAGATAATCCATAAACCAAGCATTCAAGTAAAGAGTTGCTCGCAAGTCTATTTGAGCCATGTAATCCTGTACAAGAAACCTCACCAACAGCATAAAGCCCCTCTACTTTAGTTTGAGACTTCAAATTTACTTTAATCCCACCACAACTATAGTGTGCAGCTGGTGATATAGGTATTGATTGATTCGTTGGATCAATTCCATTTTCTAATAACTTTTTATAAATAGATGGAAACTTATCTTGCCATTGAGAACCATTAAGATGTGTAGCATTTAAAAAGACATCATGGCCTCTTTGCATATTTGCATAAATTTGCCTTGCAACGATATCTCTAGGAGCTAAATCTTTTTGAGGATGAATTCCTCTCATTATCGCAAGACCACACTCTCGTTGTAATATTGCCCCACTACCCCTAACAGCTTCAGATATTAGCAAAGGTTCATGATTCTTATCAAAAAAACATGTAGGATGAAATTGCATAAATTCAAGGTTTTCTAGTTCACAACCTATATTGTATGCCATCACCATACCAGTTCCAGTACTTGGATTTGTTTTAGTTGCGTACTTATATATACCGGCTGCACCACCAGTAGCAAGTATTATATTACTGCTTTTAAATGCTATTATTTGATCGCTTTTATAAGTATATAACCCTACACATCTATCATTTTGATTATCTTTTATTAGTTTAAATACTTTACAACTATCATAGATATTGATGTTTTTATATTTATAAAGAGTCTTATATAAACTATCAATTATAGCTTTACCAGTATGATCTTTGATGTGCAATATTCGCTGTAATGAATGCCCACCCTCCAAGTGTAAACTATATTCACCTGTATCATCTTTATCAAAAACTACGCCGTTTTCTTCTAGCCAGTGTATTGCATTTGTAGAGTTTTCTACCACATGAGCAACACTACTAATATCAGCAATATTTGCACTAGCAACTAAAGTATCATTTATATGATTCTCAGGTGTGTCATTTACATTTATTTGTGCTGCAATACCCCCTTGAGCATAATAACTAGCAGATTGCTGATAATCTTCATCAGATATGAGAGCAACATCAAAATTATTTTTAGCAAGCTCAATAGCACTAACAACGCCAGCTAACCCACCACCTGCTATTACAACTTGATGTTCTTTTATTTCCATAAAACTTATATCGCAACCTGCATTGATAAATCTATAGCTTTAACACTTTTAGTTATAGCTCCAACAGATACAAAATCAACACCTGTTTTTGCAACATCTATAATTGTATTTTCATTAATATTTCCTGAAACTTCTAAAAGTAATTTACCTTTAGCTATTTTTACAGCTTCTAAAATATCTTGTATCGAGAAATTATCTAACATTACAATATCTGCTTTAGCTTCAATAGCTTGATTTAACTCATCAAGGTTTGTAACCTCAACTTCAACCATTTTATCTTTTGCTATTTCATTAGCTCTTGCTACAGCTTTAGATATACTCCCAGCTGAACGAATATGATTCTCTTTAATAAGAAAGGCATCAAACAGACCTACACGATGATTATACCCACCACCGCATTTAACAGCATATTTTTGAGCAAGTCTAAAACTAGGTATAGTTTTACGCGTATCAAGAAGTTTTGTCTTACTGTCAGCAATTAAGCTTACTAAATTATTAGTAGTAGTAGCTGTAGCTGATAAAGTTTGAATAAAATTAAGCATTATTCTCTCAGCAGTAAGTATAGATCTAGCATTACCTTCTAAACTAAAAATTTTTTGATTAGCTTTAACGCCATCACTATCTTTATAGTGCCAACTTATCTTGAGGTTATTATCTATTTGCTCAATAACTTCATTTGCAAAATCACAACCACATAGAATCATATCTTCTCGAGTTATGCAGTATGCAGTTGTGTCGACATCATCAACAAGTAAAGCTGTTATATCTTGACCATTTTCATCACCATAGACATCTTCTTTGATTGCTAGCTCAACAAGCTCTGAAATATAGGCTTTAGGTAGATTTGTAATTTGATTTTTATTTAACATTAGAAGTTTATCATCCTATTTAAAGGAATTAACGCCTTTTGTCGAATATCCTCTGAAACAAATATTTGATTATCTTGCTTAATTAAGCTCTCGCGTAAATTTTTAAGCTGGTTTAATTTCATCCATGGACATTTAGCACATGACTGACAAGTAGCTCCTCGCCCAGCAGTTGCAGCTGGAATAAATTCTTTCCTAGGAGATAATTGTTTCATTTTATAAAAAATACCAATATCAGTTGCTACGATAAATTTATCATTTGGCATTTTCTGACTTGCTTCAATAAGCTGAGATGTTGAGCCTACAGCATCTGCCCTTTTAATAACTTCTGCCGGTGACTCAGGATGCACTAAAACAGCAGCCTCTGGGTACTCTAGCATAAGGTCATCTAATGCCTGAGCTTTAAACTCTTCATGGACAATACAACTACCATTAAAAAGTAGCATATCTGCACCTGTTTGTTTCTTAATCCAATCACCAAGATACTTATCTGGACCCCAAATAATTTTTTTACCTTGTTTATGTAGGCTTAAACATATATCTAATGCATTTGAAGATGTAACTGTCCAATCTGCAAGAGCCTTTACCTCAGCAGAAGTGTTTACGTAGACAACAACTTCTCTATCAGGATATTGATCAATGAATTTTTTAAACTCATCATTATTACAACTTAAATCTAGTGAACATTCAGCAGATAGCGTAGGCATCAAAACAGTTTTTTCAGGACTTAAGATCTTAGCTGATTCGCCCATAAATCTTACCCCTGCTACTATTAAAGTATCACAAGGACTATTTAACCCAAACTTTGCCATTGCAAGAGAATCACCAATGAAACCACCTGTTTCTTCTGCTAATTGTTGGATTTCATCATCAACATAATAATGAGCAACTAAACACGCATTTTTTTCTTTAATCAATGCTTTTATCTCATCCATGTATGCTTGCTTTTCTTCTTTTTTAACACGTATATTAGGTAGTTCTTTCCTTGCTTGAGAAATTTTTTCTTTTATTAGGTTTTCATTTAACATTATTTATAGCTCGCATTTTCCAAGTATTTCATGATTTTATTGCAGTAGAAAAATATGCTGTTAACTCTTCAACAGCTTTATCAAAATCATCATTAATTAATTTATAGTCATAATCATCAGCATGAGAAATCTCATCTTTAGCTTGATTCATACGATAATTGATAGTTTCTATAGAATCAGTATCACGGTTTTCCAGTCTACTTCTAAGTTCATCTAACGAAGGGGGCAGTATAAATATACTTTTAGCTTTATCTTTATAGATAGCTCTAGTCTGTTGAGCTCCTTGCCAATCAATTTCTAAGATTATATTTTTGCCTAACTGTAGGAGCCTATCTACTTCTGCTTTTGAAGTACCATAATAGTTTCTAAAAACTTTTGCATATTCAACAAAACCATTCTCACCAAGTAGATCTTCAAAAACTTTAACTGTCGTGAAATAGTACTCTTTACCATGCTCTTCTCCAACCCTAGGATCACGAGTAGTATGTGAAGTTGCAACAGCAAAATTTTGTTTACCAATATCTGTATTTAGAAAAGCTTTTAAGAGAGAACTCTTTCCAGCCCCAGATGGCGCCGATACTATAAAAATATAGTTACTCATAAAAATCATATAAATGTATAGCTAGTTCGATACATTATACAGTTTTCATCATTAAATTAGAATATAAAAGAAATAATCTCTGCCATCTAAAGATAGAAGGCAAAGATACTAAATTTGAAAATTACTTTTCAGACATGTTTAGTTTCTTACCAGACACCCAAACATTTTTAAGATGGCTAACAGTTTTAGCTTCTAAGTTAGCTGGTAGATCGACATAAGTATGATCATTTTGTATAGAGATATTACAGATATGCTTACTATCAATACCACCCTCATTCGCAATAGCACCTACGATATTACGAGGAGCAACATCATTATCACGACCAACATCAAGTCTGTAGGTAGTTAAAGCAATATCAGGAGTTCTACGAGGAGCAGACCTTCTTTCACCGCCGCGATCATTACGATCAAAACGATTACCTCTGTCATTTCTATCAAAGCGACCGCCTCTATCGTTACGATCAAACCTACCACCACGATCATTTCTGTCATTACGACCACGATCTCTATCACGACTACGACCTTTTTCTTCACGAGCTTGTATTTCGCGAGGAAAGAATGATTTATTATCTTGAGCAAGCAAAGTAAGCACTGCTAATAAATCATCAGAGTCAAGTTCCATTTCATCACGCATTGCTGTAATGATTTCTTTATATTTATCTAAAGATTTATTTTTTTCTAAAGCAGATTCTACTCTTGTTTTAAAGCTAGCAATTCTACTTTCAGCTAAATCTTTTGCTGAAGGCATAAATACTTCTTGCATTTTTGAGCTAGTAAATCTTTCAACTATGCGTAAGAATCTCATATCTTTTAGTGGAACTAAAGATATTGATACACCTTCACGACCAGCACGACCAGTACGGCCAATTCTATGCACATAAGTATCTGCATCATTAGGAAGATCGTAGTTTACTACATGACTAATTCTTTCTAAATCAATTCCACGCGCAACTACATCTGTAGCTACAAGAATATTTGATTTACCAGTTTTGAACTGATCAATAATATATTCTCTTTGCGATTGTTGCATATCACCGTTTATAGCAGCAACTTTATAACCCATAACTTTTAGGCTATCAGCAACTTCTATAGTAGATGCTTTTGTTTTAACAAAAATAATAACACCATCTGTATCTTCAACCTCAAGTAATCTATCTAAAGCATCAGTTTTTCTAAAGCCTTTAACTACTATAAATTTTTGAGTTACAGTATTTGCTGTCTTTGTTTTTGCTTTTACTTGAATCTTACAAGGATCTCTAAGATATTCTTTGATAATATCAGCGATATCATTTGGAATAGTCGCTGAGAAAAGTAATCTTTGGCATTCATCAGCTACATGACTAAGAACATAGCGAACATCATCAATGAAACCCATTCTTAGCATTTCATCTGCTTCATCTAGTACCAAACATTTAAGGTTATCTAAACGCAAAGTACCTTTTCTTATATGATCCATTACACGACCAGTTGTACCAACGACAACATTTACGCCATTTTTAAGTGCTCTAATTTGTGAACCATATTCTTGGCCACCATAGATAGAAGTTACACTTAAACCTGGAATATTTTTTGCAAAAGCATCAAACTGCTCTGCTACTTGTATAGCCAACTCACGCGTCGGTGCTAATACTAAAATCTGAGGATCTCTATTTCTAGAATCAAGATCCATGTTATTAATTAGAGGTAATGCAAATGCTGCAGTTTTACCTGTACCCGTTTGTGCTTGACCAAGCACATCTCTACCCGATAAGATATATGGAATAGCATACTGTTGAATTGGTGTAGGATTTTCGTATCCTAGTTTAGTTACAGTATCTACAATATCTTGACTTAGCCCAAGCTGGCTAAAATCTTTTTTAGTTTCAGAAGTCATTTTTGTCCGTAAATTTATATTTGAAGTATTTTAAAATAATTTGAAAATTTTGAGAAATTTAAAATTATCCGCGAGATGTAATTTCTAATAGATGATAACCAAATTGAGTTTGTACTGGACCATGAACTTTGTGTAGTTCATCGTTAAACACTACTTTGTCAAATTCAGGAACCATTTGACCTTGCGAAAAAGATCCTAGATCACCGCCTCTAGCGCCTGATGGGCATAAAGAGTGCTTTTTAGCAGCTTCTTCAAAAGTTATTTTACCTTCAGATATATTATTTTTGATCTCGTTACACTCGTTTTCAGATTGTACAAGTAAATGTCTAGCAGAAGCTTTCATAATTATTGTTCCTTTAGTTTGAAATGTTACTATTGTAAATTACGAGACCAAGAATACATTATTTAAGAGAATTTTACAAGTTTAGTGTTGACCAAGATGTTTAAGTTTACTACCTGAAATAAGGTTATCTTCTATTTTCTCTAGACTTACGCCTTTGGTTTCAGGAACAAATAGTTTAAGAAATACTATCGCAATTATACAAAATATTGCATAACTCACAAACAGCATAGGTTTTCCCCAAACACCACTCCCCATAATCACATTAGAGTATGCAACTACTATCCATACAAATGTCCAGTTAACTATTGTTGTAATAGTCATACCTATTTCACGAACTTTTTGCGGGAAAATTTCCGAACATATAATCCAAGCAACAGGCCCCCATGAACAAGCAAACCCAAATATATAAACCAAGCATGAAATTAATAGTACATATTTTGGAATCTCAGAATGTATCCCAGCGATATCAATTACATAAAAACATATAGCTACAACTAATAATGCACTAGCCATTATCGTAGCACCAACAGTAAGTAGTTTTTTTCTTCCCCATTTCTCTACCCATCTGATTGCTGGAAAAGTAGATATAAAGTTAACAAAAAATACAGCTAAGCCTGCTAATATAATGTTTAAACCAGCACCTTGTAAGAAAGTTGGCGCATAATAAATCATTGCATTAATACCAACTAACTGTTGAAACATTTGAATAATTATACCAACAACAAGAATCTTCCAGAAATACGGTTTATTCAAAGTATTTTTTATAGGCTCGCCTTTTTGACTATTTTTATGTCTAATAATACTGAGTTCTGCTTCTATCTCGTCACTATTTCTTAATCTTGCCAGAACTTCTCTAGCCTGCTCTTCATCACCTTTCATCATCAGCCATCTAGGACTTTTCGGTAAAAAGAAACAGCCTATAGTCATCAATAAGGCAAATAATGTAATAACTGAAAACATCATAACTAAAGAGACTTCAGTATGACCTGCTAACTCAACGATTACAACATTAACCAAACATATAAGGAAGATACCGAATGTTATCATTAATTGGAATAATGATGACATAGCCCCTCTTATTTCAGTTGGGGCTGTTTCTGCTAAATATAAAGGTGTCGCAAAAGATGCTAAACCAACACCAAATCCCAACAAAAATCTACAAGCTGTCAGTATGCCTAATGGAGGTAAAACAGAAGAGATTAAAGCTCCTAATAAAAATGAGAATCCTGCGATAATTAAAGTATTTTTACGACCCACAAACCTTGTAAAAAAACCACTACATATAGTTCCGAATATACCTCCATAAGCAAGTATTGCATTAAATTTGCCTTCACTAATGCTTCCTGGAACCATCCCATATACATGATCTAATGTAGTTCCCGCGTTCGCAATAAAACCTTGATCTAGACCAAAGAGTAATCCTCCTAAGGCTGCAATTATAGCTATTAAAAAGACTATTCTTCTATACTCACTTTTAGCACTCATTCTTTTTTCCTTACTTTTATAGTTTAAATTATTAACGCCCAATTCTAGCTAAAGATTTCCCATTTCTAAGGTTGTTTTCTATCTCCTCAAGGGATACGCCTTTTGTTTCAGGTACGAAAAACTTAACAAAAAATATACATACTATACAAGTTATAGCAAAGCCAAAGAAAGTACTGCCAGGGTAGAAGGTTAACCATGTTAGAGCAAAATTACCTATAATAGCATTACAAATCCAATTACTCATTGTTGATGCTGTAATACCTAAATCTCTACCCTCTATTGGCTGAATTTCAGAACATAAAATCCAAATAACAGGCCCCATAGCTATAGCAAAACCAAAAATAAACAGTAAACAAAAAATCAAAGAAACCCACTGCAATGTTTGAGATAAGACCATAGCTTGATCATATACAAAGTGAGTTTTAAAAATAGTTCCAACGACTAAACATGACAGTATCAACAATGTCAGTCCAAAATATAAGATAGGTTTTCTACCAAACCTATCAACATATTTAATTGCTATAAATGTCGTAAGCATGTTTAAAAGACCTATAACAATAGTAGAAGTTGCTGGATTAGTAAACCCTGCCATTTTGAATATATCTGTCGAATAATACATAAAAGCATTCATACCAGTAAACTGTTGAAAAGCTTGTAATGCCATACCCAATAATAGAACTTTTATAAAGAATGGTTTTCTAAGCATTGCAAAAGGGCTCACTCCCTTATGTGTAGTTTGCTTAATTTCATCAAATTCTTTTAAAGCCTCAACATCTGTAGTTCTTATTTTCTTTAATACTACTTTTGACTCCTCATCTTCACCTACTAAAACCAACCACCTTGGACTTCTAGGTAGAGTTAGACATCCGAAAAACATAACAACTGAAGGCACTGCTAAAACTGTTAGCATAATTCTCCAAGAACCAGTACTCTCGAGAGCAGAATTAGTTAAAAAGACTAAAAATAAACCTATAGTAACCATTAACTGATAAAGAGCTATAAGAGCACCTCTATATTTTTTAGGAGCTATCTCAGACAAATATAAAGGAGCAATAAACGAAGCAATACCAACGGCTATACCTAACACAAATCTCGATAAAATAAAGATTTCATAAGTTGGTGAAATTATTCCAACAATAGTAAAAACTGAGAATATTGCTGCTGCTATTAATAATACTTTTCTGCGCCCAAACTTTTTAGATAAAAATCCACTGAATAAGGCTCCAGCTGCGGCTCCAATCAATAAAACACTTGAAACATGTCCTCTTTGAGATATATCAAGATTAAATGTCTCAGCTATGAAGTGCAAAGACCCATTAACATAACCAATATCCATACCAAAAAGTAATCCGGCTAAAGCAGCTATTAACGCCACTCTAATAACAACAAAGTTCATTTCCCCAGACTTCATATATAATTACTCCTCGACACTAGTAATTTAAAAAACATACTAGCTCATGATATACTAACTTTAAATCATAAAACAACAGATTTTATTATCTCTCATGAATATTTCACATAAATTAGAAAACATCAAACTTTCTCATCGCCGTAAAAACATCCTCACAAATGAATGGATTTTAGTATCACCACATCGTTTAAATAGACCATGGCAAGGCCAGTCTGAAGATGTAATAAAGGATACTCGCCCGGAATATGATGAGAGTTGTTATCTTTGCCCGACAAATACGCGAGCTAATGGTGAAAAAAATGCAGATTTCAAAGATACTTTTATTTTTGAAAATGACTTTTCAGCACTATCAAAAGAAAAGCTTGATTCCAATTTAGAAATAAATGATGACCTTTTCCAGGTAAGTGGTGCAAATGGTGTTGCAAAAGTTTTATGCTTTTCAGAGAAACACAATCTTACAATGGCTTCGATGCAAGAGAAAGACATTACAAAAGTTGTAAAGCTTTGGGGCAAAGAAGTTGCTAAACTTAGTAAAACATATGAATGGGTGCAAGTTTTTGAAAATAAAGGTGCTATTATGGGATGCTCAAACCCTCACCCACATGGGCAAATTTGGGGTTGTGATTTTTTACCCACAGAGGCTTTAAAAATTAAAGCATCACAGCAAGCATATTTTGAAAAAAACAACTCAAATATGTTGCTTGACTACGCTCAAAGAGAAATGCAAGAAAATGAACGAATTGTTTACCAAAATGATGATTGGCTAGTTGTAGTACCCTTTTGGGCAACATGGCCTTATGAAACATTAATATTGCCTAAGTTTCACTGCTCACACTTAAATCATTTAAATGAAGTTCAACAACAGAGTTTATCAAATGCATTAAAATCCATTCTTGTTAAGTACGATTCTTTATTTAACACTTCATTCCCATACTCAATGGGTTGGCATGGTTCTGTCAATGCGCTAGAATGTGATTACTGGCAACTTCATGCTCATTTCTATCCCCCTCTACTTCGCTCTGCTAGTGTTAAAAAATTTATGGTTGGATTTGAAATGCTTGCAGAATCTCAACGCGACATCACACCTGAATTGGCAGCAAAAGTTTTACGAGAGCTATAATCATGGACAATACTACAAATAACATAATCAACAATCTTCACAATGATTTTAGAGAGCTATATGAGAAAGAACCTTCTATTTACTATTCACCGGGAAGAGTAAACCTTATAGGTGAGCATACAGATTATAATTGTGGCTTTGTAATGCCATTTGCAATAAATATGGGTACATATATAGCTATCGCAAAAAGAGATGATGACTTAGTCCGTGTATATAGTAAAAACCTTAATGAAAAAAAATCGTTCATCTTGGAAGAGGTCCAAGAAAAAATAATCAATTCTTGGGACAACTATATAAAAGGCGTTTTTAATATCATAGCTAAAGACTACGGTAAAAAAATTCAAGGTGTTGATATTTATATTTATAGTGATTTACCATTTGGTGCTGGTTTATCTTCATCAGCTTCATTAGCCACTGCACTAGCTTTTGCTTATAATAATTTATTAAACTTAGGTTTAAAAGATATAGAGCTTGCAACAGCAGCTCAACAGGTAGAGCATCGTTATATAGGTACAAATTGTGGCTTACTTGATCAAATGGCTTGTATTCTTTCTAAAGAAGATATGACTACGATGATAGATTGTAATACATACGAACATAAGAATATTCCTCTTAATTTAGAAGAATTAACATTACTAATTGTTGATACAAATATAAAGCACAACTTAGCAGAATCAGCTTATAATGATCGCCGTAAAACTTGTGAAAATATAGCTAGATTTAATAACATCAAATCGCTTAGAGAGTTAAATATTGAAAACCTTACAGTAACAAAAGAAAGCTTCAGTAAAGATGACTATAGTTTAGCTAAGCATATCTATACTGAAAACCAACGAGTTTTAGATGCTGCAAAAGCTATGAAAGACAAAAACTGGAAAAAGCTTGGTGAACTAATGTATCAGTCTCACTATTCATTAAAAGATGATTATAAAGTCAGTTGCAATGAGCTTGACTACTTAGTTGTGTTATCTGAAAGTTTTGATGGTGTTCATGGTGCTAGAATGACTGGCGGTGGTTTTGGTGGTTCTACAATTCATCTTGTTCCAAAGAAGGTTGTTGAAGAATATAAAGCATATTTAGAAAAAAACTATTATGATAGATTTAAAATAAAACCTTTATTTTATATGTCTAAAGCTTGTAATGGAACTCATAAGATCTAGTACAACCTATAATTGGTATAAATTCCTAATCCTCAACACAATCTAATAATAAATCTACAAAAGAAACATATTTTAACTTACCATGATGGCTTAAACCTATTTGGCAAGACCTATTGAAACTCACTCCTATATCACAGTCTTTAATCTGAGACTGCAATCCCGATAAACTACTAGCATTTAACTCCGGTACACTAAAGCCTTTATCACCAGCAAAACCACAACAATATATCATTTCAGGAGTTACAACTTCATTTGCACACTTATTTAAAGCATCAATATATTTTTGATCGATATTTTGCTTCCTAGTTGAACAGTCAATATGCAAAGCGATACTTTTATACTTTTGCCTAATGTTTAAAGTATCAAGGTTTTCTAAAATCAAACTATTTATATCGACTATTTCCACACCATTATGTTTAGCAAAATTTGAGCATGAGCTATTATCAAGAACAGCCACATCATACTGAGTATAGTCAATTTCTTGTAAATCCTTTTCAATCACTTTCTCTTGAGTAACATTTCTCATTGAATTATACATTTGACCACAACATTTACTATTTACATCTGTAGGATACTCAACATCATAGCCTAACTTTTCAAGAATTAGCTGACTTGGGTATTTCATTGAATCATTAGCTGATGAGAAAATCCTATTTGGGCAAGCTGGTAAAAGCAGTGCTTTTTTAACTTTTGATTTATTTGAAATAGACGGATTAGTATTTGCAAAAATATCACTTTGAGCTTTTGGCATAGTGTCTAGGTAAATAGGGATAGCCTTAAATTTACTATGTACAGCTTTTGTAATATTTTGCAGATTTTCTTTGCCAACTACTTTTGCAGCAACATTACCCATTTGAACTTTAAGTTTAGCTGCTGAAATTTCTTTAGCATGATTTACAGACTTATTTGCTTCTGCTTTTTGGCTCAAAATAAAACTACCAGTATCAATATCTACTGGGCACCGTGTTTTACAAAGACTCGTAGTAGCACAGGTTTTTATACCATAATACTCAAAATCTTGTTGCCATTTTTCTTTTTCTGCTCCCTTGAGAGTATTTATCTTACGAGCAACAGTATTTCTCTGTCTTGGAGTTAGACTAAGACTGCGTGATGGGCAAACGGGTTCACAAAAGCCACACTCCATACACTTATCAATTTGCTCATCTACATTATTAAGTTCTTTAAGATTTTTTGTGTGCAGATTTTTATCTTTGGTGATTTTCACATCAGGATTTAAAATATGCTTAGGATCAAAAAGACTTTTAATCTGCCACATTATATCCCAACATTTCTCACCCCACTCTACTATTGCAAATGGTGAAATGTTTCTTCCACTACCATGCTCTGCTTTAAGCGAACCATTATATTTACCAGCAACAACATCTGTAAGCTCTTTCATGAAATTATCATAATTTATAAGCTCATCTTTATTGTTGAAATTTGGAGTAAGTACAAAATGAATATTACCTGCTAAAACATGCCCAAATATAGCAGCATTATTATAGCTATATTTCACAAACATCTTTTTTAGATCTACTATCAAAGCTGGTAAATCTAAAATATTTACAGCAATATCTTCGATTAAAACAGTCGTACCATCAGGTCTTGCTCCAGCAATAGTTGGTAGCACACCATTTCTAGTTTTCCAAAGAGTTTGCATTTGTACTTCATCAGTTTTAAAACCTACTTGATGGGTAATCTCTGCACCATCTATAATACTCTCTACAGTCTTTAATTTTTGTTGAAGCTTTTGTTGGTTTTCCTCGGCTAATTCTACCATTATAGCTGCAGTATTTTGATCAACTAATGGGATTAAAAATGATTTTAAATCAGTTTGGCTTTCTACAGATTTAAGTGATTGATAATCTAACAACTCAACAGATGAAACATTTGACTGCTCAAGTTTAGTCGTAAGTGCCACGAGATCATCTAGTTTTCCATAGATTAAATTTAAAGCTCTACTTTCATAATCTGGAACAGTGTTTAAAGTAACTTCACTTACAAAGCCTAAAGTACCTTCTGAACCAACTATAAGTCTTTCAATTATTTTAATAGGATCTTCAAAATCTAAAAATGCATTTAAGCTATAACCACTTGTATTTTTTATAGCAAATTTTTTCCGAATAAAACCTTCAAGTTCTTTATCTTGTTTTATAGTATTACGAATAGTTACTAGCTCTGTAATAAAATCATTTTTTGAATTTAGAAAGCTCTTTACACTATTTTCATCTTTAGTGTCTAACACCTCTCCATCTGCAAAAATAACTTTTAACGAATCAATTGTTGCATAGGAGTTTCTTGCTGTACCACAACACATACCACTTGAGTTATTAGCTATAATCCCACCAATTTTAGCAGAATTAATTGATCCAGGATCTGGACCTATTTTCTTTTTATGTATTTTAAGATATTTATTAGCTTGAGCTCCGATTATACTCGGTTGTAGTTTTATAAGTGTACCATCAGTACTTACTTCATAATTAAGCCAACTATCTGCCGCCAGTATTACAAGTACTTCATCTGTCACCGCCTGTCCTGATAAGCTAGTTCCAGCAGTTCTAAATGTAAGCTTGATTTGCTCTGAATTTGCAAGCTTTAATAGTTGTTTGACCTCTTCATCCGTGCGTACAATTAAAACTAGTTTTGGTACCATTCGGTATGGACTAGCATCTGTAGAATATGCATAGCGGAGAAGTTCATTTTCTATTATTTGTGATGAATTAATATATTTTGATATATTAGATTTAAAGTTTTTTAGCATGAAGAAAGTAGTCAAAAATATTTACTTCTTAGATTATACAAAATAAGTGTGATTATTAGAAGTTACCTTATAATCTTTGATTTTTTTATTTTATGATAAAAACACTCTATGGTTCAAACAATATAGCTCGTATGTTATGATAATTGATTAGTAAAAATAACAGTTAAACTATAAAAAATGACGATACTTGAAAGAATATCCCGAACTGGGTATTGGAGTGACTTTTATATTTACCCTTTATTTATACTTTTATTTATAGCTATAGGAATAAAGTATATATCAATAAATACATTTATAATTCCCTTACTCTACATATTTGGAGTTATCCTTTGGTCTTTCATTGAGTACATAGTGCATCGCTTTCTATTTCATCGCTTTGCTTTTCTCAAAAAACTCCATGATGCTCATCATAATAAACCTACTGAATTAATAGGTACTCCAACCTATATGTCTTTGCCCATTTATACAATAATGATGTTTCTACCTCTATATTTGTTCTTTGGGCTAGGTATTTCATCTGTAATTTATAGTGGTATTTTAACAGGTGCCTTTCTATATTTTTTCATTCATCATAGCACTCATCACATTAAATCTAGGAAAGGTGCTCTACTTTTTTACTTTAAGAAACACCACTCTTTGCACCATCTAGATTCAACACAAAACTATAGCGTTACTCTACCTATATGGGATAGAATTTTTAGAACTAAAAAATAAGTAACTTTCTATATATAACGGCTTATAAAAACATCTGGCCATCAGCCTATAAATTTACTAAGGTGAATTTTCCTAGCTAAAAGTCTTATTTCTTCAGTATTCTTAAAGTTTGATTTATATAACCAAGTTTTAATTTTTTTATTGCTTCCTTGTTGTAGCAGAAAAACATATATCCAATTATTTATGATGATACTTCTTTTTATATCCCAAAAATCACTTTGCTTATTATCAATACATATACTGATAGTGTTTGGATATTCATCATCTATGATAATTGCAGTGATATTTTTACTAGCTGACCCTATAGTTTCAAAAAATGTAGATAACCCGATTAATATACTACCTAATATTAGCATCGGATAATTTCCTCTGAAATATACACCCAGAACAAATGCTGTAAAAACTAGCATGAGCAAATAGACAACCTTACGATAACTATGATTTGTATTTAGGTATATAGTATTCATCAGAATTTACATTAAATCATAACCTAAAGATCTTAACGCCCTATCATCATCAGACCAACCACTTTTAACTTTTACAAAAGTTTTCAGGTTTACTTTCATTTCTAGCATTCTTTCAATATCAACTCGTGAGTCCATACCTATTTTTTTAAGTTTAGACCCTTTTGCACCGATAACAATACCTTTTTGGCTATCTCTCTCAACTAAAATACTTGCATAGATATCTACTATTTTTTTCTCTTCATCAACTTTATAACTATCAATCTCAACTGCTATTTGATACGGTACTTCACTACCTATAGTTCGCATGATTTTTTCACGAATTATTTCAGCAACCATAAACTTCATACTTCTATCTGTAACTTGGTCCTCTTCAAAAAAGAAATACTCACTTTCAGGTAGAAGTTTTTCTATGCGCGATTCTAGCTCATTTACATTATGACCTTGCTTTGCTGATACATAAATTACATCATAGAAATTCACTTTATCCTTGATAGAGTTTATAAATACAGAAGCCTGCATAGACTTTTGTTTATCAACTTTATTTACCACCAAAAATATTGGGATTTTAGAGTCTTTAATTTTACTGACAATATTATCTTCAAGCTCAGTCCACTTATCCATCTCAACTACAAATAAAATAACATCAACATCACGAATCATCGTAGTTGCTGCTTTGTTCATAAATTTATTGATAGCTTTTGGCTCTTTAGTATGAATACCTGGAGTATCAACATAAATAAACTGTGTATCACCTAAAGTCTTAACACCTGTTATCTGATGTCTTGTTGTTTGAGGTTTACGAGAAGTAATACTCACCTTAAACTTTAAAATATTATTTAAGAGAGTTGATTTACCTACATTAGGTCGACCAATAATTGAAATATAACCACATCTTTTCATGTAAGAATAAAAAATATTAGAAAATAATAAAGATTGTAACAGTAATTACTTAGCGTGTCGATTGATGAATTTAGCTAATCTATCCATTGCTTTTTCAAGTTCAACCATTTCATTAGCACAACTAATCCTAGCAAACCCACTTGAGCCAAATGCGACACCTGGCATCATAGCTACAAACTCCTCTTTTAATAAGGCGCTACAAAACTCTGTATCACTTTCAAAACCAGTATTTTCAATTAATTTCCTTAAATCAGGAAAAAGATAAAAAGTTCCATGAGCACTTTTTACATCAATATAAGGCATAGATCTTAAACAACTTGTTACAAACTCTGCTTTTTCTTGATAAGACTCTGCAAAATAAAGCAAATCTTGAGCAGGCATATTCATCGCAGTTATAGCTGCATACTGAGAAATAGAGCAAGCACAGGTAACAGATTGCGACTGAAATTTTTTCATAGCATTATTGAGTAGCTTTGGTGCAATAGTAAAACCAACTCTCCAACCTGTCATAGCAAAATTCTTAGAAACTCCGCTAGCAACCACATACCTATCAGCTAAATCAGGAGCTACTTCTGTAAGCAATGTAATTTTATGATCGAAAAATAATTGATCGTAAATATCATCACCTATTATCCAAATATTAGGATACTTTCTTAATAGATTAGCTAAATCTTCTATACATTTTTTTGAATAAATAAGTCCTGTTGGATTGTTAGGGTTATTTATAATTATAGCTTTTGTTTTATTTGTAATATGCTTTTCAAGATCAGCAATATCTATTTCAAAACCATTTTCAAATTTAGTTTCTACAACTACTGGTTTTGCACCTGTAAGAGAAACCATTGCTGGATATGATACCCAATATGGTGTAAAAAATATTGCTTCATCGCCCTCTTCAAGAATACAATTGAAAATATTATGTAAGCTATGCTTAGCACCAGACGTTACACAGACCTGGTCTGCAGCAAAATTTACTCCGTACTCTCTTTTATAGCGAGTAACTATAGCTTCTCTAAGTTCTTTCAAACCATCAACATTTGTATACTTCGTGATATTAGAATTTATAGCTTCTATACCTGCCTCTTTTACAACATCTGGCGTACTAAAGCCAGGTTCTCCAACCGCTAATGATACTACATCATTACCATCATCTTTTATCTGTTTAGCTAACGCTGCCATTGCATTTGTCGCTGAAGGAGCTACATTTTGAATTTTTTTATTTAAAGAAGCCATGTTATATACCCTTAATCAAATTAACTTTTAAAATTTTAACATAATCACATATTAAATTTTAATTTTATACACCTTTCTTTTTCCAATGACTAGTCCCTCTCAAATATACTGGATAAGTCTCATGAGTAAGTTTTCCGGATGTTTTTTGAGTATTGTATAAAGTTTCTACGTAATTGATTATATTTATTACATCAAGTTTAAAATCTGTCAAATCAGGGATTAGTTCAACTTGTGAAATAGCATCTCCAACCAAATAATAACTTTGATACAATTCAGAAGTCCACTCTTCAAGTTTATAAACATTTTCAGATAATATACTATCACTAGCCTTATCGTATAAACCTAGATAAAAATCACCCATTTTTGCATCAAGGACTACCGCGACTTTATCAGCATTTATAAGATTGCTTTTTGCGATTGCAAACATACTTGAAAACCCAACTATTGGAATATCACAACTGACAGCAAAAGCTTGTGCCACAGATGCTGCTAATCGCACACCTACAAAACTACCAGGGCCAACACCGTAAGCTATAAAGTCTAACGCTTTTTTATCAAGCTCCGCTTTAGCAAATAAATCCTCTATCATCTGTAATAAGTATTTATTATGCTGGCGTGGAATATAGCGTGTATCAGAGTAAACTTGACCATCTACACTAAGCGCAACTGAGCAATAGCTAGTTGATGTATCTAATACTAAAAATTTCATCTAACTTATTACCTGCCTTATCTGATAATTTTTATCTAAAACCACAAATTCGGCATCAAAGCCCTGCTTGATCTGCCCTTTGTTTAATCCTAATGATTTTGCCTGGTTTGTACTAGTCATTTTGACTGCCTGATGTAGACTACAATCTGAGAATTTCATTATATTTTCTAATGCTTTATTCATGGTAAGTACACTACCTGCCAGTACTCCATTTTCTAAACGAGCTTCACCATTTTTTACTATAACCTTTTGACCTCCTAGGTCAAATATGCCCTCGCCTGCTCCTTGAGCCGACATTGCATCTGTGACTAAAGCAATATTATCACTACCTTTTATCTCATGCGTAAATTTAACCATATCTGGATGCAAATGAATCCCATCAACAATAAGCTCAGCCAATACTTTTTTAGACATTAAAAGTGCATTAGCAGCACCTGGGTTACGATGCTCAATAGGAGTCATTGCGTTAAAAAGGTGTGTTGCATGACTACAGCCTTGTTCTATAGCATTTAAGGCTTGTGCCATCGTGCAACTGGTATGACCAATTGAGCTGATTATATTTTGTGAATTACAATACGCTATAACTTTATCAGCATTATCAATTTCCGGCGCTATAGTTATTTTTTTAATCAGATTATTTGATTCATTATGCCAATTAGTTAACTTTTCAACATCAGCACCTTGTAAGTAGTTTGGGTTTTGAGCACCTATTTTACCAGGAGAAATAAATGGTCCTTCTAAATGAATTCCTATTATCCTTGCTCTATCACTTTGTTGCATAGCTGTATATTTGGCAACTGCTTGCATAGATTTAAGTATAGCTTCATTAGTAGCTGTCATCGTAGTAGCAAGATAGCTTGTTACACCATGAGAATATATTGACTTAGAAATCACATCCAAAGCATCTACATCACCATCCATTACATCAGCACCTTGAGAACCATGTATATGTATATCTATAAACCCAGGTATTACGAAATCATCACTATCCAAATTTATAACGGGAAGATTATATTTGGCAGTATCAATGTCTACATCAATCTCTTTTATTATGTTGTTTTCAACAACAATATCTTCATATTGAAAATCATCTTGGCAATATATTTTTGCACCTTTTAGAATATAACTTTGCATAAAAAATACTTCATAGGTAAAATCTTATCTCATAATAACTAAATTTAAGTTTTTTATCTACCATGCTACATTGGTTTCCTGGGCATATGCACAAAGCTACGAAAGAATTTCGTAAAAAAATGCCATCTATAGATATTGCTATTGAAATTGTTGATTCTCGAATACCTGACTCAAGTAGTAACCATGTATTAGAGGCAATAGTTGGTGATAAGCCAATAATTAAAATACTCTCAAAAGCGGACCTTGCTGATCCTAACACCACAAAGCAATGGCTCGAGCATTTTAAGGGTAGTGCTATTGCAGTAGATACACTTCGAGATAAAACTCTTACTAAAAAAATCATTGCTCTTGCTAAAAAGAAACTCCCACATAGAGGTACTGTTTTAAAACCTATTCGTGCGATTATATTTGGCTTACCTAATGTCGGAAAATCTACAATGATAAATAAACTTGCTGGACGCAAAGTGGCAAAAACTGGCAATGAGCCTGCTGTAACAAAGCTTCAACAACGCATAGATATTGAAAAAGGTTTTACAATATATGATACGCCTGGAATAATGTTTCCAAGCCCTAAAAGTGAAGCAAGTGGATTTAGAATAGCCTGTATAGGATCTATACGTGATACTGCGATGGATTACGAAGGTACAGCTGAATATTTGATTGATTTTTTACTTATAAATAAACAACGTAGTTCATTTATAAAAAGATACGGACTTGATGACTCTAAAGTTACTAATCAGCTTCCTCAAGAGATAGTCAAAGATATTGCTGGTATGAAAACCAAACATAAAGTAGTGCATGCTTGTCAAAATATTGTTCATGATTTTAGAGCCGGACAGTTTGGAAAAGTATCACTTGAAGACCCTAAAACTATCGAGAAAGAGAAATTAGCATTTATAAATGAAGATATTTCAGTAAAAAATATCGATAATGCTTAAATGTACTTTAAAGCTAATATATAATAAAATCAGTATTTTATAAAATGTATAGCTGATGTCTGACTTAGAAAACCTACCTAAGCCTCCAAAAAAGCTAGGCCCGATAACTCTAACGCGAAAAAATGTCATAAAAATTTGTGCTGGTAGTGCGATAGTAGTTTGTGGTGCTCTTGGAGTAAATAGTTACTTTAGTTATCAGCATCAAGTTTTTTTAGAAAATTATTCAAACGCTATTGCAAGCATTCAAAACAAAGATACCAGCAGTTATAACAAAGCTTTTAAAATACTAAAAGAAGTAGATGAAAATGGGACAGCTACTGCAACAGATTATTATTACCTTGGATATGCTTTACAATATGGTTATGGTACCAACAAAGACTATGATCACGCTTTCAAATATTATAAAAAATCAGCAAATGATGAAGACCCTAGAGCTTACTATCAAATAGCTACACTTTACCAAGCAGGACAAGGTGTAAATAGAGATGACATAAAAGCTATTTCATACTACAAAAAATCTTACGATCTAGGTTACTCTCCAGCCATTGTTAAAATTTTTAACATGCTCGAGTCTAATAGCAGATTATTAGCTTCTACTAATCCTAAACTTCTTTATAACATATACGAAGCTATTACTAATAATAAGATCAAAGACATTAAAAATAATGATGATAAAAATAAATATCTTTTATCTGCTGCTGCTGAAGGATACGAACCAGCGTTAATGAAACAAGCTCAAAACTTTACTGATGAAGGTGATAACTATAGAGCTTTGATGTTATGGCAAACCTTACTATATAGCTCCAACCCTAAAACAGCTAAAAAAGCAAAAGCTGAAATAGTTAAAGTAAACAAACTTCTAGATAAAGAACGTGCAGAAGAAAGAGCTGAACAAGAAAAAATTCAAGTTGAGCAAGTCCATGAAGAAAAAGCCAAAATAATAAGACAAGTTGAAAGACAAAAAGAAATAGAACACAAAATAGAAAAAGGTTTAAGCATTCCTAAAAGAGAAATCTCTAACCTTGATGGTTTTGTTTACATAAATTTATTTAAATCAGACAAACAAAGCCTACAAGACTTTTATCAAAATATAGCAGACATTAAAATTAATAATGATTTTTTAAATAACACTAACAACAGATATACTAACTATGTCGCTGATTTTTTAAAAATCAGTAAGCTTAAAGAAAATAGATCTTCATTATTTGTAGACTTTGGTGAAAATATAAGCACTAATAAATTTGAAGGTCTAGCTTACTATTATTTCAATGAAGATGATATATTTACAAAAAATCTATTACACACAGCTTTTGAAAACCAAGCTAAAACATCCTCTTTATTACCAAAACTTATAGAAAGTGAAGTTATTAAAGAATTAGAGAAGAAAAAAAATGATCGGATAGTTCAGAATAAAAAAACTGAAGAAATAAAAGAATCGGATAAAATCCAGCTAACTCATGAAGAGCAAATGCAGAGATTACAAGTTTTTGCTCAGAAAGGTGATTATAAAAAACTTTATAAATTAGAGCAGATTGCACGATCTGATGATCCTTATGCAATGTATTTTGCAGGTGAATATTATTATAACGAGGGTGACTATAACAAGGCTCTTGATTTTTTCAAGAAGTCGGCAAATGCAAATTATGGTCCAGCAAATTATAGATTAGCATCACTGTATTATAATGAGGAAAAAAACGGCGTACCTTTTGACAAAAAAATAGCTATTAAATATTATGAAAGAGCAGCAAAACTTGGCGTTAGAAATGCTAAACATATATTGATGTTGCTTGATTAAACAATTTATTAACATTAAAACACCTCCACCTTGCTATTTTCCTCTAAACAAGTCATTTTATACAATATTTTTTGCTACAATATCATTTGTTAATTTCAATATGTTTAAGGCCTCTAATGCAAATAAGAAAAGGTAGTAAATACTTAATATTTTATGTTGTTCTTTTCGTAGCACTTCCACCATTTGCTATTGATGCATACATACCTGCTTTTAGTAATTTAAGTAATTATTTTCATGTCAATCAAAATCAAATAGCGATGACTGTTTCAACATACCTTTTTGGCTTTAGTTTAGGTATGCTAATTTGGGGTGCTTTATCTGATAAGTTTGGTAGAAAAAAAATCTTAACTATTGGCATGTCAATTTATACAATTAGTACAATTCTATGCACATATAGCTATAATTTTGAAACACTTACCTTTATGAGGTTTTTACAAGGACTAGGAGACTCCCCCGCTGCTGTAGCTGCTATGGCTATACTTAAAGATTGTTATCGAGGGCAAAAGCTAATAAAAATGATGGCTACAATGGTAATGGTCTTTATGATAGCTCCTATTATTGCCCCGATAATTGGTAGTGTCATCATCTACACTACAGGTGAATGGCAAAACATTTTTCATTTTTTAACATTCTATGGAATAGTCTTACTTATTATTACACTATTAATGCCTGAAACACATAAAACACATAAGAGATCAAAAAGTCTTCTTATTAGCTTTTTTGTATATATAAAACACTTAATGAATACTCCTTATATATTAGCTACCATAAGTGGAGGACTATGTTTTGGAGCATTATTTAGCTTTATTGGAGCTTCTTCAAATATAATGCTAGGTTACTTGGATTTAGGCTATTTTCAATTCTGTCTATTATTTGCTTTAAATATTTTTGGAATTGTATTTTCAAGCTTATTTATCAAAAATAAAGTTAACAATGCTAATCAAAGCCAAGTTATATATTATGGCTATACAATAGCAATAAGTTTAGTTTTATTAAACACCCTATGCTCTTATTTGATAGATAATATCTATGTTTTTGTAATCATAAATACATTAGCTACTGCATGTTTTGCTCTTGTTAATATAATAATCACTGCCAGAGCTATAGACTTGCTAAAAGAAGGTTTTGCTGCAGGAAATGCTATCATGAGACTAATAAAATTCTTGGTTGCTGGCGTAGCAACTACAATTGTAGGTTTTTTTAGTATCAATCATTTAATGGTAGAAATTCCTATACAACAGCTCTTCTTCTTGATCGTCTCTTTATTAATTTTTATAACAATAAAAGATAAACTTAAAGACTAAAATATTTTTTGGTGTTTATGACAATATGGAATAGAACCATTTCTCATGTAATAATCTAAATGATAATCCTCAGCAACATAATATGGCTTCATGCTTCTAACCTCAGTAGCAACTTTATAACCTTTTTCTACAAGAATACTTTTGAGCTCTTCAGCAATCTTTTTTTGATTATCTGTATAACAAAAAATTGCTGATTTGTATTGCTGACCAATATCGGGACCCTGACCATTTGTCTGTTCAAAATCATGAATTTCAAAGAAATACTTTAAAAGCTCTTCTAATGTTAGTTTATCTTTATCAAAGATAATTCTTACAACCTCAAGGTAATCTGTTGCCCCACTACAAACTTTTTTATAGTTTGGGTTTGGTTCATCGCCACCACAATAACCTGATTCAGCAAGTAGTACCCCATCTAACTTTTTCAAATAATGCTCCACTCCCCAAAAACAGCCAGCTGCAACTATAACCTCTTCAGTAGCTCCAAAGCTCTCAAAAGGTATAAAGTCAACAGAAGCAGAGTTTACACAGTATCGCGTACTTAACTTTGTATAACCTTCACCATGAAAAATATGTCCAAGATGTCCTCCACAACAGTTACATAAGATTTCAGTTCTACGTCCATCTGCATCAGGAAGTGTCTTGACATTATCTTCTATATGTAAATCATAGCTTGGCCAACCACATGTGGAAATAAACTTACTATCTGCTTTAAAAAGAGGCGTTGCACAGTTTCTACAGATATATATTCCCTTCTGATCAAGATCGTTATATCTACCTGTAAATGGTTGTTCTGTATCTTTGTTTATAATAATCCCATGTTGGTGAGGTGTTAGGCTCTTAGTTTTCAGCATTTTAAATCTCCTAAATTAAATATTAGTAATAGTAATACTTCTATCGTCAAAATCATATATATCTACTATAGCAATAAGCTAGAATATTGCTAATTAATTTTTAATAAACTATAAGGAATTTTAATGAAAAATATAAAAGCCAAGGACTAGGGATACTTAGTTTTATTTATTATTATAGTTTTAGGGCTTGGGTTTTTAGTTGCAAGTGCTGCCTCTGCACAGATACAAGGCTGGTATAGTACTATAAACCACCCTTCATTTTCTCCTCCCAACTATATATTTGCACCAATTTGGACTATTTTATATATTATGATTGCAATTGCTAGTTGGTTAATATGTCTAGAAGGCAAGCTAGTAAAAAAAATATTTATAGTTTATAAAACTCAATTTGTTTTTAACTTCTTATGGAATATTAGACTTTTCGCAAATGTTTCTAAAGTAGCTTCATACTTGATGGTCCCATATATTTTATGGGTTAGCTTTGCATGGGTTCTAAATGCTAGCTACTTTATGTTAAACTAGGAATATAGATTTTGATGAACCATAAACAAAAAAAGGAAAACGTTATGAGTAAATGTAAGCAACATGAAAATCACGACCATAAACATGAAGATGGATGTGGACATACAAAAATCAAACATGGCGATCATTACGACTTTGTACATGATGGTCACCTTCATCATGAGCATGAAGGTCATTACGATGAGCATACACTAGAAGTATCAGAAAAGAATCCTGCTGACTGTAAGCCAGTAGAAGATGAATGTTGTGATCATAAACATAGTCCTGACTGTGGTCATGAAGCGGTACCTCATGGTGATCATGTAGACTACATTGTTGATGGCAGACTACATCACCCTCATGGAGACCACTGCGATGATCATGGTCCTGTTGAAGTTGTTAAAAACAAAAAATAATTCTATACAAATATCTCCTATCAATTCTTCAAATCAAACATTATTCTAATATATCAGTATCATTTTCAACTATTTTATTTCCACATCAGATTGCTGTTTGTCTATCAATATGTATATAATCTAATTGTACCTATTGGGTATTTGATAAATATTAAACAGGAGATATTCTATGAAAAAAATAATAACAATTATAAGTTTAGTATTAGCCATGGGTTCTATTGGTATTAGTAAACCTAATAATAATTATCAACATAATGATAAACGAGTTCAAACACCTAATAACTTTAAGACAACGCTTAATGAATATAAAAACATGAACAAAAATGAAAGAAAAAAAATGCTTGATAGCATGAATAAAGATCAAATAAAATCTTTTAGAAAAAAACATAGATAATATATAAATTATTCTAACTATTAGAATATCTAAGACTTATAAAGTTTCAAATGATAGTAAAAAAATAGACTTGCAAACTCTTGTTTCTTCAAACCAAAATTAACAAATAATAGCTGATTTTATTGATATAGTTTTATAAAGCCTATTATCCTGTTATTCTAATACTAAAATAACTTTAGTTATAAACTCAAAAAATGTCTTACTCAAATATCAAAAAACTTGTAATAGTCTGCCTACTTGGAGCTCTAATAGTCTGGGTTCTCTACCCTTTTATTTACGCGATATTATTTGCTAGCTTACTAGCTATCATATTAGCACCAGTTCAAAAAAAATTAGAAGTACACATTGGTAAGCATAGGAGTAGTTTTTTTCTAGCTTTAGTAATTTTATTAGGGGTATTTATACCTTTACTTATAATTGTTTCTTATGCTATCCATGAAATAATTCTTTATGTTCAAAATATTCAATCTCTAAGTGAGTCATCAAAACAGCTAGGAGATTATTTAATAAAAATTCCATACATTGGAGATCAATTAGACCAAAAATTAAATGACTTTATTGCTATTATTCAAAAAGACCAAGAAAAAATACTAAAAAATATTGATCAAGTTCTACCAGCACTGAAGTATGTTGGGTTTACTTCATTAAGCTTTATAACAAATTTCCTTATTACACTTTTAGTGATGTACCAATTTTTAGTGAGTGGTACTACTGTTGAACAGTTTTTCAAAAAAGTAGTTCTTAAAGACTTTAATGATCGTGATAACTTTATTGAGGCAGCAATTAATACTACTAGAAGGGTGAGTATCGCTATTATATCAACTGCTGTTTTAGTTGGTATTATTATGGGAACAACATTTATAACTATTGGCTTACCAAGTCCTGTACTATTTGCTTTTATTTGTGCATTAGCTTCAATGATACCTTTTATGGTTTCAATAGTTTATATAGCTCTTGCTTTCGGTATTTTTGTATTATTAGGCTCTACTAAAGCTATAATCGTACTGGTGATTGGGTTTGGTTTGAATATGTTTACAGATAATATTATGCAACCTAAGATTATTAATAAAGGTGTCACTCTAAGCTTTGCTGCTTCTTTGCTTGGTATATTAGGTGGACTACAAGCATTTGGCTTTATAGGAATATTCCTTGGTCCTGTGATATTTAATGTAGCTTATGTTGGACTAGAAAAATTAATGGATAATAAGGATATTTAATAAAAAAATTTAGTAATTTCAGTTAGTAATACTATTTTTTAAATTTTATAATATCTCCTGGCTGACAATCTAGCTCTTTACAAATTGCCTCTAATGTAGAAAATCGAATAGCTTTGGCTTTATTGTTTTTTAAAATAGATAAATTTTGTTCTGTAATTCCAATTGCTTTTGCAAGATCTTTAGATTTTATATTTTTATCCGCTAAAATAACGCTTAGATTAATGATAATAGACATTTATTCTCTTCTCCTTTATATGGTTAAACTGTTTTCATCAGCAATCTCTTGAGCTTGTTGCATAACAGAAGAAATAATTAGTACTACAGATCCTGCAATAATTGCTAAAATGTCTATACCTCCTATAGTAATTGAAATAACTCTATGACCAACAGGATTATTCATAGTCAAAACTAGAGATATTAAAGCATCATAAATCATTATTCCAAAGAACCAAAAAATTAATGCTTTGCCTAGTTTCTTATATTGATTAACTGTTTCTACTGAGAATATATTACCCTGCTCATAAAATTTAAATAACCTGATTAAAGCTATTAAGGCATAGGAAACTATTGAAATTGGAATTAGACTAACAATTATAGCAAAGATTCTCGTTGACATTAGCATAGGAGAGTTAATGTAGGGGCTATAGATACTACTCATACCAATAGAACTAAAAATATCTATTTTTGTGTCAACAGTTAGCCAAAATATAGGTGTAACTACTATTACCAAAACAAGCATTAGCTGAAATATTACTCTATATTTTTTACTCATTGATTTAATTTTTTTCATAAAACTTCCTTTTGTTGTTAAATCCACACTAATATTATACATAAAATTATCGCTTATCAATAAAAATATCATGAAAAACAATAATTATTAAAAAGTATATAAAAAATAATAATGACTATCTCGCAAGGCTTAGCTAGAATCAAATTACTAGTATTTATTTTCTAATAACTCATGGAACATCTCAAACACCCTAAAGGTCTCAAGTTTTTATTCTTTACTGAAATGTGGGAACGCTTTAGTTTCTATGGTCTATCAGCTATCTTAATACTTTACATGACAGAACGCCTTGGTTTTACTGATGCTAATGCTGCTTTAGTCTTTGGTAGCTATGTAACTTACCTATATATTACTACTGCAGTAGGTGGAATATTAGCAGATAGAGTTATTGGCTATCGTCGTTGTGTGCTTATAGGCGGTGTTTCTATTATGACTGGCCATATAATAATGGCACTATCAGGTACTAGTAATGTGGCTCTGTTTTTAGGGCTTGGCTGTATATCTGCTGGTACAGGATTTTTTAAGTCTAATGTATCTACAATGGTTGGTAGGCTTTATGATGATAGAGAAGCTCTAAGAAATAGTGGCTTTGCATACTTTTATACAGGTATAAATTTTGGTTCGGTATTAGCAACATTTATAGTTGGATTTGTTGGAGAGAAAATCGGCTGGCATTATGGTTTTAGTTTAGCAGCTTTTGGTATGGCATTAGGTCTGATATGTTTTGAGCTTGGTAAAAATAATTTCCCTAAAAGCTGTGATGAACCAAAGCATGAAATTATGCAAAGAAAACTGTTCTTAGGGTTAAATGTTTGGCAAGCTATAATCTTATTTGTAATGTTTTCAGCATGTATTTTTGCTTATCTTATAGCCCACCCTACTGAATCAATGATAATTATTTCATTATCAGGAATTGTGTTACTTCTATACTTAATGTCTCTATGGAAATCTCTTGAGAAAGCTCAAAAGACTAATATTGCAATTCTTCTAATACTATCAATATTTATGCTTTTCTATTGGTCATTAAGTAATCAAACTTCTATTAGTATACCTTTATTTATCAAGCATAATATTGAGCTTAATATTTTTAGTTTCAATATGCCTGTTACTACGGTTATGGCAAGTCAATTAACTTTATTAGTTATTATTACTCCATTTTTTGGAATCCTATGGCAAAAGCTAAGCAATTCTAATAAAGAACCATCTGATGAGTTAAAATTTGTATTTAGCTTGGTATTTCTTGCTTTATGTTTCTTATTTTTAAGCATAGCTGGCTCAATCGCTGCAAGTACAGGCAAAGCTAATGTAATTTGGGTTTTACTATGTTATCTGATGTTAGTATTTGGTGAGCTTTGTATATCTCCTGTAGGGCTAGCCCTTGTCACTCGCCTAGCACCGAATCATCTAAAATCCACAATGATGGGTGTATGGTGGACAATCAGTGCTTATGCAGGCTTTTTTGGTGGAGTAATTAGCTCAAAGATTGCTGCTACAAAAGATACTCCTGCAAGTAGTTTTGCTAATGGATATTTCAAACTTTTTATTGCAGCAATAATTATGGCTGTTATATTACTTGCATTGACACCTATGTTAAAAAAACTTACAAAATTAAAGGTCTAAAAATGATACTAATAGCAAATGATGAAGGTCGTGGTGGCGTACCAGAAGCTTTTAAACGACTTAAAAATAAAGAGAATAGTTTAAGAGCTATTATAGAGGGAATCAAACTTGTAGAAAATGATACAACTATCAAAACTGTTGGTAGAGGCTCTTGGCCTGATATTTTAGGTAATGTAACACTCGATGCTTCTGTAATGGATGGCAATGATTTACGCACAGGCTCGATTGGAGCATTAAAAGGCTATGCAAATGCTGTTGAAGTGGCTTACGAGGTTATGCAAAAATTACACCACGAGATACTAGTTGGTGATGGAGCTGATAGATTTGCAGATGAAATAAAAGCTACTAAAATTGATAATCTTCTACCTGAAATAAAAAAAGTTTGGCAAGACCATTTAGATAAACATCTAACTTTAGAACAAGAAAAAGATTTTCCAAATATCCCACTTATTGAATTAAGTAAATTTGCTGTAGACCCTGAGAAGATATTTGACACTACAGTTTATCTTTCAAAAGATACTCATGATACAATATCATCAGCTACTAGCACTTCTGGCTGGGGTTGGCGATATCCTGGTAGGCTTGGAGATAGCCCTATAATCGGAGCTGGCTCGTATGCAGACTCTCGTTATGGTGCCTGTGCTTGTACTCATACTGGTGAGATGGCTATTCGCTGTGGTACCGCTCGCTCTGTGGTTTTATATATGAAAATGGGAATGTCTGTAAAAGAAGCTGTACTTGAAGCTGCTAAAGATTTACGCCATCTAAAAACTGGTTACTTAGATGAGCTAACTATTCACGCTATCGATAATAATGATGACTACTTCGTAGCTAGTTTTAAAGGTAGTGAGCCTGTTTACTATTGGGTTTGGACTGATAATATGGATGAGCCTGTTAAGAAGCAGGCTGAGTTGGTAACCTAAGAATCACTATTCTTAGGAAATATTTCTATTTTATTTCCCATCTTTTTATTATTTAATACAACAGAGTATGTTGATTCCTTTAGTTTAGAATTGCTGTATCCACTAAAATCCACATCGTTATAACTAATATTTCCCCACATATCAATTACACATTCAGAGTATATTTTGGGCTCTACATCAATATCATTTAACAAATATTTACCAAACTTTTCACCAGAAAGAGTATTTGAAATAGCTGATAAAAATCCTAAAAAGCATTCATTAGTATAAGAATGTGACTCGACACTTAAACCATACCACCTATTAATATAAAAATATATATCATCATAGTTAAGTTGACCAAGAATTAAATCTCCTTCTGTTTGTAATATCCCGCCAGGATCTACTTTAATAGGATTACCATCAATATGAAATATTTGCTGCTCTTTAGCTGTTGAATCTTTTAGAAATGTATTTTTATCTAAGACATCCTTTAAATACATTTTTTTTGAATCAAAAAAATAATAACCTTTATCAAGCACCATTAGAATATTGATTAATGGAGATTTCATAAAATTGTCTTTATCAATTTCATAATATCTCTCAATCTCACTCTTAGCTTTTAAATCACTTGCAAATGCAACCAAAGTATTAATACCATCATATCCTTCACATTTTAAAATGTTATCAAATTTATTTTTTGTACTTTTAAGTTCTGTCTTATTTAAAGTGCTTTTGACTTCAATATTATATTTAACTGACTCTGCTGGGACAAATCCTAGTTCGCTTCCAAATAAAATTGTTGGCAAGATTTCACTATCATATATTATAATATCTGTCTCATTTGATTGAAATCCTTTACTATCATGTATAACTCCTCTAGTAAAACTATACTTATTAGGAATTACACTTTGTATGAGCTCCCTGAGTAATATTTCATTAACATTTCCTTTTACACCCTGATGATTAATAGACTTATTTTCTTTATATGAAGATTTAAGAGTATTTATTTTGCCGTTTACTACCTGACTAATAAAATTATTCATAATTACCCAATAACCCTATACCCAAACCAATCAGGCTTTAAGTCGTATTTTTCATCACTTGGATGTAAATGAATATACTTACCATCTAACAAACTTAATTCTAAACAATCATCAACTTCCATAAGGTTATCTTTATGCTGATGTATAGATTTTGTTAGCAAACTATTTTTTGCCTTCTCTTTAGCTTCATTTTTATCACTAGCTACAAATAATGCAAACTCGTGTAGTTCATTAAGCTTAGACTCATCATAGCCACCAAGATTTACAAAATATAATTTTTTATCAAAATCTTGAGGTTTATCTTCTAGCGATATCTTATATCCATCAGCACCTTTTAGAGCTTTATAGCTATCAAGATGTAAGCCTTTGACAGTACCAAACCAGTTTTGTCTAAGTTGCTCATAAGTAGCTTCAATGGTATCTCCAACCACAAACTGTATATCGTGTAACTCAATATTTGCTTTTGGTGCACTACCGCCTAAATAAACTATAAATAATTTGCTCATAAGTTCTTCCTATATTTTGTAATTTTAATTATTGATAATCATTATGTTTAGGATTTATCTTTGATGTAAGAATATGATCTTTCCATCTACCAGCTATTTTAAGATATGACTTGGCAAGACCTTCTTTTTCAAACCCAAGTTTTGCTAATAATTTCTCACTACGACTATTTGATGGCAAATAGTTTGCCATAATTCTATGTAAATTTAATTCATTAAATACATAATCAATAGCTGCTTCTAAAGCTTCTTTCATAAGTCCCACACCTTGGTACTTTTCTGCTATAGAATATCCAAGATTACAAGCTTGAAATGGCCCATATACAATATTTGTAAAATTACAAACACCTATAACAAAATTCCTATTTTCATCAAAAATAGTAAACCTCAAAGCCGAACCAGTTTTAAAATCTTGCTGATTTTGATCCAACATTTTAGAAAAATTTTGTAATGTAAAAAAGCTATCTTCTCTTATTGGTTCCCACGATTCTAAATGTTCTTCATTTTCAACATAATAATCCAACATTAATTGAGCATCTTTTGAGTCTAAGATTTCAAGGATTGTTCTTTTTGTTACCAATTTCATAATCATTGATGAACTTTTATATTTTAGATATTTAAGTATAACACCTAAACAAATATAATATATATCATGATACTTTACTTACTTTCAACAAATGATAACCTTAGAAATCTGTATAGATAACTACCAATCAATCCTAAACGCTCAAAAAGCTAATGCTGATAGGCTTGAACTATGCTCAGCTCTTGGAGTTGAAGGACTTACGCCCTCGCCTAGCTTAGTGACTTTTGCAAAAGAAAATTTCACAGGTTCTCTACAGGCTATGATTCGCCATCGTGCTGGTGACTTTTACTATGACAAAACAGACCAAAAGATTATGCTTGCTGACTGTAAACTGATGCTAGAGCTTGGTGTAGATGGTATTGTCATTGGTGCTTTAACTAAAGATAATCAAATAGATAGAGAGTTTCTAAAACCATTTATAGAGCTCACAAAACAAGCAGGTAAAGAACTAACTTTTCATCGTGCAATTGATCTAGCTGATGGTATGAATCAAGCAACTCAAGAGATTATCGGATTAGGCTTTGATAGAATCCTTACATCTGGTGGAGCTACAAATGTAGTTAAAGGTTTAGAAACTATAAAATCTTTACAAAAAGAATTTGGTAATCAAATCCAAATAATGCCTGGTGGTGGGATCAATTCAAGAAATGTAAAAGAGATTTTAGATACTACTAAAGTAGCAAATATTCACTGCTCAGCTTCTGAAAAAATCTTACGAGGTAATCGCTCTTCTGCTTTTCCAACCTCAGCCTTAGAAATTAAAATTAGTCAGGTAGATGAGATGATTGCTTTATTCAAACAAATGAGATGTTAAACATAAATAAGAATAACCTGATTATAATTTATTATTTTGATTTACTCCACTCTTCTAACAAATCAATAGTTACTCCAACACCTCCGCAGACAATTACAACAACATTATGTTTATCCTTCAAGAACTCACTAGCACTATCGAGAGCAGCTAAACTCGCTCCACAAGCAGGCTCAACCAAAATACGATGTTCCTTAAGAAGATGGTAACATCCATCTACAGCTTCTGCATCAGAAACTGTATGATTCACAATATCATATTCACTTGCTAACTGAAAAGCTCGTTTAGCTACCCTTTTTGCACCAAGTGATGTTGCAATACTAGAAACACTATCAAGTTCAATATGTTTTTTTGCTAAGCAAGCACGAGAATATGAGTCAGCGCCTCTAGTTTCAACAGCTAATATAGGAATATTTTCACTATTTCTCTTAAGTCCTTCTACTACTCCACAAAGAAGCCCTCCACCACCTACTGACAGTACTATTGCATCTGGCCTAAAATTATTAGAAAATATCTCATCAACAATAGAAGCGTGTCCTTCCCATATATAAGGGTCATCAAATGGATGAATGTATTTTACCTCATCTTTAGATATTTCTATCGCATATGCATGTGCTTCAGACCAATCAGCTCCAGTTACAACAACATTCGCCCCTTCAGCTTTTATCAAATCAATAGCTTGCTTCTTAGTTGTCTTTGGAACAACCACAGTAACAGGTATGTTTAATTGGCGACCAGAGTAAGCAACAGCTAGACCTGCATTCCCTCCTGAAGATGAAACTAATGCTACAGCTCCATTTGCCACATATTTTTGACATGCATAGCCGATTCCCCTAGCTTTAAATGAACCACAAGGTTGTAGTGCTTCTAATTTAAGCCAGACATTAGCTTGTATTTTTTTACTAAAAGGAAGTGACTCTATTAATGGTGTACTTATATGTATATTTACCATTTGATTTTTAATTTGTTATAGGACTATAATTAGTATATCAATCATAACATAATAAGCTAATCATCTTAGATATAATCTTTTTTGGCAGACCTTTAAAAATTAAAATTAGTCAAATAGATGAGATGATTGCGTTAAAATCAAGCTTCTAAAATAGCCTTTCTATGCGAGAAAACTTTATACTTCAACATCAGTAATAATACCATTCCTAATACAGATACAAACATTCCCGCTACCACACTACTTGAATATGAGAATCCATGTTCTATCGGTAAACCTCCAACATAAGCACCTATTGCGTTGGCAATATTAAACCCTGCAATACTAAGGATAGACCCAAGCATTTCAGCTCCTTTAAATACATTGATAAGTAAAGTTTGAACTGCTGGTACTAAAGCAAATGCGAAGAAGCCGATACTAAAACTTAAAACTATTGATAATATTTTATATTGAGCAAATAGATACATAAGTATTAAAGCTACTATTAAGCCGAATAAAGTAACTAAAGTTGCATTTGTAGAGCCTATTTTATCAGTTAATTTACCACCATATAAGTTACCAAAAAACATACCTAAACCTGCTAAGAATAATATATACGGAACGCTACCCTCAGAAAGATGTGTAACATTAGTCATTAATGGTGCCACATAGCTATACCATGCAAACAATCCTGCAAAACCTAACGATACAACACCTAAAGCTAAAAAACTATCTGCTCTCATTAATACTGCCATGCTACTTTGAGTATCATCAGCTTTACTCTCTTCTTGAGAATCTAAATGCGGGATAAACATCAATACCGTAATTACAGTCAAAAGCCCTGCTAAACCGACCATTACAAACGCTACTTGCCACCCTACTATATATGCTATAGAGGTAGCTACTGGAACACCTATTAAGTTAGCAATCGTTAGCCCTGCAAACATTAATGCTATAGCTTGAGACTCTTTACCTGGGTCGGCAATTCTCATTGCAACAATTGATCCCACACCAAAAAATGCTCCGTGCGGTAAACCAGATAAAAATCTTGTAAGCATCAAAAACTCATAATTAGTGGCAAATATCGACAAGCTATTAAACAATGCTAGCATTATACTTATAGCTATTAGCAAAGTTTTAGGGCTATATTTTGATGAGAAAAATATCAATAGTGGTGCTCCTGCTATTACACCGATTGCATATATACTTATCAAGTGACCCGCTTGAGGAATACTGATATTAAAGTAACTAGCTACTTGAGGCAAAACACCCATCATCACAAATTCTGTCATACCTATAGTAAGACTACCTAGCATTAATGGTAAAATTCCTTTTTTCATATTAAACCTTCCTTAAAATTAAAAGTATTTCTGAATATGCTCATCAAATTTGATAAAGTCATCTTCTAATTTAGGGTTTTTAACCACATCATACATCACAAAAGTTGGTATTTTTTGCATCCCTAAGAATCTAAAATTTAAATGCATCGGCAAAAACATATCATCTGGTGTTTTACCTTCTAATAAATATTGATCTTTGTTACAAAATGCCTCAAAGGGCGCATTATATGTTAATGACAGCATGTATTTTTTATTTGTAAGTTTCCCTCCCGTTCCATACTGCTTTTTTATATCACTACGAGTTCTACCATCACCATCTGAAAACACTCCTTGAATTCCCGCTGTGAAAATTTCATCTATATATTTCTTAAAAATCCATGATACTCCCATCCAATGAACAGGAATTTGTAAAATAATGATATCCGCCCATAAATGCTTCTCTACTTCTTCTTGAATCTCATAACCTTGCTCCACATGAGTAGTTAGTACACTATAATTTTTTTCTAGAAGCTTATTCTGAGCATTTTTGATTAATGTTTTTGTCAAATCCCCGGCAGTATGTTGATAGGTCTTATGAGTATTTATAATAAGAATGTTTTTCATAGTTTTTTCCTTATAAACTTAAACTTTCATTGTTTAACTGCTATTATACTTTTAATTTTATTAATGATAATATATCAAATACCTAATACACCTTTTACAAAAACTAAAAGATGAAAATGCTCGATGAACTAAAACTTTTTATTGCTGTGGTTAATCAAGGTAGCCTTTCAGCAGCTGGAAGAGAGTTTTATCTATCTCCTGCTAGCATAAGCAATAAAATTAATGCTCTAGAAGAGTACTATCAAACCAAACTCCTAATAAGAACTACGAGAAAGATTGAGCCCACAAAAGCAGGTGAAACTTTATATAGTGAGTCTATAAAACTTTTAGAGCAGTTGAATGCTGTAAAAGATAATATCTTAAACGATAAAATATCCGCAGAAGGAAGCATTAAAATAACTGTTCCTTTTGATCTTGGGCAACGGCTAGTGTTACCTATTCTTAAAAGATTCAAAGAAGAAAACCCTAATATTGAATATGATATTTTATTTACAGACGATGTAGTGTCTTATAATCAGTTTCCATTTGATTTAGCTATTCGATTTGGAAATCTTCCTGATAGTAGCTTTATATCCAAACACCTAGTAGATAACTATAGAATACTTTGTGCAAGTCCAGAGTATTTACAGAAAAATAATATCTCAAATATTAATGACATCAATGCTATTAAAAAGTGCCAGTTTATAACTTTAAAAATTAATTCGTTTACTATAAAAAAATGGTACTTGATTGATGATGAAAGAAATAAGATTGAACTAAACATCAACGCTGCATATATTGTAAATAATGGCTACATAATACGCAAAATGTGTCTTGAAGGCTTTGGAGTTGCTGAGAAATCATATTGGGATATCAAAGATGATCTTGCTTCTGGAAGAATAGTACAAATACTTCCAAAATATAAGGTTCTGTTTGATCCTAAAGATAAACCTGACAACAGAATAAGCCTCGTTTATCCATCTAGAAACTATCAACCGTATAGAGTTAGAATGCTAAGTGATTTTATAAAAAATGAATTTCTAAATCTTTAAATATATTCTCCCCTTACATAGCCTATATATATTAGCTATAATCACCACAGAAAATAATTATAAAATTTTAACATGATAAAAAATATATTCTTTGACTTAGATGGCACACTTGTAAATACTGTTGGAGATTTAACAGTTGCTACAAATACTATGCGTAAACATTTTGGGCTTGCACCAGTATCTGAAGAGGTTTTAGTAAATATAATTGGCAAAGGCTATCCCACTACTGTTAGAAAGGTTTTAGCATTAGACTTTGATGATAATGACTATATCGAATCAATAGCTGATGAAGGCGTAAAAATAGTTAGTCAAACATACAAAACTCTAAATAGTTCAAATAGCAAAATATATCCTAGCGTAGTTGATACGCTAAATTATCTCAAATCAAAAAACATCAAAATGGCAGTTGTGACAAATAAGCATGAAGAAGATGCCATACAATCTCTTACTCACTTAGACTTAATTGACTACTTTGAGCTGATTGTTGGTGGAGATACTACTTCTAGCTATAAACCCTATGCAGAACCTTTACTTTTTACTATGGAAAAACTAAATGCCAAAGCCGATGAAAGTCTAATGATTGGCGACTCAGAAAATGATTTTTTATGTGCAAAAGATGCTAATGTAAAGTCTGTAATGGTTAGCTATGGTTATCATAATGGTGTTGATATTAAATCTTTAGATAGCTTTGCTTATATTGATAATTTTGCTAAATTGAAACAGATTATCTAGATAAAATAGATATTATTTCATTAATTTTTCTAATGTCGGGTTTAAGCTAGAAGGATTATAGCCAAAAGGTCCTTGATCACCGCAAAAAGCTATCTTCCCATCATTAATAACATACAGCCTAATTGGCCACGAATTGTAAGCTTTTAATAAGTTATCATCAATAGTATCTAACACAACAGGCATTTCAAGATTCTTTTTACTAATCAGCCATTCTGCCATTTTCTTACGATCTTCTATACTTTTTGCATAGGGAAAACAAAAGTCTACTTCTGCAGTATATTCTGAATCATTGATATATTGATCAACAAGTTTCCAGCCATTTTCAGCATGTGCTTCAGCGGTATAAATAGTTAAAAACTCAACACCCAAAGGTTTCCAATTTTTCATTAACTCTTGAAGTTCAGCTATTCGTTTTCTATAATGTGGGCAACTATATGATGCAAAATTTAGTACTAGTGGTTTATCTGACAAAAAAGAAGACAGAAGTACTTCTGTACCATCTAATTTAACTACTGTACCATCAACAGCTTGTTTACCAATAGCTAGCCCCTCACTTCCTCCATTTGTCCAGCGTTGAAAAGCTTGGTCTGCTTGGCTATTTTTTTTGTTACCTGTGATGCCTGTAGATTTTAATATACTCAGCATTTCACTAATATAAAATGTATTTGGCAATGTTTTGCTTAATACGTAGAATCCAAATATAGCTGAATAAATAGCACAACCTGCAATCACTATATAAGCAAATGCCACATAATTACTCGTATCTATAATAGCTGCGATAATAAAAGCAATACCCGAGATAGGTAACGCAAATGCTTGTATAGCTATTGTTCTTTTTATTTCAACAGGTATTTGAGCCCCATGAAATACAACTCTAATGGGTCCAATAAACGCGATTAGTAAGAGTATTATCCCAATCCCAAACGAGAGTGCTCTATATTGTAATAGGCTATTTTCTGATGTTTGTATTAAGATAGAAAGAGACACCAAACCCAATCCAATAGCAATCAATATTAGAGTCAACCCCCTAAGAACTATATAAGCTGGTATTTTCATGATTTTTTACTCCGATAAGCAAGCACAACTGCTTTAGATGATATGTAATTATAGCTAAGCTCGAAAACTATAGCAAAGATGCTATAATTCTAACAATACTTATTATATTAAAACATTTAAATGGCAACTCATCATAAACTTATAATACTAGGATCAGGTCCAGCTGGCTTTACTGCAGCAATTTACGCAGCTCGTGCAAACTTAAACCCTGTGATTATTACAGGAATGCAACCCGGTGGTCAACTTACGACTACTACAGATGTAGATAATTGGCCAGGTGAAGCTGACGGTATCATGGGACCACAGCTTATGGAAAATCTACAAAAACAAGCTGAGAGATTCGACACACAGTTAGTGTACGATACGATAAATGCCGTAGAGCTTACAAATAAACCTTTTAAACTTACAGGTGAGCTAGAGGAATATACTTGTGATGCCCTAATCATCTCCACCGGTGCTACTGCTAAATATTTAGGCTTAGAATCAGAAGAGAAGTTTATGGGTAAAGGTGTATCTGCTTGTGCTACTTGTGATGGCTTTTTCTATAAAAATAAAGATGTAGCTGTAATTGGTGGCGGTAATACTGCTGTTGAAGAAGCTCTTTTTTTATCCAACATTGCAAAATCTGTAACTCTAATTCACCGTAGAGATTCTCTAAGGTCTGAGAAAATTCTTATCGACAAACTAATGGAAAAATCTCAAACTGGTAATATCAAAATCCTATGGAATAGCACTCTTGAAGAAGTCTGTGGTGATGATATGGGCGTAGACTCTATCCGTGTAAAAAACATCAAAACTAATGAAGAAGCTAAGCTTGATGTCCATGGAGTATTTGTCGCGATTGGACATACGCCAAATACAGGTATCTTTGAAGGTAAGCTTGAAATGGAAAATGGCTATATAAAAGTAAAATCTGGTCTAACAGGTGATGCTACTCAGACAAATATCCAAGGTGTCTATGCTGCTGGCGATGTAGCAGATCATGTATATAAGCAAGCTGTAACTTCTGCCGGTACAGGCTGTATGGCTGCTTTAGATGCTGAGAAGTATTTGGATACCTTAAACTCTAATTAGTACTATTTTTATATTTTACCTCTAAATCTTTATTTATTTTTTCTAATAATTCTTTTGATTTAACCTCATCTCCAAAAATATCATACTTTATTTCTAGAGTTGATGAGATATTTGTTAAAGCGACTACTGAAACAGTAAAACTCCCTTTATATTTTTTAGAGTTGACCGTACCGTCTATTACTGATTTTTCAGTAGTGACTATTTTCTTGGTTATAGTTATGTTTTTATTTTTCTTAAATAAATCTAAAACAGCTTGGCTTACTTGTGCTACTGAGTAATCAAAATTTTTCGAATAAGTCGCTTCCTGGTCTACAGCATATGATGACCCTGCTATCAAAATACAGCTATTTAAATTTAAAAGACAACTACCTATAATTATCGAGCAAAATATTTTTTTCATAATCTACTTTATATGAAGTTCTTTATCTGTGACTTTACCATAAATCTTTAGATAAAAAAATAAGCGTAAGATACAAGTTGAGAAAACATAACTTTATATGCTATATTTAGGGGCATATTTTATTTAAAAACTCATAAATAATGTTTGATCAAAAATTATTAGCTAAACCAAAAGCAGAGTTACACATGCATATAGAGGGTAGTCTAGAACCCAAAATGATGTTTAAATTAGCAAAAAGGAATAACATCCCACTAAAATACAAAACTATAGAAGAAATAAAAAAAGCATATAGTTTTAATAATTTACAACAATTTCTAGATCTTTATTATCAAGGTATGTCTGTATTAATTACCGAACGAGACTTTTATGATTTAACTTATGCTTATCTTCAAAAAGCAGCCGATGAAAATATCACTCATACAGAAATGTTTTTTGACCCTCAAGCACATCTAGAAAGAAAAATTAATCTACAAAATGTATTTATGGGTATAAATAAGGCTATACAACAAGCTGAAATAGACTTTGGAATTAAAGCTAGTTTGATTGTTTGCTTTCTTAGACATTTATCAGAAAAAAGTGCTTTAGAATGCTTTGAGCAGGTTATGAATTATCGTGAATTGTTTATAGGTATAGGCCTAGATAGTTCTGAGCTTGGCAATCCTCCAACTAAGTTTAAAAACCTTTTTAATTTAGCTAGAAAGGAAGACTTGTTTTTAGTGGCTCATGCTGGTGAAGAAGGACCCGCTGAATATGTTTGGCAAGCTCTCGATATATTAGGAGTTGACCGAATAGACCATGGTAATGCGATAATTACTGATAAAGAGTTAATACAAAGAATAATCAAAGATGATATAGCTCTGACAATGTGTCCATTATCAAATAAATCATTAAAAGTGACCCCTGATTTAAAAGATTATCCTGCTAAGCTTTTATTAGATATGGGTGTAAAAGTTACTATAAACTCGGATGATCCTGCTTATTTTGGTGGTTATCTTAATGAGAATTATAAGCAATTAGCCTCAAGTCTGAATCTAACTAATAATGATATAAATAAACTAATCCAAAATAGTTTAGATGCAAGGTTTATAAAATAAAGAATACAGTCTATCTTTTAACTTATACCTTATTACTTCTTTCTAAACTACTTATACCTTTAAATGCTGGCCATAATGTACATAATGCTAATATAGCCAAAATATAGAACCATCTGTTACTCGGTAAAGGACAAATATAGTCAATTATAAAAAACAAAACATATACAAGCATTACCACCAACCCAGATAAACCATACGCAATACCTTGGATTTTACCTTGTAAATTTATAGGCGTATTTTTTTGAGCTAATGTAACGATTATAACCCATGATGATATAAATATGCCTGCTATCAGATAGTATGAAATAGCCATAGATATACTTTCATTTAATGCTAAAAGCAAATATGCGATAGCAGATATACTTATTGAAAGAACTAAAGTTAGCTTTGTAGAAAACCTCTCTATCATATATGGCAATAAAATATTTCCAATAATAAAACCAATAGAAAAAGCAACTTCAATCATTCCAAACTCTAATGATGATGCTCCTAATATATTTTTTGCATAAGGAGATATAAATATCGGAGCTATCATATATAAACAAGTCATTCCTATCTGAGCTAAATAACACCAATATAATGCTGTATTTTGATTAAGATAACTTATTACTTCCTGCCAATTCTTTAAAAAACCGCCTTGGTTATTTTCTATATACCTACCAGCTCTAATTTTGAAACTACAAAACATCGCTAAGACACTACAAACTAACATTACAATCATAATTTGATGCATATCAAAGCAAGCAATTAAAACGCCTCCCAAAGACATCCCAAAGATCATCCCAAATTCAAATAACCCATCCATAGTACTATTTGCGTATAGTAAAACATTGTCATTTGGAAATAATTCTCTAGACATTATCATCATAGCAGGCATAAAAAAAGCCAATATAATGCCCCATAAACCTGTAAATAAATATATTGATGTTAAGGAGTTCATACTTACAAACAATATAAACACTAACAATAATATAACCTTAAATACATTAACCAGTATTATTATCAGCCTTCTTGAAACAAGATCTGCAAAGTACCCTGTAATAGGAGACAATAAAACACCTGAAGTCCACCAAGTAAGCATGAAGATAATTATTACTTCTATGTTATTTTTTATAGATAATAGATGCCAGCTAATAGATACATATGCAACACCAACAACGACAGCATTAAAGAATGACATTGCACAAGCATAGCTAAAAGATTTGTTTGTAAATAATTCACTTCTTGCTTTAAAATAACTTTTCATATTTTCACTTACCAAATAATTGAAATATAGACTATTTGAAACTATATAACTAATTGACTAATTTTATTATTCATTTGACTTGAACTGCTTTGAGTATGATAGCATTGCTTTCATTTTTCACTGCAGTTTTTTTCACCATAATTTTCAGAAGCTATATTATATCCACAAATAAGTTGGCTGTGCCTATCGTAAGCCTTGTTTTTATTGGATTCAAAAAGTCATCTATGACATATTGAGCTTGTCGAATGTATTCAATGAACTTTTGTATTGAATATATCGTCTTGTAATTTACAATCATTCATCCTTCAATGAATCAATTATACTATTAATTCGATTAAGAAGGTCATCATAAGACATTATATCAACAACATTTTTATATTTCCTTTTTATTATTTCAAAATCTAAAAGTTGAGCTTCATTAAAATCATTACTTCTTCCTGCAATAATCATACCGGTTGGGTTTGTTATTTTCAATTTTTCTAAGCTCTCACTTTTTATACCATTATTTTTTTTAACTAAACTATTTTTTAGATTTTTTTCGCCTTTCTCTCCAAGTCTAGTTAAGTACCTAAGATATTTCTCTGTCTGCATTATAGTACCACTAAATGCTTTTGTGGGAGTATAGTTTCCTCTATATGTTTGTTTGCAGAACAAATAATTATTATTAAATGGTTGTTTCACCTCTATTATATCTATGTTGCCGTTCACATCTAACATCATAATATCTATCTCTTTTTTGTTATCCATTCTGAAGTCACTTTTCACATGAATAGTCTCAAAGACCTCTATATATTTCGGATAGATATATCTTATTATTTTTGCAATAAAATTTTGCCATTGATTTTCATTATATTCATTTTTATCTAATTCAGTCTCTAATATGTCTCCAATATAAATAAATTTATTTAATTCTAATTTATTTATTTCATTTGTTTCGATATGAGACTTTGGAATATATTTTAGTCGATTTTTAACATATCGTTCTAGCTTATATTGATAATCGATAGTTGTATCAAAATATTCATTAACTACATTAGATATTCTAGAATTAAAATAATGCGATACCTCTGTATTTGTTGGTAGGGTATTTATTATAAATTCTATAGTGTCCTGCGAGATACTAGATTTATGATTACCTCCAATAATAATTTGTTCATTAATTAAGTCATCTATCTTATTGAAGATAGAAACTTCAGGAAAATGAGTTAATTTTGAAACAAATAATTTTAGGTCTAAACACTCTAAACTTTCATGGATTAACAAATCAAATTTTAAACCTAATATTTTTTTATCAATAATGAAATAGCCATCATTATTAATTTTATTTGAGATAACAAAAAAATAGGTATCGTCTTCTTTTTTCAATATATTTATTTTTTCTAAACCAAAAGTTTTCAATAAACAAAAACCTTCATTATCATTTTTATCACTAATCCAGTCATTTTTTACTGGATATGATGCAATAGTATAAGATAAAATTATCTGTTGATCTTCAAAGTATATATCATAATTTTTCATTACCTACCCCGCAAAAAGAAATTATCCAACTGAGAATTAGACAATCTCACCCAAGTTGGTCGACCATGATTACATTGCCCTGAGTTTTCAACTGTTTCCATTTGTCTTAATAAATGATTCATCTCTGGTAGTGTGAGTTTATCATTAGCTCGAACTGCTGCATGACAAGACACTGTAGCTAATATGTGGTTTAGATAAAACTCTACGCTTTTAGTCTTACCAGAAGTACTAAGCTCTGTAGCTACATTTGAGATAAGATCTTTTATATCTTTATCTTTTACATAATTTGGCGTTGAGCGAACAAGTATGGCATCATCAGCAACTATTGAGATTTCAAACCCAAGCTTTTCAAAAACTTCTAGGTTTTCATCTATAGTAGCAACTTGATTTACGGCTAACTGACAAGTCATAGGCATAAGAAGATTTTGCTTAAACTTTTGAGCATCTGAGTGCCAAGTTTCTTTCATTTCTTCATAAAGTATTCGTTCATGAGCGGCGTGCATATCTACTAGCACTACACCACCCTCAATTTGAGAAAGTATATATATTCCATGAATCTGACAAATTGCTTGCCCTAAACCACTAGTTTGTTGTGTTTTATCTTCTGTATTTGTTGGTTGCTTAAACTCTGTGGTATTAGCTGTATTTGAAAAACTCAACTCGCTCTTACTTTCAAAATCTTCGGCTTTAATCTCTATATCAAGGTTCATATTGCCGATATTAAGCGGATTGTTATTTGCTTGATGAATATCTTCTACAGGTTGAGAGTACTTATCATCAGCTTGTACATCTGCACTTGTAGTTATAGTTTTTTTGACCTTACTATATAGAAAATCATAAATAAAGCGTTGATTGCGAAAGCGAACTTCACTTTTTGCAGGATGGACATTTACATCAACCTCTCGATGATCCATATCTAAGTATAACAAAAATGCAGGAAAACGATTACCATACATTACATCTTTATAGGCACTTTTTATAGCATGATTAACGATCTTATCCTTGATGATACGACCATTTATATAAAAACTCTGCATATCTGCTCTAGCACGATTGTACCTAGGGCTTGCAACCCAACCCCACAAGTGAGCATCGCCGACATTTTCATCTATATAAATAGCATTTTCAATAAACTCACGACTATATAAATCAAGTACACGATTGTATTTTAGCTCAGCTTCATTTGCAGCAAATAGGCCTTTGATTTCCTTACCGTTATGAATAACCTTAAATGCGACATTAAAGTAGCAAAGCATATACTTTTTAAGTAATTCAAATATATGTAAAAACTCGGTATTATCCTTTTTCAGGAATTTTCGTCGTGCAGGAGTGTTATAAAAAAGCTCACCGACTTCTATTGTTGTGCCAGTTACATGAGCTGCAGGTATAATTTCATTTGAGATGTTGTTTATCTGCCAAGCCTCTTCTGAACTTATGTGTTTTGAGATTATCTTAACTTTTGCAACAGAACCAATACTTGCTAAAGCCTCGCCACGAAAACCCATACTAGCTACAGATTCTAGCTCATCAAGATTATAAACCTTACTTGTAGCATGAGGTGCTAGTGCTAGTGCTAAATCATCTTTTGAAATACCTTTACCATTATCTCTTATACGAATAAATGACTTACCGCCCTCTTGTATCTCGATAGTTATATCACTAGCTTCTGCATCTATAGAGTTTTCTACTAACTCTTTAATGATTGAAGATGGTCGTTCTATTACCTCACCAGCTGCAATTTGATTAGCTAAACTTTCTGATAAAACTTTTATTTGACGGGTATTTTCCACTTTCAAGCCTATTAGTTATAATGGTTTTTTTACAAAATCTCTTGTTGAGCATTCTTCAAAAAGTTTTTGATTTACAACTTCACCATTTTTATTTTCGTATGGATATACATTATCTTTTGTTAGGCCACATAACTTTTGGATTTTCTTAGCTTCTTTAGGTGTTATTCTTTCCCAATACTCATCTTTACCCAAAAATCCCCAAAAAGCTCTTACATAAACTCTTTGACCACTATCTATAGTCTGTGCTTTCATATGATAATAATTACCGTCATGAGGATTTAAAACCGCTCCATCTTTGTAAAGAGGGCCTTTTGTTCCTTTTGTGTTATCATCAGAGTTTTTTGCATTCCAGACAAATTCCATACCTTGGTATTTATCCTTACCACTTGAATAATCATAATCATTACCATAAGCACTACCTTTACCGCAATTTTTACAGTAAATCATCGGAGCATGAACTTTATTATCATCAACATTAGAAAGAGGTACAAATATTTTTGCATTTAAATTACCGTCTTTATTATTGTAAGCTTGGATTACTGATGTGTTTGTATTAGTATCTTTATCCTTTTGTAGCCAATAACCATTTGGTAAAGCATCTTTTTCAGCTGCAAAACTTATAGTTGCACATATAGGTAAAAGTACTAAAAGAATTTTTCTTAACATAAGAATGAAAAAATATTTTTATTATAAGAATAAAGTATAAAGAAAATCTATAGTTATACAAATTTATTAGGTAGTAATTAGTTTATAAAAACTAAATTTATGCTGTTGGATTAGCTACACCAAAGTCATAGTTATAACACTCTTTAAACAACTTACTATCTTTAAGCTTTCCATCTTCATCTTGATAAGGATATACATTATCGGCTGTTAAACCACACTTCTCTTTAACTGCTTCATACTGCTCTGGAGTGATTTTCTTCCAATGAGCATCTTTACCAAACCAGCCATAATAAGCTCTTACATCAAGTGTTTTTCCACCATCTGCGATTATTGCATTAGCTGAGTAAGTTTTACCATCATTCGGATTAAGTACACCACCCTTATCATAACCAGCACCTACTTTTTGCAGGTTACCTGAGAACACTAGGCCTTGAGTAAAGTTTGTTTTATTGGAAGTATAATCGTATTTAAACCCATTTATTTCACCTTTAACTACACTAACAGCACCACCCTTTTGGAATCGAATATCTGCTGGAACCATTTCACCTGATGAATTAATTTTCATAATAGGAACTGCTATATTCATCTCTAATGTACCTTTTTTACCATGAGTATCATTAGTCGCTAAATATGTATGAATTACACCTTGTACTTTACCACGACCAGCATCTTTATCTTCATCAAATTGCACCCAGTAGCCTTCGTACGGATTTGCACTCGCTTCTGTAGCTTCAGCAGCATAAAGTGAACCTGAAAAACCTGCTAGTGCAAGTAAAGCAACAATTTTAGTTTTTTTCATATATTCTCCTTTTGTATGAAAATTTTTCAATCAACAGTATCGATACTAGCAAAGATATACTTTTTATTCAAACATCTGAGCATTTAATTTAACAAATAACACAGATAAGTTTATACTTACTACAACTTAAGCAATTTATAGAATAATCGTTGACACATACTGGAAAAATAATCACAAATTTTGGTGGAAGTATAACCGTTAAATTAACTAATGGTGAAAAAATAAATGCCACAATGCGTAGCAATCTTAAGGGTGAACTAACAGTTGGAGATATAGTTGATTTAGAGTACAACAATCAAACTTATGTTATTACAACTCTTCATGATAGAAGAAACCTTATATCTCGCCCAAATCTATATCAGCGTAAAAACAAGAATATTGCCGCAAATATTGATCAAGCAGCTGTTATTATTTGTCACTCTCCTGCTCCAGTTGAGCATTATATTGATAGATACCTTGCAGCATTACACAATAGTGACATTAAGCCTATTATTATAGTAAATAAAGTAGACAGCCAATCCTCAGCAGATAAAGAATATATTGAGTCTTTAATGGATATTTATAAAAAAATTGGTTACGAAATTTACTATATTTCAGCTCAGGAAAACGTTGGTATTGATAACCTTTTAGAAGCTCTTAAAGGTAAATCTTCTATATTTCTAGGTCAATCTGGTGTCGGTAAATCTGAAACTTTAAATACAATTCTTGGTGAGAAAATTACCGCTACTAAAGCTGTTTCAAACTCCACAAAAAAAGGACGTCATACAACTACAGCCTCTACTTTATATGAAATTGATGATGATACAAATATTATTGATTCTCCTGGAATACGAGAGTTTGGACTTTGGCATATTACAAAAGAAGAACTTTTTGATGGATTTATAGATTTTAAAGAGTATAAAGGCGAATGTCAGTACCGAAACTGTGCCCATGAAGAAAATTCAAAAGGCTGTAAAATAGTAGAGCAAATTGAAGCTGGTAATATTTCTTTATTGAGGTTTAAGAACTACCATAGAATTTTAGCTGAAATAGTTAAGTGATCTTGCTTACGATTCCTTTTTATCTTGCTTAAGATATTTTCTAATATAAAGATTAACTAAGCTAATCCATAATGGACTAAATAGTAAAGATAATGAAATTAATGTAATTGATAACTCATAAGTATTATCGTTTACAATTCTTAAAGAATACCCCATGGTTATCAACACAAAACTAAACTCTCCTATCTGAGATAGCATTGCTCCACCAATTAAGGACTCATCTAACCTTTGTTTTAGCATTTTAAATATTATGGTATTTACTGTTGTATTTATTACAAATATCAATACTAAAAACACTACAAAACCAAAGAGATACTGCCAAACTAAATGTAAATTTATTAGCATTCCAATAGATATAAAAAACAATGCCATAAATATAGTTTTTACAGTAGATAAACTGTGTCCAACCCACTCAGTTTCCTCTACTGTAGCTACAATCATCCCACCTACAAACGCTCCTAATGCCGATGAAAGATTTAATGACCCTGTAATAGCAGCCATTCCAAAACAAATAATTAATGCCGCAAATACACGCATCTCTTCATCTTGACCAAGCATCGCTATAAATTTAAATTTTATATTTTTCTTAATCGCCATAATAGCTGCAATACCAACGACTAAAATACCTCCAGCTATTTGTGTAAGTATTTGGCTTAAATGAGGTGTTTCTCCCCCCAATAAACCAATAATAATCAACATAGGTACTACCGCAAGGTCTTGTACTAGAAGAACTCCTAAAACATTTTGCCCTAGTCTAGTCTTCATAGTACCACCATCATGAAGTAGCTTAAGTACAACTGCTGTACTACTTAGACTCATAACAGAACCAAAAAGTACAATCTTAGCCATAGACCACTGAAAGTATAATCCTACTAATGAGACTATCAAGGAGGTTACTAATATCTGAGCCATTGTACCTAATGTTGGCACTTTCCAATTTTCCGCAAATTTTCTTGGTGAAATCTCCATCCCTGCAAAAAACAATAACAAAATCACGCCTATTTCTCCAAGCCTTTCAAGGTTATGAGTATCTTTTATAAGATCTAATCCATAAGGTCCAAGAAGAATACCTGTAAAAAGATACGCTATTACATAAGGTTGTTTTAGCTTTTTGATTATCATTGTAAAAATCAAAATGCCTAACATTAAAAATACAAAAATTGGGATGAGTGGCTCGCTGTGCATTTATTCTAACTATTTATAAAAATTATGTTATATATAAATAATACTTTATATAGTAATAAAATGTTACTGTTTAAGAAGTTTTTTGAAGATTTTTATATATTGTCAATAAGCCTAAAAATTAAATATTTTTTATAAACACATCTATGTTTAAATACACTTCTAAAATATGCTAAAATACCTTCACTTTTTCAATTTAAATTTTTTTAAAAATAATTATGGAATATAGAAAATACATTTGTATCGTATGTGGCTGGATTTATGATGAAGCCGAAGGTTGTGAGGAAGATGGTCTAGCACCGGGTACTAGATGGGAAGATATCCCTGATGATTGGGAATGCCCTGACTGTGGCGTTACAAAAGAAGACTTTGAGCTTTTAGAAGAATAATTTCAAACATAGATGTCAGCATTATTTCAAAAAATCTTCTTTGATAACAAAGAGTTTGTAATAATGCGTGATGACTTATCTCACCCAACCTTCTCAGGAAATAAAGCTCGTAAGCTTGCTTATATCATCAATGAACCTAAAAAATACTCGCATATAAAAACGATAGTTTCATTTGGTGGTAATCAGTCTAACTTTATGTTTGCTCTTTCTCAACTTGCAAAACTTATGGGCTGGCAATTTGAATATTGGATAAAACCACTTCCTAAATTTCTAAAGCAGAAAAAAATTGGTAATCTCGATTTAGCCCTAAAAAATGGCATGATACTCTTTGAAACAACAGAGACTCTAACTCTAGAGAATATAAAGAAAAACTATCTTTTAGAACAACAGAATTTTTCTAAACCACTGAGTGGAGTCGAATGTGTCAAGAAAGACACTTGTCTATTCTTCGATCAAGGAGGCAGAGATCCAAATGCTGAGACTGGTCTAGCAGACTGTGCTAATGAGATTAAGGATTATTGTTGTGATAATAACATAGCTAACTACAGTGTAGTTGTAGCATCTGGTACTGGTACTACTGCTTTATACTTAGAAAAATATTTACCCAAAAAAATATATACAGTATCTTGTGTAGGTACAGATAAATACCTTACAGACCAGTTTAATAGTATTGATAACACTCTAGCACACCCTCAGATACTACAAGAATCTTTCAAATCAAACTTTGGACAATTAGATATAAAAAACTATCAACTCTATAACAGTCTTCTTAAAGAAACAGGTATAGAATTTGAGCTACTTTATGATCCTATAACTTGGCGAGTATTATTAGAAAACTATGATAATTTACCAAAACCAATAGTCTACATACACTGCGGTGGAACTAGTGGTAATGCTACTATGCTTGCGAGGTACAATCGACTACTAAACTCTTAGCATCTTAGCTCATGCCCATAATGAGTTGATACTCAGCTCAACCCCTACACAGATTTTTTACAATATTTCGTATGTTCTGCCTTTCGGTCATTCCCTAACAGGATAAAATCTCTAAACCATTAGCCAAAATCACCTACTAGCCAAATATTTACCCTCAAAAAATGACTCAACATCTGAAACATAATAGTCAATCTCTTGATTATCATAAAAGTTAGCTTCTGACTTATCATCATCTGCATGGATCAATACTGTCTCCATACCTAGGTACTTAGCTGGCACTAGATTATGCGATGAATCCTCAAAAAATATCGCATTTGTAAAATCAATATCAAATTTATCTCGACCTATCTCGAAGTACTTTGTCTTTGGTTTAGCTATAAGGTTAGTATCTTCTACTGTTAATATACCATCAAAGCTTTTATCTAAGCCAAGTTGCTTGAGGACTCTAAAGGTGTGAAAGTCAGAAGCATTTGTGAATATATAAGTACGATGATTTTTTCTTAAATCATTGATATATTTGTTTAGTTTTTCATTTGGCTTGAAGTGGCTAATATCTATATCATCAATAAAATCTAAAAACTCTTTAGACTCTATACCATGATAACGCATCATCCCAAGCATAGTAGAACCAAACTCATAGTAAAGCTCATCGCGTATAGCATCTGCTTTTTCATTATCGGCGATTTTAAGCTTTAGCTTTATATACTCTCTCATGCGATCTAGCTGACTAGCAAATAGACCATTTTTATAAGAGTAAAGTGTGTTGTCTAAGTCAAATATGTAGGTTTTCATTTTTAGTTTCCTATAATTCATTATCAATATTATATAGACTAGCTAAACTTCTTTATAGATTTATTAAAAAGCACCTATCAAAATTAAAATAAATAAAAATATCTTTTCTTTTTTATTTCTTCTAAAATTATGAGCATATTTTAATAAAAAAATATTATGTAGATAACTTTTTTCTAAAATATAAAGAGAAAACTTATATTTGAGTTCTAAATTAAGTACTTTTATTATTTTTACTATCTCATTTCTATACCACGATGAGAAAACAAGCTTAAACCTTTTAGCTAGTGCTTTTATACCATTATTTGCTCCAAGTTGATTAGAGCTATGCTGCCTATATCGCATACTAATTTTTTTGTCTATATACCAGCTATACCCATTTTCTCTTGCAAATGCATATATTATCCAGTCATGGTAATCTATTTTGTTTACTTCATTCCACTTATACTCTATAAAAGATTTTACTTCAGTTGTTAGTTTTTGACTTAAAACATAAGTACATCCTGGACCAGCTGGTTCAAAAATATAGTCGTATTTTGCTTGAGTACTTGCTTTTTGTAGTATTGATTCTTTACCATCTTCCCAAAAAGCTAAAACATTTGCAGAATAACCATCTATACTTTGCTCCTTTATACTATTGATAGAATGAATAAGCTTATCTGCATACCAAATATCATCTTGATCTGCCAAAGATATATAGTCAAAACTAGAAAAATCGACATCCTTAATAAGTCTATAAAAATTCTTTGCTGCTCCACCAAATTTTCCTACATTTTCAAGTACTATTATTTTAGTATTTGTTGCAGATATATTTTCTATAATACCTTTAGTTCCATCAGTAGATAAATCATCACTTACAAATATAGTAACATCAACATCTACTTGATTTAAAATACTCTCAATCTGTTCGTAAATATAATCTATACCGTTATATGTCGCCAATAAGACTGCTACTTTAAACATTGTTTCAAGACCTTTTTATAATGTTCTACGAATTTTAACAAATATTTGTTCTATACCTTTGTTAAAAAACAACTCAAATAATGTACAAAAAACTAAGATTGTTAATAATAGCCTTAATATATCAAAATTATTTTAGCGTGACATGCTTATCCAAACAAACTCTTTAAATTAACTTATTATAACCACCTAGTGTAGTTCAAATACTAGTTAATTCTTTTCAAACGATGATGTTTTAGGAAGTATTTTAGATAAATATTTAGCTAAGGCTTCACTTAGCATAGAAAATTCATCTGTAACATCATCTGATACGCATAAAAAAGTTGTACTATCCTTTATTTTTTGTAAATCATTTATTTCTCTATAATAAATTGATTGATGGTCACTAAATTCAAAAGGGTAAAAATCTCCTTCAATCAAATTAACAAATCTACATAACCAATGAGTTAAATCTTTATTTGTTCTAAACCTTTTTTTTGAAGTATTTCTAAATTTTTCTTCTTTTTCCCATATTTTAATAAATGTCGATTTTAAATGTGCTTGAGGATGATGATAAGTATTGATCCATGGAATTTTATTAGGAGATTGGACTTTAAAGAACAAGTTTAAAAGATTAGATAATAGACTATAGTTTTTAGAAAATAATTGCCAATCTTTAATATTCTGTTTTACATAAAGTTTATTAATTGTACTTATATTATTGACTAGCATTTCATTATATTCTGGCTTTCCTTTTAAAATTCTATATAAATGTCCTTCTCTTGATATTGATTGCACAAAAAAATCTACAGGAAGTCCATTTTTAAAAAATCTCTCTTTTTCACAAGGCTTAAGAACAAACATATCATCATTAAATAAGATAAAGTGTTCACTTAAACATTCAAGCCAACCTAAATTTAACTCAATAGCATTAGAATTAAATGTCGGTAAGTCACTTTTATCTTTGAAAAACATTTCATGTGTTATATGATTTAATTTAGATGACTTCTTTAACCAACCTGGTATATGCCCCTCTGTGACTAGATGGATTTTTCTTACCCAAGGCATAAATGTTTCTATTCCACGAAGTACAAACTTCAATGTTCCCCAATCTTGGAAACGGTTTTCATCTAATGCATGCTCTCTTATATCATGCTTATTCTTCTTTTCTCTCCACTTTTCATCAGATCCATCTACCCAAAGTATCACCACATCGATTTCATAGCTATTGTTCATTTAATCACCAATTTCAAATATCTCTTTTATTAAATAATAAATATTTAAATCTCATCAAAACATCTCCAAGAAATGGCAGTTTTTTTATCTTGGCTATACTGGTTCTGTATATTTCCCATATAACATAAGAAAATATACCTAACTTATATCTCTTAACGATTCTTAACTTTTCTTTTCTTAAATTTGTATTTACAATTGAAGAAACCCCTGACATATCGGAATTACAAATAATAGAATCTACTCTCTTAAATCTATATCTTAAGTCTCGTAATTTAAAAAAAAAGTCTGTATCCCCTGATACTATAAAGCTTGTATCATATAAATATTTTTTGTGAACTGATAATCTTACAATACAACTTTGATGACAAAATGACACACAAAACTTTGCTTTTTCAAATGGCTTAGCTTTATATAACAAAGAGTATTTAGAGTGTATATTGTTACGCCCACCATAAATCACATCACTATCTGTAGAACTTTTAATCAATGTTAAAATCGCAGTTTTACAAAAAAAACTATCCCCTGCATTCATAAAATTTATCCAGTCACCTGTAGCTAAGCTAATCCCTTTATTCATAGCATCATAAATACCACCATCTGGCTCACTCACCCAGTAGTCTATAGCATGCTCATATTTTTTGATAATATCAATCGTACCATCAGTAGAGCCACCATCTATGATGATATACTCGACATTATCATAAGTTTGATTAATAACACTCAATATAGTTTCTTCAAGGAAATCCTCTCCATTGAAAACTACTGTAACAATAGTAATAAGAGGCTTATTTTGATAAGATAACTTAAATAATTCCTTAGTCCGAAGTCCACCATCTGCAATCCTTTTATCATTGAATGGTAATAATAAAAAACTTTCAAACTCAGCATTAGCAATGTTCTGTAATCTAGGTTTATCTATCGTAAGTAGTTTTGTGGTGCTATATGATTTATTCATTAGTCAACAAGTTCCTTAACGACCTCTGTGAAGGTATTAGCAAACATTTGTGTTCTAACTTCTAGAGATTCAACTTTGTTACTATCTGTAGCTTTATAGTCGTTTAATATATTCTTTAACGATTTCATATTATTTTTTTCGAAAAATGTAGCCTCTGGGTATTGTTCTTTATGAACATTTAGATCAGATAAAATCATATTTTTACTTACACTTTTACACTCTTCTACTGTAGAACTCCACCCTTCAAATAGTGATGGATTTATAACAGCTTCTGAATATTTTATAAGTAAAAAAACATCCTTATAATCAATTAAACCTAATAGTTTTATGTTCTCTATTAAGTTATTATCTTGTATAAACTTTTTTAATTGCTCAATGTAAGTTTTATTCCGATAGTCATCTAAGTGCCCACTACACACTATGTGAATATTTCCACCATCATTAATTATTGATTTTACAGCCTCAAATACTACCATATGATTTTTATGTTTCCAAAATTGGTTCGGAATATAATAAAATTTATACTTAATTTTATATTTTTCTTTTAACTTTTTCTCATCTTCGTTATCAAAAGTAAAATACTCTTCATTTGGTTGGGAAACAAACTGTAAAACTTTTGCTTTATTTACATAATTAGTAGCATATTTTTTATAATCATTTAATACATCATAACTACTTAGAATTACTTTATCACTATATTTTATTAAGTTCACATACTCTTTATCTCTACTTTCTAAAATTTCTTTCGAAAACATTTCAGGAAGATGAAAGTGCTGAAAGTCCGGTATCCAATTTATAGTCTTAACAGACTTAAGATTGACTATTTTCGCATGAGATAAAACATCTATATTATTATTTTTTAAAAAATGCTCCAAAATATAGTTTGATTTTAGGTATTTTTTTTCAATTTTATGGAAAATCCACTTGATATTTTTTTTATCAAAAATACTATCTTCTATAACAGTAGCATATTTTCTAAACATGTTTTTTATATCTTCGTCTTGTTTTTTGCCTACAAAAACAAAAACTTCTAACTCATCACTTTTATGTTTTTTAATAGCATACAAAAGGTTTTTAAAATAATTTAAACCACCCATCCAATTTCTTGAAACATCTCCGATAAAGCCAACCCTAATCATTTTCATTCTTCGTCCAAGTGATAAATTCTTTTAATCCCCCAGCAAATGAAACTTTTACTTCAAAACCATATTCGTGCTGTTTTTTTATATCTGACCAATAATATATAGGATTTCCCTCATTAATCTGATTATTAAACTTTATATTTATACTCGGTTTAATTATATCTCTAATATTCTCAATCACATGCTTAATACTGAGCTTTATACCTGCTCCACCATTTATTATTAAAAAATTTTTATTTTTTTTCAAAACTTTCTCAAATAAAGCAATAGCATCATCTATATGAATAAAATCTCTAGTTTCATTTCCAGTTCCCCAAAATAAAGCCTCTTCTTCAGCGCTTTGTATTTTTTGAGCAGCGTCCCAAAGTAACTGTTTTTTAAGTCCTTTTCCATAAACAGAAAATAACCTAACGACAGAAATTACTAGATTATATTTTTCACTATAACTTTGACACAAATCTTCAGCTATTTTCTTATGGTAACCATAAGGAGATGCTGGTTTCCCTATATATTCTTCATTTATTGGTTCATTAGCACATTCACCTTGAACTGCGGGACTTGATGGATAAATAAGATGTGCCTTTTGGTTATAAAGTCTCATATATTCTAGAACCTCTAAAGTTCCATCAACTGTCTTTTTAAAATCTTGGTAAGGATTTTCTACAGAAAATCCAACAGATCCGCTACCGCCACAATGAACAATCACATCAAAAACTTGATTAAAAGCTAAAATTGCAGATATAGATATATCTCCTTGTTGCCAAAAGTCCAAACCTATTTGTTGAGATCTTTTAATTGATAAATCCCCATGACCTATACCGTAAGTAATGTAACCTTGATTCTTAAAATATTTACATACATTACTGCCTATAAAACCTTTAGCTCCTGTTATAAGAATTTTTTTCAATATATATCTCCAAAGTTTTTACTACATGCTTGCAATGGCATTTTAATATCTGAATAATTTTGTTTCAAAATATTTAAATAATCTTCTTCAAGAGGTATCAAAGAATCTAATTTATTATTATAATTCTGCACTTTAATCCATTTGTTATTTTCAAAATCATACCTTTTGATAACTTTACAAGGATTGCCTACAGCTATTGAAAAAGGAGGAATATCTTTATTAACAAGACTCCCAGCTCCTATTATAGAACCATGTCCTATATTAACATTACCTACGACTGTAACATTAGAACTCAAGCAAACATTTACTCCTATTATAATAGAATCCTTATTAGTACAACTAGCTATCATGTAAGGCTTATATGGATCATCAAACAAATGATTACTGCCTAGAAGTCGACAATCAGTCGATGTCATTGTATACGACCCTATACTAATATTTTCACCTACAGAAAAGAAATTTCTTTTACCAATATAACAAAAATCTCCTATAACACACTGCTTTGAATGATTCTTGCGATGATTTATATTTATCCAAGTATCTTGTGATAATGCTGAATTTCTACCTATAGATACACTTTTCCATCCTAGAACACTAACACTTTTATCTATAAATGTATTCTTACCTATGTTTTTTTTATAAAAAAGATTTATAAACTTATGATATATAGATCTTATTTTATTTTTTTGATATTCATTCAAATTATTCTTTATAATATTTAGCACCTAGCAATCCTTTTACATTCTTTCAAAAAAGATTCCATCCTGGGATAACTATATATAATCCTCCACTGTAACCAGTTCTTTAATGACATCATTTTTTTATGTTTATTTATAAATTCTAATTTTAATTCAAAGCTTATATTTCTTTTAATCACTATATTAATAAATTTATTTTTATAAATAAAAAAAATCTTATGATATTTGTAGTCCCAATATTTATCAAAATCATTAATACTCTTTATCATACGCTCAGCATACCCAATAAATCTTTCATCATTATTCATCGAAGCACTCCAAGACCCAGCACTTAAAACTCTGTAACACCCCATAACCTTATTTATGAACAATGCTCCATTTGGCATTGAAGAACAAGCTCTAATCCACACATCACCAACAGGACTCTGAGAAAATAGTTTATAATTTAAATTGTCTAATTTTTCTTTTTTAAACACTATTGTATTTGTTTGAACTAAGTGAAAATCTCCTGTAATTATCTCTCTGAAGCTGTAAATTCTATTTCCATTCTGCAACTTAGGGCTAACAATATTACCTAAACCATCTACTTCTGAAGATAGATGAAAACTTAATCCAACTTTTGGATACTTTTGCATCTCATTAATTTGTACCTGTAATTTCCTTGGATCAGTCCAATAGTCATCTCCTTCACATAATGCGATATATTTTCCTTTCGCTCGCTTGATATTCTCTATAAAATTAGTCATCGAACCAACATTATTCTTTCTCGACAAAGGTTTTATGATTTTTGGGTATCTTTCTTTATAGTCTTTTATTATATTTTTAGTCTGATCTGACGATGCATCATCATCTATAAGTATTTCAAAAATAAAATTTGTTTCTTGCATTAAAAAACTATCCAATGCTTCTTTTATATAAAGTTCATGATTATATGTTATGCAACAAATACTTACAGTCGGCTTATTTATGTCTCCAACCCATTTAGAAATAATTTTCTTTTCTGTCATTTCAATATACCCTAACAATTTGTGACAGTTATTAAACCCCTTATTCATTATATATCCAAATTTTCTAGCTGTCATACAATTGATAAGAAAATATTTGAAAGATTACTTATACTCTCAATTTTTCTATGATTTTTTCCACATTGCTCATTTGCCACTATATTAAGCCTCTATCCGTGGCTTTTCTTGCTATTCAATAATTACTCATTCCTTAAAGACATTAATGTGTTATTAATTAATGTAGAAGATGTACCTTTTGTATAAGGGTAATATATTATTCTAATCCCTCTATCACCTAGCTCCTTATCAAAAACTTTCCACTTATCTGTTTTGTACCAATCATCTCCTACAAACATCACGTCAAATTTATAACGATTTAAAGCATCAATTTTATCCATTGTCTCTTGTGGAACAGCAACATCAACATATCTACAAGATCTTACAACTTCTATTCTCTCTTCAAAAGAGATTACTGATTTCTTTTCCTTGTACAAGACTAAATCATCCGTTGTGACACCAACAATTAACTTATCGCATAAACTTCTAGCATTCCTTAACATATTTACATGTCCAACATGAAACAGATCAAATACACCTGTTGTATATCCTATAATCATATTAAATCCCCAAACTTTTTAAATTAAAATCAAGCCAGGCACCATACTGGCTATTACTATTAAAGATTCTATCAAGAGGTACTGGAAAACCAATTTTTTTTCTAATCACAATTTCTTCTGACAAATAATCTTTGTAAATTCTTTTTAATGGAGCTTTAACTATATTATTAGACATTTTATACTCTCCAGAAACACCAGCCATTAATTCAACTAACCTATGGTCTACAAATGGGACTCTTGCTTCAACACCACAAAGCATTGTACTATTATCAAGCCTTCTTAATAAACCATGTAGATGTCCAACTTGAAAGAAATGACTAACTATATCTATAACCTTATAATTTTCTTTAATATATGGCTTTAATAAGCTTTCTAATACTTCATTATCTTCATGTTTTCCATAAGAGTATAACTTATCAAATTCACTTATAGAAAAACTATCTACAGACATAGCCCAAGAAAATATCCGGTCATATCCAAAGAACAATTCATCAGCGCCCTCACCACTTAAAACAACAGTGTTTTTAGATGATACCTGTTTTGTCATAAGATATAATAAGACTTCATTTGGGACAGACAATGGTTCTTGTCTTATTTCAATCATTTCTTTTGCAGTATCAATAAACTCATCATAATCAACATTTACTTTTGTATGCTTAGACCTTATCTTTTTAGCAACGATATCCGACCAATAGAACTCATTATCATCATCAAACCCTACTGTCCATGTATCCGGCTCTTTAGCTAAAGTTGCTATTATTGAGCTATCAAGACCTCCACTTAGGTAACTACCAACAGGGACGTCTGACGATCTTCTATAATCAATTGCTGATTGTATTAATGATTTTAATTCAATATCAGAAGGAGGTTTTTTATTTACCTTATATGGTAGACTCCAATATTTTTCAACGCATCCATTATCATCGACGTGACCAGCAGGAAACATTTTAATATCTTTATATATTGTATGTCCTCCAAAAAACATTCTTACTTTTTTATACTGACGAATAGCCCAGTCATCTATATCACTAAGATTATGCAAATACTTTAGGCCATTAACTTCTGAACTATAAGATATGTAATCATTTGTTTTACAAAAGTATAAAGGTTTTATACCCAATCTATCTCTTGCAGCAAAATATTTACCATTATTCAGATCATAAATAATAAAAGCAAACATCCCGTTTAATTCAGATAAAAAAGACTTTCCAATTTTCTCATATAGCTCTACAAGTAGTTCTGTGTCACAGGATGTTTTTAAAAAAATACTATACTTTTCAGCTAATTCCTTGTAATTATAAATCTCACCATTAAAAATAGTTACAAATCGACCACTTTGAGAAAAAAAAGGCTGATTTCCATTAGAACTTAAATCGTGTATAGATAGTCTATTGTGACCAAGCAATATATTATCTATTTTTAATATCTCACTGTTATTAGGACCTCTATAAGAAAACTTATTCAACGATTTTTTAAATCTATCTTTTGATAAACCAGTTTTATTACTAAATAAAATTCCACACATGTTTTACCCTTTTTTCAATTAACTTTTTATCCATCATAAAAGTTTAACTATTAATATGACAAACCATTTTTATTTTATTAACAACTCTATTGGTATTATCTAAATCTATGTATTTAAAAAACAATTCTTTAGTTTTATTTAATTGATTATACTCATCACAATCTGAAATAGTTTTTGATAGACTTATCATTAGCTCCTCAAAACTTCTACATACCGGACCAGGAAAAACATCTTCAAGGCTATAAAAAAAACCTCTTTGTGTCGTCTTATAATGATTTAAATCATAAGCAAAACTAATACATTTTTTATTTATATAGCAAGCATCTATAAATAAGCTTGAATAATCAGTAATAACTATAGCTGCATCTCGAATTAATACTCGAATATCTGATATAATTTCTGATGACATATCAGTTATATTTGAATAATCAAATAAATAAGAATAGTTATCTGGAGGTAAGTATGGATGGTACCTAACACCCAACATCATATCATTTACCATTAAAAAATTATTTAACTTATCTAACTCATCTCGAGCAAAACTATAATGTTCACCTCCAACATTTTTTTCATGATATGTTGGAGCATATATAATCATTTTTTTACCTCCCAATATTTTTTTCAAAAGATTTATCTCATTCTTAAATATTTGAGGTAATTTTTGCTCAGCCATAAGTAAAAAATCATTTCTAGGCAAACCGGTAATCCAAAAATTCATTTTTGGAATATCATTAAAAGCAGATGCCATATTTTGAAGATCAGTATCCGATGATGTGATAATATAAGTTCTCTCCATTTCATTAACTACTCTAGGATATTTACGCCATGGCATTGGGTCATTAATATTTTGACTACCTATATGTTTTATTGGAATACCGTGCCAAAGGTTTATGATATTTCTTTTAAGAGGTTTATTTATTTGAAAATATGATTGCTTCAAGTCTAACCATACAGAGTGTTGAACTAAAATGAGATTTGAGCACAATAAATAATATACAGCTCTAAGTGACCTCATAGGTAAAACCTTAATATTTTTACCAGTTACATCAATAGGAATATTTTTTGTTAAGATAATTTTCTTAATTTTTGGATCATTTTTAACAGCTTCAAAAATAGCTAACATATTATCACTCAAATGCCCCTCACCTATAAAATAAACAGGAAAGATCCAGTAATTATCTTTCTTGAGCACTTGTTTATCAATGATTGCTAAAAATAGGTTACTAGCCTTTAATAACTTTCTTTTAGAAATGCTTAGTATTTTCCTAACTATTTTTTTTATTAATATAATGATTGAATATTTCATAATTCTTCAACGGCATTCCTATTGTTTTTTAATTCTTATCTCTGAACAGAGTAGATATAGAATCCACACCTACTGCGTATAAACCTCTATCAATAACCTCTTTTCTTTCTGCGAAAGAATCATCAATCAAAATAGAATGCTCTTTCATATACTTCACTTTCTTATCATCATCTTGAAGATGTATTATCTCATCAAAAATATTTAAAATACCAAACCTATGTAATGCTTTTGCAAGATTTCGTTTAGAGTTTTTAGTTATTAAGTATACTTTTTTACACTCGTTTTTAATTTGGAAAATAAGCTTTATAAGGTCCGTATTAATATCTTTTTCGTTAAGAAAAAGGGTGTCGTCAAAATCAACATATAAATTCTCAAATTTAATACTACTCTTATAAATAGGGACTAATGCCCTTGCAAGTGAAATCTCAATATTATTATGAGCTATGTTAACGCCAAACCCAAGTTTTTGATAAAGAGCAAGTTCTACAAAATTTATTCCTCTAGCACGATTTAACATCATAGTTCCTGATACTCTTGCCCCAATTTCTAAAAGTTTTAGTTCTTTATTTTTATCAAGCTTCATTTGATAAAACCAAATACCTTCCAAATTTAAAGACTCACTAATAAGTTCTGCATATTTTCTAAACTGTTGGTTTAGCTGATCACAAGATATAAAGGTTGACTGAGTAGCAATTCCTCTTGAAGTTTTTTCTCTAGTTCTTGCTCCATAATAAAGTACCTTAGACTTATCAGAAAAACAGTCAACTGTGAATTCTGTACCAGTTAAGTATTCCATCAATACAAACTCTTCCTCTATTTTATTCAGAAAAAATGACCGATACTCTTCAAAGGAGCTGATTTTTTGCGAATTTTGTGAACCCTGCCCCCTCTTGGGTTTAACAAATATTGGGAAATCATCTAATGAAATTTCTCCATCATAGAGTTTTGCTATTGGCAGAATATTTGAAAAGTAGTTATAAGTAACATCTTTAAATCTCACCACATCATTAACTCTTTTAGATTGTCCAATTATCTGAGCATCTATGATGTTATCAATTTGACTTAATTTATATGCTACATCATCATGAGCAGGAATAATAAAATCTATATTCCTTCTTGAAATTAAATCTCTTAAATCATCTAAAAACGATTTATCACTTACATAAGACAGGCTATTAACCTCTTTATTTCTAAAGTTGCAATAAGCATTACTTTCACTTGATGCAAATACAAGATCAAAATACTTATGATTCTTTAATGAGTTTATAATTTCATTAGCTATCTCAGTACCTGCAGGAAATACTAGAATATTATATTTTTTCACAATTGGCTCTTTATGATTTTAATTATCTTATTTTGAACACTCTTATCCAACTCGGCATAAATAGGCAGACACATTATCCTTTTTGATATATCTCTTGAGATGGGCATATATTGCTTTGGTTCTATATAGTCTAAAGTATCTAAGGAAGGATAAAAATATCTCCTTGGATAAATACTCTCCTCATTTAAAGCTTTCTGTACCCTTAGTAACTCTTCTTCATCTTTAAAAACTATAGGAAAATAACTATAATTCTCTATAGCATTAGAATTAAACTCTTGAAATTGAACCAATCCATCTAACTCTGCTTTATACCTCTGAGCTACTTCCTTTCTAGATTTATGGATGCTCTCTATATCATCAAGTACACATAAGCCCATAGCAGCTTCAAACTCATTCATCTTAGCATTTGTACCTAAATGAGGGATAGATTCAGCATTTTCAAAGCCAAAATTTATTAAGTACCTAGCTTTTTGCACGAGCTCATCATCATTAATTATCAATGCACCACCTTCTATGCAATGAAACAATTTTGTCGCATGAAAACTTAGTGTACTTATATTTCCATAATTAAGTATACTTTGCTCTTTATATTCAACATCAAAAGCATGAGCTGCATCATATACAACTTTTAATTTTTTTTCATCTGCTATCTTTTGTATAGCTTCAACATCACAAGGATTACCAAAAACATGAGTTGCTACAATTGCATTAGTATTCTTTGTAATCGCTTTTTCTATATTCTCAGCATCAATATTAAATGTATTAGGGTCTATATCTGCATATATTGGCAATATATTGTTTGTGACTAACGAGCTAGTAGTAGCAACAAATGAAAATGGAGTAGTTGCAGCAAAGCCTTTCAAATCTAAAGTTCTATATGCAATTTCAAGAGCTGTTGTTCCATTAGAAACTAATACAACATTTTTTACACCCAAATAATCTTCAAGCCTTTTTTCAAGTTTTCTAACTAATGGTCCATTATTAGTTATCCAACCATTTTGATATATCTCATCAATATAACTTTTATATTTTTCTTTATTGGGTAGATATGTTTTTGTTACATTTATCATTTTAGAATCCCTTTATCTAAACTATAAACCTTATCATACCCCTCAATAGTACTAAGCCTATGAGCAATAGTTACGATAGTTATATTTTTTAATTCTTTTATCACATTTGTGACTTCTTTTTCTGTCTCATTGTCTAAAGCAGATGTTGCCTCATCCATCACTAATATTTGCGGGTTCTGGTACAACGCCCTAGCTATACCCAGTCTTTGTCTTTGACCACCGGATAGTCTTATACCGTTTTCACCAACAAAACTATCTATGCTCTTTGGTAAACCCTTGACAAACTCTTTAAGCTTAGCCATTTCTAAGCACTTCCATATTCTAGCATCATCAATATTCTTTTGATTCATTGCAAAGGCAATATTTTCTCTTATAGAACAATCATAAAGAATTATCTGCTGTGGGATATATGCAAATAGCTTTTGTAAAGTTTTAACACTGTCTACTTTGTCACTATCTATATAAATACCTCCTCGTTGTGGGATATAAAACCCTAAAAGCAAATCAACCAAGGTGCTTTTACCAGACCCTGATGGCCCTATAAGAGCAGTTTTTTTGCCTTTTTGTATATTTATTGAAATATCTTTTAAAGCTTGTGTACCATCTGGGTAGCTATAGCTAATATTTTCTAGCTTTATCTGCTTATTAAATATTGGTTCGTTTATCTCATTTAGTTTAGAGCTATTATTTACTATATCATTGTCACCACAAAGCTCTTTATGGATTGTGACTAACGCCTGCTTTGAGTACTTTATATTAGTTAATGATGACATTATTCTATTTAACGCAGGTAGTAACTGTGCTGATGCAACACCAAATACGGATAAGAGTACAAACAAATCAACAGCTGAAACACCAGAGTATATAAAAACTACAAGCATAATAAACACCACAGATATAGCTATAGCTTCTATAAACATTTTAGGTATTTGTTGATAGAAGTTACTAAAAATAGTAGCTTTTTTTAGTTGCTGAGATTTATCATCAAAGTTATTTGTGAAATAATCTTCTCGCTGATAAAGTTTCACCTCTTTTATACCACTCAAACCATTTAAAGTTGATTTTGTCATACTAGCCCAAACAGCTGAGCGAACCTTACCTTGTTCCGCTGACTTTTTACGGATAAATGACATAAAGGTTAGTACAAAAATGCCTAATGATAAGATAATCACACTACTAAAAAGTACATTTAAATAAAGCAATACTGCCACAATAAAAAAAGTCGAGAATAAATCCGTAATTAATGCTCCTAATGGATTTATAATCCCACCAGAGACCTGCGAGGTTTCTGTATTTATATTACGAATTAACGCTGGTGTACTTCTACCAAGATGGTATTCATAATCCATAGATATATATTTTTTAAAAAGCTTACTCTGTATACTTGCTGTTAAACCGTTTAAAAATTTAGTTTGATATAATAGAAGCCCAGCAGCTATTGTATTTTTAAGCCAAAAAGCTAGTACTAAAATCATAGCTAAAAATAAAACCATCTGGTGATAACTGTAGCCCTGAAATAAAGAGTACTCCGTGATTTTTTCAGGCTGTAAAAGTACAGATATAAAAGGTATAACTGCACCTATGCCAAATATAGAAGATATAGAACCGATAAATAATAGCACTACATATACTATAAAGCGTTTTTTTTGTTTAGTATCTAAAACAGCAGTAAATAACTTTAAAACTTCTAACATAGTTAAAACAAGAGCCTCTTTTAACTTTTTACGAGCTTATAGCTAAAACTTAAAAGCAAAGTTGAAAGCTTATAATAATTATTTAATCTATAGAGAGTTTTCATAAATCATTCTCTCTCGCGTAATTTTCCCACCTAACAATATCTTCACATATATCATCTACAGATTTCTTTGTTTCAAAGCCTAGTTCTGTTTTTGCTTTTGAAGCATTAGCAAATCCAGCAGCTATATCACCTGCTCTTCTGTCTACTATTTGGTAGGGTATATTTTTACCTAATGCTTTTTCATAAGCTTTGACTAAGTCAAGTACACTATAGCCTTCACCTGAGCCTATGTTATATGCTCGCCATGCTGGTGTATCTCCTGCAATACCTTCTAAAGCTAATATATGCCCTATCGCTAAATCTACCACATGGATATAATCTCTCACACCCGTACCATCATGAGTATCATAGTCTCCACCAAAGATTTTAAGTTCTTTAAGCTTACCAGAACCTACTTGACCGATATATGGCATAAGGTTGTTTGGTATTCCTTGAGGGTCTTCGCCAATCAGACCATTTTTATGAGCACCTACTGGGTTAAAGTACCTCAAGCAAGTTATATTAAACTTTTGATTTGCATGCTGAAAATCTCTCAGAATATCTTCGCACATCAGCTTAGTTGCACCATACGGATTAGTAGTGCTAAGTGGCATAGTTTCAACAAATGGAGGTTTATTAGTCATACCATATACAGTTGCTGATGAGCTAAACACGAAGTTTCTACAGTCATACTTTTTCATCACATCAAGTAAGTTTAGAGTAGTTACAATATTGTTATAATAATACTCTAGTGGTTTCTCGACACTTTCACCAACTGCTTTAAAGCCTGCAAAATGAATTACTGAATCAATTTTATGCTCTTGGAATACTTTCTTTAATAAGTCTTTATCTAGTATATTTAGTTTGTAAAAATCAAAATCTTTACCCGAAATCTCTTTGACTCTATCTATCACAGATTCTTTACTGTTTGATAAATCATCAACCACTACAACTTCATAGTCACGAGCTAACAACTCAACTACTGTATGGCTACCTATATAACCTACACCACCTGTTACTAATACTTTTTTACTCATAATGTATACCTTATATAATTTCCATCTACCACTCTTTCTATTTTAACACTAACGTCTTTTTTACTTGGTCGAAAGGTTCCGATAAACTTCATGCAAATTACCCTAACTGTCTCGATTATTATCAATAAATCAAACAAAAAGCTCCACCTACGGATATATATTAAATCCAGCTTTAATTTATTTTCTGGAAGTGTTGAGTAACTAGTCAAAACTTGAGCATACCCAGTAATTCCTGCTTTTACTTTTGTTCTATAAGAAAACTCTGGAGTATCTTTTGTAAACTCTTCTATAAGTTGTTGCCTTTCAGGACGAGGACCAACTATAGACATATCACCCTTCAGTACATTAAAAAATTGCGGTAACTCATCTATCCACAATGGTCTGATTAACTTACCTACCTTGGTTATTCTAGCATCATCATTTGTTGCCCATACAGCTCCAGTTGCTGATTCTGCATCAACGCTCATACTTCTAAACTTGATTAGCTTAAATTTTTTATTATGCTTTGTTACTCGTTCTTGTACAAAAAATGGATTACTTTTATCTTCTAAGTATATTGCTAATACTGTAATTAGCATTATAGGCGAACTTATTATTATAAAAATTACACTAAACACTATATCAAATATTCTTTTTACTATTTGTGCCTCAAAGGATAGTCCAAAATTTCTTACACTCATTGCAACACTGTCACCTAGAGGTACAAGCATTGCTCCCCATATAGATATTTCATATTTACGCGGTATCACGACTATTTCTATATTATTTTGACTCAAACAAGCTAAGTCATCATCTGTCATTATTTTTAAAGCTTTATCAGATATAAACGCTTTTGTATATTGTGAAACTATAGTCTCTAAGTCATAGCCATCGTTATCAATTTCAAAATATCCACCTAATTTTTCTTTAGGTAATTTAGAGCTTTCAGCTTTTTCAAAAATCCACTGCTGTTCATCTGCTAAACCAATAAGTAGTATATTGTTATAAATAGTTTTTCTAATAAGGCTCCTAAAAAACACTCTAGTAAATGATAAAAACACTACTTGAACTACAAAACCGATAAGTATAATACTTCTTGGAAATGAAAATCCTCTTAAAAAGAAAGCTAATGCTGTAATCACTATTGCTATAGCTAGAGAGGAAATAATAACCTTTAATATATTTTTTGTCTTAGAAACTTTTTCACCATTAGTATATTCAGCTAACAATAGGATTAATATCGCTATGATAGCCATAAATATCGCAAGAAAATTAAAACTTGAAAAGTTACTAGAGTTGTAGTTAAAAAAATGAAGCGGAATAGAATAACTAGCAAGTATAATAACTACTGAAACTACAAGTTCAAATATCTTAATATATACAAACATCTTATATATTAGCTAACTCTTCACGCATTTTAGAAATAGTATTCTTATAACTATCTGAATTAAAAATAGCAGATCCCGCCACAAAAGCATTCACACCACACTTAGCAATTTCTACAATATTTTGTGGATTTACTCCACCATCTATTTCTAAAGTTATATTTCTACCTGTAGATTCTATCCAGCTTGAAACTTCTTTTGCTTTATCAAGCATCTCGGGTATAAACTTTTGTCCTCCAAAACCAGGATTCACAGACATAAGCAATACTCTATCAATATGTTTCTCTACATATTTTAAGCATTCTAAACTAGTAGCTGGATTAAGAGCTAACCCTGCTTGAATATCATAAGACTTAATTAGTTGTAAACTTCTATCTACATGCTCACTCGCTTCTGGATGAAAAACTATGCTACTAGCGCCAGCTTTTGCAAAACTCTCTATCATACTATCTACAGGCTTAACCATAAGGTGCACATCCATACCCGCTGTAATACCATAATCACGCAACGCTTTTAAGACCATAGGCCCAAATGTAAGGTTTGGTACATAGTGATTATCCATCACATCAAAATGGACATTATCAGCTCCTGCATCAAGTACAGCTTTTACATCTTCACCAAGTCTTGCTAGATCAGCAGATAAAATTGATGGATTAATTTGAAAAACACTCATATTTGAAATACATTATATTAAAGTTATTTAAAATTATTTTACCATAATCCGATAAAATAATTGAGCTAAGCTTAGACAAATCCTATAATATTTAAGTTAATCAATTATTTATATCATACTAAGGGCTTATACATGAGTAATATTGAGAATGCAAAAAAAACATTCGAATTCGAAATTAGTGCTTTAGAAACACTCAAAAACTCTATAGATGAAAATTTTGAAAAAGCATGCGACATAATCCTAAAAAACCCAAATGGTCGAGTTATAATTACAGGAATGGGTAAATCAGGACATATAGGTAAGAAAATAGCAGCAACCTTATCTAGTACTGGTACCCCTGCTTTTTTTGTTCATCCAGGCGAGGCTGGACATGGTGACTTTGGCATGATTACAGCTAACGATGTTTTAATCGCTATATCTAACTCCGGTAACTCTGGAGAAATTATGGGTCTTATGCCTATGATTAAGTACCTAAAAATACCAATTATTACTATGACTAGTAATAGTAGCTCCCTAATGGCAAAAGCAAGTGATGTTACCCTAAACCTACGAGTACAAAAAGAAGCTTGTCCTCTAAATTTAGCTCCAACCTCAAGTACTACAGCTACACTAGTACTTGGTGATGCTCTAGCTATCGCATTGTTAAAAGCAAAGAATTTTTCAGCTAAGGATTTTGCATTTTCTCACCCTAGTGGTGCACTAGGTAAAAAACTAATTTTGAAAGTTGAAAATATTATGCGTAGAGAAAATGAAATACCCACTATAAACCCAACAGACACTATTCGTAAGGCAATACTCGAAATTAGTAGTAAAGGTATAGGTAATACTCTTATTACTGAAAACAATGAGCTACTAGGTATATTTACTGACGGTGATTTAAGAAGAATCTTTGAAGCTGACAGCTTTAACTCTCACTTACCTATAGCAGATGTAATGAGCAAAAATCCTAAGTCAATTTCAAAAGATGATTTAGCAATAACTGCTCTTGAAATAATGGAAGAGTTTGAAATTACAAGTCTAGCAGTTGTAGACTCGAAAAATCATATAATTGGTGTAGTAACACTCCACGACTTGGTGAAGTTAGGATTGAAATAAATCTTTTATTTTTCTTATTATTTTTTGATAAATATTTTCTTTAACCAATGGTCAGCACTTACATATCTACCACCACCATATATAAATAGTGTAAATAGCATAATAAAATATGTTACTGAAAACTCCATTCCGCCATTTAGCACAACAGGATCTCCTAAAGCTGTAGCATGGTTATATCTATCTGGGAAGTTTTGAGCTAACCAAATAAATAAGTCGTTTAGTCTTTGAGTAGACTCTGCTGTTTTGTCAGCAATTGCAGGCCAGCCGTGAGCCCAATGTACCATTACACCAGCAACCCCCATAACAAACATCATCGGGATAGAAACTAGTCTAGTAAATAGACCTAAAGCAATCCCTATACAGCCAAGTACTTCAGCAGATGTTGCTAAAAACGCCATAACTTCTGGGAAAGGCATTCCTAAACCACCTTTTGATGCTGGCGTTGCAAACCATGCTACTGTAGTGCTAAACCCTTCAATTTTAGATCTAGCTCCAACAAACATTGTTGGCACCAAATATAGTCTAATTCCTAAAAGTAGCAAAAAGTCTACCGATACAAACTTACTAGTAACCTTAGAATAAAGATTATATACTTTATTTATCATTTTTTTCTCCTTTCAAATTCAATCTAATCATATTTTGATTATGCCAATTTGTAATTTTTTTAAAAAAATCACTTTTACGGTTTATACTTAGATTCTCATAACCTATTAATTCAAATGTCTTTTCAACCCCTTCATCTATTAAGGATTTTAAGACTAGATGATCAACTATACTCACTTTTTGATATGTGACTCTGTCATTTATATTTCGATATACCGCATAAGAAATATCATCAACACTATCAAAACTTTTCTCTAAATCACATATCTCAAAAGGTAGAGATATAAAATTTAGCGTTGGATTAGCATCTACTTTAACTACATCTCTATAATCAATTTCGATGTTAATTTGTTTATTGTCAAAAGCTTTTTCTGGCGAAATTTCAGTATTAAATATCAACCATTCAAACTCTAATAATTTTTTCAACTCAGTACCTAGCTCTATATTTTGAGAGCATTTTAAAAACTCTGTAGCAATCTGGTGAAATGCCGGATCATTACTATCATTTTGCTGCAGAAAATAGTCAACTAACTCATTTTTATTCTTATCAGAAGCGTAAGTATTAAAGTATGGAAAGGTATTTTCCAAAACTCCTTCAACATTACTCACTATAAACTCACGATACAACTCTAAATCTTTAGTTTTCGAACCAGTTCTAATGCTATTAGTAAAGTTCTCCATCTGTAGTTTTAGTGACTCAGGTATCTTCATTTTTTACTCCTGATTTATATGGGCAGTTATACCATTAAGCTCAGATACAAGCTCTGACAAACTAGGTAATCTATTGTCTCGTTCTAGTAGCAACGGATGCCAACCATGCTTTTTGACAGTATACTTAGCTAAGTCTTTAACAGCTAGATTCACATCTTTACCATGAGTGTCTAAGACAATATCTTCAGTTTGCAAATGCCCTGCGATATGGTAGTAACTAATACTTTCTTGCTTAATTTCATCAATAAACGCATACGGATCATAGCTATGATTAAGAGCGTTTACATATACATTATTAATATCAAGCAACAATTTAGCACCACTTTTTTCTAAGATAGTATTTATAAAATATGTCTCAGAAATATCTTTTTCAAACTTATGGTAGTACGATATATTTTCAAGAACCAACGGTCTTTTGATAATATCTTGAACCTGCTGTATTCTACTTACGATATAGTCAATATTTTCTTTCTGCCTAGGTACAGGCAAAAGATCATATAAATAACCTTTATCATCATCAGTAAAACACAAATGATCACTGTATATCTCTATATCATACTCATCTAAAAATACTTTTACTTGCTTTACAAAATCAGTATTTAATGGTTTAAAACCACCTATTGATAGATTTAAACCATGTGCTACTAGTGAATAGATTGATGCGATTTTATCTAAGTAAGTTTTTTTATAACCACCTAAATTCATCCAATTCTCAGGTGACAGCTCAAGAAAATCAATTCCATCAACTTTTTTACTTGCCAAATCAGCTTGATGTTCAGACCTTAAGCCTATACCCTGAGATTTTTTAATCATTTTCCACAAACTCCACTAGAGCATTTTCCTAACTGAGGTACTTCTTTTTTGTCTAATTTACCATAAACCTTGTTGCTTCCTGTTCCACAGTTGCCATCTCTGACACGAACAAGCTTTCCATCTTGCTCATCTGCATCTACTTCAACAACACCAAACTTTTTAAGTGATCCACATTTACCACTCGCACATTTTCCTTCACCCTGTGCTATTGGGCTTGTTTCAGAGGCTTCAGCACTTGATGAATTATCAGTACTGCTAGTATCTGCTGCAAATGCTGCACTTAAGCTCATTGTAGCTGTTAACGCTATTGTTAAAGGTATTTTATTTTTCATCTTTACTCTCCTTTTTTATTCCATCAACTGGGAAACATGATAAGTCTCTGCCTTCATAGACCTGACCTTTATAGTATTTTTTAACAATTTTTGTAGATTGATCTTTTAAGACTAATCCTCTACCTAAGAAATGGCTCAACACTAAAACTTTAGGATTAATTTCTGCAGCAACTTTACCAACTGTTGATGGTTTAGCATGCAAGAATGTTGAAGCTTTATCTGCATTTTCATCTATTGGCATAGGCATCATTAGTACATCAGCACCTTTAGCAAAATCAACAAATGCTTTTCTAAAGTCATCTGGTTGATTATGACCACTAGAACCTGCAACAACTATAGTTCCTTTTTTAGAAACTATTTTATATGCTAAAGCAGGTACATCACCTTTAGGAATTCCTAATGCCCAAATTGTAAATTCATCATTTGAAAATACTTTTGTTGGAGTTTTATTTGTATAATCAATATTCTTTACTGGATCTAGTTTAAATGGAAAACCATCTGTACCCGTAAGGATTCCATGTAAATAAGCATAAGTTCCGCTATCTTTACCAAAAACTCTTTGTAAGAACTCAGTAGCGCTTGGGAATAATCCGCCGTGAATAGGACCAGAAAAAGGTAAGTCTGTCTTTCTATCTGAGAAATAAGCACCTTTTAATATTGCAGGGATATCAGCTGAATGATCTGCATGGAAATGAGTCATATTAATGCTTTCTAAATCCTCAATTCTAGCACCTGACTGACCAAATCTAAGATATGTTCCACCACCAGCATCAACTAATACTTTAGATTTACCATCCATCCATATAACTGCGCCTGGTGATGCTCTTTTATCATCACTGATAGGACCCCCAGACCCTAACAATTGAAGTGTAAAAGACTTATCTAAACATTGCAAAGATGTCTTTGCAATACCATTAGAGGCAGTTGCCATTAATAGTGATGTTAAAGCCAAACCAGCAAGCTTTTTTTTCATTATGATTCTCCTTGATTTTCTCATATTTAACAATGAGTTAATAAACTTATGGAGCAATTGTAAGTTCATATTCAATATTAGTAAAACAAAAGTTTTTTATATTATATATAAGTAAATCTTATTAAAGATATATGTAATAATCTAAAGTTAAGAATTTTGAAAAATTATTGAATAAAAAAGAAAGTGCTTACAGTTAATTCTGAGAGCTAGATTTTGTTAAATACTATAGAACATTGCCCATGCTTACACTATGATAGCCAGCATCTACATGAACGTTTTCACCTGTAATACCAGAAGCCATATCAGAGCATAAAAAGGCTACTGTATTACCAACTTCCATAATATCTACATTTTTCTTTAGAGGTGCAACCGTAGCATTATAGTCAAGCATTTTCTTAAAGTTTGAAATACCAGATGCTGCTAATGTTTTAATAGGGCCCGCTGATACAGCATTCACATTGATACCATCTTCCCCTAAAGCTAGTGCAGTATAACGAACTGTAGCTTCTAAGGATGCCTTTGCAATCCCCATAGTATTATAACTTGGCATAGCTTTTTCAGCGCCAATATAAGTAAGAGCAACCATAGAAGCATTACGACCTTTCATTAGGCTACGACCCTCTTTTGCTAATGCAGCAAATGAGTAAGCACTAATATCATGAGAAATAGCAAAACCTTCACGAGTTACACAGTCAATAAAGTTACCTTCTAATTGATCACGAGGAGCAAATGCTATAGAGTGGATAATCCCATCTAAACCATCCCAGACTTTAGCGACATCTGCAAATAATGTTTTAATTTGCTCATCAGAAGTTACATCACACTCTAATACTGCTGCTGGGTTGAACTCCTTAGATAGCTTCTCAACTCTTTCCTTAAACTGACCAACATAAGTAAAGATAAGCTCAGCACCTTCTCTATGTAAAGCCTTTGAGATACCATAAGCTATTGATTTGTTACTTAAAAGTCCTGTTACAAGTATTTTTTTTCCTGCTAGAAAACCCATGTTTTATTTCTCCTTTGTAGATTTTGACAAACTATATTTATAGTTAGATTTACAACAAACTAAAGTACTAATTATCAGCCTGTGCTTGCAACCTAGTATTAATATTTAAAACTAATAGCTATAATTATAGATAATCAGTCATTAAAAATCACTATTTAAATTATAAGGGAGTAAATAATGACAAATAAAACCAAAAAAATAGTACCTTCTCATAACGGTGAAGTAACTTTTGATAGAGCAAAAGAAACTTGGAACATCATGAAAATTACCTCCGAATTAGTCGAAGGTTATGAAAGGCTCGATAATTTAACACCTGCTATTAGTATATTTGGTTCAGCACGACTTTCAAAAGAAAATAAATATTATAGAAAAACCGTGGAGCTTGCTGAAACACTTTCAAATCATGGCTTTAGTATAATCACAGGTGGAGGTCCTGGAATTATGGAAGCTGGGAATAAAGGCTCTCATGAAGGGAGTTCTAAAAGTGTAGGACTCAATATAACATTACCTCATGAACAAAAACCAAATGATTATCAAGATATTAGCTTAATTTTTAGATATTTTTTCACACGAAAAGCCATGTTTATTAAACACTCTATGGCTTATGTCGTTATGCCTGGGGGATTTGGTACAATGGATGAGTTATTTGATATATCAACATTAGTACAGACTGGTAAAAAATCACATATGCCTGTTATACTCTTTGGTAAGGATTTTTGGGGTGGTTTGATTGAGTGGATAAAAACAACTATGATTGATAATAAGGTTATTGATGAAAGTGATTTTAAAATTCTACATCTTGTTGACAGTATCGATGAGACTATCGAAATAATTAGAGATCATTATAACAACACGTATCATTCACAAGAAGATTCAAAAATCATATTCTAAAGGTCTACTATTATGGATATTAATACTATTTCAGCCACTTTAATCAACAACTCCTTACCAATAATTACAGCTTTTAGTGTGCTTATACATATATTCTGTGGTTTGGCGATTGCAAAGGATATAGCTCGAGTACTTGAACGAAGAATTACAACCGTACTACTACCAAAAAACATCTGGATACTAGTTGGGCTAGTCTTTGGGATTTGGGGTTTACTTATATACTGGTTAATGCACCACTCTACAATAACTAAGGATTAAATATGGAAAAACAAATTTGGAATGCTGAGCATTATAACTCTACAGGAAGTTTTGTAACCAACTATGGCGATGATGTAGTTAATCTACTACAGCCAAATCAAAATGAAACAATCTTAGACCTAGGTTGCGGAACAGGTCGTTTAACCAGCGATATCTCTAAAAAAGCAAAAAAGGTCTATGGAGTAGACTATTCACAAGCAATGATTGATAGTGCTAGAAAAAATTTTGAAGATATTGAGTTTAGTGTAGCAGATGCCCAATTAAACTTGGATTACCCAGATCAAACATTTGATGCTGTATTTTCTAATGCTGCTCTTCACTGGATGATGGATGCAGAAAGTGTAATTAAGAACATACATAAAGTATTAAAGCTTAATGGCAGATTTGTATTTGAAATGGGTGGTAATGGAAATATCAAAGAAGTCTTGGCTTCTATAGATAAGGTTTCTCAAAGCTATCAACTTAAAGACTATCATTTACAAAATTTTTACCCAAGTCTCTCACAATACTCTTCTCTACTTGAAAAAAATGGCTTTGAAGTAAGATACGCTCTGCTTTTTAACCGTCCAACTTTACTTGAAGGCAAAAATGGTTTAGCTAATTGGGTTTCGACTTTCAGAAGTAACCTATTAGATCAAATTAGTAATAAAGATGCATTTTTAAAAGAGGTCCAAAATGTTGCTAAAACTAAATTATACAAAAATGGTAAATGGTATGCAGATTATGTGCGACTAAGAATGATTGCCTATAAAGTTAGTTAGAAATTTGTTTAGAAATATCACTTTTAACAATATCTAATACCCCCATTTCACCAAGATAATGATCAACACCTTTTATAACTTCAATATTCTCAAAATGTTTCATGAAATATTTATTATCTGTAATATTATCTAATTCTGCAAGCTTGAGTCTAATTCTCTTATCAAAAGTACCCATACGACCATTCAAAAGTATCAGAATATGACATCCAAAAAAATCTTTAGGTGCTGCTTTTAAAAGCTTACAAACGGGTTTTGTATAGAGATAAAAAGGAGTAATCAAACAAACTCGATCAAAGTACTTCTTATCAATAATACTCGTCATACATGACGACATTGATACTAGATAAATCTGATCATAATCTGCAAGATGATATTTTGATAATATGTTCTTGAACTTTTTTCTAAGGTTAACTGGCTTACCTATAGGTTCCATAGTTATATTTACGGCTTTACCGTATATTTCAATAGTTTCTTTCATGCTAAAGCTACTATCATAACCTCTGATAATAAGAATATTCATTTATTTTAGTACCATTATTTCTTGAAAAAAATACACCGATAAAAAACACATATTCAAGTAAAAGCCCTTAAAACTATTGTTTAAAACTATTTTTAATATATTATAACAAATTTTTATCATTCCAATATAAAATTAGGACTCTAAAATGAGCAACTTTGAACTACTAATTGCCTACACCTTAACAAACTTTGTAATGATGCTGTTGTCATACAAATATTTTGGTAAGAAAGGTATTAGTATATTTATAGTTATTAGTGTGATCGCTGCTAATATACAAGTTAATAAAGGAGTAGAATATGACATCCTAGGCTTTCACTTTGTAGCGACTATGGGCAATGTTATGTTTAGTGGTATTTTTATGGCAAATGATCTTATTAATGAGAAACACGGAAAAGCTGAAGCTCAGAAAATGGTTCTTACATCTATATTCTTCGGTATAGGATTTATGTTACTAATGTTTTTTGCGACTCTTTTTCAGTCGATTAATCAACAAGAGTATAACGATGTTAACCATGCAATGAATCTATTTTTCTCATTAAATGGTGGTGCTATAAAAGCTATTATTATAGGAAACCTTGTATACTTAATTTCTCAATCATTTGATGTACTAATATACTCAAAACTTAAGAGTTATAACTCAGACTTTAAGTGGTTATGGTTTAGAAACTCTGGCTCTACAGCATTATCACAAATAGTAGATAGTTTTTTAATTACTTATGGCTTTGTTTTTGCTGGAATTATCCCAAATGAATATGCTTTAGAAATGGTATTTTCAACATTAATAATCAAGTATATAATTACTGCTATAAACGCTCCTTTATTCTATCTACTGGCAGCAGTTAAACCTAGAGTTTAGCTTTGCATATGGCAAAATTTAAAGTACTATATCTAAAAAAATTCCTCAACCACTAAATGTTATTTAAACAAGCAATAAAAATAAGCATAATACTAAGTCTCCTAACATCTTTAGCTATTGCAAATACAACTAAACAAAGTGATGCTGATAACTATAAATTACTAACTATTTCAGATATTCATTTAAATGCTAATCAGAAGAATATAATGGAAAGTGACCCGAAAGGTTATAATCCTAAAAATGATATGGACAAAGATTCGTTTGATAAAATAATGGAGAAGATTACTGAATATAACAGCTCTAATCTACCTAACTCAGTTTTGTATCTTGGAGATGCTGTTGGACATGACAACACACTAAAACCTAAAGACAGAGCAGAATTTGTAACTAAAAATGAAACTTTAATATATAAAAGCCTGCAAAAAAGCTTCCCTAATACTCCTATAATTAATGTCTTTGGCAATAATGATAGTGCTGAAAAAAATTATGGAAGCTTTGAAAGTAATAACATTTCGCCATATACTATCGCTATGAAAAGTGGATTTAAAAATGGATTTTTATCTTCTGGTGAAATCTGTGATAAAGATAAAAAAGTATTCCCTTGTCTAATAAACCAAAATACTCACACTGGATTTTTTAGCATTAAGCTAGAAAATAAACTAGTATTAATTGGTCTAAATACAGTAATGTATACTGATATATCTAGCTTTAGTAAAGAAGAATCTAATCAGCAATTTGATTTCCTAAAAAATACTTTGAAAAATGCTAAAGATAATAACCAAACTGTACTAATTGCAACACATATACCTTTTGGTAATAACATTTATGATGGCTCAAACTTTTTCAAAAAAGATTATATGAACAAATACTTAAAACTAATAAAAAAGTATCATAATCAAATAGCAGGTATCCTCGTAGGCCATACACACATTGAAGAGCTTAAGATACTACCTTTTAAAGATAAAGTTTTAGGCGAATATTATACAGCAGGTCTATCAACCTCTCATGGAAACTCTCCTTCATACAAAACATATTCCATACATAAAGATTCTACTGAAAAATGGAGTATAGATGACTATATAGCTTATCAACTACATAGCAATAAAAATGGAGATTTTAAACTTTCAGAACTCTATAGCTTTGCAAAATCATACTGTAAAGAAGCATATCAAAACGATATAAATATCTGCTTAACAAAGCTTAATGAGACTCAAAAAACCAAAGATATTTTCTCTAAATTCTTGCCTAAGATGACTGTTGATAATCCAAAATACCCTGTTTATAAGGCTAATAGTCCAGAATCAATAAAAGTTAATACTGCCAATATATAATTCAACTTTATCTAAAGAATCATAACAAGTAAAACAACAACCATAATAAATAGATAAATTGTATTTTGTATATTATTAGGAATACTTTTTGATAGTTTAACGCCAAAAATCGCCCCAATCATAGATCCTATAATAATCCCAATAGCTGCAGGCAAATATACAAATCCTAAACAATAATCAGGCACACTTGATGAGTCAGATCCTAATAGAATATAAGATACCGCACCAAATAAAGCTAAAACCGGTGTAATTGATGTAGCAATAGCTGCAGCTTGAGCAAGCTTATAGTTACGATGCTTGAAGAAAGGAACAATAATTATACTTCCTCCTATACCCAAAAGTACTGACACAGTCCCTGTTATAAACCCATAAATGTACAAAACCCTAGATGATGGCTTATTTACCGGTAAATCTTCTACAGCTACACTAGACTTTGAATTACTTAGTAGTTTCGATACCCATTTTATTATGGTATAAAGCATAAATATAACAAATAAAGCTTTTAAAACTTCACTTGAAAAATAACTAGCTATAACCGCACCAAAAATAACACCAAATATAAGTCCACCTTTAAGCTTTAGTACAATATTCCAAAGTATGTTTTTTGCACGATGATGGGCGTAAGAAGCTGTTAATGAAGTAAAAATCATACAAAATAAAGAAGTAGCTATTGCAATGTGCATAGAGTCACTTGCAAATGCTGGCGCATATATTGTTATAAATGTCATCACAGCAGGAACAACTATCAGTCCCCCACCAAAACCAAAAAGCCCCGCTAAGACTCCGATCAATAACCCAACAAATATGAACCCTAAAACTATAAATATCACTAGATAGTATTCCAACCTTCGATTTTAGCTATAGCATGATAAACTCCATCGTCATTATTGGAGTTTGTTATAAAGCTTGCCTTTTGCTTTAACTCATCAGTTGCATTTTCCATAGCTACTGCTACATCTACACGACCAAACATCTCAAGATCATTATTCCCATCACCAAAAGCATAAGTCTCATAGTCTTCCAAGCCTAGATGCTTAATCGCTTTATTAATACCATCAGCTTTTGTATTACCTTTAAGGTAACAATCTACATAACCATGTGCGGGATGTGGTGCTGTAACGACCTCATCACCTAAAGTATGTTGTAAGCCAACAACATCGACATCGTACCCTAATATCAAAGCATTATATATAGTTTTATTTCCTAGATTACTATGATCAGCTTCAAATATTTTATCTTTATTCACGACAACACTTTCATAAAAAGCTATTAGAGCTTCTGATTTTAAGTTATTTGTGTAAGCAAATTCACCTTCAAATAACCAATCATGATTGTGCTTCTCACAAAACTCTAAAACATGATTTAAAGCTTCTTGAGGAAGTAGCTTCTCATAGATAATCTTACCTACAATTTCGACTACTGATCCATTTGCCGTAACATAGCCATCCATTGGCAAATCAAGTATTGTTGGAGGTATAAAGCCTTGCGACCTACCTGTTGCGATAAATGTTTTATAACCTTGATCTCTAAGCTTTTTTATAGCTTGGATGTTTTTATCCGATACAACTAATTTATCTCCAACTTTATGCACTAAAGTACCATCTATATCAAAAAAAAATGCTTTTTTCATTTTGCTCCTACTTTTATAACTAAACAATAAAGTCATTCCCATGTAGATGGGAATCTCTTCAATCACCGTTAATATCTAAAAGATACTCGCCTACGCGAGTATGACCGTTTTAAATTATCTCTTAACAAATAAACATTGCATCACCATAACTAAAGAAACGATATTTGTTTTCTATGGCATGCTCGTATGCTTTCATAATTTTTTCTTTATCTGCAAATGCACTTACAAGCATTATTAAAGTGGATTTTGGCAAGTGAAAGTTTGTAATCATCGCATCTACGACATTAAACTTTTTACCAGGATACAGGAAAATATCCGTCTCACCTTGATAACCTTCTATCTGACCACTTTGCCCTGCTGTCTCAAGCGACCTTACAGAAGTGGTCCCTATTGCTATCACTCTACCACCATTTACTTTAGTCTGGCGAATCTTCTCACAAACTTCTTCTGACACAGATATAACTTCTGAATGCATTTTATGATTATTTACATCGTCAACTTGTACAGGTTTGAATGTCCCAGAACCCACATGAAGAGTTATGTAAGCCGTATCTACACCTTTATCTTTTATAGCTTGCATAAGCTCATCACTAAAGTGCAATCCTGCTGTTGGAGCTGCTACAGAACCCAAGTCTTTTGCATAGACTGTTTGGTATCTCTCAGCATCAAACTCTTCATCTTCTCGTTTCATATATTGAGGCAATGGAATATGCCCAAACTCATTCATTATCTGATAAATATCTGCATCGCCCTGAAGCTCAAGTAAATATACGCTACCATCTTTCTCTAGAACTTTTGCCGGCGTATCTTCTATAAATATCTCACTACCTATAGCTGGTGAACGGTTTGATTTGATATGAGTTTCAAAAATTTTTGGTGTTTTAATTTTCTCAACTAGAAACTCAAGCTTAGCTCCTGTAGTTTTTTTACCATACAATCTAGCAAGCATTACTTTACTGTCGTTAAATATTAGTAAATCTTTATCTGTCACGAAGTCTATAAAGTCCGTAAACTTATGATCAATAATATCGCCTGTTTGCTTACTTAATTTTAGTAGCCTACTAGCATCTCTACTTTCAAGAGGATAACTTGCTATTAGCTCTTCTGGGAGCGTGTAATCAAAATCATCTGTTTTCATTTTTCTTCTTCTCTTTTTATTCTTTAATTTAAGCTTTATCCCACTTGTAAGCAATACACTCCTTCGACACTTGAAAAGGTAGTATTTTAAACCTCTACAAAGCCTGCTTAACTATAATCTTTTTCAGAACTTCACTGTTATCTACAAAGTCTAAGCCTGCTCTACGAGTTCTTTTAATAAATTCTTTTTGACTACCAAAACCTTCTTTAAAAGATTTCATCAATAGTACCATCTTTTTATTATCAAGCATTCTGTCACGTTGGTACTTATCTAAGGTAGATATATGCCCAATCAATCGTCCTTTTGCAAATGCTTTACTAATCACATCATTTAAAGAAAGCACATCTTTAAAACCAAGGTTTACGCCTTGCCCTGCTAATGGGTGGATGCTATGGCAGGCGTCGCCAACAAGCACGACATTATTTTGAATATAACTTTTAGAATGACGCTGTATCAACTCAAAGCTAAATCTTTTTGATAAAAGTTTTATAGCACCAAGCTCATTAGATATTGCTTCAGCTAACACCCTTTCAAACTCGGTATTTTCAAGTGCCATAAGATAACTAGCATAATCACTATTAACTGACCAAACTATAGAAGCTTTATTTGAGTTTTCTAATGGAAGAAATGCAAGCACACCTTTATTATAAAATCGTTGATATGCTGTATGATTATGAGGTTTTTCTAGCTCAAGTGTCGCCACGATAGCGGTATGCTTATATGGTTTAACTTTTGTATCAAAGTTAAAATAATCTCGAATAAATGAGTTTGCTCCATCCGCCCCTACAACTATACTTGTTTCAATAACTCTATCAGCTAAGTATAATTTTTCAGTATTACCATTTCGCTCAATTTTAGTTATAGTTTGATTTTCATAAATTTCAATGCCTGTATTTGCGATCTCTTTAAGCAGTGACTGTGTTATAACATCATTCTCAACGATACTTCCTAAGCTGTGTTCTGCTATCTCTTCAGCTGTTATATTTATTGATTGCGTAGGTTCATCATCCCAAACTCTCATTTGATAATACGGTGATATACGGTTGTTCTGAATATCTTTCCAAACACCTAAGTCTTTAAGTAGTTTTTTCGAAGTGTGATTTATAGCACTTACTCGAGTTTCAATCCTGTCATTAGCCAGAGATTTTTTTGATATACTTCTTGCCTCAACTATAGCAACCTGTAAACCATTTTTATGTAAAGATAATGCTAGGCTAAGCCCCACCATACCACCACCGACTATAACTACATCTTTATTTATTTGCGGAGTTGTCATTCTTCGACCACCTTACGCATTAAGGTTGAGCCTTTACTTAACTTACCCATCATTACCCTTGATAATACTTTCTTTGCTAGTTTACTTCTTTGTAACAAATGTAAACCAATATTTCTACTAGCTACAAGCCTAGGATCATTAGAGACAAACCATTTTATAAATCCATGTGTAACTTTTATAGTTCTATCATGATCAGGTTTTCTAATCTGACTAAACTCTGACAGTATCTCATCTAACGAGTGCTTAGAATCGATCAAATCATACAAACAGCCGATATCCCTTATACTTAAATTTAACCCTTGCCCAGATACAGGGTGTAAAAAATGTAAAGCATTTCCAAAAAATAATACATTTTTCTGAAAAATTTCTTCTGATTGAACTAAATAGAGAGGAAATATTGCTGGTTTAGACACTACTTTAACTTGTCCTAACCTAAATCCAAACCTCTCCTGCACCAACTCTTGAAACTCTTGTTTGTTAAGCCCAAGCTTAGCTTTTGAATCCTTCCTATCAACAGTCCAAACACAACCCATAGTATTATTTGTTTTTGGTAACATCGCTAATACACCATCACTCATAAATCGCTCAAAAGCAGTATTGTTATGAGTAATGTCTGTTTCAATATCAAAAACTATCGCATCTTGATTATAATCAGTAGTTTCAGCATCTACACTTAACATTTTCCTCATGCTAGAGTTTGCACCATCACAAGCAATTATAAAATCTGCTTGTATAATTTTCTTCTGACCAGCTTCTTCAACAACTAATGCATAGTTATCATCATCTTGTAGCTCTATTTTTTTGACAGTAGTATTAAATGATTTAGTAATATTGGTATTGTCAGACACCGCTTGCAAAGATGCTCTTAAAAGCTCTTTCATTGGTGCTATTGCACCTAAAAATGGCAAATTCTCATCTTCAGCATAAATTTCAGCACGACCATATTTACCTTTATCAGTAATATGCACTTTTTTAATAGCTTGTGTATATGTTGTAACCTTATCCCATAATCCAAGAGTGTTTAAAAATGCTATTGATGAATAAGACACAGCTAGACTTCGATTATCATTTTTAAGCTCAAGTTGGTCTTTTTCAATATGAATAATACTATAATCTGTTTTTGCTAAGGCAAGTGAAGTTAATAAACCAACGATACCTCCACCAACAATAGCAATATCATATTTTTTTTGCATAAGCTAAACTTTCTCACTATCTATAAGTAATACTGCTACTCGTGTATATTCTAAAAGTTCTAAAAAATCAGCCTCGCTATCTTCATCATCACCTAACTCACTATGATCCATATAAGATATCTGCATTAGGTCATTTATCGCTTCTTTAACATCTTTTTTATCAGTCTTTTCAAAATCTAAACCAAAAAGTCCCACGCCTGATAAAAAACCTTTTATCCAGTTAGCTAAGCCTTCTGCTCGATAACAAAGTTCCTCATCATCTGCAGGAATAAATAAATCAAAGCTTAAACCCTTTTCATCAAACTGAGCTTTAGTATAATCATATAGTTTTTTCATAGTTTGCAGTGCAGATATAGCAACTAAATCACCCTCTTCTAGTGACTTTGTCATCAAAGAATCTGACCACGCTGTAAATTTCACTTCAGCTCCAAAGCTAAACAACGCACACAAAAGCCCATGAGACTCTGACGCTGTTGTTAATGCCTGCATGATATTCAGTGCTTCACGCACATCTTCAAAATTCGGTTTTTCATTTTGCATATGAATAATAGTGTTTTGTAGTTATATTTTATTAACATAATATTTTACTTTATATATGTACCTAGTAATAGTCTTTTGAGGAAAATATTTGGTGTTAAAACTTTTTGAATCTTTTAAGTTATCAATTATAATAGCTTATATAATTTAAACTGTGGTTCACGTAACTCCAGTTAACAGTTTAGCTACCTGGGTTGTTTGTGATTTAGTTACAATCTTGAGCCGATAATACTAAAATAGGGAGTTTTGGTGTTTTGACTAGAGAGTAAGCTTTGATACATTAGTATTCACAAAGAAACCCAATGTTGGAACTATGACACCCACTTGAACCTTAAAGGGATCAAGAACATTGAACTAAAACGGTAACTCGGGTAGCTAATTAAATTTATGACTAAATCTGAAATTCGCAACAATCTACTACAAATTCGCAACAATCTTAATAATAAGCATAAGCTTTCCCAAGACATTTGCAATAAACTGCTAGAGCATATTTCAAAACATTATCCAAATTCAAAGATAGCAAGCTTCGTATCTTTAATTAATGAAGTCAATACAACCACTATAAACAACTCATTAACAACTTATCTACCAATAGTACATCCTCATCTTAAACACTGTATGTGGTTTGCAAAAGATACTGGACAATATTATTTAAATAAATATAAAATCAAAGAACCTATACATAATGCCAAGGATATAATTGCCCCATGGGAACTTGACCTAGTTATAGTACCCATAGTTGGTTTTAATCAAAATAAATACCGAATGGGAATGGGAGGTGGTTTTTATGACTATTCTTTTAGTTTCAAAAAAAACACATTTTTACCAATAACTATAGGTATAGCCTTTGATGAACAACAAAATAATGATATTATCGTAGATAATCATGATATTCAGCTTGATTTAATAATCACGCCAACTAGGATACTATAATGGATGAATCTGCACTAATCGAAAAAATCCGTCAAAGCTTATTAAAAGACATTGATTCAGCAGCATTTATCAAAATTATTGATGAAACTCATAAACATAAAAAACACAAAGGCTTTATCGAGGGTAAAAGACATTTTGCTCTTGAAATAGTATCAGATAAATTAAACTCAATCTCTAAAATTAATGCTCATAAAAACATTTATAAAGCTGTGGATCCACTTATGGAACATATTCATGCTTTATCTATAAAGTTATTAGCTAATAAGGAGTCTAAAAATGCTTGAATCACTCATGCACTTTAACTCAAATATTAGTGAATTTGTAAACGGTCTTGGCCCATGGTTTTATATATTGTTATTTTTTATAATATTCTGTGAAACAGGATCGATATTTGGAATATTTTTCCCTGGGGATTCACTGCTGTTTACTGTAGGTCTTACAGCCGCTGCAACTGGTTTAAATATACATTTTGCTGTATTAGCTATTTGTCTTGGGGCTATTCTTGGTGATTCCTGTAACTATATTACTGGTAAACTCATTGGTGATAAGTTTTTTACTACTCATGCAAGAGTCTTTAAAACAGCTCACCTAATACGAACGAAAAAATTTATGGATAAACATGGCAATAAAGCAATCTTATTTTCTAGGTTTATTGCATTTGTTAGAACCTTAACGCCATTTGTTGCAGGTATTGGTCGTATGAACTACCCTAAGTTTGTTTTGTTAGGTGTTATTTCCGCAATCATATGGTCTTTCTCAATTACTTATACTGTATATTTCTTTAGTGACAATGATTTTGTTAGAGAAAATCTTACAACTATAATAATGCTAATTGTAATATTTGTAGCTATTCAAACATTCTATAAATATATCTCAAATAAAATAAAAGCGAAAAAAACTTAACCTTTAATCATTATTTCCCTATAATTTAACGATTAAAATACCAAAAGCGAAAATATGGATACTATCGTAGCGTTATTTAATATCATTTTACACCTAGATCAATTTATCAGTTCATACATTAACATTCTTGGTGACTGGACTTATTTACTGCTTTTTGCAGTTATTTTTTGTGAAACAGGATTTGTAATTACTCCCTTCCTTCCAGGAGATTCACTTTTATTTGCCATTGGATTAACCGGTGCAGCAACTACTCTTAACGTCCACCTCGTTGCTCCGATTCTTGTTTTAGCAGCTGTATTAGGAGATTCTTGCAACTACTTCTTAGGTAGACTTATTGGTAAAAGAATATTTAAGGATGATGCTAGAATACTGAAAACAGCTCACCTTGATAAAGCTCAAAGCTTCTTTGACAAGTATGGAGCTGCAGCTATTATACTAGCTAGATTTACACCCATTGTGCGTACATTTATGCCATTTACAGCTGGTATGGCTCGTATGAGATATCCTAAATTTGTTGCCATGGGTATATTAGGAGCGTTTATCTGGGTTTATTCAATCACATATTTAGCATTTATGTTTAGCAACAATGACTTTGTTCGCAAAAACTTTGGATTATTTATAATTGTAATCATTGCCGTTTCTGTAGTTCCAGCAGCCATATCATTCTTAAAAGCAATGAAAAGTAAACTTTTTTCAAAAAACTCAATTTAAACTCAAATAACCTATTTTGATTTTAGGTTTACAGAGGTTAATAGTTACAAAAAAATAAATAGAAAATAAAACTATTTGAGTAATAAGTTGTGAGTTTTATCTATTTGTTTTGGGCCACAATATACTGATGCTATGGGGGCTTTGCATATTTTTCTATTACGGGAAAAGCAGGCCGTATTAGCCTATAGTAAATAACGAAATACTTATATTTAAACTAGAATTATTTTTTCAAATTAAGATAATCAATTAAAAGTCTACGACTCTTTAACTCCTTGTCCGTCAACAAGCTATCAATATTGATTCTTATAACCTTTGAAATAGCCTTCAAATCAATATCATTCCAAAGACTAATTGACTGATTGATTTTAAGCAGGCTCTCCCCTTTTATAGATTGTAAAGATTCATCACTTATCAGTTTAAATCCATATCCAGTTATAGAGTAACTTTTATCGGATTGAATTTCATTACCGTCACTATCATCACATATATAAATGCCTTGCCCTAGACTTTCAAGCAATTCTAATTCAAAAAACCTTAGTAAATACCTATAATTTTCATCTATAATATTCTCAATAACAAAATTATATTTTTCAAATAGCTTGTACTCTTCATGTGAGTAACTTAACAACAAATACAAAAGCTCATTCAAATATTGTAACGATAATAAATTTATATAAGATTTTTTATAAAATGATTCTACAAGTTCGATATTATAAACCTTACTAAGCCCAGTAGCTTTCTTTGAGAGAGAAATCTGCCCTCTTAATTTAACCAAAGGCTGATAAAGATTCGCTTGTTTTTTTGGTACCCTAATGATTGCTGACAATTTACCAAACTCACGAGTAAATATAGATACCAACAATGCATTCTCTTTGTACTTTTGTTGGTGTAATATGTAAAATTCATATAGTTGATCTTTCATTTAAGTTGCTCAATAAGTTCCATCATTAAAATAGCATTTCTGAGTTTATTATCTGGTAGTTCAAATTTTTCAATGAAAGTATTTAAACTTAACTTAAATGTATCATTATTAGATAAATATATTTGCAACCACTTTACCATTGCAATTATATATGGATCACCTTTTACTCTATAGCTGACTCGCTTATTTGAAATGTACAATTCAATCTCTGCATAACCATCTCTAACACTATATTTTAGTTGTTCAGCACTTACCTGAGCATCTGTAACTTTTATCATCTCTAAGCAATCCTTCATAATATCACTATACATTCTCTCCTCCATCAGCTTTTTGGGGAGATATAGCGTTCAGTAGACTTATCTTTTCAAGCATCTTATTTGCTACAGTTATAACTTCATATTTAGTTGTCATAATACCAAAAGAAATTCTTATAGTACTATCAGCATACTCAGCTGATAAACCTACTGCTGTTAACACATGGGATGGTTCAATCGCTCGAGAATTACACGCAGAACCTGTAGATATACAGATATTTGGCAACATCGCTAAAAGGGTTTCAGCTTTAATGTTTTTTATCGTTAAATTTAAAATACCAGGATAGCTGTACTCAAGAGAAGTATTGATCACGACCTGTTCTTTAGTTTCAACATTTGATAACAACATATCTAAAAAAACTCTTCTTAAATTAGAAATATAATCAAAATTCTTATCGAAATTTTCAAACATCTCCTTACTAGCTTGAGCAAGTGCAAATATCTGCTGATTAGCTAGCGTACCAGCTCTAATGTTATATTCTTGGGAACCTCCATGAATCTGTTTAGCAAGTTTTACTTTAGGAGCTTTTGATCTTACATATAAAAAACCCACTCCTTTTGGAGCATATATTTTATGACCAGATACTGAAAGTAGATCTATATTCATAGCTTTAATATCAATATTAACCTTTCCATAACCTTGAGCTGCATCGACATGAAATAGTATTTTGTTTTGCTTTGTAACCCCACCGATATCTAAAAGATTATTTTTTGTCCCTAGTTCATTATTTACAGCCATCAAGCTTACCAAAATTGTATTTGGTGTAATACTTTTCTTTAACTCTTCTATATTAATCTGACCATGATGATTAACATCAAGGTATGTAATCTCAAAACCTTCTGTTTCAAGGTACTTACAAACATCTAACACTGCTTTATGTTCAGCTTTTGATGTAATTATATGATTACCTTTGTTTTTGCAAGCATAAGCAACACCTTTAATAGCAAGGTTATTTGATTCTGTAGCTCCTGATGTAAATATTATCTCACGAGGGAGTACATTTATCGTGTCAGCGATGGTAGCTCTTGCTTGCTCAATCTGACTCTTAATCTGTTGAGCCTCTTCATAAGTAGAAGAACCAGAATTAAAAAAACTAGTATCATCATTTATTGAATCAACAAGCATTGATCTTACTTGCTTACTAAGTGGTGTTGTCGCTGCGTAATCTAGGTATATAAAGCTCATTAAACTTTATTACTTCTTTTAATTAATAGTCAATATTGGTATTATATCAAATAATTGTATACATACTACTTTTACAAAATCACTACCATATATATGAAGCTGATTAAAGATGGTAAATTTAATCAACTTATTGCTGTACTAAACGGTCATATATTTACTAGTGATTTAATTAAGAAGATCGAAGGCTTACAAATCCAGAGATCTAAAAACGAATTGACTCGTTAAACAGTCAATTATGAATTACACAAAAGGAATTTAAAATAATGAAAAAAATACTAATTAACAGTAAGAGTAATGAGGAAACTAGAATCGCTACTCTTGATAATGGAAAACTTATAGATTTAGATATTGAAAATGTAGATAGAGAGCAAAAAAAAGCTAATATTTACAAAGGTTATATCTCAAGAATTGAACCTAGTTTAAATGCAATTTTTGTAAACTACGGCGAAGAAAAAAATGGTTTTTTACCATTTAAAGAAGTTTCAGAATACTACCTAAAAGATACTCCTAAGGGAGATAATATTGCCCACCTTTTATCTGAAGGTCAAGAGCTTATAGTACAAATTGATAAGGAAGAAAGAGGCGATAAAGGTGCTGCTTTAACTACTTTCATTACACTTGCAGGATCATACATGGTTTTATTACCAAACAATCCTTCTGGTGGTGGTATTTCTCGTCGTGTTGAAGGTGATGATAGAGAAAAGCTTAAAAAATATTTAAAAGATTTAAATATGCCAAAAAACATGAGCGTAATTGCTAGAACAGCTTGTGTTGAGTGTACTTTTGAAGAATTAAAACATGACTTTGATACTCTTGCTGAGTTATGGAGCTCTATTTCTCGTGCTTATCACAAAATCAAAAAGCCAACTCTTTTACATAAAGAAAGTGACATTATAATCCGTACGGTTAGAGATCATTTAAAAGAAGATGTTAAAGAAATTGTTGTAGACTCTAAAGAATGTTTTGAAGATGTAAAAAGACAACTAGGTCTATTAAGACAAAGTTTTAACATCAACAAAGTTAAACTCTATGATGAGGATTTACCTATATTTGCTCAGTTTGGTATTGATCAGCAAATTGAAAATGCTTACAAAAGAGAAATTCGTCTACCTTCTGGTGGTTCAATCGTTATAGATACTACAGAAGCTTTAGTTGCTGTTGATGTTAACTCATCTCGTGCAAATAAGGCTGAAGATGTTGAAACTACTGCTTTCAAAACAAACATGGAAGCTGCTGAAGAAGTTGCAAGACAACTTAGAATCCGAGACTTAGGTGGTCTTGTGATTATTGACTTTATCGATATGAGCTTTTTCCCGAATAGAAAGCAAGTTGAAGAAAAGCTTATGGAAGCTTTACAACAAGATAAAGCTAGAATCCAAATGTCTCGCATTTCTAAACTTGGGCTTGTTGAAATTTCAAGACAAAGACTTAGCTCTTCACTAAGTGAAAGTGTAATGCAAAAATGTCCTCGTTGTGAAGGCCATGGTTTCATTAAAACTACTCAAGCAACAGCTCTTACTATTTTAAGAAAAGTTCGTGCTGAAGCTATGAAAGATGATACTAATGAAATTCGTGTACAAGTACCTGTCGATATTGCAGCTTATATTCTTAATGAAAAAAGAGATAATATCGTTGAAATAGAGAAGGTCACTAATGTTAAAGTTATGCTTATACCTAACTTCAACCTTGAAGCTCCTAAGTTTCAGATGCAAAGAATATGGGGTTCTAGTTATAAATCCAACAAAACAAGTCCAGATCTTATAGAAGAAGTTTATAGTGTTGAAGTACCAAAAGCTGCTAAAAAAACTCAAGCTGCTGTTGATATGACTAAAGTTATTAAATCTGAAAAACCTCAACAAAAAGTTGAAGCAAAGCAAGAAAATAATCAGGAAGAAACTAAGCAACAAGCTCCTAAAATCAAACAAAAAGAAGTTGTTGCTCCAGTTAAACCTGCTGAAAAAAAAGGCTTCTTTAGCAAACTTTTTGGGTCTTTTGCTAATGAAGAAACAAAACCTCAAGCACAAGTTGAAAAAGCTCAGCCTAAGCAAGAGAATAAACCTCAAAAGCCTGTAACTAAAGAGCAAAATAAAAATTATAACAAGAATGAGAATAAAAATAATGATTTAAAAAAATCTCGTCCTGAAAACTCTAATCGCAGTAACCAAAACGATAACCAAAAACAAGATCAACGTCCTCGTAATAATGAGCAACGTGACAACAATCGTCCTAATCGTAGCGAAAATAATCGCAACGACAAAAGTGAGAAAGGTGATCGTAACAACCGTAACGATAAGAGAAATGATAAGTTTGATAAAAAATCGAACAATAGAAACAATAGCTCAAGCAGAAGTAGTAACTTAAACCTAAATAATGCTGAAGAAGTTGTTGATATCACTAAAGTTAAGTACGCTAATAAAGTTACAACGAGTGAAGTAGATAACATTAAGAAAGTAATCTCTAAAAACCCTGATGAGTTTATGTCAGTAATGGTTACAGATGTGCTTGAAAACTACGATAGTTTAAAAGACGATGGCTCTGCTAAAATCACTACAACTGAAAAAGGTAAAACTCACAAGTATCTTAGATTTAACACCGTATCTGTAGATGCTGAAATCAAAGCTACTGAAACTAAAAAAGTTGCTAACGAAGAAAAGTCAATTAAGCATAACGACAGTGAAAATGTAGTTATATCCGAGGCGCCTCTTGAAGCTACTGTTTCAGTAGAAGAAAAAGTAGTTGCAGTAGCAGAAACAACTACGCTTAATGAAGTAGAGGTAAATGCTCCAAAAGAAGAAATAAAAAAACCTTCTGATAAGAAGCAAAAAGCTCCTAAGCAAGAAAAAACTGAAGCTAAAGCTAAAGATGCTCCTAAGCAACAGAGTAAAACATCAGTAAAAGAAGAGTTTATTAACTACTCACCTGCTATTGACTTTGAATCTCAATCAATAAGATAAGGCTGTTAAATGTTACAGTATCCTCATATTGACCCTGTAGCAATACATTTGGGTCCTATTAAAGTTCATTGGTATGGCTTAATGTATCTTTTTGGAATTTTTTCTGGATGGATGCTACTTAGATATAGAGCGAAAAAAAAACCTTGGGCTCCATTTTCGCCAGATCAAGCAGGCGATCTAACTTTCTACATCGCACTTGGTGTTATTTTAGGCGGAAGAATTGGTTACATAGTTTTCTATAACCTATCATTTTATCTACACAATCCTCTTCAAATGTTAATGCTATGGGATGGAGGCATGTCTTTCCATGGTGGTTTTATTGGTGTGCTTATTGCTTTTGCGATATATGCTAAAAAATTAAAAGTTAATTTTTTTGACCTTGGTGAGTTTGTTGCCCCAGTTGTTCCTATAGGTTTAGGTGCTGGTAGAATAGGTAATTTTATCAATGGTGAACTTTGGGGTAGAGTTACTGACTCTCCAATTGGTATGATTTTCCCTACTGGCGGACCACTACCTCGTTACCCTTCTCAACTTTTTGAGTTTTTCTTTGAAGGAGTTGTTTTATTTACCGTACTATGGCTAGTAACTATTAAGAAAAGACCTAGATACCTTGTGCTAGGTTTATTTATGTTCTTATACGGCTGTGCACGATTTATTTGCGAGTTTGTAAGGCAACCTGATCCTCAGTATGGATTTATATTCTTTAATTGGATGACTATGGGGCAAATACTTTCTCTACCAATGATTATATTAGGTGCAATAATTTTGATTGCTGTATTTATTAAAACAAGAGGTAACAAATGCAACAATATTTAGACTTTTTAAAACATATTCAAACTCATGGTGTTGCTAAAGGTGACCGTACAGGTACTGGAACAAAAAGTGTATTTGGTTATCAGATGCGCTTTGATTTACAGCAAGGTTTTCCTCTAGTAACTACTAAAAAAATCCATATTCCAAGTGTGGTTCATGAACTTTTATGGTTTTTAAGTGGTGATACTAGCGTCAAATATCTAAACGAAAACAAAGTCCGTATTTGGAACGAATGGGCTACTGAAGATGGTGATCTAGGTCCTATCTATGGTAAGCAATGGCGTGACTTTAATGGCGAAGGCATTGACCAAATAGCTGATGTGATTGAGCTTTTAAAAACTAATCCAAATTCACGTAGAATATTAGTATCTGCTTGGAACCCATGTGTAGTACCATCTGAAAGACTAACTCCTCAAGAAAATGTAGCAGAAGGTAATTCTGCTCTTCCTCCTTGTCATGCAATGTTTCAATTTTATGTCGCTGATAATAAACTTTCATGTATGCTTACACAAAGAAGTGCTGATGCTTTTCTAGGGGTTCCTTTCAATATCGCAAGCTACTCATTACTTACACACATGATTGCCCAACAATGTGATTTAGATGTTGGAGAATTTATTTGGTCTGGTGGTGATTGTCATATCTATAATAATCATACTGATCAGGTAAATGAGCAGCTTACTCGTAATCCATTAAAACTTCCAACTCTAAAAATAAAAAGAAAAGCTAAAAACATTTTTGATTATAAGTTTGATGACTTTGAGTTTGAAAGTTATGATCACCATCCCGCTATTAAAGCAAAAATCTCAATATAAAGGAATTTTTTGATGTCTAAATTATCTTTAAGTAAAAAGAAAATACCTATTTTACTATTAGAAGGTATTCATAATAATGCTGTTGAATCTTTCAAAACCGCTGGCTATGAAAATATTGAACTTATGAGTTCTGCACTAGAAGGTCAAGAACTTATAGATAAATTAAAAAATTATAAAATGGTTGGCTTGCGCTCACGTACTCAGCTTACTAAAGAGGTCCTAGAAAATTCTACACATTTAGCAGCTATTGGATGCTTTTGTATTGGTACAAACCAAGTTGATCTTCAAACAGCTCACAAGCACGGTATCCCCGTATTTAATGCGCCCTACTCAAACACTAGAAGTGTTGCAGAATTAGTGCTTGCTCAAGCAATTCTATTAGTTAGAAATGTTGTTGATAAAAATGCTAAAGCTCACCGTGGTCTATGGTTGAAATCTGCTGATAATGCTAATGAGGTTCGAGGCAAAACTCTTGGAATTATTGGCTATGGCCATATAGGGATGCAACTTGGCGTATTAGCTGAGAGTATGGGAATTAATGTAATATTCTATGATGTAGAAGAAAAACTTCCGTTAGGTAATGCAACACAAGTAGAGTCTCAAGCACAATTACTAAAACAATCTGATGTAGTATCTTTGCATGTTCCCCAGCTTACTAGTACTAAAAATCTCATTACAGCAAAAGAATTTGCTTTGATGAAAAATAACTCAATATTAATTAATGCTTCGCGAGGTAATGTTGTAGATATTGATGCTTTAGTGGATGCTCTTGAAAGTAAGAAACTTAAAGGTGCTGCTATAGATGTATTTCCAAGTGAACCTTCATCAAAAAATGAGCAATTTGAAAGTCCACTTAAAGATTTTGACAATGTATTTATTACTCCGCATATTGGTGGAAGCACTATTGAAGCACAGGAAAATATTGCTAATGAAGTGAGTGCTAAACTTATTAAGTATTCTGATAACGGCTCTACTTTAAATGCAGTTAATTTCCCAGAACTTTCATTACCTTCAAATGCAGGTGCTGATAATCATAGAGTTCTTCATATTCATCAAAATATCCCTGGTGTAATGAATGAAATCAATGAAATACTAGCTCAGAAAAATATAAATGTCGAAGGTCAATATTTACGTACACAAGATGATATAGGCTATGTAGTTATGGATATTAAATCATCAACTCAAGATGCAAAAATCCTAGTTAAAGAATTTAAAAAAGTTAAAGCCACTATTCGAGCTCGCTATCTTATCTAAATGACTATCTGCAAACATTCTATCATATCAAAAACCCTAGAATTTAACCCTTCTCATATAATTATTGGTTTCAGTGGTGGCATTGACTCTAGCGTATTAGTTGATATTTTCAAAGAAATTAAAATTCCAATCATAGCTATATATATAAACCATGCTATTCACTCTGATGCTAATAGTTGGCAACAGTATTGTAACAATATTTGTGATGAACATAATATCGCATTTATTACACATAAACTTGGAAAAGTACCTAAAGGAGAAAGTTTTGAAGCTTGGGCAAGCAAGCAACGAATAGCTTTTTTTGAACAACAAATGGCTAACTACCCTGCTCCTATTTTACTGTTAGGACATCACCAAGATGACCAAGCTGAAACCTTCTTACTTCAAGCAATACGAGGCTCAGGTTTAGCAGGGCTCGCTGGAATACCTTATAGCAAAAAATTAAAGCATGGATTCGTTTTACGCCCACTATTAGAATACTCAAAATCAGATATTGAAAACTATGTAAAAGCTAAACAAATAAAGCATATTTATGATGACAGTAATGAAGATTCTAAATACAAAAGGAATCTAGTCCGCAATGAGATTATTCCAATACTTAAACAAGTGAATCCTACGGTAAATAAAACTTTAGCAAGAAGTGCTAGCATTTGTGCAAATTCCAACAGTGTTTTGAATAAACTATTAGCCAAAGAACTTGATACCATTTGCAATAAAGACAATGAGGTAGAAGTCAAACTTTTAGCTAAACTTGATAATGATATTCAACAATCATTACTACATCTATGGTTTAAGAAAAACACTAATTTAAGCTTAAAGCACTCACAAGTTATATCTATTACCAAAGCCATATCTGATTCTGCTCATACAGGCTGGTCCATTAATGTTAATGAATGTCTAGTTATTCATATTGAATATGATTTATTGAAAGTTAAACATATTCACAAAAATTCTTTAGAGTTTGATAAAATAACTATTGAACAGTGGTTGAGTAAAAGTCTTCTTCTTAACAGATCACAGTTAGCTAGCATTATTATTAGAGATAGAAAATCTAGTGATAAATGCCGCTATATAGGTAGAAATAAGCCTAATAAGCTAAAAATCCTTTTTCAAGAGCTTAAAATACCAACTAGTCAAAGAGATAGTGTGAAAGTAATCGAGCTAGAAAATAAAATAATAGCTGTGTATCCTTTTTTTATATGTGATAAATAGAAGATATTATTTAAGTTTTTTAAGAACAATCGCCACGAAGAACCACAGCAAAGAAGTAGCTAACAATATAATAGTAATATTGCCAAATAAACCACTGAAAAGTTTTGCTTGCTCAATTAGATTCATACTTTCAGATATAGTATTAAATGCTGCCATATCAGCAACTTTTGCTCCTATAAATCCTGCGACACTTCCTGTAAACAACATATAAGCAGCTGCTAAGAAACCAATGTGTTTTTTATCTTTAATTGAGGTAATTTCTGAAAGAGCTATTGGGTCAATAAATAACTCTGAAACACCTAAGAAAATTAAAGCTGCTATAACTAATATAGCAGAGCTTGTCCCATTTATACTTGCTTGCTTAGCTGCAATAAAGAATAATACAAAACAGATTAACTGAAATAAAAATCCACAACCAAACTTTATCATTCTACCAAAATCACCTTCAAGTGATTTAAGCTTTTTCCAAGCCCAAGCAACTACTAAGCCACCAAATAAAATCGATGCTGAATTTACAGATGTAAAAACACTAGCTGGAATATCAAAACCTAAAAAGTAAGTATCAACATTTCTATGAATAAATATTTCTACAGATGTGTATAGCTGCTCATCAAAAACCCAAAACACAATGCCAAAAACAAAGAATGGTAATAAAAAAAATATTGATTTCCTAGAAATCTTATCTGTTTCTATTAAAATCTTAACAAAATAAACAACTGTTGCAACAGCGACAACTGCTAATAAATAACCATCAAACTGGTACTCTAAAGCTAAATAACTCGTTATAACAATAGTGAGTATAGATAGAGCTGTAATAATTTGCCCTAATGACCTTGAAGGAGACTTTTCTGGTAGAATATTTGGAATATGCTTTGATCCAGACAGAAACACTAACAAGCCGAATATCATCCCAATACCGGCTAGTCCAAACCCATAGTGCCAACCATAATAATAAGCAACAAACCCACATAAAGCAGGTGCAAATATGCCTCCTAAATTTCCGCCTAAATACATAAGTGTAAAGGCTGAATCTTTCTTAATGTCATTAGGGCTATAAAGTTGCCCCATCAAACAAGAAATATTACTTTTAAAGAAGCCATACCCAGAAACTATAAATGCCATTCCCACATATAGAGAATCATCTCCACCTAAGCCAAGAATAATATGCCCTATAGACATTAATAAAGCTCCACATATTACAGCTCTTTTATAGCCTAAAACTTTATCTGCAACAGAACCACCAATAATTGGCGATAAATATACTAATGTTATATAAGCTCCAGATATAGCATAAGATAGCGTATCACCTAGCTTTAAATGCTGAATAAGATATAGGATCAATAAGGCTCTCATTCCATAGAAACTAAAGTACTCCCACATATAGATAGCTATAATGTACCACAACCCTTTAGGATGTTTATTTGAAAAAGTTTCTGACATGATTCCTCTATAAAAATTTATATTTAATTATAATATTTTATATAAGTTATCAAAATATAACTAGCATTGTTAAAACATAACTAGCTTACTTATGCAGAATTTATGATATTATTTTCTTATAAGTCAACTTTCGAGGAATATCAGTGAAATTAAAAAGAAAACTCTTAGGCACAGTACTCGCATTATCTATACCATTTTCACAAGGGGTAGCTTGTACTGCTATAAGCATGGTCACTCCAGATGATCATGTAGCTTCAGGTAGAACTATGGAATGGGGTTTTAATTGGGATTGGAGCGTAATGTATGCACCTCAAGGCACTACTTATAGTCTTACAGCACCAAGTGACTCTAACCTTCCTCAAATTAACTACTCTTCTAAATACTCGATTTTAGGAACAGGACTAGTTAGAAATAGTAAAGATCTTTTCTTAGATGGGCAAAATAGTGAAGGACTTAGTTTAAGCGCAAACTATTTACCAGGATTTACAGAATACCAGAAGGTTGATTCAAAAGATAAAAGCTATGCTTCTATATTAGAAATAACGACATATATATTAAGCGAAGCTGCAACAGTTGATGATGCTAAAAAAATACTAGCTAAAACAAAAGTATGGTCAGATAAATCTACAATGGTAGACGGTGTATCTCCACAACTACATTTCCTTATCACAGATAAAGCTGGTAAAGGTATAATTGTAGAATATGTTGATGGTAAAATTAAAATTACAACTATGGACACTAAAGTTAAAGTTATGACAAATGCTCCAACTATTGACTGGCATTTAACTAACCTTAGAAACTACTTAAACTTAAGCAACCATACTATTGCAAGAATCAAACTTGGTAACAAAGAAACTGAAAACCCTAAAAATGAAAATCCTGAAGATATTAATGCTTTAGGGCAAGGCAATGGGTTATTAGGAATGCCTGGTGACTACTCTCCTCCTTCAAGATTCATTAAAATAGCTGCGTTAGGTTATTACTCTGACCTTAAAGGTCCAGAAGATGAATCCGCTGTAGACAAAGTGACTCATGTATTAAATAGTGTTGATATACCTAAAGGTGCCGTTGTTGAAAAAATAGGCGATGAAAAAATGTATGATCATACAGCATATACTGTTGTAAAAGATCAAACAGATAACAAATTATTTCTTAGAACATACAACAATATAAACTCTCCAGTGATAATTGACTTGAATAGTCTAGATCAGTCTCATAGTAAAGCATTTTCTATAAATATGGATGATTTAAAATATCCTAATAATGATATTACAAATACACTAAAATAATCTTCCCAACTATTAACCTCACCATCTTTATTCTTTGCTAAATCACTCATCAAAACTTGATTTAAATGTGATTTTTGTTATAATTCACTGTCTGCTTTTATAAGCTAGATAAATGTAACTATAACAAAAAGTCAGAAGTCTAATTAAGTTTAGATAGTTCTGAGATAAAATAAATCTAATAACGGAGTATATAAATGTACGCGATAATTAAAAGTGGCGGTAAGCAATACAAAGTAGCAGAAGGTCAAGTAGTAAAACTTGAAAAGATTGAGCTAGGTATTGGCGAAAAAGTAGAATTTGATACAGTTTTAATGGCTGAAACTGCAGAAGGCGAAGTTAAAGTTGGTGCTCCAACTGTTGAAGGTGCTAAAGTTGTAGCAGAAGTTGTAGAGCAAGGTCGTAACGCTAAAGTTAAGATCATGAAGTTCCGTCGTCGTAAGCACAGTATGAAGCAACAAGGTCATCGTCAGTATTTTACTGCGGTAAAAGTTTCATCAATTAGTTTATAATTTTTTTAATACAAAAGGAGTATACAAATGGCTCACAAAAAAGCTGGTGGTAGTACTAGAAACGGAAGAGATTCAAACCCTAAATACTTAGGTGTAAAAAGATACGGTGGAGAAGTTGTTAAAGCTGGTTCTATCATTATTCGTCAACGCGGTACAAAAACTCACCCAGGTGTAAACGTTGGTTGTGGTAAAGATCACACGTTATTTGCTTTAAAAGATGGTGTTGTTAAATTCCATACTGGCGGCGCTCTTAACCGTAAATTCGTATCAGTAGAAGACTAATCTTACAAAATTCTTTCTAAAATTTCTTTTTATATAATCTCACTATTTTAAGCATTAAAAATTTGTTAATTTTGCACGCTATGTAATCATATGCTCAAGTTGTTCACAACCCAACAACCATTTAAATGATCATTGACTAGCCCTACTGCTTGCATATAGGAATATATAATCGTACTTCCTACAAAACTCATACCTCTTAACTTTAACTCTTTTGATATTTTATCACTCATAGCTGTAGTAACAGGTATATCACTTTTATTATCCCATCTATTCACTATCGGTTTATTATCGACAAATTGCCAGATAAATTTCGCAAAGCTTCCATACTCTTTTTGAACATCTAAAAAGCTCAAAGCATTTTTACGAGCTGAATAAATTTTAAGTTTATTACGGATAATACTACTATCTAATCGTAGAGCTTCAAGCTCATCATCACTCATATTTGCAACTTTTTGTGGATCAAAATCATGAAACACATTTCGATACCCTTTTCGCTTTTTTAAAATAGTTTCCCAACTTAAACCAGCTTGTGCTCCTTCAAGAATTAAAAACTCAAATAACACTCTATCATCATAAACAGGCTTACCCCATTCATTATCATGATAATCAGCATATATCTGTGAGTTTGAGCCAAAGCATCTTATTTTAGTATCAATCATGATTTGCTTGTGTTCTTACAAAATGTTTAAAAAATATGTGTATCAAAATAGCTCCAATAAATACGATTAAAGCAACGATATATAAAGCTAAAGAGATTGAGCTTGTTGAGTCTATAATGTATCCAACTAAATACGGCGTTATAAAACCAGATAAATTTCCAACGGAATTAATAATTGCAATAGCTATAGCAGCTGCCATACCACTCATTAATGCAGCAGGAAGACTCCAAAAAAGAGGTATTAAAGCTAAAATTCCAGCTGTAGCAAGTGACATAGTTATAATTGTAAGATATGTATTACCATCAAATATTCCAGTCCCTATAAAGCCGACTACTGCAAGTATACTTATGCCTATTAGGTGATATTTTCTCTCTTTAAAATGATCCGAACTAGCACCTATACCAATCATCACGATTACCGCAAATAAATAGGGTATTGATGAAATTACACCAATTGTAAATATATTTGTAACACCTGAGGCTTGTATTAATGTTGGTAAATAAAAGCTAATTGCATATAATCCAGAAATACCACAAAAATAAATTAATGATAGCCACCACACCCTAGGATCAAGAAAAACTGATAATTTACTAGAGTTAGACTCAGTATTTTTTTCTTCATCAAGTTGATATTGTAATGAAACTTTCTCATCTTGATTTAGCCATTTTGCCTTACTAATAGTTGGTAAAAATATAGGCGTTATTAAACCAAGTAAAATAGATGGAATACCCTCCATTAAAAATAGCATCCTCCAACCATCATAATTATATTGATTAAAAATATCCATTATAAACCCTGAAATAGGTCCTCCAAATATCCCAGAAAAAGCTGTAGCACTAAAAAATATAGCCGTTACTTTTGCCCTTCGATATGATGGGTACCACTGTGATAAATAATATATCACCCCTGGAAAAAATCCTGCCTCTGCAGCTCCTAAAATAAATCTAAGGACATAATATTGATTAGCAGTCTCAACAAACATTGTACAAGATGATAAAGCCCCCCAAACTACCATCAAAAAACCTAACCATCTACTAGGCCCTATTTTAACTAAGACGTAGTTACTTGGAACCTCAAATAAAAAATAACCAACAAAAAAGATACCTGCACCAAACCCATAAACTGTCTCTGACAAACTCAAATCAGACATCATCTGAATTTTTGCAAAAGAAACATTCACCCTATCAAGGTATGCTACCGTATAGCAAATAAGCAGAAAAGGAATTATTTTCCAGCTAACTTTTTTATATATTTTATCTAACATCTAAATTTTGAAATCATACTAATCATTCAATTATATGGAATATCTAACTAAAGTTAAATAAAATAGCATTATATAAAATATATACTTCAAAATATGAAATTTGTAATTGCTCCTGACACATTCAAAAACTCTCTTGATGCTAGCCAAGTATGCCTGGCAATTGAAAAAGGCTTTAAAAAAGTTTTTAAATTTGCTGAATATACAAAAATACCAGTTGCGGATGGTGGTGAAGGCTCAATAGATGCTATAGCAAATAATTTATCTAATGCTAAATATATTAAAACAAAAGTCCTTTCAGCCTCTGGAAAAACTATAGATGCTGAGTATTTAACTGTAAATAATACAGCTATTATTGAGCTTGCTAAATGCTGTGGTTTGAACCTAACAGATACAAAGCAGATGAAACCTCTTGAAGCTAGTACATTTGGTTTTGGTCAACTAATAAAGCATGCTTTAGATAATGGCTTTAATAAAATCATCTTAACTTTAGGCGGAAGCTGTACTAATGATGTGGGAATAGGTTTATTACAAGCATTAGGAATAAAATTTTTAGATGTTAATAAAAATACTATTCAAAACTGCAAACTTAAAGATATAGATAACATTGCTAGTATTGACATAAGTAATATTGACTCAAGAATTTCAACAACAGACTTTAAGGTTGCTAGTGATGTTGATAATGTGCTATATGGTCAAAATGGTGCAACATTCGTTTATGGTCAACAGAAAGGTCTTAAAAGTTATCAGCTATCTACAATAGATGAAAACATAAAGTCTTTCTCTAAAGTATGTAGTCATATAACTAATAAAAATCATCACTCCACTAAAGGAACTGGAGCTGCTGGTGGTGTAGGGTATGCGTTAGCAACTTTTCTTAATGCTGAAATAGTCTCAGGCGCAGAGCTAATATTAGATATTATAGGTTTTGAAAATTCATTAAAAGCAGCTGATATAGTTATAACAGGTGAAGGTAAAATGGATCAACAAAGTTTCAATGGTAAAGTCCCTACCATAATTGCTCAAAAAGCAAAAAAACACAACTCTACAGTTATTGCTATAGTAGGAAGCTACGATTTTTCTGATAATGATTTAGACAATAGTAATATAGATGCTGTATTTTCATGTATTAATCACTATAGTGACTTAGATACTATACTATCCTCAGCTGCTCATAATATAGAACAAACTGCAACTAACATAGCGAAATTTTTAGCAGCTACAAAGCATATCACTAAGATTTAGCAATCAAAGTTTTCTGTCATAAGTATTTTCCATTGCAAAATCATAATATCTATTTTATAAAACAGATATTATTTCTTGTTTTTGCATTTTACTCAGCTACTTTACCATGACACTGTTTAAACTTTTTACCAGAGCCACAAGGACAAGGATCATTCCTTTTTACTTTAGGTCCTTCGCGTTTAACTTGCTGAACTTTTGGAGCTTCTTCTTGCTGTTCCTGCTGACCTTCTTGAGCTTCATTATTGTCTAAAACACTCTCATGCTCAGCATTAATATCACTCATAGACTCTTTCCACTCTTCCTGTGCTCTTTCTGTTTCTTCTTCTGATACTATGCGTATTTTAGCTAATGAAGAAATAACCTCATACTTAAAGTTATCTAACATACTAGAGAAAAGCTCAAATGCCTCTTTCTTATACTCATTTTTAGGATCTTTTTGAGCATATCCACGCAAATTAATACTATTTCTAAGATGATCAATAGCTCCTAAATGATCACGCCAATGAGTATCCATAGATTGCAGTAATGAGAATTTCTCAAAGTTTTTGACAACTTGAGGATCAAGGTTTTTAATCTTGTTTTCAAACTCAAATTTGATAGCCTCAACCACAGCATTTTTCAAATCTTCTTCTGTTAAGTTATCATTTTCTTCAAACAATGTTTGTAAATCTACTTCTATCATAAAGTCAGATTTTAACGCACCTTCAAGACCCGCAAGATCCCAAAGCTCAGGCATTGAACCTGCAGGCACATAATTATGAAATACTGTCTCAGCAACATCTATTCTAATATCATTTAATGTTTCTTTAACATCTTCAGCTTCTAAGAACGATTGTCTTTGCTCATAAATCACTTTTCGTTGAGTGTTTACAACATTATCATATTCAAGCAAGTTTTTACGAATATCAAAGTGATAACTTTCGACCTTTCCTTGAGCTTTAGATATAACTTTTGACATAAATCCAAAAGCTAGAGATTCTCCACCTTTCAAGCCTTTTTTAACTCTTTCAGCCATACCTTGTGATGCAAATATTCTAAGGAGATTATCATCCATAGATAAGTAAAACTTACTTTCACCTGGATCACCCTGACGAGCAGCACGGCCACGCAACTGGTTATCAATACGACGCGAATCATGCCTTTCAGAACCAATTATGCACAAACCACCTGCTTTCTTAACAAGATCATTTCGTTCTTGCCATTTAGCTTTTATTTCATCAATTTGCTCTTGAGTCGGCTCTTCTAGTTCAGCAACTTCTACTTCCCAGTTACCACCTAATATAATATCTGTACCACGACCTGCCATGTTTGTGGCAATAGTTACATTACCAGGATAACCTGCCATCGCAATAATACCTGCTTCTTTCTCATGCTGTTTTGCATTTAGAACGCTATGCTTGATTTTTTTCTTTTTCATCAAGGTAGATAAAATCTCTGATGCTTCAATAGATGCTGTACCGACTAATATAGGCTGACCTGTCTCAATACGATTTTTAATCTCAGTTACAACTGCATCAAATTTCTCACGCACACTACCATAAATTTCATCATGATGATCTTTTCTGATAAGTGGTTTGTTAGTTGGGATAATTATAACTTCTAGGTTATATATAGAATGTAATTCAAATGCTTCTGTATCAGCAGTACCAGTCATACCAGCAAGCTTATTGTATAATTTGAAGAAGTTTTGGAATGTTATAGATGCCATAGTCTGGTTTTCAGCGTTTATTTTAACACCTTCTTTAGCCTCTATAGCCTGATGTAAACCATCAGACCATCTACGCCCTGGCATAGCACGACCGGTACTTTCATCAATAATCACAACCTCTTGATCACGCACAATATAATCAACATTTAATTGATAAAGTGAATAAGCTCTCAAACAAGCATTTAAGTAATGCATTTTTGTGATATTGTGGGGACTATATAAATTATCACCTTCTTCAAGAATTCCTTCTTTCTTAAGCATTCCCTCAATCTTTGCATAACCATTTTCTGTTAAGAAAGCATTTTTAGACTTCTCATCAAGATAATAATCTTTACCCTCTTCACCTTCTTCTAACTCTTCTTTTTCTTGTTTTTCAAGATATGGAACTAATCTATTAAAAAGATTATACATTTCCGAACTATCATCAGATGCTCCTGAAATGATAAGTGGTGTTCTAGCTTCATCAATTAAGATTGAGTCAACCTCATCTATTATTACAAAATTACGACTTCTTTGTACTTGGTTTTCTTTTTCATAAGCCATATTATCGCGAAGATAGTCAAAACCAAACTCATTATTTGTACCATAAGTAATATCGCAAGCATAAGCTTCTTTTCTCTGCTCTGGATTTAAATCAGCAACAATCACACCTACGGAAAGACCTAGGAAGTGATAAATCTCACTCATAAGCTCAGCATCGCGTTTTGCAAGATAATCATTTACTGTAATTACATGTACACCTTCACCAGATATTGCATTTAAGTAAGCAGGAAGTGTAGCAACTAAAGTTTTACCTTCACCTGTACGCATCTCCGCAACCTTACCTTGATGAAGCACAACTCCACCAATAATCTGCACATCATAATGGCGCATGTTTTTTGTACGCTTTGAGGCTTCCCTTACTACTGCAAATGCCTCTGGCAATAAACTATCTAAAGACTGTCCTTTAGATAGTCTTTCTCTAAATTCAAGTGTCTTTGCTTTTAACTGATCATCTGAAAGCTTTTCATATTCACTCTCATAAGAATTTACTTTTTCAACTGTTTTAGATATTTTCTTGATGAATCTATCGTTACGACTACCAATTACTTTTTGAACTAAACCTAGCATTTTAAACCAACTTTTTATTAAAATTTATAGAAATATTAGAATCTAACACTACATTATATAGAGTTTGTAAGAAATTTAAATTAACATACTCGTATTAAGAGCTAATTTTGCAAATATAAAACAGATGAACACCTCCCGATTAAAAATAATAGTAGTTTTAATTACTGGTTTTACGATATTTGGTTGTTCATCTACAAATACAAAAGAACAATTTTCACCTTTTTCTAAAGAAAAGAAACATAAAGCTCCTAAAACATCTGAGAGCTATAATAACCCCTTTAAAAAGCCCATACCTCCAACTTGGATCGATAATACCCCAAATAATGATGATCTTTTTATTTATGGTGTAGGTGCCGGAGAAACTTTTAGTAAATCCATAAATAATGCTTTAGCCGATATGGCTCAAAGGCTTCAAGTTTCAGTATCTGCAAACACATCATTACAGACAATTTCTGAAAATAAAAATATTTCTCAAAGACTAATACAACAAGTATCAACTACTACAGCTCAAATTAGCGTGCCAAACTATAGTATAATTAACCAAACAAACTCTAATGGCACCACCTATGTTGAGTTGCAGGTTAACATTAAAGAAACTATAACAACCTTGCATAAAATCATTAAAGCTAATCTTGAAGAGTCAAAACTTCTTTTAAGCTCAATTGAAAATAAAAATTCCCTTACAAGATTTAATTTAACAAAAAAAATTGATAAAAATATAACCAAAATCAAAAGTAGCTTGAGAACCCTACTTATACTTAATCCAGATACAGATATTGCTACATATATGTATAGTTTGAATAACATAGATAATCAGAATCTAAATATTAAAAGAAATATAAATATTTATATAGATCGTAATAATAGTGGTTATTTCTATGATACTTTAAAAAAACATATTTTTGCTAATGGGTTTAATATCACTAAAAAGCAGTTATCTAATCTAAGTTTAACTCTTAAGTTAACTGATTACGATACATCAAATAAAGATTATAAATACTGCATAAATACTAAGCTAGAACTACAGATACAAGACAGCTTATCTAAACAGTTAAATACAGAATCATATAAAATAAAAACATGTTCAAAAAAAGGTCGGGATAACGCAATAACCAACGCATGTGATGAATTTTATTTTCAATTAAACAAAAACCATGAGTAATTAGGTATATGAGCATCAAAATAGTACCAGAGAAGCTAGACAAAATACAAAATCATAAAACTAGACATAAGATTAAAAACACCACCTATGCTAACAAAGAACTGATATCTCGAGCAAATCACTTAGCTTCTTCAAATGAGGTAGCAAATAAACAGCTTCATAAATTAAACATACCCTATTTACAAGATACCGACATTATCTATTACTCTGCTACCAAAATAATAGTTAGAAGCAATAAAGAAATACTAAAAGCTAAAATAAAAGAATTACACCAACAATTTATTGATATATTACAAAAACATACGATGTTTTCAAAATTACAGAAAATTGAAATTCAAATTGAATATGATCAAAATACCAAGAAAATTATTAAACAAGATAATACTCAAGCTAAAAAACAAATAAGTAAATTAAAAGAGAGTTTATCGTAAGGAAAAATAATGGAAGTTCATAGCAATAAACATCCTAAAGGAATATGGTTCGTAAGCATACTCTACATGTTTGAATATTTTAGTTTTTACGGCATGAGAGCTATATTTGTACTATATTTAATAAACCAACTTAAATTTACTGATCACTATTCTTATGCAATATATGGGGCTTTTACAGCATTAGCATACTTAGCCCCATTATTAGGTGGTGTAATTGCAGATAAAATACTTGGTTTTAGAAATGCTCTTATCTTAGGGGGTCTACTTATGACATGTGGGCATTTCATTCTAGGATTAGATCCTAACGATTTATTTTTTGTAGCTCTTGCGTTTATAATTTGTGGCTTTGGATACTTTGAAAGTAATATTGCATGCTTAGTAAATCAACTTTACCCTGAAAATCATCCCAAGCGAGATAGCGGATTTATATTACTATACCTAGGTGGTAATGCTGGAGGTACTCTTGCTCCAATAATTTGTGGATATGTAGCATATATGTTTGGCTATGAGTATGGTTTTAGTATAGCTGGTGTAGGTATGTTGATTGGTATACTAATCTTTATAGCAGGCTCAAAACATATACCAAATGTTATACCAAACTATAGTGAGAATCATATAAAAAGATTACTGAAAGGTCTATTTATAGCCTTGATTAGTTTTTGTATTATTGCTGTTGCAGTATTAGTTATTCAAAATGAATATGAAACATATCTTGTTAGTAGCGTATCCATAATAGCTACAATCGCATTTATAGCTTTAATACTAAAAAATAAGCAGCATAGCTCAAAACTTTTATTTGCAATTCCATTCATTATTTTTGCTCTATTATTTTGGGTTTTTGATGATATGATATTCACTTCATTTGAAGTATTCATAGATAGAAACATCTCCTCTCAAATAGCTGGGTTTACAATACCGGCCTCTGTACTGATATGTATCAACCCTTTAACTATAATTATTCTTGGAGTCATCATCTCAATTGCATGGCAGAAAAACAAACCTGCTCAAAACTACAAACAGATGATGCGCTTTTCTTTTGGTTTTATATTACAGTTTCTTTCATTTTCACTACTAGCTTTTTCAGCATACTTAGCAACAGCCACAGGAAAAAGTTCAATTATATGGGTAGCTATATCTATTTCTTTACTTGGTGCAGCAGAGCTATTTATAAATCCTATAGCACTATCAAACATCACAAAAGCAGGTGGAGCAAAATATGCAGGTTTTATGGCCGCATTATATACACTCTATACAAGTAGTATTGCTGAACTTAGCTCAGCTAAATTAGCTCAATTTTCAGCAGAACAAGATATATCAAAAGCACATGATTTAACTACTCAAGCAAAATTGTTTTTCAGATTGTTTGGTAGTATAGCAATTGCTCTTCTTGTAATAATAATTGTATGGTTAGGAATAACTATTTGTTATAAAGTGCTTCTACAGAAAAGAGAAATCTAAAGTTTGATTAAAAAAATTATAATTCTAAAGTTCCTAAGGCGACTTCCATCATTTTAGTAAAAGTATCTTGTCTTTCTTCTGATGTTGTTGTCTGAGCTGTTACTAAACAATCTGATATAGTCATTATAGCAGATGCTTCCATCGTAACTACTTGGCAGTTATACTCTTTATTGATATGTACAAAACGTCTGAGGTTAGATGATAATTATGGATTACTAGACACTATCTTTGTTTGGTTATTATCATGGAATATAGTGTTTACTAACTCTCTTGTTTCTTTTACATTATCACCAGTAACTACAATTGATGGTTTTAGTTCTTTATATAGTTTTTGTAGTTCATCACCATCTGTTAGAGGTGTTTGTCTTTTATACTGCTGTATCTCTGGTTTAAGTCTTTCTAAAAAGAGGTTAGCCATTAAAGGTCCTTGTAATATATATTGAGTTTTATTTGTCTTTATTCCTTTAGTATCATTTTTTATAATGCTATCAACTACAGGATAGTGCGTACAAAACTCACCAAATACATCAATTTTTGTACCTGCTGGAATTATAGTTTTTAATAACTTCAAATCACGAAAAACTATTTCTTCTTTTACTTTCTTTGATGCTCCATGCTCAATAAGATCAACCCAGTTTGCAGGAGCAAGCTGATAGATAAATATCTTTTTATTGCCAAATTCAATGGTGCTTACTCTAGTTAGAGATGTTATATCTTCTTTTATATTTTTCTTATACCATCTATCTTGGACTATTTTTGTAATCTTCTGTGATGTTAATTTTCCACCATAAAGTTTTGCTAAAGCTTCTGGATAAGCTTTTGATTTCAATGTTGCTGGAGTCGATATTATAGATATATTTGCTACATTTTGCTTGGATAATACAGGTTTTAGCAAGTTTTTGACACGATTAGTCGATGCTGAAATAACATAAGATATACTCTTACTTTTAGAGTCGCCATACATAGAATCAATAATGCTATTTGCCTGATTTCTTCTTGTTGATGCTGTATTACATGCAACAAAAGTCATATCTGGAGTCCCAGCTTGAAAAATATCACTAAGATTAAATGCTGTAAAGAAACCAATAGCTTCTGGCTCTTTTTCTCCATAGGGAGCATTTTTTGTATCACCTAAATGTGAAATTTTAAATGATACATCATAATCTTTAACAACCTCTTTTGCTTTTTCTTCTATGGCTTTAGCTGTAAAGAAACCTCCAAACCCAGAATCAAAAGTTTGGATATGATATTCCTTTTGTGAAGCAAGTAATACCGAAGGTATAAGCAAAAATAATGCTAAAATCAACCTGAATTTTGTATTTCTTATAAAAACCATAAGTGTAATAATTAAGTTAATATAGTATGTTGTTTGATAATACCAAATATAAAATTTAAAACATAGTTATTTAATAGTAAAATATTAAACCTAATAATTAATAGAAATTTGCTCAAAGATAAGTAAGCTCTTTAGATAGTATCAACTATTAGAAATAACGATAAAACGACTACAGAAAGAAAGGTAAATTTTGATTAAAAAAAATTATAATTATAATTCTAGAGTTCCTAAGGCAACTTCCATCATTTTAGTAAAAGTATCTTGTCTTTCTTCTGATGTTGTTGTCTGACCTGTGACCAAACAATCTGATATAGTCATTATAGCAGATGCTTTCTTACCTAACGCTTTAGCAACTGAAAATAAAGCTGCTGTTTCCATCTCAACTACTTGGCAATTATGTTCTTTATTGATAGATACAAAATCATTAAAGTTTTTTCTATAAAACACATCTGTACAGTGTGCTTTAACTTTTTTTAATTCTGTATTTTGTTGTTTAGCTGATGTTTCAAGAGCTTTGTTTAGCAGGTTACTAGGTTTGATATCTTTAACCTTCTCACCTGTTACAATCTCAATAAAGTCAGATTCACCATAAGCCTCTTCAATAAGCACCACATCATAAACTTTATAGTCAGCATCATATGAACCACATGATCCTATACGAATAATACTATCAACATCATAGTCCTTAAATAACTCATTTGCATAGATACCCATACTTGGCATACCCATTCCTGAGCCCATTACACTTACTTTATGACCTTTAAATGTTCCAGTATATGCAAACATATTCCTTACATTATTAATCTTTTCTACATTTTCAAGGTAGTTCTCTGCTATAAACCTAGCTCTTAGTGGATCTCCTGGCATAATTACTGTTTTAGCAAATTGATCTTTATTTGTAACTTCTATATGTGGGGTTGGTAATGACATGACTTATTCCTCGCTACTCTATTTTAAACTAATTAATCTTGATTGTTTTCATCATTTTTTATTTCTTCAATTTCTGGAGCTACTACAACACCCTCTTCTTTAGGCTTATAACTATCCCCATAATCACCAGGTTCTCTAACTTCACGACGCTCCATCAAGTCATCAACTTGCATAGCATCTATAGTTTCATATTTCATCAGTGCTTCAGACATAGAGTGAAGTATATCAACATTTTCTTCAAGTACTTTTTTAGCTCTAGCATAGCTAGAATCTATAAGCTTGCGAACCTCTTTATCAACTTCTTGAAGGGTATTATCAGAAAGTTTAGCAGACTTACCGCCACTTCCACCAAATGGCCCATCATCTTCCACGTCGTACAAAATAGTACCCATAGCATCAGATAAACCCCATTTGGCCACATAATTTCTAGCTATATCTGTAGCCACTTGTATATCATTAGATGCACCAGTAGTTACATGATCATAACCAAATATAAGTTCCTCAGCTAATCTACCTCCAAAAATACTACATAATCTACCTTGAAGAATAAGTCTACTTTGACTCACAGTATCACCATCCGGCATATACATAGTAACACCTAAAGCACGACCTCGTGGGATAATACTAACTTTATATACAGGATCATGTTCCGGCATCAATCTACCAATAATAGCATGACCTGCTTCATGATAAGCCGTAAGCTTTTTCTCTTTCTCAGTCATTGCCATAGATCTTCTTTCAGATCCCATCAATATCTTATCTTTTGCCTGCTCAAATTCCGCCATTGTTACAACTTCTTTTGATTCACGCGCAGCAAATAAAGCAGCTTCATTTACAAGGTTTGCAAGTTCAGCACCAGAAAAGCCAGGTGTTCCACGAGCAATCCAATCTGCTCTAATATCATCACCTGTAGTGATTTTCTTCATGTGAACTTTAAGTATAGCTTCACGACCTTTAACTGTCGGTAAGCCTACATTTACTTGTCTATCAAAACGACCAGGTCTTAAAAGTGCATTATCTAGCACATCTGGTCTATTAGTAGCAGCAATTACAATTACACCTTCATTATCTGCAAAACCATCCATTTCTACAAGTAGTTGGTTAAGAGTTTGCTCACGCTCATCATTACCACCACCCATACCTGAGCCACGATGACGACCAACTGCATCTATCTCATCAATAAATACCAAGCATGGAGCTTTTTTCTTTGCTTGTTCAAACATGTCTCGTACTCTTGAAGCACCAACACCAACAAACATCTCAACAAAATCTGAGCCTGAGATTGAGAAAAATGGTACTTTAGCTTCACCTGCAATTGCTCTTGCAAGCAATGTTTTACCAGTACCAGGAGGTCCAACCATAAGTACACCTTTTGGTATTTTACCACCAATTTTTTCATACTTTTTAGGCTCACGTAAAAAGTCAACTATCTCGCCGACTTCTTCTTTTGCTTCTTCTACACCAGCCACATCATCAAGAGTTACTTTAATTTGATCTTCACCTAGCAGCTTAGCTTTACTTTTACCTACAGAGAAAGGACCTCCCTTTCCGCCTCCGCCAGCTTTCATCATCATAAAGATGAAGAAACCAAATATAAGTAGCATAGGTAACCAGTTAAGTAAAAACGCCACAAATAAATTAGGTTTTTGTGGTGCTTTAGCCTTAATTGCTGTTTTGCTATCTTCAAGCTTATTTACAAGACTACTATCTAGTAAAGGTGCGTATGTTACAAAATCTTCACCAGAGCTTGTCTTTCCGGTTATTGTTCTCCCATCAACATCTACAGAAGTAATGCCATTATCTTTTAACTTTGATACAAATGTTGAGTAATTAATGCTCTTTGACGAATTAGTCGATTCATTTACACCATTAAATAGTAGTAACATACCACCAATAATTAAGATCCAAAAAACAATATTTTTCATCATATTGTTCTTATTGTCGTTTTTATCTGCCATATTGTTTATTTATGCCCTTTTAATTTTAGAAATTAAATTGATTTTTGACTAGTATACTATATTAAAAAAAATGCTTTTTAGCTAGTCGTTTTATATCTATACGATAAAAATTAAGCATTTTTAATTTATTTAGTTATAAAATTAATTACAACATATCTTGAAGATATTTCCCAGTATAAGATTCTTTACATTTTATAATATCTTCAGGTACTCCTTCAAATATTATTTGTCCACCCTTATTACCGCCCTCTGGTCCAAGATCTATTAGCCAATCTGCCATTTTTATCACATCAAGATTATGCTCAATGATAATCACAGTATTACCTTTATCACGCAAGCTTGTAATAACTTTAAGCAACTGATGAATATCATAAAAATGAAGTCCTGTTGTAGGCTCATCCATTATATATAAAGTCTTGCCTGTCGAGCGTTTTGCTAGCTCTTTTGCTAATTTCACTCGTTGAGCTTCACCACCAGAAAGTGTAGTAGCACTTTGACCTAATTTTATATAAGAAAGTCCTACACTCATCAATGCTTCGAGCTTGCTTTTAATGCTTGGTACAGCATCATAAAATTTCAAACCTTCCTCAACTGTCATATCAAGTACTTCGTAAATATTTTTACCTTTATAATGTACAGATAAAGTTTCACGATTATATCGTTTACCATTACATACATCACAAGCTACATATACATCTGCCAAGAAATGCAGCTCTACTTTTATGACACCATCACCTTGGCAAGCTTCACACCTACCACCTCTCACATTAAAACTGAATCTACCAGGGCTATAGCCTCTTGCTCGAGATTCAGCTGTTGCAGCAAACATTTCTCTAATTGGTGTAAATACACCTGTATAAGTTGCAGGGTTTGATCTTGGAGTTCTTCCAATTGGTGACTGGTCAATATCTATAACTTTATCTAAGTGATTAAAACCTTTATGAGACTTATATTCCATAGGTACTAAGCTACTTCTATTTAAAAGCCTTGATGCTAATGGATATAGGGTTTTATTTATTAGCGTAGATTTACCAGAGCCTGACACACCTGTTACACAAGTAAGTACTCCCATAGGTATTTTTAAATCATCGCCATGAAGGTTATTACCTGTAGCTCCTTTAATTTCAAGATAATTATTACTTTTAGCTTTTAATCTTTTCTTAGGAACTTCAATTTTTTTACGACCACTTAAATAATCTGCTGTAAGTGATTTCTTATTTTTAATGATAGTATCATATGTCCCTGCAGCAACGACTTCACCACCATGAACACCCGCCATAGGTCCCATATCAATAACAAAATCAGCTTGCTTAATCGCATCCTCATCATGCTCAACAACAATTACAGTGTTGCCTAAATCTTTAAGATTATGCAGTGCATCTAACAGGCGTTGATTATCTCGCTGATGAAGTCCTATAGATGGTTCATCAAGGATATACATCACCCCAACTAAACCTGCACCAATTTGACTCGCTAACCTAATTCTCTGAGCCTCACCACCAGACAGTGTATCTGCTTGGCGCGAAAGTGATAAGTATTCAAGCCCAACATTTTGTAAAAATGTAACACGAAGTTTTATCTCTTTAAGAAGGTTTTCTGCTATTTTTTGCTGTTGTCCAACAAACTTTAATCCATCAAGCCAACTTAATAAATCTTCAATAGATAATGCACAAATATCTGCAATATTTTTTTCAGCTATAAAAATATTACGAGCATATTCGCCAACTCTAGCTCCACCACAAGTTTTACATTTAAGGTTACTCATATATTCATAAAGGTCTTTTTTGACCATATCTGAATCTGATTCATAATAACGACGCTCAAAATGAGGAATAACTCCCTCAAAAGTTTTTGACCTAGTTTGTCTGCCACCACGAATTGAGTCGATAGTCATTTCTATAATTTCATTACCAGAACCATAAAGTATGATGTTTTGTAATTCTGTCGAAAGCTTTTCAAAAGGAGTTTCTAAAGAGAACTTATAATGTTTTGCTAAAGATTCTAGTTGAGAATAATAGTATTGATTACCCTTGCTCCACTTAACTATTGCTCCAACTTTCAACGATAATGATTTATCAACAATAACTTTTTGTTCATCAAAAAATTCTTTAACACCTAGTCCATCACAACTTGTACAAGCTCCTAAAGGACTATTGAATGAGAATATTCTCGGTGTTAACTCTTTTAATGCAAAATTACATAGTGGGCAAGCATGCTTTGAAGAAAATAATACATCTTGAAAATTTTCTTCATTCATATTTGCAACTTTAATAATACCATTACCCAAGTCTAAAGCCGTTTCTATAGATTCAGCTATACGCTGGTCATTATCTTTTTTAGGTTTAAAGCGATCGACAACTACATCTATATTATGTTTCTTATAGCGATCTAATTCTGGGTGCTCTTCATCAAGGTTATAAAACTCGCCATTTATGCGTACTCTTATATATCCTTGAGAAAGAATTTTTTCCATTAGGGTATTATGCGTTCCCTTTTTCTCAGATACAACTGGTGCCAATATCATAAGCCTCGTACTATCATCAAACTCTAAAACTTTATCAACCATTTGGCTAACAGTTTGTGCTTTTAGCTCTATATGATGAGTAGGACACTTTGGACTTCCCGCTCTAGCAAAAAACACTCTTAGATAGTCATAAATTTCAGTTACAGTTCCAACTGTAGAACGCGGGTTATGAGAAGTGGTTTTTTGATCAATAGATATTGCTGGTGAAAGCCCTTCTATATGCTCAACCTCTGGCTTATCCATCATTGACAAAAATTGCCTAGCATAAGATGATAGTGACTCCACATACCTTCTTTGCCCTTCAGCATAAAGAGTATCGAATGCTAATGATGACTTACCTGAACCACTTAAACCTGTGATTACAGTAAGTTTATCTCTAGGTATTTCAACATCAATATTTTTAAGATTATGTGTTTTAGCACCATTAATGATAATTTTTTTCATAGATAGACTTAAAATAGGTTTTGAGAAAAGATAGATTTAGATATACTGCACTTCAACGACTTCGTAAGTAACTTTACCTTTAGGAGTGTCAAGAACAAACTCATCTCCTTCCTCTTTCTTTATTAGAGATCTTGCTAAAGGTGCTATTACTGATATTTTATTGTGCTCAATATCTGCTTCATCTTCACCTACGATCTGATAAGTTGTCTCTTCTTCAGTTTTTATATTTATCACTGTAACTGTAGCTCCAAAGACAACCATACCATTCACATTTAACTTAGTAACATCTATTACCTGAGCATTTGAAAGCTTAGCTTCAATATCTTTAATACGTCCTTCGATAATACCCTGTCTTTCACGAGCTGCATGATACTCAGCATTTTCTTTCAAATCACCATGATCTCGAGCATCTGCTATTGCAGTTATTATTGTTGGTCTTTCAACTTTTTTAAGTTGATTCAACTCTTCTCTTAAAGCATTTTCTCCCGCTGGAGTCATTGGTATTCTATCGTTTGACATTATTTTCTCCTTTATAAAAATAAAAAACTAACTACTACAAGTAAAAGTTGTTCCGTTTCTAGTTGCTTCATCTGTATATATTGTTCTACCGACTATATTTGTAATCAGTGCCGCCTGATATTTATTATCCCTATCACAATAAACAACATTACCATTACCATTAACCATAAAACCATTTGGCTTTATCTCTATTTCATTACCTGTATTAAAATTTAAATAAATATGTTCACCATGACCTTCAGCTAAGTTTGCGATAACAGTATCTTCATTATTATTATAGTTTTCTGATCCATCTGTACTCTCAAAGGCCACTATTGCACTATCTCCCCACGAAGAACTATCAGAGCAATTAAAACATGTATCTCCATTACATTCTGAACCAGTTGCAAGCTTACCATTACCATCAAAACTATTAGATGCTGCAGCACATATAATAACTGTAGTACCATCTGTTCTTGCTCTAATAACAGAATATTCAATAAGCTTTTGTAAATTCGTTAATCGTGTTTGAGCAAACGTTTTATAGTAGAAAGTAAAAGAGCTTATTGCAGCCATCATTAATATAGTCATAATAGCTATTACTACCATCAACTCTACTAATGAAAAACCTTTTCTTTTACTATTAATCATCCTACCTGTTTACCTTAGCTATTAAATTTTTAGTTGATTGGTCTAACTCTTTAAATTCATTCGAGTCCATATCTTCCATAGCTTTCAAAATATTTTTACCAAGCTTTTTACCAAGCTCAACACCCCATTGATCGTAACTATTTATGTCCCACAATACACCTTGGACAAATATCTTATGCTCATATAAAGCAATCAATGCACCCAAGTTATAAGGATTTAATTCCTCTAGAAGAATCGTACTACTAGGTCTATTGCCAGGTATGACTTTATGAGGGGCTATTTTTTTAGCTTCTACATCTGTCATACCAGATTTTAACAGCTCATTATATACCATTTGATATGATTGTCCAAACATTAGCGCCTGAGACTGAGCAAAGCAGTTTGCTAACAAGGCTTCTTGATGATTATCGTATTTATGGTAACTATTTGCCACAGCAATAAAATCTACTGGTATGAAAACATTACCTTGATGTAATAACTGATGAAAAGCATGCTGACCATTTGTACCAACTCCACCCCAAAGAACTGTTGCTGTTTGATAGTCAACAGTTTCACCATCAAGATTTACTGACTTACCATTACTCTCCATATCTGCTTGTTGTAGATAGTCCATAAAGTAACATAATCTTTCATCATACGGCAGCAATGCTTGAGACTGAGCATTATATTCACAACCATAAAAATTTGTTAAAAGAGCCATAATCACTGGAATATTTTTCTCAAAACTAGCTTCTTGAAAATGCTTATCTATAGATTCAGCACCAGCTAAAAGTTTCTCAAAATTATCATAACCTACCGCAAAAGCTATCGACATACCAATAGATGACCATAGAGAGTATCTACCACCAACCCAGTCCCACATTTTATAGCAATGTTCCAGATCTATACCAAACTCTTCAACCTTATCAAGCTTACTAGAGATTGCGACAAAATGATTAGCTACAGATTTGTCATTTTCATAATGATCAAGTAACCACTCTCTCGCAGACATAGAATTTAAAAGAGTTTCTTCTGTAGAAAAAGATTTAGATGCCACAATGAAGAGTGTAGTCTCAGGATGCACTACATGAAGTGCTTGCAAAAGAGAATCTGCATCAACATTTGAAACAAAGTGAATATTTAAATCTGTGTGATATGGTTTTAGTGCTCTTGCAACCATCTTAGGACCTAAATCAGAACCTCCGATACCTATATTAACAACATCTGTTATTTTTTTACCTGAAAATCCTAACCATTCACCAGTGGTTACTTTTCTAACCAATTCTTTTACTCGAGCTTTTTCTTTCTGTACTTCTTTAGCAACATCCTCACCGTCAACACATATGCCTATATTAGATGAGCTACGCAAAGCTGTATGTAAAACAGCTCTATCCTCAGTAAGATTAATCTTCTCACCACTAAACATTGCTTGAATTTTGGCTTTTAACCCTGAATTTTTAGCTAGATTTATAAGCTCATTAAAAGCGTCATCATCTATAAGGTTTTTTGAAAAATCATAAAAAATTTCTTCATGAGTTATAGAAAATTTTTCTAAACGATTACTGTCATCAGCAAACTCTTGTTTCAGGTTAACATTGTTTAAACTCTTTTCTTTTAATTTTTTACAAAACTGCATTTAAGCGATCCTTATATTTTTTATGCGATATAAATAATAAAATTTTTCCATTTGAGTAAGATATGCTCACATCATTTTCTATAGCATAGTTTCTAATACCTGTTGCCACACCAAATTCTAAATCTTCTCCATTCAATGGATACTTCAAACCATTATAATATATATTCTTAACACAGCCAAAAGGCATTATTGAAAACATTTTTCCTTCAACATCTTTAATCATGAATTTTTTAGGGATAAAAAAATATCGAGAATATCCATCAACGAATTCTATAGCTATTTTCTGTGCATATAATTTTGCTATAGACATATTTGCTAGAAAGTGATCCATCTCACCTTCTGAAGCTCCAAATACTACTACTTTAGAAAATCTAAGCTTCAACAAATATTCTAATGATTTTTCAAAGTCTGTTGAATATTGATCGTGATCAACTAAAAACAAATCATTATCCTCAGCTTTATATGAATCAAAATCTCCAATCACTCTTTTTATTTTAGGACTTATAAATTCTGAAGCTTTTACTTTATTATATGCCCCATCAGCACAATATACAGATTGCATAGGGAAATTTTCAGAGATATAACTTTCACAAAAAGAAACATCCACTTTTCCATTTAAAAAAAGTATCGCTGTATTTTTAAGTTCAGGATGCATCTAATTTAGAATAAAAATATATGTCTTATGATTATACAGTTTTATAGAGATAATTAGAATGTATTAAGACTGATAATTAGGTGGCTCTTTAGTAATTGTAACATTATGTACATGAGATTCATTAAAACCAGCACCAGTAATTTGTACAAAGGTAGGTTCTGTACGCATAGTTTGAATATCTTTTGAACCAGTGTAACCCATACTTGATCTTACACCACCGATTAGTTGATGAATAACTGCAGCAAGTAAACCTTTATATGGTACTCTTCCTTCCACACCTTCTGGTACAAATTTTTTAGAATCTGTATCTGCTTGGAAATATCTATCAGATGAACCTTTCTCCATCGCACCAAGTGAACCCATACCACGATATGATTTATATGAACGACCTTGGAAAAGCTCAACTTCGCCAGGAGACTCTTCAGTTCCTGCAAAAACCCCACCGACCATAACAACTGAAGCACCTGCAACTATCGCTTTTGCAATATCCCCTGAAAATCTAATACCACCATCAGCTATTACTGGGACACCGGTACCCTCTAATGCAGATGCTACATTTGAAATAGCACTAATTTGTGGCACTCCAACACCTGCAACTATACGCGTAGTACATATTGAACCGGGACCAATACCAACTTTAACAGCATCAGCTCCAGCTTTAATTAGATCTTTAGCAGCTTCAGCTGTTGCAATATTACCGCCGATAACTTGTATATGAGGGAAGTTCTCTTTCACCCATTCAACCATATCTAGCACACCTTGAGAATGACCATGAGCAGTATCAACTACAACCACATCAACACCTTCTCTTGCAAGAGCTGTAACTCTTTCTTTAGTATTTGCAGCAGTACCAACAGCAGCACCGACTCTCAAGCGACCAAGAGAATCTTTACAAGCATTAGGTTTGTTTTGAGATTTTTCAATATCTTTTGTTGTAATAAGTCCTACTAACTGATCGTTATCATCAACAACTAGAACTTTCTCAATTTTATACTCATGCAATTTTTTCTTGATTGAGCCTTGAGAAGCATTTTCTGGCACAGTTACCAACTTATCTTTAGGTGTCATAATTGAGCTAACAGGCTCTTCCAAGTCTTTAGCAAATCTAAAATCCCTTTTAGTAACTATACCAACTGTTTGATTATTATCATCAACGACAGGAAAACCTGAAAAATTATGCTCTTTAGCTAGCTGCATAATTTCTCTTATCGAGCTATGAGATTTAATAGTTACAGGATCTATAACCATACCATTTTCAAATCTTTTAACTTTTTTCACTTCTTGAGCCTGAGCTTCGATAGACATATTTTTATGAATAATACCTAAACCGCCTTCTTGAGCAATAGCAATAGCAAGTCTTGATTCTGTAACAGTATCCATAGCAGCTGAAACTAAAGGGATATTTAACTCAATATCTTTAGTAATATTTGTTTTCAAACAAACTTCATGAGGCAATACATTTGAGTATCTAGGACTTAAAAGCACATCATCGAATGTGATAGCTTCTTGTGTAATTCTTAACATTTTTAATCTCCGTAATTATATTCGAGAAGTTGAATTTAATTACAAAAGTATTATAGCATAGATGTTTATTTTTACTATGAAATTTTAAAGAGTAAAATTAAAGCATAGTGTAAAGACACTAAAACTTAAGAAATAAAATTAAAGAGTTAAAGCTAGCATTTACAAGATTAGAAAATTTTAGCTTGTTTTAGAATTAGTATAACTAGTTGCTAAAGCTATAATTATAGTCTGAGCAATACCAATTTAATCAAAAAACTTTTTAGCATAGTCTTTAACATTATCAAACCATGTTTTACTTTTTGGAGAATGTTTACTTTCATATGCTTCACCTAAACTCTCGGCAAACTTTTGTAAAAGTTCTTTTTGATCTGAGTTTAAATTTATAGGTGTTTCGACAACCACTTTACACAACAAATCACCACGTCTTTGTCCTCGAAGAGGTTTCATCCCTTTTTCCCTCAAACGAAATACTTTATCAGTTTGAGTTTCTGGAACTACTTTTAATTCAACCTCTCCATCTAGCGTAGGCACTTTAATTGTTCCTCCAAGACATGCTGTTGTAAAACAAATAGGCATTTCACAATATAAATTTATATCTTTTCTTTCGAAAATGCTGTGCTTTTTAACCATAACTTGTACATACAGGTCACCATTCATCGTTCCGTTTGATCCGACATCACCTTCACCTTGAAGGCGAACTCTATCACCATTATCAACACCAGCAGGTATTTTTACTTTGAGAGTTTTTTGCTTCTTAACCTTACCATTACCATGACAATCATCACATGGATCAGCTACACTTGAACCGCTACCGTTACATACAGGGCAAGTTTGCTCAAATGCAAAAAAACCTTGCTGACGGCGTATAGTTCCTTGACCATGACAAGCATGACAAGTAGCTTTTGATTTCGATTTTGATCCCGTACCATCACAAGTATCACAACTAGCCATTTTAGGTATGTTAATTTCTTTCTCTACACCATTGAATGCTTCTTCAAGAGAAATTTCAAGCGTGTATTCAAGATCACTACCTCTTGACTGTCTAGATCGTGATGAGCCACCTCTTTGATTACCTCCGCCAAAGAATGTATCAAAAATATCCTCAAAACCACCAAAACCTTGTCCGCCTCCACCAGCTTGCTGATTAACACCAGCATGACCAAACTGGTCGTAACGAGATCTTTTTTGATCATCACTAAGTATTTCATAAGCTTCTGAAATTTCTTTAAACTTAATTTCAGCTTCTTTATCATCAGGGTTTCTATCTGGATGATATTTCATAGCAAGCTTTCTATATGCTCGCTTTATTTCTACACCACTAGCTGTCTTTGAGACGCTAAGAGTTTCATAATAACATTTCTGTTGCATTGTATTTAACCTAAAAATTTAAGACACATCATTATAGCAAATAAAAAAGCACGGATAAACCGTGCCTTTTTATTTAATTAACTATTAGCTAGATTATTTTTTAGCATCATCAACATCTTCAAAATCAGCGTCAACAACATCTTCATCTTGCTTAGCTTCTTCTTGAGGTTGAGCACCTTCTGCACCAGCAGCTTGCGCTTGTTCAGCATAAGCTTTTTGAGCTACAGGAGTAAAAACTTCTTCTAATGCTTTAGTTTTTGCTTCAATAGCTTCTTTATCATCACTTTTCAAAACTTCTTCAAGTTCTTTACAAGCTACTTCTATCTTTTCTTTTTCTTCTTCTGTAACTTTTTCACCTAATTCACTCACAGCCTTTCTTGAGCTATGAACTAAATTATCAGCAGTATTTCTTACAGCTACAAGCTCTTGGAACTTTTTGTCTGAATCAGCATTAGCTTCAGCATCTTGTACCATTTTTTCGATTTCTTCTTCAGATATACCACCACAAGACTTGATCACAATATTTTGCTCTTTGCCTGTAGCTTTATCTTTAGCTGATACATTCATAATACCATTAGCATCAACATCAAAAGTTACTTCAATTTGTGGCATACCACGAGGTGCTGGTGGAATATCAGCTAAGTCAAATCTACCTAAAGATTTATTTGCTGACGCCATTTCACGCTCACCTTGCATTACATGTATTGTAACTGCAGGCTGATTATCTTCAGCTGTAGAGAATACTTGTGATTTCTTAGTAGGTATAGTCGTATTTCTCTCGATAAGCTTAGTCATCACACCACCCATAGTCTCAATACCTACAGATAGAGGAGTTACATCAAGAAGCAATACATCTTTAACATCTCCTGCTAATACACCACCTTGAATAGCTGCACCAACTGCCACAGCTTCATCAGGGTTTACATCTTTACGCGGCTCTTTACCAAAGAACTCTTTTACTTTTTCTTGTACTAGAGGCATACGAGTTTGTCCACCTACTAAAAGCACTTCTGTAATATCAGATTTGCTTAGACCAGCATCTTCTAAAGCTTTTTTACATGGCTCTAAAGATCTAGTAACAAGATCACCAACTAAAGATTCAAATTTAGCTCTAGTGATTTTTACATTTAAATGTTTAGGTCCTGTAGCATCAGCTGTTACATAAGGTAAGTTTACATCTGTTTGCTGAGCAGAAGACAATTCTACTTTAGCTTTTTCAGCTGCTTCTCTTACTCTTTGTAGAGCTAGCTTATCATTATGAAGATCTATACCTTGCTCTTTTTTGAACTCATCAATTAAGTAATCCATAAGAACTAAGTCAAAATCTTCACCACCAAGGAATGTATCACCATTAGTAGATAATACTTCGATTTGGTTATCGCCATCTACATCAGCAATTTCGATAATAGAGATATCAAATGTACCACCACCTAAATCATATACTGCTACAGTTTGCTCTGCTTTTTTAGAGTCTACACCATAAGCTAATGCTGCTGCTGTTGGCTCATTGATAATTCTCTTAATATCAAGTCCTGCAATTTTACCAGCATCTTTAGTAGCCTGTCTTTGGCTATCATTAAAGTAAGCTGGAACTGTAACTACAGCTTCTGTAACTGTTTCACCTAAGAAATCTTCTGCTGTTTTCTTCATTTTTCTTAAGATTTCAGCTGAAACTTGAGGTGGCGCCATTTTCTTACCTTCTTTAGTAGAAACCCAAGCATCTCCATTGTCTGCTTTTACTACCGCATAAGGTACTTTCTTTTTAATATCATCTTGAACTGCTTTATCATCATATTTACGACCAATAAGTCTCTTGATAGCAAAGAAAGTATCATCAGGATTTGTTACAGCTTGTCTTTTAGCTGATTGACCCACTAAGATTTCACCACCATCAGTGTATGCTACTACTGAAGGAGTAGTTCTATGACCTTCTGCATTCTCGATAACTTTAGCATTCTTACCATCCATAATTGCAAGGCAAGAGTTAGTAGTTCCTAAATCTATTCCGATTATTTTTCCCATTTTATTATTCTCCTATGTTATTTTATTTTTTATTACTTATTCAAATTCTTTATTATATATATGGCTATGTTATGACATATTTCAAGAAATATTTTTAATTTTTTACAACTATTACTTTTGCTGCCCTAACCACACGACCATTTAGCAGATACCCCTTCTGAAAAACATCAAAAACAGTATTATCTTCAAACTCTGGATTTGGTACCATTGCCATTGCTTCATGGAAATTTGGGTCAAATTTTTCGCCCATAGGATTTAATTCTTCTAAGCCATTTTTCTTTAAAACATCTATCAACATCTTAGCCGTCATTTCAACACCTTCTTTCATAGCAACAGCTTCTTCAAGCTTTACTTCATGCTTTAAGGCTTGATCAATACTATCTGTAACAGGCATCAACTCTTTTGCAAACTTTTCAATACCAAACTTACGTGCATTAGCAACATCTCTTTCAGCTCTTTTGCGAATATTCTCAACTTCAGCAGCAGCTCTTAAAACCTCTTCTTTCATTGAAATATATTCATCCTGCATACTTTCAATTTTTTCATTTGCCTTTTCAAGCTGTTCTTGTACTAAAACATCAGAACCTGCATCATTAACCTCTTCTACTTTTTGTTCTGTTTCAAGAATTTTTTCTTCTAAGTTATCTTTTTTTTCATTGCTCATAAAACTAGCCTTTTATTTTAGTTCTGTTAATACTACAATTTACTAGATTGTGTTTAACATCTGTTTTTTCAAGTAATAAATTGAAAATTTATAAGGTAATGTTCTAATGAAACTTATTAAAAAGATAAGTATACTTGTATCTACTGCGATTACTGTTTCTAGCTGCCTTACTAGTTGCTCTACTTTCTCACAAAAAAAACCACCTGAACAGACACCTACTAAAAAAAATTCGCATAAAATAACGTATAAGCCAGAATCATTTGCTGACTTTAAAAACTGGGATAATGCTAATCAGCTTAAATCATTTAATGCATTTAAGAAGTCATGTAAAAAAATACTAGAAGAAAATAAGCCAAAATATAAAAGTTGGATTAGTGTTTGCAACAAGGCTATAGTAACAAAGCTAAAGAGCAAAGGAGAAGCAAAACTTTTTTTTGAAGAAAACTTCACCCCTTTTCAGATAATCTACAATTCTGATGATACAGGAACTTTTACAGGCTACTATGAGCCAACTATGAAAGGAAGCTTGGTTAAGACACTCCAATATACTGTACCAATATATAGAACCCCAAAAGATTTAGTGAAAATACCTGATGGTGATGATTTTAAATATGGCCGATATAAGGGAGATAAATTTATTCCATATTATACTAGAGCAGAAATATCCAAGGGAAACCTTTATAGCAAAAAAGATGTACTCGTTTGGGTTAAATCAAAAGTTGATCGAACATTCTTGCAAATACAAGGCTCTGGAAGAATAGAGACTGATAGTGGAGATATACTGGTTGGTTATGATAGTCAAAATGGTCATAAGTATGAACCTATTGGTAGATACCTCCTTGATAAGAACTATATATCTAGAAAAGATATGTCTATGCAATCTATTAAAGAGTGGCTATCAAACAATAAGGGACAAATTGACAAAGTTTTAAATTATGATCCTTCATTTGTATTCTTTAGATATCTAAATGCCAAAAATGCAATTGGCGCTCAAGGTGTTGAGCTTACTCCTGGTTACTCACTAGCCATAGATGATAAATTTCATTCTTATGGAGTTCCAATGTGGCTCGAAACAAACTATTACAAAAATAATCATGAAGAAACATCTCCGTTAAATAGGCTTATGATAGCCCAAGATACTGGTGGAGCAATTTTAGGTGCTGTCCGAGGAGATGTCTTTTGGGGACACGGTAAACAAGCCGAATACAATGCTGGTCATATGAATAATGAAGGCAAATTATGGATTCTACTCCCAAACAAAGAAAATATAGGCAAAGATGATAAAAATTAATACTGTTATTCTCGGCGGAGGTATATCCGGTGTAAGCTTTTCTCAAAAACTTACCAAAAAAAACATTGAAAATATAGTAATTGAAAAAGAGCAAATAGGTGGATGTATTTATAGCGCTAAATACAACGACCTTTGGTTTGAAATGGGTGCCCACACAATATATAACTCCTATTCAGACACCATAGAGTTTATTAAGAAAAACAAAATACAGCAAGATATTGCTACTCGTAAAAAACTACCATTTTTAATGGTAATGCCCACAAACCAAATCCAGAGCATTTTCAGCAACCTCAACTACTTAACTCTGGTTCCAAGCTATATATTTAATAGAAAAATCTCAAAAGATGACAAAACTGTAAAACAGTATGCTTCCCAAGTTTTTGGCAAAAAGAACTACGATAATACTTTTAAATATTGTTTTAGTGCTGTGCTATCACAAGATAGCGATGATTTCCCTATGAAATATTTATTTAAAAAATATGATCGAGATACATCTTTCCCAAGAAGCTTTACCTTTAAAGATGGATTATCTAACTTATTTAAAAACTCTAATGTCAACTTAGTTAAAGGAGAAGTTTTTAAAATATCTCAAACTGATGACAAACAATGGATAATAACAACAAACAACGCCACCTACAACGCGAAAAATATTTGTTTAGCAACTCCATGGAATATAACTAAAAATCTAATTTCTGAAATATTACCAAGCATAGCAAGCCACCAATACTCCCCTAAAATGTCTCATCTAACAAGCATTGGCATAGTAGTATCAAAAGATAAGTTGAAGCACATAAAAAACATTGCTGGCTTGATAGGTAAAGAACAATTTTTCTACTCCGCTGTATCTCGCGATGTAATTAAGCATCCAAATCTAAGAGCTATTGTATTTCACTGTAAATCACAGCCTAACCTAGAAATGAAAAATATTAGAAATAAAGCTGCAGGTGTATTGGGCATATCAACAAAGGACATAATTCACTCTCATACAAAACAGAATTCACTCCCTTGTTATAACAAAAACCATGATATTTTCATAAAAGATTTAGAGGATGCTCTTACAAAACATAAAAATCTTTTTATAACGGGGAATTTCTTTGATAGATTAGCTATTGAAAATTGTATCAGAAGATCAAACTACCAAGCAAGTAAACTTATCTGCAACAAAAACACCTAATTACTTGATAGTCAGACTAAAAAAATGTAATATATGGTGTGCTAAAAAATTCAATGGACGCAAGCTTATAAACTTGCAAGTAATAAATTTTTTGCTAAAACTGAGTAATTGACAACAATAAATCAAAGGAAAAAAGATGAAAACGTTTACTGCAAAACCATCAGACATCAAAAGAGAATGGCTTTTGATTGATGCTACAGATAAAACTTTAGGTCGTCTAGCTACAGAAGTTGCTATGGTCTTAAGAGGTAAAAACAAACCTGAATATACTCCACATATGGATACAGGTGATTATGTTATTATCGTAAATGCTGAAAAAGTAGCTGTAACTGGTAACAAAAGAAAAGATAAAACTTATTATCATCATACTGGTTTTATCGGTGGTATTAAATCTATATCATTTGATAAACTAATCGCAAGCCATCCAGAAAGAGCTATTGAAAAAGCTGTTAAAGGTATGTTGCCAAGAACACCTCTTGGTCGTGCTATGTACAAAAAGTTAAAAGTATATGCTGGTGAAAATCACCCACATACTGCTCAACAACCAAAAGCTCACACAATTTAAATAAAGGATGGTAAAAATGTCAGATTATAATTATGGTACAGGTCGTCGCAAAAGTTCTGTAGCTCGTGTATTTATGAAAAAAGGTACTGGTCAATTTATCGTTAATGGTCTTCCATTAGAGCAGTATTTATGTCGTGAAACTGATTGCATGATTGTTAAGCAACCTCTAGTTCTTACTGAAAATGCTGAAAACTTTGACTTCAAAGTAACAGTTAAAGGTGGTGGTACTACTGGTCAAGCTGGTGCAATTCGCCTTGGTGTAACTAGAGCTCTTATTGAGTTTGATGAAGATCTTAAACCTTCTCTTCGTGAAGCTGGCTTTGTAACTCGTGATTCTCGTAAAGTTGAGCGTAAAAAACCTGGTCTTAGAAAAGCTCGTAGAAGAAGACAGTTCTCTAAGCGTTAATATATCTATTATATTATTTTTTCAATATCTATTCTTTTTATTATTTACTAGGAGGATAAACCTTTGGTTTTATACACAAAAAAGGATGATATCTATAGCGATATAGTGCGCACGATTCTTCTTATCAAAGGAGCTAATGCTGAGTTTATTGATGTTTCTAAAGAAGAAAACTCTAAGCACCTTGAAGAACTAAATATCATTACTCCAAATTGCAACATCCCTACTCTAACAACTGATGAGTTTGCAGTATATAGACTTGCAGTACTTATTGAGGCCGTAGAAGACTTATACCCATTTCCTCCAATGTTTCCAGTATTTCCGAAACAACGAGCTAATGCGCGTATACTTCTTGAATATGTGAACAAAAAATATCTTCAAAATATAGTTAAGCTCTCTGAACAAAATTTAAGTGAAGAAGAAGCTAATGAAATAAAAAAAGTAATGCAAAAAGATCTTGTAAGTACCTATAAGACTGTTGTCAGTGAAAGAGAAATTAACGCAGAAAGCAATCCTGATGCTCAAAATGTTAATGTTTTAACACTGATAATAACTTTTATTTTTTATTATTTTATTAAATTAAAAATAGCTATACCAACAAAAGATAAAAATCTCATTGCCGAGATAAAAGATCTTTTTAATGAACCAAACTTCATAAAGACAATCAAAGAAGGAGCTTAATTATGGCTATGCTTAGATCTTATGTAGTTAAGGCTACATATAATTGGTTAGTAGATCATGGTTTTACACCATATGTTTTAGTTGATACCGAATATGAAGGTGTAATAGTCCCTGCAAACTATATTGATGAGGATAAAAAAATTCTTCTTGATTTATCCCCTCAAGCTATTCTAAATACAAACATCAGCGATACGCAAATCACTTTTGATGCAACATTCGATGGTGAACTGATGTCTCTTGTAATACCAGTAGAAGCTATTCTTGAAGTTTTCTCAAGAGAAACAGAGCAAGGCATATATGCTCGTGAATTTGGCTATGGGATCAGTGTGAATGAAGGTGAAGATGATGAATCAGTTAACCCTAAAAAAATAGGAGAAACTGAAGAAGCTAATGTCTTATCTTTTGATTGATATCCATACTCTAAAATAACTTTATTCTTTTCTTACTAACTCATTTTATGCACTAAATATAAATCTGGTACATAATTTTAGTTAGTAAATAAAGTATCCAAGAGTTTCATACTTACTTAGTATTTATATTTATAAAAAATGTGGGTAAATATCCAAATATAAAGCTAAGTGGTATACATAATACAGCCCAATAAAGCACAAATGTTTCTTGATCTAAAAGTAAATAACATATCAATGAGCTTATAATGCCTACAACGGTACTTAATATTGCTCCTACTAAGTTTGATTTGCTACCATAAAAACCATACAGTAAACTAAAAGCTAATGCTGCTATTGGGATATTGAAAAGCAGCATTTTATCTAAAACTTGGTCTATAAAACCATTTGCAATAACATAGCTCAGTAAAGCTATAGTAATCACAACTATTATACTTTTCTTTGTACTTCTAACTCCTGACACATGAGCAAAAAATACTGATGCCATAGTATTCCATAAAGCAGCAATTGTTGTTAAAGCTATAAAAAACAAAAGCACATAAAACATAAACTGCACATAAAAAGGAAACAATTGTGTAACCAAGCTTATTAGTGCCGAATCTGGATTTATTCCTAAAGTAACTTCTCTGTACTGAGCAGTTGCAAATACTGCTATAGCGTATAAACCGCCAACTATAAAAGATGTTAAAACAACAGAATAAAATGCAACCCTAGGTGATTTAGCTGAAAATATTTTTTGCCCATACCATGGTGACAATATATATGTAAAAGCTGTAATTATTGTTAATGAAAGTATAAAGGATTTTGGTATAGCAACACTTGGATTATTTTGAGTAGTTAGTGTTTCAAAACTCATATTGTACATACTATAAAATAGATATAGAAAAAACAAAAAGCAAAAAACAAAACTAATTCTATCTATCTTTACGATAGCTTTTAATCCATCTTTGATAGTAAATAATCCCATAACTAAACAGGCTACACCACTTAAGAGCCACTTATTGTATTCTGGAAATACTTCATTCAAACAAATAGTTATAGAGTGAATAAAGTTAGCTCCAAAGCCTAACATCGCGACCCACAAACATACAGCTACGAATAAAGCATACTTAGCATTATAGCGTTTTGAGAAAAACTCTGTAACACTTATTGCATTAAAATTTTTCCATTTCTTTGCAGCAACAATAGCATAAAATAGCAAGCCAAAAAGAAAAACTAAGCCCAAAGAAATAGCAGATAAACCATAAATATAACCTAAGCTAGAAAAGCCTATCAAGGTCGAAGTATTAAGCTCTGTCATCACAAGAGTAGCTGTTAAAGTAAATAAGCCTAAATTTTTACCTGCAGTGTAATATTGCTCAAATTTTTTTTCAGACATCTAAAACCTAACTTATTGTTTTAAACTAAATCCACTATAGTAACTTAACATAATAATGAAAGCCTATTGTCTTTTATATTTATTTTTTGACTGACTTTGCACATTCACATTTTAATTCTTCATATTCTCTTCGGAGTATAGACATTATATAAAATGATTCATATTCTTTTTTGAGATTGCTAAACTCACAATCTCTTAAAATACCTTCTATTACAAACCCGTTAGATTGATATATATGAATAGCCCTAGCATTAAAGTCTTTAACATCCAACCATACTCTGTGTGCTTGAGTGTTTTCAAAAATCCAATCTAATATTAGTTTAAAAGCTTTTTTTCCATATCCCTTATTACTCTTTAAAGGATCGATAGCAATTCTTTTAATATGAATAGAGTTATTATTATTCTGCAAATCAGTTAATATTGCATAACCACATTTTTGAGATAAATCATTTTGAATAATAAAATATTTAATATCTTCACTTTCCAATGCTAGAATGTGCTGTTTATAGTCCCACTGACCAATATATAAAGAATTTTTAGGAGCACCTTCCAACTCCAGAATGAATTTTATATCATCTCTATTTGCATTTCTTATTTGGATATTTTCAGATTTATACAACATATTACTTACTCACCCTGTAAAGAATTATAATTTATTTTTTTCTAGTAGCTCAAATATGGGTTTATAACTTTTTCTATATATATCTATAATGCCAAATTTTTTAATATTAGCTAGATGCTCTTTAGTTGGATACCCTTTATGTCTTGCAAAACCATATTCAGGATATATTGTATCATGTAACAAACAGATGTTATCTCGATAAACTTTCGCCAATATTGATCCTGCAGATATTTCTTGAACCTTTGAATCACCCTTTACTATAGCCTCAGAAGTATAGTCCCATTTTGGCAGTTTATTACCATCAACTAGCACTTTATCGAACTGCCCCTTTAGATTATCAGCAACTCTTTTCATGCCTGTTAGTGTAGCTTGAAGAATGTTTAACTTATCTATTTCTGCTGGTGAAATCTCCACTATCGAATATGCTTTAGCTTTAGCTATTATTTCATGATACAAAATATGACGTTTCTTTTCACTTAGTTTTTTAGAATCTCCAAGGCCATCTATTGGTTCATCTGGGTTCAAAATAACACCTGCAACTACTACAGGGCCAGATAAAGGTCCCCTGCCTGCTTCATCTATACCTAGGATTATCACTTGTCTTCCTTAGTATTTAGGGAGCTTAAAAAGCCTCTTAGAATATTTATTTCTTGCGACTCTAAATCTGTACGCTGAAATAGTCTTTTAAGCTTATCCATCACATGACCTGGATTATCACTATCTAAAAACCCCGAATCTACCATTGTATTCTCAAAGTGATCATAAAGCCCTTGTCTTTCATTAACGCTTGCAGTTTTATGTAAATGATTATATTCAGGCACTTCTTTTGAATCTGTACAAAGTATACTTTGCTTAAAAATCTCATAAGCTACTAGTTGCACAGCTTGAGCGAGATTTAGAGATGTATATCCTTCATTAGATGGAATATAAGCATGAACGTTACTCATCAATAGCTCTTCATTTAAAAGTCCTGTTCTTTCACGTCCAAATAGAATTGCAATTTTATGATTTGATGTATTAATTCTATCTAAAACACTAGATGCTACAGTTGAGATTGACTCGATTGGTAAAGACACTCTCCTAACTCTAGCACTAGTTCCGACAACAAAATCAACATCTTCCAAAGCTTGCTCTAATGATTGTGTAACTGTCGCATTTTTAATAACCTCTGTCGCATGACAAGATAATGCAATAGCTTCATCATCAATAGGCTTACGAGGATTTACTAAGTATAAATCAGTAAGTCCCATATTTAACATTGCTCTAGCTGTTGATCCAACATTACCGTTATGTGATGGTTCAACTAGAACAATACGGATATTATTTAGTATATTTTTTGAGTTATTAGTCATTATCACTATCTTTTATAATTAGTTTAAATAGAGTATCTATATCTTTTATCTGCTCAAGATTGTCTAATATATCTGTTTTTTTGAAAAAATGAGCTAATTGCTTTAAAAGCTCAGTATGAATTTCCGAAGTTTTATGTGGGAAAAACACACCTACAGCCGTTTTTATATGATCGTCAACAGAATCATCATAATAACTATTTTTTAATGTGAAAATCACAATTTTCGTAGTAATTAATCCATCAACCTTACAATGAGGCATATAGATATTCTTGCCTATATATGTTGAGCCAATCCTTTCTCTTTTATATAAATTACTTAAAACATTATCTTCTTCAACATTTTCATAATTAGTCGCTAACCTATTAGCAAAAAGCTCTACAAGCCTCTTCTTAGATTCTATATTAAGATTTAAACTAATATTTTTTTTATTAAGAAGAGATCGAAGATTCATTTGAAAATAATGTAAGATTAAATAAATAATTATGAATGATACTATTCACCGTGGTTTGTTCTAAGCTTATTTTTGTGCTTTCTTAATTGACGAGCAATTTTATCTTCCACTAAGTCAATAGCAGTATATAAATCCTTATCATCAGCTTTTGCAACAAACTCCGATCCTGGAACTGTAATAATAACCTCTGCAACTTGAGTATCTTTTTCTACAGACAATATAACTTTTGAAGATGTTATGTTATCAAAATATTGGCTAACTTTTCCTATTTTCTCATCCACAAAGTTTTTAATCGCTTCTGTAACTTCTACATGTCTTCCAGTAATTTGTATATTCATATAAAATCTCCATGTTTTTTTTAGATTTAGTCAGCTTAAAGTTTTGTAACCGACCTATTTAAAATATTCACCGAAGTGATATACTTGTAAAATCATTATACAAGCTAAACGCTACAATTAAAAGCCATGAACCTAAATGTAAAACAAATTCTAAGCTCTGCTCTTATGATTGCCATAGGAATATTTGCTTTTATTCTACTTGCACCATTTTTTGTATTTATAATAATATTTTTCATGATTTTCTCTCTTGTTGTTAAAAGGAAGATTATGAAACAAAACCCTGATTTCTTTAAAAATGCCAAAGGTAAAAAAGGTAGAGTAATTGATCAAGAAGATGAAAACTCATTCACTCAAGATAATCAAAACAACCAACAGTTACACTAATCTCAATGTACAGTAAAGACACTATAGTTGCTATCGCAACTCCTCAAGGTAATGGTGGAATTGGCATCATTAGAATTTCAGGGCCTAAAGCCTTAGAAATATCTAACAATCTTACTCAAAAAAAACTTAGTCCTAGATATGCAACTTTTAGTAATCTTTTTCATGGTGATGAGATTATAGACAATGGTATTGCTATATTTTTTGAATCTCCATTTTCTTATACTGGTGAAGATGTCGTTGAAATCCAAGCACATGGTAACTCTTTTATACTTAACCTAATTATAAAAGCAACTGTAGAACTTGGTGCTAGAATGGCAAAGGCTGGTGAATTTACCGAGCGTGCTTTCTTAAACAATAAACTAGACCTAACTCAGGCTGAAGCAGTTGCAGATATTATCAACGCTTCATCTGAAATAGCTGCAAAGTCTGCAGCAAAATCATTACAGGGTGATTTTTCAAAAGAAATAAATTCCTTATTAGAAAAACTTATTTATTTGAGAATGTATGTTGAAGCATCTATAGACTTTCCAGAAGAAGAAATTGACTTTTTGCAAGATAAAAAAATACATGACAGCCTTAATAGTATCTACACAAAAATACTTGATGTAAAAAATAGTACCAAGCAAGGAGCTCTTCTCACAGAAGGAATAACTCTTATATTAGTTGGTAAACCAAACGCTGGTAAGTCTAGCTTATTGAATGCTTTAGCAGGTAAAGATACTGCTATTGTCACCTCTATTGCAGGAACTACTCGTGATATAGTTAAAGAACATATTCAAATAGATGGTGTGCCAATGCACATTATAGATACTGCTGGGCTTAGAAATAGTGATGACTTAATTGAAAGTGAAGGTATAAAAAGAGCTATTAAGAAAATCCAAGAAGCCGACCAAGTTTTGTTTGTGACAGATGATTATACTAATAGCAATGTTAAGTTCAGTGATATCAAAGATATTATCCCTGAGTTTTATAATCAAATACCTAAAGATATAGACATAACTTTCGTCCATAATAAAATTGATTTACTGAAACAAACACCTAGAAATGATGACAATCATATATATATATCTGCTGAACACAATATTGGTGTAGATAAATTAAAGAAACATATACTTAAAAAAGTTGGTTACACTGCTCAAAATGAAAGTATTTATACAGCAAGAGAGCGCCATGTTGATGCTATAAATAATGCTTATGAGCATATTAACCTAGCAAAAGATCAGCTAAACCTTGGTAATGGTGAGCTTCTTGCTGAAGAACTTCTAATAGTTCAAGAATATCTAAACTCAATCACCGGAGAGTTTACATCTGATGATTTACTTGGTGAAATCTTTTCAAGTTTTTGTATTGGTAAGTAATGTTTATACACTTTGTAAAATATTTAAAATACTTCTATAAAATTGATTCATGAATATAGAATGTTTATAATAGGTACTAATTTATATTGCACTCTTCTATAGATGTGAGTATCTATCTTTCTTTTTTTCAACTTGCTTGGTTAATCTTTAGCTTAACTTTTGCTATTAAAATTATTGATTTTAGAAGATCTGCTTGGGTTTTCTACTTCCTAGCTACTTTTATTGGATTTATAAGCTTTTCTGTTTTTAATAATCCTAGTATTAGCAATATTTTTAACAACCTAATGATTTTCTTTCCTGATTTAGCTCTACCCATATTAGCTATAATTATTGCTAATAAATCAAATATTTCACCTAAAAAAATAACATCTGATTCAATATTACAAGCTAGTATCATAATAATTCTTACGGTGATACTCATGTTATTTTTTACTTATATAAACCTAGCTATTGCACCTACATACAACATTCTAATGCTAATATCTGATTTTTTTGGCATACTTGTATACGTCGGTAGTGTATTATTAGCATTTGGATATATTTCAGGGCTGCTATTAAATGCTATTTCATCGATCCAAATGGCTTGTATGAATATTTATTTTAGTATTAGCTTTAATTTCTATAGCTCAACACTTTATGTTACAGTAGCTATTAACATTTTATGCTTTACTATTTTTATCTATGGTTATAATAAAAATAAAAAACTTTTATCTCACTAAAGAATTTAAGCTTCTTATTACTACTCCACACTATAGAATATCTAACTTTAAGTAGATATAATCCAGATATAATTTAATAATTACTATATAAAATGAACTCTAGCTTCTATTTTTTACAATTTGCTTCGTTAACTTTTGGTTTAATTTTTGCTATTAAAATCATCAACTTTAAAAGATCTGCTTGGATTTTCTACTTTTTAGCTACTTTAGCTGGATCTTTTCAGTTTATAAATTTATCTAACTTTCAAATCACAGAATACTTAAGCAGTCTACCGATGTATTCTCATGATCTTCTACTATCTTTAGTTGCGATACTTATTTACAACTATATAAAAGTAAAACCTAAAAAAATAAATACAAAAAACATTTTATTAGTGTGTTGTTTAATAATTCTCACAACAATTTTAATGCTAGCTTTTGACTATCTAACAATTCCTACTGACGTTCTTTTCGATAATAACATCTATAATTATATTGGACTTATTTTTGGCATATCTGTATATATAGGAGCAGCACTACTAGCATTTGGCTATGTTTCTGGCTTACTAATAAATGCTATATACTCTATTCAACTTGTTACCATAAATATCTTCCTAATGCTAAAATTTGATGTATACCCCTTACATGGTTTCATCAGTATGTTTTTTAATATACTAACACTTTATGTGTTTTTATACGGCTACAAGAAAAACAAAAAACTATTGTCACACTAAAGTCTGTAAGTTTTTAGGTACTTTTGATCGTTATTAGTCTATAATTGTTGTGATTTATTCAAATTTAATCAAAATAACGGTAACTAAATGATAGATAATCTAAGAAATATTGCAATTATTGCCCATGTAGACCATGGTAAAACTACACTTGTAGACAAATTATTACAACAGTCTGGTACGCTTAATACGCGTGGCCCAGAAGTTGAAAGAGTTATGGACTCTAACGACATCGAGAAAGAAAGAGGAATTACTATTCTTTCTAAGAATACTGCTTTAAAATGGAATGACTACCATATTAACATCGTAGATACTCCAGGCCATGCTGATTTCGGTGGTGAAGTTGAACGAGTTCTTTCAATGGTTGACTCAGTACTTCTACTTGTAGATGCAGTTGATGGTCCTATGCCACAAACTCGTTTTGTGACAGAAAAAGCTTTTGCTCAAGGTCTAAAGCCTATAGTTGTTATCAACAAGATTGACCGTGATGGTGCAAGACCTGACTGGGTAGTTGATCAAGTATTTGACCTTTTTGATAGACTTGGTGCAACTGATGAACAATTAGATTTCCCTATTATCTACGCTTCAGCTATTAATGGTTGGGCTACGAATGAGTTAGGTGAACAAAAAGAAGACATGAATGACTTATTTCATGCTATTGTTGATAATGTATCTGCACCTGATGTTGATGAAAATGGTGCTTTCCAAATGCAAATTTCATCTTTAGATTATTCAAATTTCTTAGGTACTATCGGTATCGGTCGTATCCAACGCGGTAAGATCAAAACAAACACTCCTATTACTCTTATAAATAAAGATGGTAAGACTCGTAATGGTAGAATATTACAAGTACTTGGATATATGGGCTTAGACCGTGTAGAAGTACCTGAAGCTCAAGCTGGTGATATTGTATGTATAACAGGTATGGAAGGTTTAAACATATCAGATACTCTATGTAGCCCTGATAAAGTAGAAGCTCTACCTGAGCTTTCTGTTGATGAACCAACTATCAGCATGACTTTCCAAGTAAATAATTCTCCATTTGCTGGTAAAGAAGGTAAATTTGTAACTTCTCGCCAAATTAAAGATCGTCTTGATAAAGAGCTTCTTACTAATGTGGCTTTACGCGTTGAACAACTTGATGATGCTGATAAATTTAAAGTTTCTGGTCGTGGTGAGCTTCATCTTTCTATCTTATTAGAAAACATGCGTAGAGAAGGTTTTGAAATCGCAGTATCTCGCCCTCATGTAATCTTCAAAGAAGTTGATGGCGTAATGCACGAACCATTTGAGCAAGCTATTATTGATGTTGATGACACTTTCCAAGGTGTTGTGATGGAGAGAATGGGTCTGCGTCAAGGTGAGCTTAAAAATATGGAACCTGATGGTAAAGGTCGTGTAAAACTTGAGTTTATAATTCCATCGCGTGGTTTGATTGGTTTTTACACAGAGTTTTTAACTATCACATCTGGTTCTGGTATTATGAACAAGATATTTGACCATTATGGCCCTGTTAAAAAGCAAGTATTAGAAACTCGCCAAAACGGTACTCTTATCTCTATAAATACTGGTAAAGCTGTTGCGTTCTCAATATTTAACTTACAAGAGCGTGGTAAGATGTTTGTAACTCATAATACAGAAGTTTATGAGGGTATGATTATTGGTATACATAATCGTGACAATGACCTTACTGTAAACTGTACAAAAGGTAAACAGCTTACAAATATGCGTGCTTCTGGTAAAGATGAAGCTGTAGCTTTAGTTACACCTATCAACCTTACTCTTGAATATGCTTTAGAGTTTATTGAAGATGACGAGCTTGTAGAAATCACTCCTGAAAATATTAGATTGCGTAAAAAACATCTAACAGAAAGTGGTCGTAAAAAAGCTGGTCGTGGTGGTTAATAACTTTTCTTAATTTTTCACTCTTTACTTTCTATAATCTTAATTTATCCTACTATGAAAAGACTAAATAATAAAATTGCTCTAATTACTGGGGCAGCTAGAGGTATCGGTAAAGCAACTGCTGAATTATTCGCTAAAGAAGGTGCCATTGTTATAGCATCTGATATAAATGATACTTTAGGTGCTGACACTGTTCAAAATATTAAATCTAACGATGTTATATATAAACATTTAGATGTTAGCAATGAAAATAATTGGTTAGAAGTCACACAATATATTAAATCTGAATTTGGTAGGCTTGATATTTTAATTAATAATGCTGGAATCACTGGGTTTATTGAAAGTGCAGGCCCACACAATCCTGAAGATTTAAACATGAAGTCTTGGGAAAAAATCCATGCTGTTAACTCTAATGGAGTCGCTCTTGGCTGCAAATATGCTATTAAGCTCATGAAAGAAAAAGGTGGTAGTATCGTTAATATCTCCTCTCGCTCTGGGCTTGTCGGCATACCTCAAGCTGTAGCTTATGCAGCAAGTAAAGCTTCGGTTCGTAATCATACAAAATCAGTTGCTTTATATTGTGCAGATATGAATTATCATATTCGTTGTAACTCTGTTCACCCTGGGGCTATATTAACGCCAATGTGGGATGAAATGTTACCGAAAGATAAGACTGAAAAACAAAATGCTATCAAGGTGATTTCTCAAGATATTCCTTTAAAAATAATGGGGGAAGCTCTAGATGTTGCCTATGCGATATTGTATTTAGCATCTGATGAGTCAAAATATGTTACAGGGATTGAGTTAAATATTGATGGAGGAATACTTGCAGGGAGTTCTGCAGCACCAAGTAATAGAAAAGAGTAAAAGGCTAATACTATCATTATGCTTCTTAATAAATATATTGAACAAAAAAGCTACGGTAATCCTAACGATACTCTAGAACAAAAAGAAACTTTATTAGTTGATTATACAAATGTATTAACTAAAGTTGTTCTTAGAACAATCAATCCCTCTGATATTTTATCTTTATATGGTGAGGGGCAATACCGTTATAACCATCCTACTCCTAGAGTTCCAGGCTTTGAAGGAGTTGGTATTGTTATGGGTTCGAAAAAACTAGAATATAAAGCTGGTGATAGAGTTCTAATTATGGCATCAGGTACTTGGCAAACATTTATAGATACCACACCTCAACAACTAATAAAATTACCTAAGGAAATACCTGATAATATTGCTGTACAGTGCTATATAAATGGCTTAACCGCTTGGGTAATTTTGACTGAAGTAATAAATATTTCTAAAGATGCAATAGTTATAATAAATGCTGGTAATTCATCAATAGCTAAATTTTTTATTCAGCTTTCAAAGTATTTGAATTATAAAATTATAGTTGTCACAAGCAGTAAAGCCTCAAATAGCCTATATGACTATGGTGCTGACTTTGTAATAAACTCTGAACTATCTCTACAAGAACAAATTATTAAAAATAATATCCCTTTGCCAAATATAGCATTAGATGCTGTAGGGGGTCTTGATGGTGCTAGATTACTAGAAACAATTTCTAACAATGGTAGGTTTATAATATATGGTTGTTTGTCCATGACTAATTACCCAAAAAAGATATCTAATCTTTTTTATGATAAAAAAATTACCCCTGAAAGATTTTTTTTGAAAGAATGGGAAAAAAGAGTGGGGACAATATTTCGTAATGCTAAACTGAATCAGTTTATTAACTACATAACTCGTCATAAACTATATTTACCTGCTTATAAGAATATAAATTTAGATAACTTCAATCAGGCATTTTATGAGGTTGATAATATAGAACAAAATAATAAATATGGCAAAATTTTATTAAGCAGTTATTAATAACCCACTGCTAAAGCTCCTGCTCTTCTTGGGTCAGCTGCACCATAGACATATTGGCCATCTGAGCTTACAGATTCAGCTGCTCCCATAGCTGCATAAGGTATGACATTATTACCCATCTTATTAAGTAAATTAATAGTATCTATAGATATACCTTGCTCTACACCTAGCTCTTCTGGCCATAATTGGCTATGTATACGAGGGTTATTTACTGCTGATTGTAAGTTCATATTGTAATCAATCATATTTAAAATAACTTGCAGAGTTGTTGTAATGATTCGACTACCTCCAGGAGAGCCTGTAGCTAAGAATGGTTTACCATCTTTATCTAAAACTATAGTCGGAGTCATAGAGCTTAGAGGTCGTTTATTTGGAGCCACAGTATTAGCTTCACCTTGAACCAACCCAAAGACATTAGCAACACCAACTTTTGCAGCAAAATCATCCATTTCATTATTCAAGAAAATACCAGTACCTGGTGCAATAATGCCATTACCATAAGAGTAATTAAGCGTATAGGTATTTGATACCATATTACCATCCTTATCAACCACACTAAACTGCGTAGTTTGCAGTTTCTCACGATCTTCAGGATCAACAGTACTGATATCCTTACTCGGTATATGTTTATCTGTCGTTATTTTTTCTGCTACTTGTTTTGCATACTTTTTAGACAAGAACTTATTAATATCCATTTTCACAAAATCTGGATCTCCAAGATCTGAGTTTCGGTCATTATAAGCATAGCTCATTGCATTACTCATAAGATTAATAGTTTTAGCACTATTATTACCATAATCAGCTAATGGGAAATTCTCTAATATATTCAGGAGCTCAATTAAGATAACACCTCCAGAGCTTGGAGGTGGCATTGAGTAAATACTATAACCACGATACTCTCCTTTTATCGGCTTCATCTCTTGAACATCATAGTTTTTCAAATCTTCTAATGTAATCAAACCGTCATGTTTTGCCATAGCATCAGCAATCTTATGAGCAATTTCACCTTCATAAAAAGCTTTCTTACCTTCTTTAGCAATCAGCTTCAAACTATGAGCAAGTTCAGGCTGTTTTAAAATCTCTCCGACATTATATGCTGAACCATCTTTATGATAAAAAGTTTTCATTGCTTCTGGTGATTTTGCTAGCCAAGGTTTAGCAGTCTCCAATGATTGATGTAGATCATAAGTTACAGGAATACCGTCTTCTGCTAACTTAATAGCTGGTTCTATAACTTGAGCAAGCTTTAATTTACCGTATTTTTGCTGAGCATCAATCAAACCTGCCACAGTACCCGGAACACCAGTAGCACTATATGAGCCAGAGACTTTATTATAATCAACTTCACCCTTGTCATTTAAGTACATATCATGAGATGCTTTTGAAGGAGCTTTCTCACGGTAGTTAATTGCTATATTTTTATCATTTTTATTTAGGTGAATAATCATGAATCCACCACCACCAAGATTACCCGCTCTAGGTAAAGTCACAGCTAAAGCAAAACCAACAGCTGCTGCCGCATCAACAGCATTACCACCTTGCTTTAAAATATTAACTCCCACTTTACTAGCTAAAGCTTCTTGAGATGAAACCATTCCATGCTTCTCTGTAACTGGTTGAGCTATCTGCATTTCCTCTTGAACTGGAATAAAGTCATAACCACTTGGTACTGGCGCTGCTATTGATAAACCCGGAAAAAGCATTGCTGAGCACAACAAAGTTGTAAATGTTTTTTTCATAAATGATAGTGTTTCTAGATTACTTATCTGTCTAATATACCAAAAAAGTATAACTATTAGCTAGTGTTTAACACCTTTTTTGAAACTTCTAAGCCAAAATCGTTGTGGAGATAAAGCATTTAGAAGCTTATCTGAAACTATATTTTTTGTATTAGTTATTTGAGCGGAGATTATTTTTGCTGATAATAATGATGAACATAACCCCTTAGACCCAAATCCTGAAGCTAGATATAAGCCATCTTCATACTCAACTTTTGGTATTTTTGATTTAGGGTAGCCTTTTGATAGTGGTTTATAAAAATCTTCTTTAAACTTAATATAATCAGCAAGTTTACCAATTATCGGAAGGTGATCAGAAGTCACGCAACGCCCTGCCACTCGCGATTGAACTACAGACACATCACAACTTTTATCAAGCATTGATGAAATCTGAGTTATATTAAACTCATCATCTACCTTACGAATATCTCCAGTCATATCACTGTTATCTCTAAAGGTCGCACCAATCACTTGAAAATTATTTCTGTAGCCTGGAATTATATAGCCTTTATCCATAACTGTATGAGATATATCATAAGCCCTATTTATTACTGTTAATTGTCCGTGTGATTCAAAAGTAGGTATATCTTTTAAATAAGGAGTATTTTCAAAAAGTTTACATCCTCCAGCAAAAACTACTATATCAAAATCTTGTATAGTATTACCAAAATCTAGTCTCCAGCTATATTCTTTATCATATAGCTTACATATACTTATAAGACTTGTATTAAGTTGTGGCTTTGCTTGTGATAACTCTAACCATAGTCGACATAGACTTCTAGGTTCAAGAGATAGTGCATTTGGATAATATACTGATTGATAAGTTGTTTTTTGTTGTAGAAGATTTGTCGTTTCTTTATTGTCTAAGAGTCGTGCTAAATCATCAGCAATATCTCTTTTTGTAAAAATCTTTTTATACCGTAAAATCTCTTTTTCATCTGTAAGAAGCTGTATAACTCCTTTACTACAAGTATTAATCTTACTCTTATATTGATTGATAAAATCAACGAGTAGCTGATAGCCTAAAGTATGAAATTGATCTGAATAATTATTATCAGCTGTTAGGTTTGGAGCTAATATCCCTGCATAATTGCCCGAAGCATCTTGAGCGACATCATCATTTTTATCAAAGATTGTTATATCTAACTCATCAAACTTATTCAACTCATAAGCTACTGAGCATCCTGCTAAACCTGCCCCAATAACTGCTACTTTTTTTTTACGCTCCAAATCCTCTAAGACCTTCTTTTTTACGCTTTTGCTCAGCTCGTAACATTCTAGCTTGTTTAGGATCTATAGTTAATTCTCTATATATTTCGATTCTGTCTTTATCAGTAACAGAATGATTCAACTCTACAATTTGACCATATACCCCAATCTTAGAATGCATTAAATCTATCTGAGAGTATTTATCTAATAATCCAGATTCCTTGATAACATCCTCAACAGTCATAGTTGTATTTTGAGATTCTATTTTAAATATAACCTGCTCATCAGGAAGTGCATATACAACTTCTACTTTCACTAGCCATGAACCTCTTTTGCACGCTTACAAAAAGCATCTAGCATCTTCTCAGCTAAACCTTTAAATACAGGTCCTAATGCCATTTCCACAAACTTGTTTTCAAATGTAAACTCCATATTTAAAGAAACTTTTGAAGTATTCTCAGTTAATGGTTCAAAGGCCCAATCACCTGTAAGAGTCTTAAATGGTCCTTTTACTAGATTAAGATGGATATGCTCGTTTTTTATCATCGTATTATGGGTAGCAAAATCTAACTTCACAAATCCAGATTTAATTTTCAAACAGGCTTTTTTTTCAGTTGCGCCCTCTTCGATCATCTCAATATCTTCACACATCGGTAAAAACTCAGGATAACTTCTAATATCGTTTACCAAATCATACATCTGCTCAGCTGTATAGTTTACAACTGATGATTTATTAACTTTATTCATTTATTTATTCTTTTCACTTTTACTGATAGTATATAGCGTTACATTGTATATCTTTTACAAAAAATAATAAAGTTATGAGTAAACAAAAGGTTTCTCCTGCAACTATAGCTAGGAATAAAAAAGCATTTCATGATTATACTATCCTTGAGAAATTTGAGGCTGGTATAGTTTTACAAGGTTGGGAAGTAAAAAGCATTCGTGCAGGTAAAGTGCAAATGGTAGATACTCATGTGCATGTACGTAAAGGTGAAGCTTGGCTTTTTAACTGCCTAATCACCCCACTACTATCAGCTTCTACACATGTTACACCAAATACAACAGCATCAAGAAAACTTCTACTGAACCGCCGTGAGATAGATAAAATTATGGGCAAAATTGAACAAAAAGGTTTCACTTGTGTACCACTTGCGATGTACTGGAAAGGTTCTAATGTAAAAATTGAAATAGCTCTTGCACAAGGTAAAAAACTCCACGATAAACGCGATGCTCAAAAAGATAAAGACTGGGCCAGAGAAAAAGATAGATTATTCAAAAAGGCTCAACGCTAATATGTCTAAGCATACTATTTCAAAAACTGAGAAAAAACTTCGCCACTATATAACTAAAGCTGTGGCTGACTATAAGCTTTTTAATAAAGGCGATAAGATTATGCTTTGCCTATCTGGTGGTAAAGACTCTTTTGGGCTACTTAAAGTACTTACAAACCTAATCAAAGATAAAGTCTATGACATAGACCTTCATGTATATACACTAGACCAATCTCAACCAGGTTGGGATGATAGCAAGCTTCGTGCATATCTTGATGATTTAGGCGTAAGTTATGAGATTGAGACTAAGAATACTTATGGTGTAGTTATCGACAAGATTCCAGAAGGTAAAACTTACTGTTCATTATGCTCTCGTATGCGTCGTGGTAATATCTACCGTTATGCAAAAGAACATAAAATGGATAAAATAATTCTAGGACATCATCGTGATGATTTGATTGAATCATTACTAATGTCGATACTCTATCAAGGGCAAATAAAATCAATGCCACCAAAATTTATTACCCAAGATGGTGAAAATACTGTAATTAGGCCAATGGCGTTAGTTCAAGAAAGAGACTTGATAGAATTTGCTAAAGAACAGCAATTCCCAATAATCCCATGTAATTTATGTGGAACTCAAGAAAATCTAAAAAGAAAAAAAGTTAAAAACCTAATCAAAGAATTAGCTTTAGATAATCCAAAAGTACCTAGCAATATCTTAAATTCATTATCGAATGTATTACCAAGTCACTTAATGGATAAAGATTTACTAAACTCCTTACAGAATTAAATATTTCAAAAAAATTTATTATAATATTTTATTTACCAACATTTACTCATTTTTAATTCTGATATTACTCTTTATCCTGATCTTTATCATCTGTATCAGTAAGTTCAATACTTTTTGTTACTTCATCTATATTTATATCAGGACACAACTCTTCAAGAATTTTAGAAGCATTAAATAAAACATCAGTATCTTGTAAAGCACTTGCCAAAATATCAGCATTTATAACTGGCAAACCAAAATCATTAACAGCTTTAGATGCATCATTATTACTTATTGTTTTTATTGAGTTTTGAATATTTGCAATTCTGGAAAATAAATTGTCAAAATCTTGATTAACAGCCTTTTTATCAGATAACACTACCTTGTTAGAACTCATGTCTTTAAGTTGTATTTTTAAATGCTCGACTTCATCATTTAAATTACTTATTCTAGCTTCATTGCTATTGTTTATAACTTTTTGCTTAACTCTTTCTTCTTTTAATGTCACTACCAAATTATTAAGGAAACTAGCCATTTCATCAGCACTACCGGCAAATCTATTAAAGACAGTTAAAAAATGTAGTATTGATTTATCGTCTGAAAAATCAGGATACCTTACTCTATGGTCAATCTCACTCCAACCCTCTTCAAATATTGTTCTTACCTGTATTTCACAAAATATTTCTTCTTTTAATGGTTTGGCTTTAATAACATAATGAGTCGAGCGATACCCAATTGGATGTTCTTTTACTTCACAATCTTTATGTTCAGAAACTTCATTATCACCCTTTCTAACATAAACTATCTTCTCATGAGTTTCATACTTTTGATTAATGTAGTGATATATATCCTCCCACTCATTTTTAAATAAATGTAGTGCTCTTATCCCTATTAAATCTGTAATTATTTCTAAATAATTATTTACAGATATATTAATATACTTCTTATTTCTATCTTTTTTCTTTCTTACTATTTTTTTTAAAAGATGAGTAACATCTTTCACACGCCACCTAACAGAATGAACATTATCACATTGCTGTAAAGTGTTTGCTAGATAGCTCGCGGTACTTTTAAAATCATCAATTCTACTCAGATAATCGCTTATAATTTCTAATAATTCTTTTTCACTAATATTAGCTTGCTTCAAACAAGCACTAGAAATATTGCTATCTTCTAGAATTTTTTTTATATCCATATATTATGTATCTCTTAATATCACGCTTACTTAACGTTATTCATCCCAAATTATTAAAGACTAGTTTTACATTATATGGAAACTAATTCAACTGCTATAGCTAAATGGAAATGATTAGTTTTGATAAACAATTATTAATTTGAAATACTCCTAGAAACTAACTTTTGAGCTACTCCATGTAAACGTTAACTGAGTAACTATTATCTGTTGAATATAGCATAAACTTCATTATCATTTGATAATAGGTTTTGAAAAGCAAATAAGTAACTAATATGATAAAAAATCATGATACATGCAATCCAAAAGATAAAACAAATATATTGCATTTAAATTTAGATATTTTTTTAAACAATGCTAAAAATATTCTTACTCATAATGTCTCTAAAATACCCTTAATAACTCTAGATAAATCAAAGCTAGATCTTAGATGTCAGTTATGTAATTTACTTGAGTCCTTCTACTTGTTTATTCGTGAGAAACAAGAACTTAGTGCTATACAGAAAACTACAGACGATTTTATGACAGTAATGCCAACTATTGAGCAACTCATTGAGAAAGATATTCAATCAGCTTACGAAAGAGACCCTTCTGCATACAATAAGGTTGAGATCATATTATGCTTCCCAGGAATTGACGCTATCATGATGCATCGCATCTCACATGCATTAGATAATTTAAATATCCCAATATTACCAAGAATGATATCAAAAAAAACACATGAAAAAACAAGTATAGACATACATCCAAAAGCAAAAATTGGCGAAAGTTTTTTTATAGATCATGGAGCTGGTGTTGTGATTGGTGAAACATGTATCGTTGGGAATTTTGTCACTTTATATCATGGTGTAACATTAGGTGCAAAAAGTTTCCCAAAAGATGAGAACAATGAAGTGATTAGAGGTATAAAGCGTCATCCAAATATTGAAGATAATGTAACCATATATTCTAATACTACAATCTTAGGTGATATAACAATCGGTAGAGAAAGTATAATAGGTGCAAATGTATCTATAACAAAAGATATTGCTCCAAAAAGCCGAGTTTACCAACAAAAATATAAACAAACAACTTTCGAAGATGGTTTGGGTATATAAAACACAGGAACTAACATGAACAGAAAACATAAGCCTAAAATTGCTAAAAACATAATAGAACTTATAGGAAATACTCCTCTAGTTTCATTAGAGCAAATCAGTAAAAATTTACCAGGAAATATCGTCGCAAAACTTGAGTACTTTAATCCTATGTCAAGTGTTAAAGATAGAGTCGGTGCTGAGATGATTGAGAGTGCTGAAATATCTGGTGTACTTAAAAAAGGTATGACGATTATAGAGCCTACAAGTGGTAATACAGGAATAGCCTTAGCTTTTGTGGCTGCTAGTAAAGGTTATGAATTAATTATTACAATGCCTGATACAATGAGTATAGAAAGACAAAAAATTATGAAAGCATTAGGAACTAAAATCATACTGACTCCTGGAGCAGATGGCATGAAAGGTGCTATTGCAAAAGCTACTGAAATTACAGAGTCAAGCTCTAACTACTATATGCCTCAGCAATTTAATAACCTAACGAATCCAGAAGCTCACCGTAAAACTACTGCTATAGAAATATGGGAGGATACAGATGGACAAGTAGACTTACTAGTTTCTGCTGTTGGTACTGGAGGTACTATCACAGGTATTGCTAGTACTCTAAAGAAAGTTAAGTCGTCACTAAAAGCAGTTGCTGTAGAACCTGAAGGTTCTGCAGTTTTATCAGGAGAACCGTCAGGTCCACATAAAATCCAAGGTATTGGAGCAGGATTTATTCCTAAAACATTAGATATAGGTGTAATCGATGAAGTAATCAAAGTATCCGACGATGATTCAAAAAAATATGTACATCTATTAGCAAAAGAAGAAGGAATTTTAGCAGGAATTTCATCAGGTGCTGCTTTATGTGCAGCTATTAAACTAGCTGCTCGTGAAGAAAATAAAGACAAGATGATAGTTGTAATATTAGCATCATGTGGTGAGAGATATTTATCTACTTGGCTGTATGATGATATTTAAGGTAAAACCAACCTCTTATTTAAGCTAACCAGCACTATTCCTAGAAACTAACTTTTGACAAACTTGCTCTAAAGAAACTTTTTTCTCTCTAAGCAAAACTAATAAGTGAAATAATAAGTCCGCTGTCTCAGAAATTAACTCATCATCAGAATCTTGTTTCATTGCAGCAATCACAACTTCCACACCCTCTTCGCCAACCTTTTGAGCGATTCGTGGTAAGCCTTCTTTGAATAAACTAGTTAAATAGCTATTCTCAGGTAAGTAATCTTTTCTTTCAGCTATTAGTTTTTCTAATTTATCGATTATATACAAAGAGCTATTCTCTTCATTTTTAGTAAAACATGATTTACTTCCAGTATGGCAAGTTGGGCCATAAGGTATAGCTTTGATAAGTATAGAATCATTATCACAATCGATAGCTATATCTTTTAACTCAAGAAAATTACCACTTTCTTCGCCCTTAGTCCATAAACGTTTTTTACTACGACTATAGAAAGTTACTTTGCCTATTTCTAAAGTTTTTTCTAAAGATTCTTTACTCATATAACCTAGCATTAAGACACTATTATCAATTGCTGATTGAATAATAGCTGGAACTAAATTATCCATTTTTTGCCAAGCTATAGATTCTATAATTTTGTTATCCATTTTATATCCTATTTTACTATTCTTGTCGGTATATTATTTTTAAAAAGCTCTTGTTTTAACTCAGGTATAGCAATAATGTCATCATGAAATACACTAGCTGCCAAAGCACCATCTATATTGGTATATTTAAATACATCAATAAAATGTTGAATCTCACCAGCTCCACCAGAGGCAATAATAGGTATTGAGACATTTGATTGAACTTCTCTAAGATGCTCTAGATCATAACCACCCTTGACACCATCATGATTCATGCAATTGAGAACTATCTCGCCTGCTCCACGTGATTCAACCTCTTTTGCCCAGCTAATGGGATCTAGTAATGTCTGAACAGTTTTATCTGCACTTCCTGTATATTGACAAACTTTAAATTCACCATCGATAAATTTACTATCTAACCCAACCACCACACATTGAGTGCCAAACTCATAAACTAACTCATCTATCAAATCAGGTCTAGCAAGTGCTGCTGAATTAACAGATATCTTATCTGCACCTTCATTTAATATAGCGCGAGCATTCTCCACAGACTTGATACCTCCAGCTACACAGAATGGTATATTTATCTTTTTAGCTATCTCTTGTATCCATTTTATAGAGAGCAGTTTGTTATCAGGACTTGCACCAATATCATAAAAAACTAACTCATCAGCACCAGCTTCTGAGTATTTCTGTGCAAGCTCAATAATGTCACCAATAACTCTATGATTTCTAAACTTTACACCTTTAACAACGACACCATCTTTTACATCAAGACATGGGATTATTCTTTTAGTTAACATTCTAATGCCTCTTGTAGTGTAAATTTATTTTCATATAAAGCTTTACCAATAATTACACCATAGACTTTTTGTTCTTTTAATATTTCTAGATCCTGCAAGCCTCCAACTCCACCAGAAGCCATAAACTTAATATCTGGATAAATAGATGAATAGATTCTATACAGCTCAAAATTTGGTCCTTGCAACATACCATCTCGAGAAATATCAGTACATAAAACATATTCAAGCCCATCACTAAGATAAGTTTGTAATATCTCATCTAAAGTAGTTGCACTAGACTCTTGCCAGCCATGCGTTGCTATATAAGGAATACCTTCTTTGATAAAAACATCTAAAGCTAAAACTATCTTTTCAGCGCCATATTTCTCAAAAAACTTCTTCGTTAATGCTGTATCCTTAACAGCTAAACTACCAACAACTACTCTATCAACTCCAATTTCTAGAAGTTTTTCAATAGTCTCAAAATCTTTGACACCACCACCAACTTGTAGAGTCATATTACAGTTATTTCTAATCTGCTGGATAGTTTCAAACTGACAAGTTTGACCTTTTTTAGCACCATCAAGATCTACAACATGGATAAACTCTGCTCCAGCTTGCTGATATGCTTTTGCAACACCTTTAGGTTCAAGCTCATAAGTCGTAGCTTTATTAAAATCACCTTTTTCTAAACGAACACATTTGCCATTTATTAGATCTATCGCTGGAAATATATTCATCTACAAAGCTCCTTGTATAAAATTCTCTAAAATCTTCATCCCAACCCTACCAGATTTTTCAGGATGAAACTGTATACCATAAAAGTTATCTTTATTTACCATCGCAGTGAAATCATTTATATAGTCATTCGTAGCTATATTAAATTGATTAAGCTCAGCATAAAAACTATGCACAAAATATACATAATCATCCTCTGCAATGTCTTTAAATAAAAAATGATCCTTATTTATATTTTGTAAACTATTCCAACCCATATGTGGAATACTAAAGCTTTGAGTTTTCTTAAAAGCTTTTACTTTTTCAGAAAAAATACCCAAGCAATCTGTATTTCCTTCTTCAGAAAAACTATACATAATTTGCATTCCTAAACAGATTCCTAATACTGGTTGTGTCAGCTTTGGAATAAGCTTATCTAAATTGTTTTTTCTTAAACTATCCATAGCTGATTTAGCATGTCCCACACCTGGCAAAATCACGCAAGCTGCTTTTTGGATTACTTCAGGATCATGAGTTAAAACTATTTGTCGACCTAGTTTCTCAAAGGCATATTTTACAGAGGCAAAATTACTACCACAACAATCTATTATTGCTATCATAATACCCCTTTTGAGCTTGGAATCTCACCTATACCATCTTTAGCAACTGCCTGTTTAAGAACTTTACCTAAACCCTTAAAGCAAGCTTCTATCTTATGATGCGTATTTTCACCAGTAACTTTGATATGTAGTGTTGCCTTTAGACCTTCAGCAAAAGACACAAAGAAATGCTTCACTAACTCTACGGATAAATCACCCACCATTTCCCGATCAAAATCTGCCTCAAATGAGCAATAATTCCTACCACTTAAATCTAGAGCAATCTCAACTAAAGCCTCATCCATTGGTAGTAAAAACCCATAACGATTAATACCATATTTATCACCTAAAGCCTGAGCAACTGCTTGTGAAAGAGTTATTGCAACATCTTCAACGCAATGATGATCATCTATATGCAAGTCACCCTTTGCCTTAATTACAGCACTTATACCAGCATGTTTTACAATTTGATCGAGCATATGATCAAAGAAGCCTAGACCTGTCTCTATTTCTCGAGTTCCATGAGCATCTAAGTTAACTTTTACAACGATATCAGTCTCATTAGTTGTACGCTTGATTTCAGCGACCCTAGGCTTATTTAATATCGCTGTAGTTATGTTATCCCAAGTTTGATATTCTCCGAAACCAAATTGAATAGGATTAACCTTTATATTGTGAGCTAACTGAACATCTGTCTCTCTATCACCAATCACATAACTATCTTTTAGAGAGATCTTCTGCTCGACTAAATAATCCATCAGCAAACCAACTTTAGGCTTACGACAATTACAATTCTCATGAGCAAAATGTGGACAAATTAAAACATTCTTAAACTCAATACCTTGTGATTTGAATATTTTCATCATTAGGTCATGTGGCGCATCAAAATCTTCTTGAGGAAAAGACTCAGTGCCTAAGCCATCTTGATTTGATACCATTACAAGTTTAAAACCTGCTTTTTGTAATTTTTTAAGAGCTTCAAAAACACCTTCAAAAAACTCTAATTTTTCGATACTATCAACCTGCTTATCTATAGGTGGCTCGACTATTAAGGTTCCATCTCTATCAATAAATAAATATTTATTTTGCTTCATAATCACCACTTAATTTTTGTAATACTTCGATTAGTTTTTTATTTTCAACTGATGTTCCAATACTTATTCTTAACATCTTTTCATCATTAAAAAAGTGCGCCATAGAACGGACAACTATGTTATTTGTGATTAAATCATCAAAAACTGCCTTGTTAAAATTGACTAGCAAAAAGTTTGCATCTGATGAGTATACTTTGTTTACTATCGCTAACTTTTCTAACTCTTCAAGCACTAGTTGTCTTTGTTGTTTTATTTCCTCAATCTGACTATCTAACTTAACTAAGCTTTTATCATCAAGCAAATCTACTATAGTCGTTTCAGTAGTTTTAGGAATTGGATATGGTGCTAATATTTTTCTTAACCATTTAATCATTTTAGCGTTAGAAATTACAGTACCTAATCTAAGCCCTGCCATACCAAATGACTTTGATAATGTTCTTAATACAACTAAATTTTGAAATTTATCAATAAGATTAGTAGCTGATTGCTCTGTGCTGAATTCTATATATGCCTCATCGACAACAACTATACATTTATCTGCTAAACTAGCTAATACCTTTTCAATCTCACCTAAAGAAAGTGATTTACCAGTTGGATTATTAGGAGTACATAAAAAAAGTAACTTACAGTTATTAGGAATACTTTCTAAAAGCTTAGAAATATCAAGTTCAAAATCATTTTCCTGATCAAGCTTTATAGTTTTATACTCTACACCTTGTAATTGTGCAGCTATTTTATACATTCCAAATGTTGGCTCTACCGCAAATACACTGTCTTTTTTATATTCACAAAATAGTCTAAATAAAAGATCTATCCCCTCATCACTTCCTCGAGTAACTAACAAATTATCAGCTTTTACTTCATATATTTTCGCTAAACGCTGAACTAACTCTTGAGGCTGTTGTGAAGGATAACGGTTAAATAGTTTTTCATCATCATAAGGTGACTCATTTGCATTCAGCCATATATTCCCTTGAACCTTCAAAGATCTTGCTGACGAATACGCACTAAACTCTTGCAAATCTTTACGAATTAATTTTTCTAGCTTTTGCATATTTTATAAGCTCTCCAAACGAATTTTAACAGCCATTTCATGAGCTTTGAGACCTTCTATATCGGCTAATCTCATAGCCATTTTGCCTATATTTTTTATTCCTTGTTTCGATACATTTTGGACACTTATCGCTTTCATAAAATCTATAGTTGCTAAACCACTATAAGCTTTTGCATATCCATAAGTAGGTAACACATGGTTTGATCCTGTAATATAATCACCTAATGCTTCTGCTGCCCAAGGACCAACAAATATAGCTCCTGCATTTTCGATACTATCAATATAGTCATCCGCATTTTCGATATTTAAAATAAGATGCTCAGAAGCATATTCATTAGCAATCTTAATTGACTCATCAATACAGCTTGTAATTATAATTGCACTATTTATGAGTGATTTTTCAATGATAGATTTTCTTTGAGCTGTATCAGTCTGCTTAGAAACTTCATCTCTAACTTTATTAGCTAAAGCTAGACTAGTTGTGATTAGTATAGCTTGTGAATCAACTCCATGTTCAGCTTGTGCTAATAGATCTGCAGCAACAAATCTTGGATCTGCACACTCATCAGCTATTACTAAAACTTCTGAAGGCCCTGCTGGTAAATCTATAGCAGCTCCTTGACTATCATTAGATACTTGCTGTTTTGCTTCTGTAACCCATGAGTTCCCAGGTCCAAAAATTTTATTTACCTTGGGTACTGTTTCTGTACCATAAGCTAATGCAGCTATCGCCTGAGCCCCACCTAGTTTATAAATATTTGATACCTTACAAATATCTGCAGCTATTAAAATTAGTGGATGAACATTTCCATTTTTATCACATGGAGTAATTACGAAAACATCTTTACATCCTGCAATTTGTGCTGGTGCTGCTAGCATTATCAAAGTTGATACTAACGGAGCTGAACCTCCAGGCACATATAAACCAACTTTTTCGATAGGTTTATAAACTTTTTTACAAACCACACCATCATTAGTATCACAAATAGTAGTCTTTGGTTTCATAACTTTATGATAGTTAGATATACGCGCTATAGAGCTCTTAATCAAACCAACATCATCCTGTGAAACTAATGAATAAGCTTTTTTAATCTCATCCGCTGTGACTTCAATATCATCTAAATCAACACAATCAAACTTTGAAGTAAACTCAAAAAGAGCTTTATCTCCATTTTTCTGTACTGCATTTAATATATCTCTAACACCTGAGATTAAGCTAGCTTTATTAGCAGAAACTGGGCGAGCTAGAAGATCTATTTGTTTTTTTATATCAAGCTCTTGCCAATTATATATTCCTATCATTATACTTATTTACTCCAACATTTTCTCAATTGGTAATACTAATATAGAGCTAGCGCCTGCTTCTTTTAACTTCTCTAAAGTTCCCCAGAAAACTCCTTCTTTGGTAACTAAATGTATCGCTACCTTATTATCATCATACAAAGGCATAATAGTTTGCCCCTCATGACCAGGTAAAATATCCTTAATAGTATCAACAGCATCTTTATCAATATGAAACATAATATACTTTCTCTCTTGAGCATGTCTTACACCCTCAATTCTTCTAAGTAATAATTGATAATACTCTTCCAACTCATCTCCAAAACTCTCATTTGAGCGAATTAAAATTGCTTGGCTTTTCATTATAGTATGAATCTCTTTAAGATTATTTTCTTCTAATGTTCTGCCAGTGGAAACTAAATCACATATAGAGCTTGCCATTTGTAAATTAGGAGCTATTTCAACTGAGCCAGAAATAGATAAAGGATCAAGACCTAAATCATTCTTTTCTGAAAATTGTTGAATTAAATAAGGGTATGAAGTTGCTATTCGCGTATTTTTTAAATCGTTTAAATCTTCGCTAGCATTACTTGGTACTGCTATGGATAATCTACATTTACCAAACCCAAGTTTCTTGGTTTTTATAATGTCATTGTTTTTATTAGTATCTTTTATGCTTAGGAGATACTCTTCTAAAACATTTTCACCAACTATACCAAAATCACATACATTACCATTTACTAATGTTGGGATATCATCATCTCTAACAAAAAGAAAATCTATAGGAGCATTTATAGAATGGCACAACAAGTTACTCTTACTTGAAAACTCTACCTTAACACCTATTTTTTTAAATAACTCCATAGAATTATCATTTAGTCTTCCTTTCTTTTGTACAGCAACTCTTAGTCTTTTTCTCATATTAATTCTCTTTTTTAATTTTGTTATAGATAGTGTTATAGCCATTCGTTCCGTAAGTAAGACATCTTGCAACCCTGCTAATAGTGGTTAAACTAACACCTGTTTCAGCATGGATTTGTCGATATGGTTTATCTTCTTTTAGTTCTTTAACGACTCTCCAACGAGCAGCCATAGCCACCAAATCAACAGGAGTACATAAATCCTCAAGAAAAAGTTTAGCTTCTTCAACCGATTCAAAATTAGTGAAAACTTCATAAAGCTCATGTAAATTTTCTTCGTTATCTTTTATTTCAGACATTCAGAATAAATCAATGTATTAATGTACTAACATAGTAGTACACAATATCAAGCATTACAAACAAATATTAAAATAAATTTAGTTTTTTTGGAAAAAGAGAAAGTCTTAGTTGAGGGTGGTATAACAGGATACTTAATTTATTTTATTATCTTGCAGAAGGGTTGTCGATCTTATATTACAAATTTAAAATAATTATTTAGAACTTTAAAGGACTCTTTACTCTTCTAATTCAATACCATTTGTCTCAGGCATTTTAGCTACTATTATTACAATTATTATAGAGGCTAAAATCGCATATAATGCTGGTGCCATTGAACCAAAGTACAAAATCAATAATCCAGAGATTAACGGTACAGTTCCACCAAGTAGAGCATTACTAATATTATAACCTGTAGCTACACCACTAAATCTCAAATGTGTAGGAAAAAGCTCATTAATCGTTACTACAAATGTAGCTGTAGCCGCTGATATAAACAACATCAGTATGCACATCATAATACATGTAAGAACAGGTGAATTTGCACTATTGATGATATACAGACTTGGGTATATAAGAACACCTATAGCGGTACAAGAAGTTAAAAGAACTTTTTTACGACCAATCTTATCAGATATAAACCCCCAAAGTGGTGCTGTTGAAAAATAACAAATAGATGCAATCATAGTCATAAGCATCGCCATGTTTGTTGAATAGCCCAAACCTCCTTCAAGCATCGATGGAATAAATGCTGAAAGCATATAATAAACAATTCCTAAATACCCAGCTAAAGCAAATACTACAAATATCTGATATGGATATTCTTTAATTGCAGAAACCACAGGCGTATCATCTAAGGCACCATCTTCTTTAGCTTTTAAGTATTCAGGGGATTCATCCTGTAAAAACTGCATTACTAATACTATCAAGGCCATAATTGTACCTATAATAAAACAAGCTCTCCAACCATACGCATGCATTTGTGAATCAGTTAAGTAATATGAAAATATAAAAACTATAACTGTGCCTAAAAATACTCCAAACCCAGAAAAGAAGGTTCCAAATGCCGTTACCAACCCTCTTTTATCATCAGGAGCTTGTTCGCTTAATATCGCTAAAACACCATTATATTCACCACCGATTGAGAAACCTTGTATCATCCTAGCAAATACTATTAATAATACCGAAAATACCCCAATACTTTGATAGCTTGGTGTAAATGCTATTATAGCTGTTGATATTGCCATTAATGCAACTGTAATTATTAGGACACTTTTTCTACCTAGCTTATCACCTAGATTTCCAAAAAATATACCACCTACAGGCCTCATCAAATAGCCTGCAGCAAACATACCAAATGTTTTTATCATCGCAACAGTAGAGTCGCTCTCGGGAAAAAAAGCTGCTGATATGTATACAGTAACATAAGCAAATAGAGCAAAATCAAAGTATTCAACACTTGTTGCTAAACCAGCAAAAATTACATTTTTAGGGGAAATATTCTTTTGCATTTTCATTTAATTTTAAATAGTTTTGACTAATACTATAAGACAATGATTTATTTTGCAAAAAAACTCTTATAATATTTAACTAATAACCAAATAAATACATAAAACCATGTTTAAAAACAAAAAACTCTTGCTCTCAATATGCTTAACACTACCAAGCTTCATTTTTGCTAATGATAATTCATTTAACCTAAAGACATTAGAACAACAACAGAATGCTGTAGCAAATATTCAATATAATACAAATGTTTCCTCCTCTGATGAAAACAATGGAGCTACTACAAAACGTGGAGACCCAGCTGATGCTATGAAATCTTTAGCTAGTGCCAGTGAAATGTCTAAAGATAATTTATACCTATATAATCAACTAATGATGTCATTAGGTAATCTACAAGTTTTAAATAACCATATTGATCAAGCTAAAGCTACTTTCACAAAACTTGGAAGTATAAACTCTAACAAAAACCCTATACTACAAGTTTATTTAACAGCATACTCACTACTATGGAACCCTGTAGAATATAAAAATGACCTAAATATTTTAAAAGCTTCTAAATGGCAGAAAATGCCACATTATATAAAAGCTATCGAAACTGCAGAGAATAGTTTTGATATAAAGCTAAACACCTCTGTTGATAAACTTCCAAAACTAGATCAAAATCGTCTAGCAATAGTTGTTTTAGGATATGCTTTAAATGATGATGGTACTACGACAGATATTCTTACTGATAGACTAAAAAAGGTTCTTGATGCTTACCATAACTACCCTAATGCTATAATCATAGTGAGTGGTGGTGCCGCTCGTAACGGTACGACTGAATCATATCAAATGAAGCAATGGTTGATTAAACATAAAGTTCCCAGTAACAAAATCATTCAAGAAGATCAATCTATTAGCACTGTAACAAATGGTTTAAACACTATCGAGATATTTAAGAAAATAAATAGACCTATTCAAGATATTTTACTAATTTCTAGTGATTCTCATACTCGTAGAGCAACAGCTATATTTGAGCAAGCAATAGCTAATTCTCAAATGCCAATTAAAGTCAACAACCTTGTTGCAAGCACAAAACAATATGACATAGATAAACCTGCTAATAAACAAGAACAAGCACTAATTATAGTAGACACTTTAAGAACTGCTGGGCTTTGGGAAATGCCTGGTATGGTTTTTTAGTATCAAAATAATCATAATCCTTAATCGCTTATTTATTTTATTAAAAAACTCTTATATTATCTGTATAAGAGCTAAACAACTAATGCTTAAAATATGAAATTTATAAATAAACATTTTTTACTAATGTATTTGTTTATATTTGCAATGATCGGGAATTGTTATTCTGCTGAAGAGATTATTGCTCCAGAATTAACAACTATAGATCTCGAGCAACAAGCAATTGAAAATGTTCGCAATAGTAAGCTTAACCATGAGCTTGCTGATCAATATCTAAATAAAGCTCTAAATGTAATACAGATAGCTGTAAAAAAAGCTGATACTGATAGCAATGAGTTTTTACGACTTGGACTTTCCTTATTTTCACTACAAATAGATACTGAAAGATACAAGGAGGCTGGGGTAACATTACAAATGCTGGTTCAAAAATTCCCAGAAAACCCAATTATTCAAGTGTATAAAACAGCGTATTCAAATGTATTTGAATTTAGTGATTATAGAAAATCTTTATCAGGATTAAAAGAATCATCATGGTCTAGAATGCCAGTATTCTTAAACTCTTTTGATATAATTACAAAAAGTTTTAACTTACATATAAACACTAGATCTAACCAGATATCTATACCTCAGAAATCTACTCCTGTAATCATAATTCTAGGATCTCCTTTAAACCCTGACGGCTCACTTAATAATCCACTGATAAAAAGTTTAACCAAGGGTAAACTTGCCTACGAGAGATTTCCTAACTCAAAGATTATTGTCACTGGTGGCAGAGCTAAATCGGGAGTCACAGAATCATATAAGATGAAGCAATGGCTAGTTAATAACAAAATACCTAAAAATCAAATAATCATGGAAGATCAGTCCTATGATTTAGTATGGCAAACTATGAATACCTTCAAAATATTAAAAGGTCTAAATCCTAAAGCTTCTGATATTATAATAATTACATCTGCATCAAAAATCAGAAATGCTAATGCTGTATTTAAACAAGAAGCATTTGATAACAATATGCTTGATCTTAGACTGCATAATCTAGCTACTGAATCAAAAAAATATAACATTTATGACTCTCTTAGTTACGCTGAAAAAGTATTGATAATAAAAGATACTCTTAGGGCCGCAGGCATTTGGATGATGCCTGGAATGAGTTTTTAAAATAATTTCTATAAAAATATGGAGTAAAACAGCATTATGAGTAAAATAAATTTTTTCAATAATCGTGAACTGTTTAAACAGCATCTAAATTTTACAGGTTCAGCTGAACAGCCAAAAAGAATGGACATCGTAGATTTAGCAAAACAAAAAGCTAAAAAAAACAACCTAATTAACAGCCATAAAATACTTCCAGAAAATTTTTCTGATGAATTTTTAACGTATTTAAATCAAATCCACTCTAACAAACATATTTCTGAAATCACCAATTCTCCGAAATATTTAACTTCAACGTACCCACTTAAAGCATTCACACAGACATTTGATACTGCTATTAAAAACAATCAAATATCTTTTTATGCTATGCGCCCTCCTGGCCATCATAGTTTTGATGGTGGTATCTGTAAAGATGATGATTTTGATGGCGGTTATCAAGTTGGCGAAGGCTTCTGTTATTTCAACAATATTGCATTTGCAAGTATGCTAGCGAACATCAAATACAGTAAAAAATCAATACTGATCATAGACTGGGATTACCATCATGGTAATGGTACTCAAAGTGTCCTTTTTGATATTAAAGACAACAGTATCAAAGCTAGGTTCAAAGATTTTGAAACTTATTTCATATCATTTCATAATGCTACGATTTACCCATATAATGAGGATCCTGACTTAGAGCCTGATAATTACGCTACAGTATGTGGTAAAGCTAATAACTCAAATAGTTTTATTAAAAACATACATACTTCAAAAAAAGATTATATAGATAGCATTTTTCTGCCTAAATTTTATAAAACTATAGATGAAGCTTTTGAAAATATTAGTCCTGATTTGGTTTTCATCTCAGCTGGGTTTGATGCTAGACATGGTGATCCAATAGCCAAATTCACCAAAGACGAAGGTTTAAGTGATAATGCGTATCTACAGATGACTAAATATCTAAAATCAAAACTTAAAAATTCTAAAAATGATGCTCCGATTATATCTTTGCTTGAAGGTGGTTATAATGTTACTGATTCAGGGTTTTCTGAAGCTGTATTTCAACACCTTAAAGGGTTATACGAGAACGAATAATTGAATGGGCATCATCAAATTTATAGGCTGTGTGCTACTAGTAATTAGCTGTATGATCGGTGGTGGAATATTGGCACTGCCTATAGTAGCAAATCAGCTTGGTCTCTTAACAACCTTTATACTAATGCTCTTTGCATATATTGTTATGCTTTTTTCTGGTTTTTTAATCGTTGATTTAAGTTCAAAACTTCCTCTTTATAAAAACAATTTCTGTTCTATAGCTGAGGATAGTTTCGGAAAGTATGCTCGATATATCATTATGCTTTCTTTTGCTATCACACTCTATAGTGTATTAACTGCATACATAAATACAAGCCCAGATATCTTTCTAAATACTATTTTTAAAGGGATTTATATTCCCTACCAAAATAAAGTGTTGAGTCTTTTTTTTACGATAGTATTTGGAACGCTAGTAGTTTTAGGTGTTAAATATGCAGAGAAACTAAACTCTTTAGTAATGATTGCTAAACTTACATTTTTAGTAGTCGCCGTAATATTTTTAAACCTTAATATTTCGAGTTTTGCAAACTATGACTTAAAAAAAATTGAACATCTATCTCAGGGATTTTCTGTAATTATATTAGTTTTTTCTTATCAATCAATAATTCCTAGTCTGGTAAATTATATCGGAAGAGATAACACTAAACAGCTGAAGCTAATACTTACAATAGCTACGACTATTACTCTTGTTGTAAGTTTACTTTGGATAAATGCGATAGTTAGCTTAGTTGAACCTTATGGGAGTAAATACCATAATCAACTAACTCTTGGACAGATTCTAGAAATAATTGATACTTACAACTTCAGTAGTTTCATAACAGCCTTTCTAAAAGCTTTTTTCAACATAACTTTAATAGCTTCATTTATAGCTTTATCTGTTGCATTCATAGATTTTCTAATCGATTCATTCAAACTAAAATACACTTTATTAAATAGATTTTACTGCGGAATTATTGGGTTTATACCATGCTGGTTAGTTGCAAATTTCTATGAAAACTTATTCGTCAAAGCGATAGCTATTTCGGGCTTTAGTGGACTGTTTTTTGCACTTTTGCTACCGTCATTAGCATCATTTAAACAATACAAATCTCAACGAAAACATTCTCCAACACAGTTTTATTTCAAATTATTAATGGTTGTTCTAAGTGTATTAATTATGATGATTATAGCTTTAGGTATGATTTAAACAGATATCAGAGGTTTATTTAATGTCTTCAAAAAACTCATTTTATTCGATAGCTCATCAGGTAAATAAACCTGAAAATATCAGTAAAGTACTTCCTTATTATTCTGGATTAGAGATAGATATAGCCTATAGTGCTTCTAAAAAACAATGGGTGGTTGCTCATCATGATTTTAATAATACAAAGCATTATTCTCTAGAAGATTGGTTAACTAGTTTTAAGCAGCTCTATAGTAAGCGAAAATCAAAACTCTCTATACTATGGTTAGACATTAAGACCCTTGATGACAACAATATAAAAGATATGCTATCTACTATAAACAAACATATCCCTAAAAATATCAGTATTATTTATGACTTAGGTAGACCTCTTAATATTATCAACAAAAATTTTAGTTACAAAAATATTATAAATAATCTACGAGAGATTGATGGCATTGGATGTTGGATAACAAAAGAAGACCTCAATCTTGTTAGTAAAGTCAAGAATCAACTGATCACTGATAAAGTTAAAAACACAATTATTAGCTATGGAGAAGTAGTAGATATAGACTTAGAAGTACTATATAAACTTTGCGAAATTAATAAAAATTTACAAAGTCCTTTTTCTAAAGTCTTTGTCTGGAATATTCAATATATAGAAGAAATTGATGAACTTATAGCTTGGCAAGAAATTTCGGGGATGATTATTGGCTACAAAAAGCAAATGTGGAATGATCGTTGTTTAGATCAGTTAAAATATTTAAATGATTTAAAAGTAAAATTTAATCGTAACACCCCTACTACTTTTTGATAAGGACTAAGAGAAGCTATTAGCTAATATTTTTTTCTTTTCTAGTAGCTAAAAACACCGCAACTGTAATAGCTAAAATAAACGGCATTATAAATGATTCTATAATAGTAACTATTATATTTTGAAGACTTGATTCTAATGGGTTAATTTCGACACTTAAACTCTTCAAACCATAGACTAAACCTACTGTAATCAATGATTTAATAATCATTAATGCTAGTATACTAATAGATATTTTGATCATATAAAAAGTATCTGACTTTAAAAGAGAGAAATTTGACTTAATTGCATCAAACACATTCTTCTGTTCAAGAAGCACATTTGGAAAAACAGTAACAAAAAGTAAGATAGCTAAAAACATACCTATATACTGCAAAAACATTGTAAACATACTCATAATAATCATAGATAGGAAAAATGCTCCTATAAAAGCAAATACTCTCTTAGAAAATATCTGAAGAGATAGTTTTAAAGCATCTGATTGTTTCATTTTTTGCTTTATGAATATACCTTGTAAAAGTAAGATCATTGCATAAACAAATATTGTTGCAACTACAATAACTATCATCATTAAGGCTAAAACTTCTCCCGGAGGGAAGTTAGCAGGTATTTCTTTGCCTTCATTCTCTATAAATTCTAACATTCCATGATTCATCATATAAACCATGCAAAATTCTGAGATAAATGACAACATAAAAGCTAAAGCAAAAGCGATCTTGAAAGATCTCTTATATATATTAACTGCAAGAGATATTGTTTCTTTATAATTTAAACTACTCATTAATCAAACCATTTTTATTATTTTGACAGCGTCAAATATACCATAATTTTAAAACTTTGTGACTAGATTCGTAACTTTATAACCAAAAGAACTTGTAAAAAATCTAACGCTCCCCATATTTATAAATAATAGATTTATACAAAGCCTACAAACAAATAAGGTAAATGATATGGAAATAATGAAAGGTACTACTATTCTTTGCGTAAGAAAAGGTGACAAAGTTGTAATTGGTGGTGATGGCCAAGCTACTTTAGGTCACACTATTGCAAAAGATAATATCGTAAAAGTTAGACAATTAAATGGTGGTAAAGTACTTACTGGTTTCGCTGGATCTACTGCAGATGCATTCACTCTATTTGAAAAATTTGAACAAAAGTTAGAGTTTTATCAAGGTAATCTTGAAAGAGCAGCTGTTGAAATGGTTCGTGAGTGGCGCTTAGATAGAATGTTGAGTAAACTTGAGGCTATGATTATAGTTGCTGATGAAAATAAGTCTCTACTAATTTCTGGTGTTGGTGATGTAATGGCAGCAGATAAAAATGAGATTATATCTATAGGTTCAGGATCAACTTATGCTCGTTCTGCAGCAACAGCTCTAATCGAAAACACAGATTTATCAGCTGAAGAAGTGGTTAAAAAAAGCCTTACAATAGCTGCTGACACTTGTATTTACACAAACCACAACTTTACTATAGAAAGTTTAGATAATAAGAAGGATGCTTAAATTATGACACAAGTATTAACTCCTAAAAAGATTGTACACGAGTTAGAAAGACATATCATTGGTCAAAGTGATGCTAAAAAAGCAGTGGCTATTGCCCTTAGAAATAGATGGAGAAGAATGAATCTTGAAGGCGATATGCGCCAAGAAGTTACTCCAAAAAATATCTTAATGATAGGCCCAACAGGTGTTGGTAAGACTGAAATTGCACGAAGACTGGCAAAACTTGCTGATGCTCCTTTCATAAAAGTTGAAGCTACTAAATTTACAGAAGTTGGTTATGTTGGTAAAGATGTAGAATCTATAATCCGTGATCTTGTAGAGATGGCTGTAAAGATGAAACGTGAAGATGCCAAAAAAATGTACCAAGACAAAGCAGAAGTTCAGGCTGAGGAAAGAATCCTTGATGTACTTCTACCTCCTGCACGCCCTGCTGAGTCAAAAGTTGGCTTTGGTAATGAGCCTGTTGATGAACATGCTAAAAAAGATAAAGATAACTCAACTCGTGAAATATTTAGAAAGAAAATACGTAATGGTGAACTTGATGATAAAGAAATTGAGATTGAAGTTTCAGCTGCTCCTAAACAAATTGGTGTAATGGGACCTCCAGGCATGGAAGATATGACTAGTCAAATTCAAGATTTATTTTCCAATCTAAGTAGTGATAAGAAAAAATCTAAGAAAATGAAAATCAAAGATGCTTTGAAAATTGTAAAAGATGAAGAAGCTGCAAAACTAGTTAATGAAGAAGAGATTAAAGCTAGTGCTTTAGAATCTGTTGAACAAAATGGTATTGTTTTCTTAGATGAAATTGACAAAGTTTGTAAAAAATCTAGCAATAATGGTGGTGATGTATCTCGTGAAGGTGTTCAACGTGACTTACTACCTCTAGTTGAAGGGTCAACAGTATCTACTAAGCATGGTATGATTAAAACAGACCATATATTATTTATAGCATCTGGTGCTTTCCATGTAGCAAAACCTTCTGACCTTATCCCTGAACTTCAAGGTAGACTACCAATTCGTGTAGAGCTTAGATCTTTAGAAATAGCAGATTTTGTTAGAATTCTTAAAGAGCCTGATTGTTCAATCTTAAAGCAATATATAGCTTTAATGAAAACAGAAGGTTTAGAGTTGAGCTTTGAAGATGACGCAATAAAACGCATAGCTGAGATTTCTCATGGAGTTAATGAAGAAGTTGAAAATATCGGTGCTAGAAGACTTCATACTGTAATGGAAAAACTTCTTGAAGAAATATCTTTTGATGCTCCAGAACTTGAAGATAAAACTATAAGCATAACAACTAAATATGTTGATGATAAATTAGGAAATCTTGTTAAAAATAAAGACCTAAGTCAATATATCCTATAATACTCTTTCCTAACTCTCTTAGATTTATTTCTAATAATTTGCTTATTTTATCTGGTTTTTATAAACTCTAAGTGTTATTACTATACTTATAATCAACATGCTAGATAAATATAAAACTCCTCTGAATACTCAAACAAAGTTTATACTTTCAACGTCAGGAAGTAACTCTTCTATTACTAGACATAATAATGCTATGCATGAACTAGGTTTAAACTTATGTTACTTCACATTTGAGGGAGAAGTTGATGCTAAAACTTATACAGATACGATAAAAGCGCCTTTTGTAAATGGTGGTACCGTCACAGCTCAAAATGGTCTTAAATCAAAAATTATACCTTTTCTAGACTATGTAGAACCTCTTGCTAAAGAAACCTTAGCTGTAAACACTGTTATAAATAAAAGCGGTAAATTACACGGCTATAACACTGACTGTTTTGGTCTACATAATGCATTAACCAATGGTATTCAAAAATCTAAACAAAATATTGAAACTGCTGTAATCTACGGTAATGGTGGCGTTTCTGGTGTTGCCTTTAAAGTCCTTCAAGATTTAGGGATTAAAGTTACAATGATTGGCAGAGATCCTAAAAAAGTAACGCAAAAGAAAAAAGAACTTGGTGTCGAAAACATACCTCACTTTGAAGGTCCGTACGATTTAATCGTTGATGCTACCCCTATATCAGCTTCACCAAACTTAGAGCAAAATACTCAATTTATAGACTTGGTCAAACAATCAAAGATCACTTTCTGTCACAATATGCCCGAAAAAGATGGCCGTAAAAACCATCTACATGAGTATTGTAATAATAATGGAATCTTTTATATATCAGGAAAAGATATGTATGTAGCTCAACTTATAAAACAATATAGCCTATACTTTCAAAATTTTGACTCTAATTTAAATATCTCACAAGCAGATATTGTAAAGGCATGGAACTTATAAAATATTTAATTAAAATATAGGAATAAAGAGAAATAGTATTTACAACTTATACTTTACAGTTAACAAACCTCACTACGGTTTCTACCTTTCTCTTTGGCATTATATAATGCCTTATCGGCATTATGAAGACATTCAGCGATATTTTCTGAGCCGTTACTATCAGCTATACCACAACTTATAGTATATGATATATCATCACCATTAAAACTAACAATTTGTTTTTCTACACTTTTACGCAATCGTTCTGCAATTTTCAAAGCATCCTGCTTATTAGAATCTACAATCAATATAGCAAACTCTTCTCCACCAAGTCTAACGCCAGTATCATCATCACGACAATATTCTTTTATAATCCCTGCAAGGTCTTTAATAACCTCATCTCCATGAGCATGCGAATACGTGTCGTTGACATTTTTAAAAAAATCAATATCTATCATCACTAAAGCATACTCTTGTGCTTTTTTTCTGTGATCATCGTAACTCTGAGTTATAGAATCAAAACCTCGTCTATTAAAAAGCTCTGTAAGAGCATCTTTCTCAGCTGCTTCTCTATGTGCAATTTCAGCTTCTTTCAATTTTGTTATATCATGGTGTATACCTGCAAAGTGTGTAACATCATCTCTAAAGCCAAGACTAAGGGGGAATATTGATAAATCTACCCAGTATCTTTCGCCATTTTTTCTATAATTAAGAAGAGTAGTTTTTACTGGTTTGTTCTTTTCAATTGCCTGTTTTAATGTAAATAAACGCCTTTGATCTGTATCTTTACCTTGTAATATTTTAGGAGTATTTCCGATAAGCTCTTTTTTTGTATAACCCGTTAGTTTTTTAAAAAAGTCATTAACATAAACTATTTTTGGTCCATTTAATTTTGAATCGTTTTTAGCAGTTGTAATAATCATAGCATCAGTTGCTTTATCTACAATTTGCTGAAATGGCAATCGATATTTTTCAGTAACATCTACAAATGTACTAACTACTCTTCCATGATCAGAGTAAGCTTTTACCCAAATCCAAACATTTGATTGACCTTCAGGATATTCTATCCCCAATAACATTTCACAACTTTCTTCTTGACCATTATAAACAAGACTAGATGGGCGTTTATCATTATCAACAGTATTACCACTAGCATCAACTATCCTCCAATTTATTTCAAAAAGATTTTTTCCTAGTAGGTCATCACTATCTATTTTTAAAATATTACAAGCAGATTTGTTAACATAAATAACTGACGCATCAGGTCCATAAACAATAACACCTGAATAGATATTATCTAACAGTTTAGTAATACATAGGCTTTTCATAATTTAAGGAGTCTTCTTACAAGCTCATAGCTATGATAATTTAATTCTTAAATTTAAATATACTCTATAATTTTAACTATTACTATTTTTTAGCATAAATAATATCTTGTATATAAGTAAAGTTAATAGCCACAAGTAGTAAACATGATAGTATTTATAGCCCTCAACATATACTAATCGAATAACTATAGATAATATCTCGCTTCATTAAAAGAAAATCGTAACCTACTTAAATCATAATAAAGCAGTTAGTAGTTAACTAACTTTTCAAATTTTAATTGCAGCTCATTTTTAGTTTCTAAATTATTTGGGTCAATAATTATACAATCAACTGGACATACTTCAATACACTGAGAGTCTGAAAAGTGCCCTACGCATTCTGTACATTTATCAGGATCAATCTCAAAACACTCTTCACCTTGGGATATAGCCTCATTTGGGCATTCTGGCTCACATAAATCACAATTAATACAAAAATCTTTTATTAGTAATGCCATACTAGTTTTTATATTTTTTCTCTAATTCTCTAAATACACATTCAGGAACAAACTCACTAACTCTTTTATAGTTATTTAAAGCTACAGCTCGTACAAGAGTCGATGAAATACAAGAGTACTTTTCACTTGGAGTAAAAAATATTGTCTGAATGTCACTATTCAATTTGCTATTCATACTAGCCATTTGATACTCATAATCAAAATCTGATACGGCTCTTAAACCTCTAACTATGGCACAAGCATTATGATCTGATGCATGATCAACTAAGAGACCAGAAAAACCAATCACTTTTACCTTAGGATTACTTGCAAAAACTAGTTCAATAAGACTTACTCGTTGCTCAAGATCAAATAAAGTATTTTTACCATAAGCAGTAGATACTGAAACAACAATCTCATCAAACATACTCAATGCTCTTTCAACAAGATCTACATGACCATTTGTAATAGGATCAAATGTACCGGGATATACAGCTATTTTTTTCATGTAATTAATTCTTATACGAATTTTAGTAATTATAACTTGCTAAAGATAGTTTTGAAATATTTATAAGGTTTAGGACATTAAAAAAGTCCAAGCTCCAGTTTAGCTTCTTCTGTCATAAGCTCAGAGTTCCATGGTGGATCAAAAACCATAACTACATCAACCTTATCAACATTTGGTAGCATTGCAACACGTTTTTCAACATCTGTCATCAATACTGGACCCATACCACAACCTGGTGCAGTAAGTGTCATATCTATAATCACATGAAAATTACCACTTTCAAGCTTCCTCGTAATTACATTATATATAAGACCTAGGTCAACTATATTTACAGGTATTTCAGGATCATAAACAGTCTTCATCTGATCCCATACTGCATCCATATTAATAGGATCACCAGCTTTAATATTATACTCTTCTACTGGGTATTTAACTACCTGCTTACCTATCGCATCAGCATCTTTACCATCCAGGTGAAGAAGGTTACCATTTGCATTTACTGTAAAACTACCACCCTTATCTTGAGTTACCAAAACCTCTTGCCCTGGCATAAGCTCAACCTTATCACCAAATGGTACAGCTACTGCTTCAACCTGTCTTCTTACTATCGTTACATCTGTTGTTTTCATTTTTAAATTTATTCCTATAATTTCTATACAGTAAAACTTTCACCACAACCACATCGAGCAGACTCATTAGGGTTGGTATATTCTAGTTTATATAGTCCAAATTCATGCTTAACATAATCAATATTTACACCACTTAAGAAATCCATAGATTTATTTGATACAAAAAATCTCAAACCATGCTGGCTAACTTCCGTTGTATCTTTAGGCTCTTCAGCCACAAAATCCAAATCATAAGCTAATCCAGAACAGCCCATCATTTTCGTACCTATAAATATACCAACACAATCATTATGCTTTTCAAGATGTTTCTTAAAATGTTTCGCAGCAGCTTCTGTTACAGTTATTATATTATTAGGGTTAAATACTTCAACCATACTAAACCTCTTTTATATTTTTATTTTAATTGATTAATTACTCTCTTTAGAGCTTTAATAAATAAGTCTACTTCAGCGACTGTATTATACATTCCTAAAGACATTCTTACAGTAGCATTTATGCCAAACCTATATAATAAAGGATGGGCACAATGCTTACCCGTACGCACGCAAACCCCTTTAATAGATAATAATTCACCAATATCACCAGCATTACAACCAGCAACTATAAAGGTTATAACGCCAGCTTTATGCTTAGCTTCACCGATTATTTTGAAGCCATCTATTTTTTTTAACTCCTGCGTCGCGTACTTCAGGAGCTTTTGTTCAGCTTTTTCAATTTCGTTCATGCCAATAGAATTTACATATTCTATAGCTACACCAAGACCTATTACACCAACTATATCTGGTGTACCTGCCTCAAACTTATATGGTGGTTTTGCAAATGTAGTTCTAGCAATAGTAACATCTTCAACCATATCACCACCATAGTTAAACGGTGCTAGCTCTTCAAGTAAATTATATTTACCATAAAGCACTCCTACACCTGTCGGTCCATAAAGTTTATGGCTTGAAAACACAAAGAAATCACAATCTAAATCTTGAACATCAACTTTTGAATGTATAACAGCTTGCGCGCCATCTACAAGAATTAATGTGTTTGAATTTATTTTTCTGACCTTTTCTACGATTTCTTTTATAGGGTTTATAGTCCCTAATACATTAGAGCATAAGGTAATAGCTAAAACTTTTGTTTTAACTGTAATTTTAGAATATAAATCTTCTAAATCAAGCTCACCATTATCTGTTACTTTTACTACTTTAAAATTAAGGTTTTGACGCTCAGCTAACATTTGCCATGGAACAAAATTAGCATGATGTTCCATTTCTGTAACAACCAGTTCATCACCCTTTACCAAATGACTTTGACTTAGAGAATTAGCAATTAAGTTAATTGCTTCTGTAGTACCTTTTGTAAATACTATCTCTTCTTGGTTTTTTGCATTTATAAATTTTTGCACTAAAGTTCTTACACTTTCAAATTTATTACTAGCTTCTTGACTAAGAAAATACACTCCTCGATGAACATTTGCATACCCAAAAGCATATGCTTGAGACACTGCATCAATAACAGCCTGAGGCTTCTGTGCTGACGCACCAGTATCAAAAAAAACTACTGGTTTATCATTAATATTTTGAGCTAAAAATGGAAAATCGCCACGGATTTCATCTATATCGTACATAATCTTTCAAAAGTTTTATAAATCAACCCAATTATACTAAATTAGTATCATATTACTAGTATATTTTATATTTCCATACCATTACCCTTAACCTATATTACTGATTAAAATTAAGTTGATCAGATTTGATTTTCTTCTATATCTATACTAGTTATTATGGTAATTTTAAGAATATAATAGTCAATTATTGTAAATACTACTAAGAGAGAAATATATGTATAGGTTATTAAGTTCATTATGTGTTGTTGCAATTTTAGGTGGGTGCTCTATAGTTCCAGATATCCCAAATGATCCAGCTAAAAAAGAAGTAAGTCAGACTTTACCGCCTAAATACTTAAGTATTGATGGGTTTAGAAGTTGCTTAAATATCCAAACCAAAGGATTAGCTAATTTTTATTGTATGCCTAAAACAAAACCAGAAGACTGTAGAAAATCTACTTGGACTGCAATAAACAACCTAAAAGGTTCAGAAAAAATACCTGCTTGTTCTGAAGCAAATGATAATAAATAATCAAGGTTAGATTTTTTTAAAGAAAATTTCTATTATTTAGACTGAGATAGTAAGTATTGTGTAAGTAATGGAACTGGTCTACCACTAGCTTTACAGTTAGCAAAATCACCCATTGCAGAGCCTGCGATATCAAGATGAGCCCACTCATAATCTTCTGTAAACTTTGATAAGAAAAGACCTGCAACTATTGAACCTGCTGATCTATCTCTACCACAGTTATCCATATCTGCTACTTTACTGTCTAATTTTTTCATATAAGGTTTATGAAGAGGTAGTCTCCAAACAAGATCATTTGAAACCTGTGAAGCTTGCTTTAAGCTGCTTGCAAGTTTATCACTGTTAGCAAACATACCAGTAAAAGCATCTCCTAAAGAGGTAATCATAGCACCTGTAAGCGTTGCCATATTTATCACTGTTTTTGGCTTATATTTACCAACATAAGTTAAAGTATCACATAATACTAATCGACCTTCTGCATCAGTATTACTAACTTCTACTGTCAAACCTTTCATAGTTTTAAGAACATCTCCAGGACGATATGATCTTGCATCAACAGCATTTTCAGCTAAACCCATCACACCAACAACATTTATTGGTAGGTTAAGCATCGCAAGAGTTTTCATTGTACCCATTACCGCAGCTGCACCACCCATATCCATTTTCATAGAGTCCATGCCTGCTGCACCCTTGATGCAAATACCGCCATTATCAAACACTAAGCCTTTCCCTACAAGAACTATCGGAGCATCATCATTACCAGTACCGTTATATTCCATACATACAGTATAGTTAGACATATCAGAACCACGACCCACTGCTAATGCACATCCCATGCCTAACTCAGCCATTTGTTCTTCATCTAAATAATCTAACTCAAAAGTATCGTACTTAGCAGTAAGCTCACGAGCTTCATTTAACATATAGTCTGTATTACAAATGTTAGCTGGTAGATTTTGTAAATCTTTAGCATAATTTTGACCACAAGCAATTGCTAAACCAATTTTAGTAGCTTGTTCAATATCTTGTTGACCACCATATACAAGCTCTATATTTTCTAGCTCATAATCTTCTTTAGTAGTTTTTAATTCATCAAAAATATATGATTCAGAAATTAATGCTCTTACAGTTTCGCGAGCAAACCCAGCAACATCACCATTTACAAGAGCATAATCAATCGAAACTGCAACTTCTTCAATATTTAATTTTTTTAACTGAGCTGCTGCATTTGCCATAGCTTTATCGTATTCGCTTTGTAAAAAATCTGGTCTAGATCCTAATCCAAGTAATACAACAGTACGATCACCATGCAAAAGAGGTAATACTTCACCAAACTTTGCTTTAAACACTTTTCTATCAAGTAAGGCTTTAGAGTTTGGACATTTTGTATCATTGATTAGTTTTTGAAGATTTTCTTCTGCTACTATTATAAGCTCTGCTTGTAAAGTTGCTGTATCTGTTACTGTTAATTTCATATAACCTCGGTAATTTTATTAAACGACAAAATCATCATATCAAAAAATAGTATTATTTGTAATTAATTTTGTATATCTAGACAAGTAAACAGCTGACTTTTCAATAGAAAAACTATAAAATTGTTATCAGCTAATGAGACTAAAGGGTCTAAATTTTGATTTTAAATAAATATTACAACAAAGACATAGTCAACACCTTTACATCTATAACTTTGTTTATTATATCTATAGTTTCTGCAAACTTATTGATTCGTTTGTTCCAAAAAGCTTATTCGCAGGGGCTTGGGCTTGATTCAATTTTAAAATTCATTATTTTAACATTACCCGAGAATGTTACTCTTATAGCGCCAATAGCTCTATTTCTTGCTATAGTTACTTGTTTTGGTAAATACTTCGCTAATAATGAAATGTTCGTAACTTTAGCTGGTGGTGTGACATGGATGGAAATGGTAAAAAACACGCTAAAACCCACATATTTGCTTACTGCTATAGTGTTTTTCACAACTATGTTTTTAATACCTTTGGCAAAACAAACCTCAGACATTTTCCAAACATCTCTATCAGCAAAAGCTTTGCTTTCATCAATTACTGATGGAAAAATCATTAATGCTCCTGATGGTAGAGTTTTTTATATAAACAGTAAAAGCAGTAATAATCTTAATAAAATTTTTATGTATCAAAGGCTTGAGAACAGTAAAGAATACAAAATTCTCACTTCTCCAACAGCTAGCATAGAATCAAATAAAAGTGCTGCTTTCATCGATTTCAAAAAAGCTCATATCTACACCAGAGACACAGATTCTTTTAAATCAAGCTATGGAACAGCTGATAAAGCTATTTATACAATTTATGATAATTCTATAAGAGATTATAATCATGAGCGTATGGATAGAAAATTTATGGGAGAGCTTATAGCAAAATCTTTTGAAGGTCAGCGTAAATATACGGCTGAATTATTCGCAAGATTAAATAACTGCATATCCATTATAGTAGCTGGTCTAATAGCTATTTCAATGTGTCAACTAAGACCTAGACAAAACAAATACGCTAAACTTTTACCATCTGTTGTAGTTCTAGCTATTTATTTATGTAGCAACATGTTTATAAATACTTCTATGGGCTCAGGTGGCGTTCCTCCATGGATTGGCATATGGTTACCACACATATTTTTTATAATTTTTGCAATAAAAGCAATTAGAAAGCAAAATGGCTCATCAATAAAAGGATAAACTATGTTACTAAACCGAATTGATCGCTATATTTTTAAAACAGTTTTTAGTAGCTTCTTAATTGTGACTATAATTTTCTGTATTCTTTTCTTTATCTTCACATATCTAGCTCAAGTAAGTAATGACGATACTGGAGCATCAACTTTTGATTTAATTTTAATTACTTTATACCAGCTACCAGGTATTCTTTACACCCTCTTGCCAGCATGTGCTATGGTTGGAGCCTTGATGGGCTTGAGTTTATTAGCAAATAGTTCCGAAATAATTATTTTGAGAGCTTCTGGTTTCTCTACAGCACAAATATCTAAAGGTGTAATCTTAGTTGGTATTATAGGCTCAATGGCTACTGTCTTGTTTGGAGGATACATCGCCCCTGTATTACAAAAACTCTCAGATACAAGTAAGGTTGCTTATAATACTCATAACATTTGGCTTAAAACCCCAAACGGTATTATGCATATTGGTGAAATTGACTCTAAGAAACAAGTTGCCCTTGATATTAGAAAATTTATAATTAAAGATAACGAACTAAAAGAGATTCGTTTTGCTGAAAAAGCGAAGTATACAAATGATAACAGCGCAGATGTTTTTAGTATAAGTAAAGTAGTGTTCCCTAATAAAGATGCTGAAAAAGGTATTGATGTATCAACTAAGATAAAACAAGATAAGTGGGAGAATCCACTACCTCTTTCTGTGGCTCAAGTTATTACTATTAATGATAATGATTATTTAAACTTTTCTCAGCTTTCTAGATACATGCTCTCCGAATCACAAGCACGTGACAGTGCTTTAAACCTAAAGTTCTGGCAAGAAGTTTTTCAGCCATTATCTCTAATGGTGCTGATACTTCTTGCTGTCCCTTTAAGCATAGGATCAACAAGATCATCGACTTTAATTATTAAACTACTATTAGGTGCTTTTTTTGGTTTTGCATTCTTTATATTTAACCAGATATTTGGTCCTATTTCACTTATCTTACATTTACCACCAATATTAGGAGCTGCTGCACCTACATTTATAGCAATATGCTTACTAATATTTTTATTCATGAAGGCTAAAGAAACATAACAATATGACAATACATTCTTACTCACTTGATAATGGGCTTAATATTCATATCAAACAAGACACACGCGCTCCAGTAGTTTTATCACAAATATGGTATAAAGTAGGCTCATCTTATGAACCTAAAGGCATTACTGGTATTTCTCACATGCTTGAACACATGATGTTTAAAGGCACATCAAAATACACAAAAGAAGATATGAACAGTCTCGTAGAAAACAATGGTGGTGTGCAAAATGCTTTTACAAGCTTCGACTATACTGCATATTATCAGTTTTGGCATAAAAAGAATTTAGAGCTTAGTTTATCTATAGAGTCTTCTCGTATGAGTGATCTTCAATTCGATGATAATGAATTTAAACCTGAAAAAAAAGTTGTCTTAGAAGAGAGAAATCTTAGAGTTGATGATAAAGCTTTCAGTTTCGCTTTTGAACAATTTATGAAGCTTGCTTATGAAAATACTGGGCGTTATGCCCCTATTATTGGTTGGCGTAAAGATATAGAAAACTATAAACTTGAAGACCTAAAAAACTGGTACCAGCAACACTATGCTCCGAATAATGCAAATATTATCATAGCTGGTGACATTGACCCTAAACAATCATTTGAGCTTGTAAAAGAATATTTCCAAGATATCCCAAGATCGTCTATAAAAAACATTCAAACAAATGAATCTCGTTTTAATGTTGGCTATAGATATTCACAAATCAAGAAATCTCCAAATGAGACTTCTGCTGTTATGATGGGCTATATTACTCCATCATTAACTATAGAGTATAATGATAATGACCCTTATGCCTTGATGTTATTATCAAATATTCTAGGTGGTGCTGATGCTTCTATCTTACAGCAAAAAATTGTAAGAGAAGATAACCTTTGTTGTCATATTGATAGTGAATACTCTCCTTTCACAAAAGGCGAAGACATATTTGTTATCACTGCGATTGCTAACCAAGATGAAAGCCTTGAAAGCATACAAGATAAAATTGAATCTATAATTACAAACCTAAAGCAAACAAACGTCACACAAACTCAACTAGATAGAGCAAAAGTTGTAATTAAATCAGATAAAGTTTTTTCTATGGATTCTCTTGAAACTCAAGCAAATCTAATAGGCTCTTTGGCAAGTATTGGACTTGATGTTGATTACTACAAATATATCAATAAGCTTTATGATGTCTCAATTGAGGATGTTCATCGTGTCTTGAGCAAATATTTTAATAAAGAAAACCTAACATCACTTCACCTACTAAAAGATTAATTATGATACAAAAATCAACTATCAATAATACAAACATTTATTTCGAACAAGCGAACAGCATTCCAATGCTTGATATAGCCTTAAACTTTAGAGCAGGTTCAGCTTTTGATGGCAAATTAAATGGACTTGCTGATTTAGCTGTTGGATTATTTGGTACACAGACTAAAACCTCATCAGAAGAAGAACTTATCAATAAAATCACAGATATAGGTGCTTCTATCCATGCCGAAACTTCTAAAGAATATTTTAGCATCAAAATTCGCTCATTAAGTGATGAGAATATCTTGGTAAAACTATTTGAAATTTTAGAAGAAATTTTCACTCAACCTGATTTTAATGAAGACATTTTAGCTAGAGAAAAGCTACAAACAACAACTCACATCAAATACCTCTATAATCAGCCCAACTACTTAGCTTCTCTTGAATTTTCTAAGAATCTCTTTAGAGATAATCCATATAGCCACCCTACTATAGGTCATATTGAAACTATTGAAAAAATAACTGTCAAAGATATTAAAGATTTTTATGATACAAATATTTGCGCTAATAATACTAATATTTGCATAATTGGTGATATTGATAATACTAAAGCTCAAAATCTTGCAAGTACACTAATAAGTTTCTTACCTGTTGGCAATAAAAACATAGAAAACTCTACACAACATTCTGTGTCTAAAACAACTATAACAAAAATTTTTGCTAGTAAACAAACTTCTATACTAATGGGACACCAGCTTTTTTTAGATATTGATGATTCATTATATTTTCCATTAAAACTTGGCAATGAAATACTCGGTGGAGGTGGATTAAACTCATTACTTTTCAATAAAGTTCGTGAGGAGCTAGGACTTGTATACAATGTCGGAAGTAGCATTAATCTTAATCCCGACTATGGTAGTTTTGTAATTTCAGCACAAACTAGTAACCCTGAACTTGCACTTAAAACCATAAATGATGTTTATACTGATTTTATATCATCAAATATCGATGAAGAAACTCTATGTAATTCAAAAAAGCATATTGAAGGAACTCACTTACTAGGCTCTGTTAGAAATAGTTCTCGTTTAAGTATGATGTCATCTATAGCTAATAAGGATTTAGCCTTAGACTTTTTTGACACTTATGTTGATAATATAAATAAAGTTAGCTCCACAGATATAAAAAATGCTTTTATAGAAGTCCAAAAAAACCAAATGCTAACAGTTATGGTTGGAGATGTATAACATTGAAAACAAATACTATCCGAGTTGTAGCAGGTAAATATAAAAACCGTAAACTAAGATTTCCATCAATAAATGGCTTACGTCCAACATCTGATCAACTTAAAGAAACTATATTTAATTGGTTAGCTCCATATATTCATGATAGTATCTGTGTCGATGCTTTTGCTGGTAGTGGTAGCTTAGGTATTGAGAGCTTATCTCGAGGAGCTGAAAAGGTTATTTTTTATGAACTTAATTTTAAAGCTATAACTCAAATAAAAGAAAACCTAAATAGCTTAGAGGAAAAAAACTTTGAGATACATAGAAAAGATAGTATAAAAGCATTAACTACTATCAAGCTAGATTCTAAAAGTATAATTTTTATTGATCCTCCTTTTAACAAGGAAATAGCTCCTAAAGCAATAGAATCAATTCGTAATAATATTTCTATAGAAGCTAACACAATCATATATATTGAAACCGAAAAGAATGCTAGGTTAGATCTACATGACTTTAATATTCTTAAAGAGAAAAACACTTCTAATATTTCTGCAAAATTAATTACAAAAAGTTAATTCTTTTTTTGATAATAAGATTTAGAATATACTTAAATTTATCTACCTGGTTTTAGGCTATGAGTAATATCAATCATGTTGGCATTTCTGGACCATATATTTTTAGTATAATGTTTATGCTCGGCATAGTTGCTGAAAGTATGACTGGTGTGATTTCTTCATCTAGAAGGAACATGGATGCATTTGGGGTTGTTGCCATAGCATTAACTACAGCTCTGGGTGGTGGTGTAGTAAGAGACTTACTTTTAGGTAATTTACCTGTGACAATCATCCTTGAACCACACTATATAGTTATATGTTTATTTTTTTCAGTAGTAGCACTTTTCACACAAAAATATATAAACAAATTCTATAAAGTGTTTCTAATTCTTGATTCTATTGGTCTGATAGCATTTGCGTATATAGGTAGTAACATAGCATATGAAATTTGCACAGAAGTCTTTCACATGCAGTTTTTAAGTACTTTAGTAGTTGGTATTACAATTGCTATTATAAATGGGGTAGCTGGAGGAATTATGCGTGATATGATCTGTAATGACATACCCGTAGCATTTAAATCTGAGCTATATGCTTCTGTTGCTGCTTTAATTGGCGGCTTAAATATCATATTCATTCATCTTGACATAAACTCGTATGTTGGAGCTGCAATAATAATTAGTTTTGGAGTAAATATCCGCCTTTTAGCAATTTTGTATAAATGGAAGCTACCTACAGTTTAAAAAACTGTTTTAGCATTTAATAAAATTCAAGTATAATATTCTACTTTACTACTATTAACCTTTATTATAATTCACTATGGCTTTTGTAAAAAATAAAAAACATATAATTATATTACCTATATTTTGTATTTTTTTATTTATAAACTTTTGTCAGCCATTAGTAATGGATGACTTTTGGCGATCAAATATTAATGCTTTATATAATAGCACTATACTCATTAACCTCTACCATGATTATTTTCATTGGACTGGAAGAATGTCTGCTCAGATTCCAGTATATTTATTTTTTAACAAAAGTTACCCTTTTTCAATAGCTTTAATAAACTTTATCAATGCTTTTGCTATGACTTCTTTGATAATATATCTTTATAAAAACACTATAAAGGATAAATACAATGTTTGCTCTAAAAGCTTCATAATATACTTAAGCTTATTCCTATTATATTTTTTCAATTCTAGATTTATCGCTACTGCCACATGGAAAACTGCTGGTATTCAGTATTTATGGGGTTTAAGCTTATTAGTTTATATTTTTAATAAACTCTATATTAAAAATATAAGTCAGCGATTTGCAAGTGTTATATATGGAATAATTCTTGGTTGTTATAATGAAGCATTTTTCATGGTTATCTTTACTATTATCTTTTACTATATAATCTTTGAGATCACCTCTCGAAAAAAGTTAAATATAAATACATTATTCTTTTTTATTCCATTCATAGTTTCTGGAATATTACTGATTATAGCACCGGGAAGTTATGTTAGAACTGGAGGTATACTTGATGGACAAACCTTATTCTCTTATCTTATATCTCACTTCATAGATTTCATTATCTTATTTACCACTAAGCTCGAACTTTCTGTACCTTTTTTATTATCTATTATTCTTACATTAATTTATGAAAAAGATACAAAATCGAAAGTATTTATATGCCTTGGCTTAACTTCGATTTCATTTACGATGTTTTTTATAATGTTTGGGCTTTCTACTAGAGTTGAGATGATATATATGGTCGTATATTTTTATATCTGTTGTAAATATTTTTTAAATATAAGGCTAATTAACCATTTAAAGTATTTATACCTCTTGTGCTTAGCTATTGTAGCTTTTTATTCATATCAATTATTTTCAGCTTACTTAGAAATGGGTATTGATAATCAAATCAGAAACCAAGAAATTATAGAATACCAAGAGAACAATATTAAAGACGCTGTGGTTTCGAATTATTTTCTATCGAAGCAAAACGATGTTTACTATTATGAATTAGCTCCATTTAAGAGTAATTGGTATAATCAGCAGTTTGCAGAATATTATGATTTCGACTCCATAGTAGCAGAACATTAAAACATAAATCATTCACAACAAAAAATCAACATTATCATCATTATCAAAAACTTCTAATAATGGTTCAAAATTAAGTGACAACCCTATCACCTTAAATACTTCAGCTAACTTATCTCCAAGTAAAAGTTCTTTCATATCTGTGCTGTATTTCAACTGTTCTTCTAAATTTAGCCTTTTTGATATATTAGCAAATACGCTTGCTACATCAGCTCTTTTAAGAAAGTTTGACTGACTCATAAACCCTTGTAGTTCAAAACCATTTTCACAGGCACTTTCAGCAATCGTAGTAAAATCGACATGAGCTGTAATATCTTGCTCACCAACGTTAATAAAAGGATCATAATTCACTCTGTGCTGATGATAACAAGCTAAGGTTCCCATATTTCTTTCAGCTCTATAATAATCTGCTCGATGATAACCATAATCAGCTATTAGCACAACACCAGCTTCTAAGCACTCTGAAAGAGATTTTATCCAGGGTCTAACCCAGGTGTTAACTTCACTTGTATAATCAGTTTCAAATATAAGCCCATCATTTTTAAGAATTTCTATTTCATTATCAAATCGAGATTCATTTTTAGATAAATCAACAAAGCTAAACTCATTACCAACCAAAGCTACACCTTGTTGCTTTATATTTGTGCCATCTGACTTAAAAATCTCCACTGGCATTGCATCTAAAACTTCATTAGCAAAAACTATGGCTTTAACTTTTTGTTTAGGTAATTCATACAACCATTCAAATTTATCGTAAAGATGGGGAGCTTTTTCTTTTATAAAATATTGTTGTCGTAACCTTAAATTATTACTTAACTCTATAATAATGTATTTTCTAGGCAGCTCCTTGAGTCTCTCAAGTTGTAGTATACTATCAGCAGCAAATTTACCAGTACCAGCACCAAATTCAATAACACATGTATCTTTACCTATTTCTTTTATAATCTTTGCGAATACTTCAGCAAAAGTACAAGCAAATATAGAAGTTTGGCTTGTTGCCGTTATAAAATCACCTGCTGAAGATATTTTATCTTTAGCTCCCGAATAATATCCTAATTCAGGATAGTATAATGCTAGATGCATATAATCCTGAAAAGTTATTGTGCCATCATTTTTTTGGATTTTTTTACAAATAATTTCTTTAAGACTCAAAACAATATCAAATAAAATTTAGTTAATTGTGATTATTTTAAAAGTATTTTAAATTTTAAGCAAAAAAATATGACTTTCAAAGAAAAAAAGATTAGAATACTAGCTCATAAAATACCTATAATCAAAAAACATGTCAATTATAAATACTTATCCTATTGCAATAACAGGCGGTATAGCTAGTGGTAAATCTAAAGCTACAGAAATTTTACGCGAAAAACTAGACTTAACTGTCGTGTGTGCTGATACTATCAGTAGAGAAATTACAAAAAAACCCACAGTTATAAAAAAAATAGCAGAAAAATTTGGCAGTGATGTCATAATGAATAAAAATATAAATCGTGCAATGCTTAGATCAATTATTACTGAGTCGCGCGAAGCAAAAAAATGGCTAGAAGATTATCTACATCCTGTAATTAATAGAGAAATAAAAAAACAAGTAAAAGAATCCTCTTCTTCTATGACTATTGTAGATATTCCTCTACTAGCACCTTATAACATCAAGCACTACAGTTATGTAAAAAAAGTAATCGTAATTAAAGCAGACTTTGAAACAAGAGTTCAAAGATTAATGGAAAGAGATAATAAAGATCGTCAACAAGCTACCGCTTTCATAAACTTACAAATATCTGATACTGAAAGAGAAAAAATGGCTAATTTTGTTATTGATAATACAAGTTTATCTGACCAAGAATTAGAAGATAAGCTTATTGACACAATTAATGACATAACTAACTTGACTAACTAATTTTTTAAATCTATAATTGTCATCACTTAATTGCACCCATAGCTCAACTGGATAGAGTACTCGGCTACGAACCGAGCGGTTAGGGGTTCGAATCCCTTTGGGTGTGCCATTAAGAATTCTTGCGGGAATAGCTCAGTGGTAGAGCACAACCTTGCCAAGGTTGGGGTCGCGAGTTCGAGCCTCGTTTCCCGCTCCAAGATATTTTAATCTACATACATAATATTACTTATCTAAAAGCATTCAATATGTTAAAATTTCAAGTAAAATATCACTAGTAATTTACATATGTCTAAAAAAATTATTTTAACAGGAATAACTCCCTCTGGAACTCCTCATCTTGGTAACTATATTGGTGCAATTAAGCCTGCTATAGAAATGTCTTTAAATCAAGATTACCAGTGTATGTACTTCATTGCAGATCAACACTCACTAGTAAAACTTTGGGATAAAAAACTTCGATTACAATACATTAATGAAATCGCTTGTTCATGGTTAGCTCTTGGACTTGATCCCGACAACTCTTTTTTCTATCGCCAATCAGATATTCCAGAAATAATGGAACTTAATTGGATACTTACTACTGTTGCTCCAAAAGGCTTACTAAATAGAGCTCACGCATATAAAGCTCTTGCTGACCAAAATATCCAAGCAAATAATTCAGATCCAGATAAAGGCATAACTATGGGGTTGTTTAACTATCCTGTATTAATGTCAGCTGACATTATAATGTTTGATGCAGAGATTGTCCCTGTTGGCAAAGACCAAATTCAACATATAGAGATAGCTCGAGACCTTGCAAATAGATTTAACCATATATATAAAACTCAAACATTGGTTTTACCTCAAGCTTACACTAATGAAGATGGTCAAACCATACTTGGTTTAGATGGCCGGAAAATGTCTAAAAGTTATGATAATACTATTCCGATATTCTCTACTGAAAAGAAGCTTAGAAAACAGGTTATGAAAATAATCACAAATTCTCAACTACCTGAAGAAAAAAAAGATCCAACTAACTGTACTGTGTTTGCAATTTATAAAGCAATTGCAGAAGAGTCTGAAATTAAAAATTTAGAGCAGCAATATATAACTGGTGGATTGGGCTGGGGAGATGCTAAACAGATTTTATTTGAGAAAATAAATACATTCTTAGCTGAATCACGAGAAAAATATGATTATCTGATAAACAATCCTAAAGTAGTTGAAGATATACTTGCTAAAGGAGCCAGTAAAACAAGACCACTTGCAATAAAAAAACTAGAAGAGATAAAAAATGCTATAGGAATATAGAATGAATAATTCCTCAAAAAACTTCATAATTGCAAACTATAGTATCCACTCTTTAGCTCTTATTTGTTGGGCGAAAGAAAACTTAAATAATGACTTCTATGTACTCTCTGTAGATACTGGCTTTGCTTCGAGTGATTGGAGTGACTATCTTGAAAAAGTCTTTAATTGGCTTGATAAATCAAATATAAAATACTCACACTTAAAATCCGAAAATTCATTTCAAGAATTAGTTACAGCCCGTAAACAATTTCCTTCTCAGCAATTTAGCTGGTGTGCAGGATTCTTAAAAGGTATTACATTACTAACTGAAATTGATGAAATAGATCCCGATTGTGAGGCAACTATTTTACTTAGCCACCGCAAAGATCTATCTTTAGCATCATCTTTACTTAAAAACCTAGATGAAGAAGAAAAATATGATTATCGTGAATTAAAATACCCTCTTTTAGATAAATCGTTTGCTGATATTCAGCAGTACATATCTGATTTACCTTTCACTCCAGTATTTAGGAGTCAAGAATGTCAGCCATGTATTCATTTTACAAAAAAAGAATTTGAAACTATCACTACACATGATAGTCAAAAAATAATACAATTAGAACAAGAAAACCAAACTTTTATGTTTGGAAGTGAATCTTTTGCGAATTCAAAAGATAACTTTTTAGATAAAGATAATATTATGCTAGAACTTTCCAAAGCTTGTAGCTGGGAATATAGCTGTGGCCTTTAAAGCCACTTTTTATAAGGATAAAACACCATGAATGAATATTTTTTATTTAGCTTACTCACTGTAGTAGCTGCCATGATGAGCTATATTAACACCAAATTTTTAAAACTTCCTAAAGCTATAGGACTAACGGTACTTTCAATAACTTTTTCTGCTCTATGTGCTTCATTTTTATCTAAAGATAACTTCTTAGTAGTCGCCTTATCTAGTTTTGATTTTAAAACTACTGTTTTAGATGGAATGCTGTCATTTTTATTATTTGCTAATGCATTACATTTTAATATGATTGATTTAAAAAAAGAATTAAAAGCAATATTTGGGTTGGCTAGTGTTGGTTTATTTTTATCTGCTGGATCAACAGCCCTTTTAATTTATGGATTTTGTAAACTAGTAGGTGTGGAGCTAAGTTTTGGTTATTGTCTAGTATTTGGTGCTCTAATATCACCTACTGACCCTATTGCAGTAATTAGCACACTCGCAGGCAACAAAACAATCCCTAAACATCTTAAAACTCGAGTCGTTGGCGAGTCCTTATTTAATGATGCAACTGGAATTGTCCTTTTTGTAGTACTTTCAAATATTGTATTCTTTGGTAGTGGTGGTGATTTTGGTAATGCAATATCAGTTAGTAATTTTGACTTTATCTGGACCATATCAAAGCAAATTACCATTGAAGCAGGTGGCGGTATACTTCTTGGTTATATTTTTGCAAAAACTGCTTTAATCTTTTTAAATACCAATGAAGATTCTGAGACATCAATTTTCTTAACTCTAGGTATTGCCAGTATGGGCTATGTAATTGCCCATAGCTTACATGTATCTGGACCTATATCAATGGTAGTAGCTGGATTGTTTATTGGTAATAGCCTTTCAGACCGTAAAAATGTAAATCCTGAACAAGTCCGTAAGTTAGATAACTTTTGGATGGTAATAGATAACATGCTCAACTCATTCTTATTTATCCTAATAGGTCTTGAACTAACAAGCATACCATTTAATATAAATGCTTTTTGGATAGGTGTTGCGGGAATATTTATTGTAACGATTTCAAGATTTATTAGTGTTTCTATACCTATAACATTAATTGATAAAAAACTCTCTCATAGCTCGACTAAAGATAATGTCTTAGTAGCTTGGTCAGGTGTCCGAGGAGGTATTTCTCTTGCTTTAGCATTATCACTTCCTGATGAGGGAAACATGATAGTTGGAATTACATATACTGTTGTGGTCTTATCAATACTTCTTCAAGGATCAACTTTGAAGTTAGTCTTAAACTGGATTTATCCTCCTAAAATCATTAAAAAAGCTGCTAATGACGAGGCTTGTTAACCTCAGAAAACTTGATATTAATAGTTATTTCTCAATCGATTATTGTTTGCTCCTTTACTATCATAAAAACCACTATTATGTGTAGAACTCATTAAACTTTCATAATGATGATTCCGCCCATAGAAATCAAAATAATTATCTGTCAGCTGCTCGGGAAATGACCCTTGAAGAGTATCACTATAACCATATGGTCTTTTATAATAAGATGCTGACTTATTTAAGTAACTTGGTTCATTTTTAAGTTCAGTCGCTGCTGAGAAAACAGTTACAGAATCAGGATTCAAGTTAACTATTTTTGCACCCTTTGTTTTATTATTTGAAAAACTAGCCACGCCATCTGCATCCGTTTCATATACTTTTTCAGCAAAAACACCATGTACTAAAAATACAGCAGTCATTATAGAAATAATCTTTTTCATAATGCTTATCTCTTTATAAAATTCTTATTATTCTTTAATATTGCCAAAGCTTGCTTATAATCACAATCATTAAGTATCATAACAATTGCTATTTTGACTGATTTATTAGCTTTTTCATAATATTCTTGTGCGACTTCATAGCTGACACCTGTAGCCTGACAAACTATATTTTTAGCCCTTTCAACAAGCTTTTCATTTGTAGGTTTGACATCAACCATCAAGTTTTCATATACTTTACCAATCTGAACCATTGATAATGTTGATATCATATTTAATATAAGTTTTTGTGTTGTTCCAGATTTAAGTCTAGTTGAGCCAGTTAAAACTTCAGGACCTGGTACAACTTCAACATTATGATTCGCAAATTCAGAAATTTTAGCATCTTTAGTGCAACTTATAGCTACAGTATTTGCATTTATAGAGTTAGCATACTTTAATGCTCCAATTACATAAGGAGTTCTACCACTAGCAGCTATCCCTACAACTATATCTTTAGAACTAAGATCTATATTTATCAAATCAGATTCACCAAATATAGGATTATCTTCTGCACCTTCTTGAGCCTCAATAAATGCTCTCTCTCCACCAGCTATTAATCCAACTATAGTGTTATAATCAACACTAAATGTTGGTGGACATTCAACAGCATCTAATATCCCAAGACGACCACTTGTCCCAGCACCTACATAAATAATCCTACCACCGTTTTCTAATACTTTTGCTGTATGAGTTATAACATCTACTAAATTTGAATGTTGATCTTTTAATGCTTCAATAACACTATATTCTTCATTTATCATCAAACTAATAGCATCAGATATATTCATTTTATCTAGATTGATACTTTTATCATTACGTAATTCTGTGTTTATATTCTTTAATATGCTCATAATACTGTCTGCTTAACTATTCCTAGTGGATAAAGATACTTACTATCTAAATATATTTTTTCTGGAAGAGCTTCCTCTTCATCATCTTTGTTATCTGCTTCTTTTTTAGCTTTAATTTCAGCCAACTTACTTTCTCTAGTTTGACTTTTCTTTTTATCTTTTGAGTTATCTTTAACCTCATTCTTATCTTCTGGTGCATCTTCATCTCCAAGCTCATCTTTAATTTCTTGAGCTTTCATATCAAGAGCTGTTGTTTGGATATAAATCTTATTTACTGTATTTTTCACAGAATCTATATCTGCTAATATTTGTGGGCTTACTGCACTATCCAAATCAATTGTTTGTAAAATATCAAAATCATAATTTAATTGCATGACCTTGTCTTTTGTAAATACAAACAAATAACCAAACTTAGGAACTACTAACTGTATCCCATCATCACTATCTTCCTCTTCCTCATCATTTTTATTCTGCCCAAGACGCTTTGGTTTTGGTGGAGGTTTAGGCTGAGATTCATCTTTTTCAAACTCAAATTCTTTCTCTAAACCATTTTCACCATACTCTAAAGATTCAAAACTTCCATAACCTTTCTTATACTCATAGCGATGTAATTTTTCAGGCTCATAAGTAATTATATATATTGATTCATTATTTTTTGAAACAATTACTGGCTCACCAACACTTTCACCATCAATATAAGTATCTAAACTTTTTCCAACCCTATGATCACCATTATAGTTAAAATCACTTATATGCATTAAAGTTTTGCTGTTATTATCAGGATGAATAATTAATGCCATATTTGCATCAAAGTTATTTGTGAAGTCAGGTACAAGTAGTTTAATATTTTTTTCTGTCAACTCTCGCTTGATATTTAGTTTACCGCCAAGCTTCATTTTATATTGTTTATCAGAAGTTGAATATATTGAATAATAAGCCTCTAATATTTCCATAGAACCTTTTTTCTGATCAGCTTTTCTTATAATAACTATTTGTGGGGGGGAATCTTTTTCCTCATAATACCAAGCAACATCAAAAATATTCTCTTTAATAAAAGGTCCACCAATACTGCCACCACTAGAATCTCCATTTGAAACAGGCTTCCAATTACCTATTTCATTACCTAACTGCTCATTATCCTCTTCTAAACCCTTAACCTCATCAGCAAGAATATCTTCTAAGCTTATACTTGTTGTAAAAAGTTTATTTGTATCATGAATTATAAGATGTAGGCTCCATTTCCCACCTTCAAGATTCCAACCAACTTTAACCTTAAACTCAGAGTCCATACCTTCTGGAATTGGTACACCTATCTTTGCATTTTTAGTAAATATACTTATTTGTTGATTTTGAACCTGAATAAAGCCAATAAACCCTTTATAGTCTTCCTCTATTTCACCATCAGAAAGTCTATAGCTTTTTGCCTGTGGTTCAGTTATTGCAGAAACATTTATCATAGGAACATTTATAGGAATGTAATCGCCATCAAAATTTTGATAAATATTATCTATAGCTGCGTTATAGATAATATTCTTGGTTAAATCTACTTTATCACCACCACGATTATATGCTTTATATATATCATTGAAACTCATATATTGTTGCCCTTGATATAATCTAGCATTACCATTTTTTGGAAAAAATGATGTGACATCATCTTCATCTACAACTATCTCAAATTTACTATTCCCAATGATATATTCATTTGTCTTAGTAAAATTTATATCATCTTGAATATTTGAAACATAGGTTTCACCTAAAACCTTTTCATTACTATTTTTAACAATGCTTTTTGTTGTAAGTAAACCCATTCTAAATGAATAAAGCAATCCTGTAAGCATTACCATAACTACAAAAGCAAAAATTAATGCCATAAGCAAAGCAGAACCAGAATTTTTGATACTCTTAAATTTCATATATGACTTATGTTGTGCCCATTAAATAAATTTTACTAAATTCTTTACCGTCAACTTTAAACGATAATTTCAACGCTGCTATTTTATCACTTCTAACGATAATTAATTTGTCTTTTATCTTCTGCCATTTTATAGTCGAATCGCCCTGTTTTATATCTTTGTTAAAAACATATTTGATGCTTAAATCACTAACCCCATCAATAAGCTCATAAGCCGAGGTATCATCCGGACCTTGTTTCACAAACTCATAAAGTGCGTAGATTTCTTTATTATACCTATCTTTACGACCTGTATCTGCTATAAAAAATGTTTCTAATATATACTTCCCGACATAATCACTCTCTTTAAATTTGTCTTCAATTCGCTGACTAGTTGAGACAAAATCTCCTGTAATAGCTGATACTTTTTCTAACTCACATTCTGTGGCATTACAAAGCACTAAGTAATCATTCGCTTTGATATCTTGTTCAGGAGAAACATCCTTTCTAAATTCATTTAACTTAAAAATATTATTTGATGAGTTCGTTTTCAATGAAGAATCAAGAGTCGTTCGCTGAATCATTATAAAGTCAGTTTTTGGTTGAACACAGTGAAGTTCAGTATAGATACTCATACTTTCTAAGTTTTTATTATCTTTTTGCTTTTGTTTGCACTGTTCTGAATCAAGCTTTAAATCTCCTGGTAAGCTTGGCATATTAGTTATTGGAGACTTTCCTATAGTTATAATACCTGTTTTACCAAATATATCACCAAAGTTATCCCCGGAGTTATCCACAAGGCCTTGATACATATCTCCATATTTTGACGCAAATCCAGCTCCACCGATAGCATTATAAAATATTTGCTTAATCATCAACTGCTTTGTATTCATCTGATGTTTTTTATCAAGCTTGTTATATTGATTTTTCATATCTATATAAATATTCAAAGCCATTCCCATTACAAGGGCTGCTATAACCATTGAGACCATTAACTCTGGCAAAGTAAATCCAGCGATCTTTTTATACTTCATCGCTTTCATTTTTCACAACCTCTCTTTCAACAATTTTTATTCTATCAGCAACTCCCATAGTATCATCAAAGGCTGCGATATTTACTATCTTATATACGATATTGACATCATTATCTTCTGCTTTTTGTGCTTTTTTATCGGCTTTTTCTGCCATCTTCTTGATATCAGCAACACTTAAAGCTTTAAATCTATTAACAGATTTTTCTTCTGATTTCTCCTCCGGTATTGATTCATTCTCTTGTTCGATAATTACAGTTTTTTTGAACTCAATTCCATTTTTAGTAGGCTTATCATCAAAAACGCCTGTAAGACGATAGATACTTACTCGCTCATCCAAAGTACTAGAGATTTCATCTTTCTTATTATCTAGTGCGATACTAACTAAAACACTATTTAAAAGTATAAAGCCTGAAGATAATACAAAAAGTAGAATCATTGCCGATAACATTGATTCTACTATCCCAAAACCTTTTTGGGATTTTATATTTTTTAGGCTCATGACTTCACAGAAAAGCTTTTATGCTTCTTTGAACTGTCCGAATGACATTAATTTATCATATCTTTTAGAATTTCTTTGCTCTACAGACATTTTACTTAATTCTTTAATTTCTGCTGAAAGAGCTTTTTTAATGTTTTCAGCAGTTACCCCATAGTCTCTATGCGCTCCACCTAATGGCTCAGGTACTACACCGTCGACTATTTTAAGCTCTTTAAGTCTATTAGAAGTAATATTCATCATTTGTGTAACTTCAGAAGCTTTTTCTGCAGTTTTATGAAGTATAGAAGCACACCCCTCTGGAGATATAGTAGCAAAATAGCTATATTGAAGCATAAGGAGTTTATCACCAACACCTATACCTAAAGCTCCGCCTGAACACCCTTCACCTATAACAGTACAAACTACCGGTACTTTAAGAGCACTCATCTCAAAAAGGTTTCTAGCAATAGCTTCACTTTGGCCACGCTCTTCTGCTTTAATTCCTGGATAAGCTCCTGGAGTATCTATAAATGTAACTACAGGCATATTGAATTTCTCAGCTAATTTCATAAGTCTTAGAGCCTTACGATAACCTTCTGGATGCATCATACCAAAGTTGTGTTTAATCTTACTTTTAGTATCACGCCCTTTTTCTTGGCCTATAACCATTACTGGTTGGTTATTTAGTTTTGCTAAACCACCAATTACAGCTAAATCATCACCAAAGGCTCTATCGCCATGAAGCTCTTGAAAATCTGTAAATACAAGAGGCAATAAATCTTTAAAATATGGTCTATCTGGGTGACGAGATAATTGTACTACTTGCCAGTCAGTCAGCTTAGAATATGTAGATTCCATAAATTCTAGTCTTTTCTTATTTAGCCTTTGTAATTCTTTATCTGTCTTTTCATCTTCAAATATATGTGATAAAGATGTGATTTTGTCTTCAACTTCTTTTATCTTTGATTCAAAATCTAGATAGTTCATTTAAGTACCTCTTGTTATAAATAAAAATATTAATCGTAAACGCTAACCATATATAATAATGTATTTTTCTAAAATAGAAAAGCAAAGAAAACGAACTGATATGATTTTTTTAATGGAACTTTATATAAAGCTACTGCTTTTTATTTTTCTTAAAATATTATACATCAAATTCTAATGCTCTTTTTGGTACTATATAACATTTCATCTACTCATTAAGGTAGAGTTAGAAAATCACCCTGTTATTTAATTTATCTAAAAACAAACCCACAAAAATATAACTATAGTTAAGTCTGCTAGCCAATGAGTGATTATCGGTGCTAGTAAACCTTTTACTTTATGCCTCATAACCCCTAAAGCACCAGCATATACAAAAGTCATACCAAAGCCAATCAATCCATTTGGAAAACCGCCTGCGTAATGAAAGCCTGCAAAAAGAAATGCTTGTAAGAATATAGCTACTGAAATACCGAAAATATCACTTAATTCTGTTTGGAGAATTCCTCTAAATACAATCTCTTCTACTATTGCATTTAATAGTGTTATCAAAGGAATTACTAGTAGTAACAAAATAGTACTATGCCTTTTTAACTCAGTTATAGTTGGAGCTCCCACACCTAAATTATCTGCCCACAATCCCCATAAAACTAAACTACTAGATGCTATAACAGCCACAAATGCTATAGCAAACCAAATCCTAACATCTTTAACCTTCCCGAAACTAAACAACCTAAAAACTTGTTTTCCATATATCAAAACAGATATAACCAAAGCAATTACAAGAGTGGCAAACATTGGATTTTGGTAAAGTGGAATTATCAGATAAATAGGCAAAGTTGATAAAAATAAAAATAGGCTTGAGTTAAATATCCTTTTCTCAATTAGTATGCTTAAAGTCAGTGATAAAGCAGAAAAAAATATTGCTAGACTTCCAAACAATTCATTCTGATAATAAATACATGAAGTTATAGAAAAAAGTACATTTATAACAAAAAAAGTTTTGATAATATTGAGTTTTGTAGACATTTTTGTGTGGTTATAAATAAATCTACAAATGATTATATAGAAAAACTACCTAGGTTGCCTCACAATATCTAGCTCTTTGAAAATACTTCTCAGTATCTTGAGCTAACAGTTTTTATATTCCACTCCATTCCATATGGATTAGTGGAAAGGGATTACCTTGACCATCCAATTCAGAGCGTCCAACTTTTTTGAACCCTACTTTTTCATAGAACTCAATTGCTTTTGAGTTTTGTTCGTTTACATCAACTTTTGAAGCGTCCAGATGGTTTATGGTATAATTTACTAGTTGGCTACCGATATTTTGTCTAAAATACTTTGGACTTACGAATAGCATTTCGATGTTAGCATCTGCAACACCAACAAACCCAGCTATTTCACCATTTTTGGTGATACAACGAAGCTCTACTGCATCAAAATAATGCTGTAAAATGAGAGGTTTTAATTCAAGAATGTTTTCCTCAGGCAAAAAATGATGAGTTACCCTGACTGAACCTTCCCAAACTTCAATGAGCTCTTCATAGTTTTCTCTAGTGATTAGTTTCACTTCCATTGATTTCCCCTTTGAATATAAATGTTTATTAATAATATTTTATCTCTAGAGACACCCCATTCTCTGATAATAATGACGCGTCTTTATGGATATATACATTTTATGTAGTTATTAGACAAATATACAAATGATTATAGAGAAAATTATTTTGGCTGCCAAACGATATCAAGCTCTTTAGCAGCTTTCACATCATCTAGGCGACGAGCTGGTAAGTTATACGGAGCACCTTTTAAATACTCTGGATTTTCTTTCGCAATATCACGAATCTCTACCATAGCTTTGATAAACTGCTCCATGCTGTCTACATTTTCAGTTTCAGTTGGCTCTATAAGTAAGCATTCTGGTACTAAGAGTGGGAAATACATAGTCGGAGCATGTACACCTCTGTCGATTAAGCATTTTGCAAAATCAGTAGCTGTTACACCATAGTTTTGTAGCTCTGGTTTTAGCGTTACGATAAATTCATGCGATGCTCTTCTTTCAGGATAAGCTATAGTAAAGCCCTCATCTTTTAGGCGAGCCATAATGTAGTTAGCATTTAGCGTAGCCATTTCAGATGCTTTAGTTAAGCCGTTACCACCAAGCATTGCACCATAAATCCATGCACGCATTAGCACACCGATATTACCGTTAAATGCTGATAATCTACCGATAGAGTTTGGTACATCTTCTTCTGTAAGCCATGCAAAACTACCATTTTTTTTACCAACTGTTGGAATAGGTAAAAACTCTTTTAGCTTGTCATTTACAGCTACAGGACCAGCACCAGGACCACCGCCACCATGAGGAGTAGCAAAAGTTTTGTGTAAATTCATGTGAAGTACATCAAATCCCATATCGCCAGGTCTTGCTTTACCCATAATTGCATTTAAGTTTGCACCATCATAGTAAAGCAAACCACCAGCTTCATGTACCATCTTAGCAATAGTACCGATACTTCTTTCAAACACACCTACAGTAGATGGATTTGTCAGCATAATACCTGCAGTCTTAGGGCCTAGTACTTTTTCCAAAGCTTCCATATCGATATCGCCACATTTTTTAGTAGGTATCTCGATAACTTTTAAGCCACAAACTTTTGCTGTAGCTGGATTTGTACCATGTGCAGCATCTGGAACGATGATTTCATTTCTTTCAAAATCACCGCGTTTGTGATGGTATGCTTTTATCATAGACACACCAGCAAACTCACCTTGAGCACCAGCCATAGGAGCTAAAGATACTCCTGTCATACCTGTAAGCTCTTTGATAAGCTCTTGAAGGTCATACATACACTCTAATGTACCTTGTACGCTTTCATTAGCTGAGTACGGATGTCTGTCTAAATACCCTGAAAGTGAAGCATACTTATGAGCTGCACGAGGATTGTACTTCATCGTACACGAACCTAATGGATAGAAGTTAGTATCTATACAAAAGTTCTTTTGTGAAAGCTGAGTATAATGTCTTACTACATCAAGCTCTGCCTGTTGTGGTAATATCGGCTTTTTAGCACGAAGCATACTTTCTGGAATTTTTGAGACACCATCAGCTTTTTTAGGAATAACTGCAGGAGAGTTATGACCACGAGTTTTTTCAAAAATAACCATTTCTTAACCTCCTACACCAGATTTTAATATTTTTTCAATTACTTTCTTAGCTGCAGCAACATACTCATCATGGTCACAATCACTATGAATTTCTGTTGAACAAATCATTATTGAATTTTGTAAGCTTTCATCAAACTGACCTAAGTCAAATCCAGCATCAAAACCTTCACTAGCCATTGCTTTAACAAAATCTTTTGCCTTAATTGGTAAATCAATAACCGCTTCATGGAAACGAACGCCATCAAATCTCTCACTCACACCATCTAAAGATACAAGTTTACTTGCTAGGCTATTAGTATTTACATGGCAATTCTCAGCAACTCGAGACAAACCTTCAGCACCCATCAAACTCATATAAATAGTAGCAGCTGTTACCATCAAACCTTGGTTAGTACAGATATTTGAAGTAGCCTTAGCACGACGAATATGTTGCTCACGAGCTTGTAAAGTAAGACAGAAACCTTCTTTACCATCTAAATCCACAGTTCTACCAACGATACGACCCGGCATTTGGCGTACAAAAGCCATTTTACAAGTCATGAAGCCAAAGTATGGACCACCAGAAGCTAAAGGCACACCTAATGGCTGACCTTCACCACAAACTATATCAGCTCCGCTTTCGCCCCATTCAACTGGTGGTTTTAGCATTGCTAATGAAACTGGATTAGTTACCGCTACAACTAAAGCACCATGATTATGTGCCCAATTAGTTAAGCCATCCACATCTGGAATTTGACCTAAGAAGTTAGGACTTTGAATAACTACAGCAGCGTACTTGTTATCTTCAAATGCTTTTAAAGCATCAACAGAAGTTTTACCTTCTTTCAAGTCTAAGCTAACAACATCAACTTCTACATCCTGGTGCTTAGTTATAGTGTCTACCACTTTTAAGTAAGTCGGATGCAAAGCATCTGCAACTAGTACTTTTAGTGATTTTGCTTTTTTGTTTGAGCGAATAGCCATCAAGATAGATTCTGCAAGAGCAGTTGCACCATCATACATAGAAGCATTTGATACATCCATACCTGTAAGAGAAGCTATCATTGTTTGGTATTCATAAATTACTTGTAAGCCACCTTGAGAAGCTTCTGCTTGATACGGCGTATATGCAGTATAAAACTCTCCTCTAGCAACTATATCCCATATAGCTGCAGGTATGTGATGCGTGTAAGCACCAGCACCGATAAAATTTACTAAATCTTTATTTTTAGATGCTCTTTTTTTAGCAACGCGAGCTAGTTCTATTTCACAGATACCATCAGCTATATCAAGCTTATCGGCTCTAAGCTCTGGTAAAATCTCATCAAATAAATCATCAACTGAATCTGCTTTAATTATACCGAGCATTTCTTTAATTTGCTCAGGTTTATGCGGAATAAAAGACATACTATCTCCTATGTATAGATGTTTAACTATTAGTTATAACTTTAAATGTGATAAGTATTTAATCAGCAATTATTTCTGAGTAGCTACTAGCTGACATAAGAGCATTCAACTCTGATTCATCAGATACTTTAAGTTTAAATAACCAACCTTCACTGTAAGGACTATGATTAACTTGTGCTGGATCATCAGATACTGAATCATTTATCTCTATAACTTCACCTGCCACTGGAGAATAAACATCAGAAGCCGCCTTTACAGATTCAACTACACAAGCATCATCACCTGTAGAAAACTCATCTCCAACCTCTGGTAACTCAACATATACAAGATCGCCCAGAAGTGATTGTGCATGCTCAGTAATACCTACAATTACTTCATCACCATCAACTTTTATCCATTCATGACTCTTTGTGTATTTTAGTTCACTAGGTATATCAGACATATTTATTCCTCCATTATATTGAAATGTATTTATCTTATTTTTTTTACTTATTTACTAGATAGCACAATGTACTTGACACTATCTCTACAATCATTTAGCTATAGCAGTGACTTACCATTTTTGACAAATCTAGGCTTAGTAACTTCTACATCAAGCTCTTTACCTCTGATATTCACTTTAGGATTAGCTCCTTCTTTAGGTATATATGCTAATGCTATCGCCACTTTTAAGCTTGGTGAGAAACTACCACTCGTAATATAACCTTTTTCACCATTATCAAAGTCTATTTCTTGGCCAGCCCTTAGTACACCTTTTGAATGAAGCACTACACCAGCCCACTTAGTTTTTACACCTTGCGCTTTTTTAGCAAGATACGCTTTCTTACCGTTAAACTCCCTATCTTCGTCAGATAAATCCACACTCCAACCCAAACCTCTTTCTAGTGGTGTAGTTTGAGTATTCATATCTTGACCATATAAGTGCATACCTGCTTCAAGCCTCAGAGTGTCTCTAGCACCTAAACCAGCTGGTTCAGCCCCATTCTCAAGCAACGCATTCCAAAAATTTACTGCTTTGCTTTGTGGTAAGATTATCTCGAAACCGTCTTCGCCTGTATAGCCTGTGCGAGCATACATCCACTCACCATCTAATTTAAAGCTAAATGGTTTTAACTCTACAAGCTCACTTGCGATACTAGAACCTACTGATTTAGCAACTATATCTTTAGCATTAGGTCCTTGTACTGCTATAATTGCAGAATCTTCACAAGTTGTAATAGCCACATCAAAATCTTTTGAGTTTTCTCTAAACCAAGCTACATCAGACTCTCTATTACCAGCATTGATAACTATTCTAAAGTGATTATCAGCAACCTTATAAGTTATCAAATCATCAATAATACAAGCATCATCATTAAGCATACAGCCATACAGCGCGTGATTTACTTGAAGTTTCTTTACATCATTAGCAAGTATGTTGCGCAAGAAATTCTCAGCATCTCTGCCTTCTATATCTACAGCAAGCATATGTGACACATCAAAGATACCGCAACTTGTACGAACAAGCTCATGCTCTTTGATTTGTGAACCATAATTTATCGGCATTGACCAACCCGAAAAATCTACCATGCGAGCACTTGCATTCACATGACAGTCATATAATGGAGTTTTAAGCATAGAAAAACCTTTTGAATAAAATTTAACACAATTCAGATAAATATCACTATACATTTTTAAAAGCTGTTTTATAAGTATTTTTTTAATTTTTGCAAAAAAATGTAGTTTAAAAAAACATCAATTGATTCCAATAAAAGGATCTTGCTAAAAAATAACTTCCTAACTTAAACTTTTAAGATAATATATAAAGCAAAATTTAAATGTATTTGTATTAGAAAAACAACAGTAAATACGCTATCATCTTGTTGTTATATTTTAAAATTTTCGTCAAACGATAAAATAAGGAAGGAAATCCATGAATTTACATGAATATCAAGCTAAAGATCTTTTAGAAAGCTACGGCTTAAAAGTTCAAAAAGGTATTGTTGCTCATAATCCAAATGAAGCTGCTCAAGCATTTGACCAAATCGGTAGTAAATTTGCTGTTGTTAAAGCACAGGTTCATGCTGGTGGGCGTGGTAAAGCTGGCGGTGTAAAAGTTGTTAAATCTTCACAGGAAGCACGTGAAGTCGCTGAAAGTCTTATCGGTACAAATCTAGTTACATTCCAAACTGATGCTGATGGTCAACCTGTAAATTCTGTAGGTATTTTCGAAGATGTATACCCAGTTTCTCGTGAATTATATTTAGGTGCTGTTGTAGACAGATCTAGCCGTAAAGTTACATTTATGGTTTCATCTGAAGGTGGTGTAGATATTGAAGAAGTAGCTCATAACACTCCAGAAAAAATTCTTAAAGTAGAAGTAGATCCATTAGTAGGCCTTCAACCATTCCAAGCTCGTGATGTTGCTTTTCAACTAGGCTTAGAAGGCAAACAAATCAACGACTTCACAAAGACTATGATAGGTGCTTACAAAGCATTTGTTGAATGTGACTTTGCACTATTTGAGATTAACCCTCTTGCTGTAAGAGAAAATGGTGAGATCGTATGTGTTGATGGTAAAATCAATCTTGATTCAAATGCTCTATACAGACATCCTAAACTTTTAGCTCTAAGAGATAAGTCTCAAGAAAACGCTAAAGAGCTTAAAGCATCTGAGCATGAGCTAAACTATGTTGCTCTTGAAGGTAATATCGGTTGTATGGTAAACGGCGCTGGTCTTGCAATGGCTACTATGGATATCATCCAGTTATATGGAGGTAAGCCTGCTAACTTCCTAGATGTAGGTGGTGGCGCAACTAAAGAAAGAGTTATCGAAGCATTTAAACTAATCTTAGATGATGAGAATGTAAAAGCTGTATTGATCAACATCTTCGGTGGTATCGTTAGATGTGACATGATCGCAGAAGCTATTATTGATGCTGTTAAAGAAGTAAATGTAACTGTACCAGTTGTTGTTCGTTTAGAAGGTAACAATGCTGAATTAGGTTCTAAAATCTTATCAGAGTCTGGCTTAAAGCTTATCCCTGCAGAAGGTTTAGCTGATGCTGCTGATAAAGTTGTAAAATCTCTAAAGTAATTTAAATAAAGACAGTTAAAAAGGATATTAAATAATGAGCGTATTAGTTAATAAAAACACAAAAGTTTTAGTACAAGGTTTTACTGGTAAAAACGGTACATTCCACTCAGAGCAAGCGATTGCTTATGGTACACAAATCGTAGGTGGTGTAACTCCTGGTAAAGGTGGTCAAACTCACCTAGATAGACCAGTCTTCAACACAATGAAAGAAGCTGTAGCTGCTACTGGTGCTGATGCATCTGTAATTTATGTACCTGCTCCATTTGTAAAAGATTCTGTTATCGAAGCAGTTGACTCTGGCGTAAAGCTTGTAGTTATAATCACTGAAGGCGTACCAACGTTAGATATGCTAGAAGTTAAAGAATACTTAAAAGATAAAGATGTACAAGTTGTAGGTCCTAACTGCCCTGGCGTTATCACTCCTGGTGAGTGTAAAATTGGTATTATGCCTGGTCATATACATCAGCCTGGTAAAGTTGGTATCATCTCTCGTTCTGGTACTTTAACTTATGAAGCAGTTGCTCAAACTACTAAGCTTGGTTTTGGTCAGTCTACTTGTATCGGTATAGGTGGCGACCCTATCCCAGGTATGAACCAAATCGAAGCTTTAAAACTTCTAGAAAAAGATCCTCAAACTGAAGCTATCATCCTTATCGGTGAGATTGGTGGTACTGCTGAAGAAGAAGCTGCTGAGTATATCAAGCACAATGTAACTAAGCCTGTAATCGGCTATATTGCTGGTGTTACAGCTCCTCCAGGTAAGCGTATGGGTCATGCTGGTGCTATCATCTCTGGTGGTACAGGTTCTGCTGAAGAAAAATTTGCTGCTTTTGAAGCTGCAGGTATTGCTTACACTAGATCACCTGCTGAACTAGGTTCTAAACTAAAAGAAGTTACTGGCTGGTAATGTATCTCAAATAGATTCTTCTAACTTTTTCTTATATAATATCTCTAAAATAAATCTACTTATATAATCAAATGTTTATATATTTTTTAATATTTATTTATAAAGTATCCTTTTTGGCTTTTATTGTATCACTAGCAAAAAACTCTAAAAGTGCTTGGTTAGCACTTTTACTATCAACAGTTGCTTATATACTAACAATGATACCTATAGAGCATATTAGTATATATAGTATGAGATACTTTTTAGATCAAGTATCTATTATCATACTCGCAATAATTGGCTTTTTAACTTATAACAAAAATGATGCTGTAAATAATTTCAAATCTGCTACCTTCATACAGCTCTCAATGATAATTATAACTTGTGTCATACTTGTTTCGAGCTATTATTACTATACTTTATGCATAGTCTCAGGTATATCTTTTGGGGATGACCCTGCTCGTTTTGGAGCTTTGTTTATTAAAATACTTTTCATCATTATGGGAATTTTAGCAGCACTACTTAAGCTACGCATATCTTATGTATATTTAGCAATTTCTATTCTTGCATCACTTGTTTATGGGATTCTTTGTTACCCTATTTTTAAAAACACTGCGGAATTAATATTTACATCTACTTCTCTTATAATCATGCAATTAATTCTTATAGTTGCATATAAAAAACATTTCTCCTCTAAAGAGTAATTTAAAGATAGTTCCTAAGCTAACCTAAAACACTCTTAACTACTACTTAGTTTTATGGTATCTTTATAGTCTTACTTTAATCACTAAAATAGAACGGAAATAATTTTGTTAGACTATAAAAATAACTTTATCGGCAGAAATGTTAAATCTGATGTTTTATCTGGATTTGTTGTCGCAGTTGCTCTTATACCTGAAGCTATAGGATTTTCAGTTATCGCTGGAGTCTCACCTACTGTAGGTTTATATACAGCCTTTATACTTGGTCTAATTACAGCATTAATTGGTGGTAAACCTGGCATGGTCTCAGGTGCTACTGGTGCTGTAGCAGTTGTGCTTGTAGGACTTGGCATACAAGTTAAAGCATCTCTATCACCTGAAATGCTCCAATCCTTAACAGCATCAGGTGAGCTCAGTAGCTATATATTACAATATATATTACTATGTGCGATTATGGCTGGTGTTATCCAAATAACTATAGGTTTACTTCGTCTAGGTAAACTGATTCGTTTAGTGCCTCAACCTGCGATGTATGGCTTTGTAAATGGTCTAGCTATAGTTATTGCTTTAGCTCAAATACCTTTATTTCATCACGAAGGTCCTATGATGTATGGCCTGGTATTACTAACTATGTTTATTGTTTACTTCCTACCCAAATTTACAGATAAAGTACCTTCGGGCTTGGTTGCAATAATTGCAATAACAGCTATTGTTGTTATATTTAAAGTCGATACAAAAAGCGTTGGGGACTTAGCTGATATTTCTGGAGCTTTTCCTAGTTTCGCTATCCCAAATATTCACATTACTACTGAATCTTTTATTACAGTACTGCCTTTCGCAGTTATTGTTGCTTTAGTTGGATTGATTGAGTCATTACTTACTTTATCTGTACTAGATGAGATGGATGAAAAACATGGCAATGGTAACCAGGAATGTATTGCCCAAGGTGTTGGTAATATTACTTGTGGTTTCTTTGGTGGTATGGCTGGATGCACTATGATAGGACAATCCATCATTAACTTCACTAATGGTGGGCGTGGTAGATTATCATCACTTACAGCTGCCTTGTTACTTATATCTTTTGTAGTTGCCTTGTCAGGATACATCTCATACATTCCTGTAGCAGTCCTAGCAGGAATTATGTTTATGGTCTGTATCAACACATTTGAATGGGAAAGTGTAAATCGCATTAGATATATGCCAAATTCTGACAAATTTGTACTCGTTGCTGTTACAGCTATTACAGTTTATTCAGATTTAGCTATAGCTGTTATTTCTGGTGTAATAATATCTGCGTTAGTTTTTGCATGGAAAAGTTCACAAGTTCACAGTCGTACACACCGTGAAGATGAAAATACTAAAGTATATGAATTTTTCGGTCCACTATTCTTTGGTTCTACTGGTTCTTTTAAAAGCTTATTAGACATTAATTTTGACCCCGAAAATATTGTCCTTGATTTTGCAAACTCGAGAGTTATGGATATATCTGGGGCTGAAGCTATTGACGACATTACAAAAAAATACCTAGATTTAGGTAAAAAAGTGACAGTTAAGCACCTAAGTAAAGACTGCCGTAAAGTTCTTAAAAATGCTGGTCCTTACTGTGTATTTGAAGAAATTGATCCAACTTACAAAATAGCGAGAGATATGTAATATGCTAAAAACAAAAATTAATACTGTAAATGCTCCTCAAGCAATAGGTTCTTATGAGCAAGCAATTGTTGTGAATGATTTTGTTTATACCTCAGGACAAATTGGTTTAAAGCCTAATGGTGAATTAGTTGGTGAGTGTATAAAAGAGCAAACAACTCAATGTATGCAAAATTTAAAAGCTGTATTAGAAGCTGCAGGCTCTAATTTAGACAAAGTTATTAAAGTAACTATATTTATAAAAGATATGGTTGAATTTAAAACCATAGATAATATTTATGGGGCTTTTTTTAATAATAACTTTCCAGCTCGCTCTTGTGTTGAAGTTGCTAGATTACCTAAAGATGTTCGCGTTGAAATAGAGGCTATAGCTACACTATAAAATAAATCCTTAGTTATTGAAACAAATCAAGACTTAGATTCAATAACTAAAAGAGATTCGTAAAGCAATTATTTTTAATCTATTCTACAATGCTATGATTTTGATATATGCTAATATATATAGCTTAACAACTTTTAAAAAATACTCTTAAATAATTTACTTATTATCCATTCTTAATGTATATTTTCTAGTAATCATATCTACTTTATAATTAAGAAATTGTAATGAAAATATTTAAACATCTTTATGCTCAAGTTTTAGTGGGTATTTTTATTGGAATAATCCTGGGCATATTTGCTCCAAGTATTGCCATTAGCTTAAAGCCTTTTGCAGATGTATTTATTAAGTTAATAAAACTAATGATTGCTCCTATCATATTTTTAACTCTAGTCTCTGGCATAGCTGCTATGAGTGATCTAAAGGCTGTTGGTAAAATTGGTGGTATCGCTCTACTATATTTTTTCGCTACTACAATTGTCGCTTTATCTATAGGCATGATTATTGCCAATTTAGTCAAGCCTGGAATTGGATTAAATATAGATCCAAACTCTCTAGATATAAATAGTGCTAAAGCCTATATGGGTAATGTTGAGCATATGGAGAGCGTACAAGACTTCTTTATGAACATTATCCCTCATACATTTGCTGGTGCTTTTACTGATGGTGATATTTTACAGGTACTATTTGTGGCAATATTATTTGCTGTGGGTCTAGTAGCTTATGGAGAAAAAGCTCAACCAATAATTATTGGCATTCAATCTCTATCTCAAGTATTTTTTAAAATCATTCATATAATCATGTACTACTCACCTTTAGCAGCATGTGCTGCAATGGGTTACACTATAGGTATGTATGGTACCGATACTCTTTTTGGGCTTTTAGGTTTATTACTATGCTTTTATGCTACTTGCTTAATTTTTATATTAGGAATATTGGGTTTAATTTTAAGACTTTATTGTGGTATAAACATCTTTAAGCTTTTAGGCTATATAAAAACTGAGATTTTAATCGTGCTAGGAACATCTTCTTCTGAAACAGTATTACCAAATTTAATGGAAAAATTAGAGAAACTTGGTTGTGACAAATCTGTTGTCGGCCTTGTTATACCAACTGGTTACTCTTTCAATTTAGATGGTACAGCTATATATCTATCGTTAGCAGCTATATTTATTGCTCAGGCTTTAGGTGTAGATCTTACACTACAAGAACAGTTATTTATGTTAATTATTATGATTGTTAGCTCAAAAGGTGCTGCTGGCGTTACTGGTAGTGGGTTTATAATCCTAGCTAGTACTTTAAGTGCATTAGGGACTGTTCCTGTAGCTGGTATTGTGATTATACTAGGTATAGATAGATTTATGTCTGAAGGTCGTTCAATCACAAATATGATCGGAAATACTGTTGGTACAATTATTATTTCTAAGTGGCATGGTAAATTAAATACTGAGCAACTAAAGCATCAACTAAGTTAGAGGATGCTTTTTTAAATGCTTATAGATAAAATAATTAATGAATATGATAAGGATTATTGTACATTTTTAGAACTTTGCTATGGCGAAGGGTTGATGTCCGAAGGTGGCACAGAGGCTATTAATGACTTAATAAAACCATATAACCTAAACAATAAAAAAGTTTTAGAAATAGGTTTTGGCTTAGGAGGTATGGCAAAACATTTAGCTAAAAAGTTTCCTCAAATTGATTACTATGGTTTAGAAATAAATCCATACTTAGTAAAAACAGCTACATTTAAATACTCTCAAGAAAATGTGAAATTCTTGCTTTATAAAGATAATGATAACCTACCTTTTGAAGATTGTTTTTTTGACTATATTTTGTCTGATGGTGTTTTAGTCCATGTTCCTTTAAAAACTAAGCCAACTCTGTTTAATGAGCTATCACGAATCATAAGGAAAAGTGGTCAAATAATTATTTTTGATTGGTTAAGTCGAGATGGTGTCGGATTTGGTGGAAAAATCGACAAAATGTCTGAAATAGAAGGTTTATCACTGTTTCCAACAACTGAAAAACAATATAGAGGAATATTTAAAAACTTAGGGTTTAAGAATATACAAATATCTGATGAAAATACAAATTATACCCGTTATAACCATAATATTGTTAAACGCATGCAGAGTACTATAATAAAAGATACGATTATTAAAAAATATGGTTTAGAATACTACAATGAAGCTGTTAATTGTTATACATGGATAGCTGAAGCATTTGCAGAAAATGAGTTTTTAGCTAGGAAAATTACTGCTAAAATATGAAAAATAACCTTCTAAACATAAAATACCCGATAATCCAAGCACCAATGGCAGGTAATATCTTATCTGCTGAATTTATAGCACACATTGCCAACAGTGGCTTTTTGGGCATGATCCCGGCTGGGTATCTAAGTTTAATTAACTTAGAAAAGATGATTAAAAATGTTTTTTCAATGCTAAACAGTCATAAATCTGCTATAGGTTTAAATCTATTCATTGAAAACCACAAATCTCAAACTTTACAAAAAAATCAAAGAGCAATATCTCTCGAAACAAGCCTGATTAAAAATAAGAATAACTCTGTAGAGTTTGAAGTTCCTGCTAGTATAGATGAAAATGCATACATAAATCTAATCTTAAAATATGATATAAAAATAGTTAGTATGACTTTTGGTCTTTTAAGTGATAAAGCAATTATAGAGCTAAAGAATCACGGTATAAAACTAATAGCAAATGCGACCTCTATTGATGAAATAGCATACTCCATTGACAAAGGTATAGATATTATCATAATACAAGGAAATGAAGCTGGTGGACATCAAGCTAGCTTTCTACACAATCAAATCAACAAAAATACAACCCTTGAGCTTCTAAAAAGTGCTAAACAAAAATATCTATCAAAATGCTTCATCGCAGCTGGAGGAATTAGCATAAGTAATATACAAAACTACTTTAATGCAGGTGCTGATTATATACAACTTGGTAGTGCTTTTATGATGACTAATGAAAGCAATATTTCTAAAGAAACTAAAAACCATATTCGCAATAATTTCTCTACTGTAGTTTCAAACAATATAACAGGCAAATATGCTCGAGGTATCGCTAATACTCTAATAAAAGATTCTTCTATTCGAGAGTACACTTTTCCGATACAACATTATCATACTACTAATTTGCGCAAATATGCAAAAAGTGAAAATGATTTTGAGTTACAATCACTATGGATAGGCTCAAACAAGGATAATATCCATACAAAAAATTTGTTTGATTTTATTGTAGAGTTAAAAGATAGGCTTAATTATATTGATTAACTGTGAGCCATTTTTTCAAGAGTTTCAATGCTAATCACTTCAAGCGTTAGCTCATTAGTAGCTTCTAGAATAACTTTTGGAGCTACTCCTTGCTTATAAGCTTCTAGCCATCTTAATGCACACAAACACCATTTATCCCCTGGTTTTAAACCTGGAAAACCAAACGCTCGGTTAGGTGTGCTTAAATCATTACCTTTTGTAGCTGTATAATCTAAAAATTCTTGTGTAAGAATCACACAAACTGTATGGAGGCCAAAATCAGCTGTTTCAGTTTTGCAAAAACCATCACGATAATAGCCTGTCATCGGCTCAAAACAGCAAGCTTGTAATTTTGAACCCAAAACATTTTTTTGATTATTCATTTGAAAAAATCCTTATAACTTAGAAATATCTGCAATTGATGCAAACATCTTTCTAATCTTAGCTAGTAAAGCTATTCTATTATTTCTAACTTGAAGATCTTCATCCATAACCATTACATTATCAAAAAACTCACTTATAACTTTTTCTATGCTACTTAGTAAAGCTAAAGCATAATTATACTCACGGTTGTTAAGATATTTTTCAAAATCTTTTTCAATCTCATCAAGACTATCAACTAGTGCTAACTCATAAGCGTTACCAGCTTTTTCTGAGGCTTCTCTATCAAACGCTATAGAACTATCTGTTGCATTTTTATTTAGAATATTTGCAACTCTTTTATTTGATGCTATTAAACTCTTTGCCTTATCTGACAGACTAAATTTAATAACTGCTTTAACTCTAGCATCAAAATCTTTTATAGACTCGTAATTAGTAGTACTAATAGATTCAAATATATCCGTAGCAACACCCTCTTCTTTATATAGGTTTTTCAATCTATCAAGACAGAAGTTTATCACTTCAACTTTAGTGTTTGAGCTTAGTTCAACAGCATTTATACATTTATAGCTTTCTATAGCTATATCAATCACTTGCTCTAAAGAAATATCTATATTATCTCTAAGAATACGCAAAATACCTATCGCTGATCTACGCAGTGCAAATGGATCTTTATTACCTGTGGGTTTTTGTCCTATGCCAAATATACCGACTAAAGTGTCTAGCTTCTCAGCCAATGCAACACAGTTAGCCAAATTTGTTTCAGGTAGCTCAGCACCAGAATATTTTGGCCAATACTGTTGCTCAATAGCATCAGCTACTACATCTGACTCACCATATGCTTTTGCATAATATTTACCGATTATACCCTGTAGATCTGTAAACTCAAAAACCATATCTGAGATTAAATCAGCTTTTGCTAAAAGTCCTGCTCTATAGCTTTGTTCTATATCTGTATCACTGATTTTTGCTAATTCTTTCGATGTATTTGCTAGTCTTTGAGCCTTTTGATGCATATTACCTAGTTTATTATGGAAAGTTACACTCTCAAGCTTAGGTAACAAACTCTCTAAAGATGTTTTTAAATCTGTATCATAGAAAAATGCTGCATCGGCTAAACGAGCATTCATCACTTTTTGGTTACCACTTATTACTAATTCAGGCTTTGTACTTTTAATATTTGAAATAGTAATAAAATTCGCAACTAGATTATTTTGGCCATCAAGTAAAGCAAAACATTTTTGATGCTCTTCCATTGATGAAATAAGCGCCTCTTGTGGGACTCTTAAGAAGCTTTCATCAAAGCTACACATCATTGCATTTGGGTGTTCTACAATTGCACAAACTTCCTCAACTAACTCATTATCTAAAACTACTTTATAACCATTTTGTTTAGCTACCGCTTTAGCTTGTTTAATTATCTCAGCTTTACGCTCATCCCAATCTACTACAACCATAGCATCAGCAAGTAAGCTAACATACTCAAAAGCAGATTTTATAGCTATAGCTTTTGGATCGTGGAACCTATGACCAAAAGAAAGGTTTGAAGCTTTCTTACCAAAGAGCTCAATATCAACGATATCACTACCATACATTGCAACAACCCAATGCACAGGTCTTACAAATTCAGCTTCTGAATTACCCCAACGCATCATTTTTGGTATAGGTAACTGTTTAAGAGCTTTTGTAATTATATTTTGCAGAAGCTCAGTAGTTTTTTGCCCTTGCTGAATACTTTTGTAATATAACTTCTCACCTTTGGGTGTATCAATTCTTTCCAGTTCATTAATATCAACACCACAAGATTTTGCAAAACCTAAACCAACTTTTGTTGGCTCTGCATCATTATATGCAATGCTTACTAAAGGTCCTTGTTTTTCAATTGTGATGTCTTCTTGGCTTTGAGCTAAATCCTCAATAATAAAAGCTAATCGTCTTGGTGAAGCGAACCATTTTGTTTCATCAAAAGCAACTCCAGCATCCTTTAATTGACTTTCAACTGATGAAAGTAACGATTTAGCCAAGCCTTTAAGTGCTTTTGGAGGTAACTCTTCTGTGCCTAATTCAAATAAAAAATTGTTTGTCGTATTACTCATTTTCAAACCTTATAAAACGATGTATATTTTAATCCATATATAACTTGTTGTATTATAGCTTAATCAAACTGATATTTTAACAAAACAACGAATGTTTATAGATACTCATTGCCATTTAGATTTTGATGTTTTTGATTCATTTAGAGATGAGCTTATAACTAAGTGCAATAAACTCAATATCACTCAGTTTATAAATCCTGCTACACAACAGTCTAGTTGGGATAAACTCATTGAACTAAACCAAGAATTTAAATCTATAAAGATAGCATTTGGATTACACCCTATTTTTATAAAAAATCATGAAAGTCAGTACTTGGATATGCTTGAGCAATATACTATAGTACAAAATACAAAGCTAATTGGCGAAATTGGTTTAGATAAGCGAATTGAGAGCTTTGATAGACAATTAATTTTTTTCAAGGCCCAGATAAGTATTGCTAAAAATCTAGCAAAACCTGTGATTATTCATAGTGTGAAATCTCATAATGAGATTATAAAAACTATCAAAGATACCAAGTTTACTCATGGAGGTATAATCCATGCTTTCAACAGTAATATGAATATCGCTAAAACTTATATTGACCTAGGTTTCAAGCTTGGGGTTGGTGGATTAATTTCCCACCCTAAAACTAAACTTAGCAATATACTAAAAGATATACCCATTCAAAGTTTAGTGCTAGAAACAGATTCTCCAGATATGCCTCTATTTAACTCAAATGGTATAAATACACCACTGAATATCCCTAAAATTTTTGAGCTACTTTGTGATATTTATCAGTCAAATACTGATATACTAAAAAGACAAATTTACACCAATAGCCTAGAATTTATCTAAATGTACATATCAAATTTACAACTACAAAACTTTAGAAATATAAAGTCAAAAAGCTATAGTTTTGATAAAGATATGAACTTTATAGTAGGTAAAAATGGTTCTGGTAAAACATCTATTCTTGAATCAATCTATTTTTTATCCCATAGTCGCTCATTTAGAAGTTCACAACTTAACAGAATTATAAATCATGATGCTGATGAATTTGTGATATTTAGTAGAGTTTTTAATCAAGATGATATTAGTATTTCATTATCTCGTAAAAAAAATAATACTAATACCTCAAAACTAAACTTAGAGGTGCAAAAAAACCACACTGAAATAACTAGAAATCTCCCTATTCAACTCATGAACCCTGAAAGTTTTAACATCATAAACTCAGGTGCCCAACAGCGTTGTAAAATCCTAGACTGGGGGGCTTTTTACTTAGATAAAACATTTTTAAAAATCTGGCAACAAACTAAGTTTTTAGTAAAACAAAGAAACTCTGCTCTTAAACAAAACTACCCATATAGTTATATTGAAGGTATAGATAAAAAGCTTTGTGAATTTGGTGATACTTTGGATACAAAAAGACAAGACTATTTTGCAAAACTAAAGCCTAAAATATTTGAAATTCTTAAAGAGTTTAATCCAGAAATAGCACTTGATATAAGCTATTATCGAGGTTGGAATAAAGACAAAGATTTAAGCCAAGTTTTATATGAGTCGTATGATTATGATAACCGCTACAACCAAACAAATCATGGTCCCCATAAAGCAGATATAGTAATGACTATAAATGGTAAACCTATACAGGATATATTTTCCCGAGGTCAACAAAAGCTTTTAATTTGTGCGATAAAGCTTGCTCAGGGTGAAGTCCATAATTCAGAAAACAAAAATAAATGTATATATTTGATTGATGACATAACATCTGAACTTGATACTGTTCATACGACAACTTTATTTGCATATTTACAAAAACTTCAATCGCAAGTTTTTATCTCTACTCCGGATAAAGCAAAAATTTCAGCTTATATAGACACAGAAAGTAGATTAATTGAGCTATGATGCATTTATTAATTATGTAATAGTATTTGCGAAGAGTTTTATTTATCAATCCTAGTTTTCATCAAATAGCGCCATAGATTCATCAACAACTTGTTGCAACTGTTCTGCATCCTCTCTTGATGTATCTATCGTTGTACCTCCTTCAAATGAAGAGTATAGAGTAATTGCATCATCAGAATCTTCTTTGTATAACTGAAGCTGATTATTGCTAGGAATCTCTTGAACCATCCATCTTTCGCCATTAATTTCAGTAACTGTGCATTTAAAATCTGTGCAGTTTGCATTTACTCCAGTATGTTCAGTACCTCCAATATTCTGAGTGAAAGTAAAAGGATCTTCATCGGCAGCCGCATCATATAAAGAGTCTACTATGCTTCCAACTAATGTCCCATTACTATTAGTAGCAATGTTAGACATATACTTCTCAGGTATATTTCCAGCTTCTTTATTGACTACTATAAGTGTTGATGCTGTGCATAGCGACATCGTTCCAAAAACTAGCGATACTATTAGTGATAACCTTTTTCGTTTAATAATCATTTTTTTCCTCTTACTTCATTCATGATTGATACACTTCAAATATACTATCTTCAGCTCTAGCTTTTTAAGTTATAAAGAGTCCCATTATCTAAATAACAGTTAAGCAAAACTAATCAATAATAGTCAACCTATATTGAAAATAAGAATCACTAGAAAGTACAGAGCTTGCTAGATACACTTTTACTAAAGCTTCTGTATCTGATTCTTTTTCAACAACTATTTCTTTGACATAATTTGTATTAAGTATAGTAGTTTTCCATACATTACTATCATCTGGTGGAAACCCACCATTTTCACTTGAATATAACTGCAATTTTTTAACAAAAGACCGAGCTTCATGTTCAGCATTAGATACTTTACTTCTAGTTGTATAGTTATTATATATAGGTATAGCTATGGCTGCTAATATTGCAATTACTGTTATTACAATCATTAACTCAATTAAAGTAAATCCTCTTTCTTTCATCATAACCTCTTCTTATTTATATTAAGCCATATAAAGACATGTTTATATCTTATGATTTATAAACTCATAGAATATTAACAATGCTAATAAACGAAACATATAATAAAAATTGATAGCTCTAATCAAAAATAACCACTCTTGTTTTAGTTGCTACTATAGAACCCAAGTTAGATATTGCAATTTTATTTGCATATTTACAGTAATTAAAATCGCAAACTTTATACCTACTAAAGATAAAGCAAAAATCTTAGCTCATATTGTCATAGAAAATAGAATAATTAAGCTATAATACTCTTATAAATATATAACCTTTTTTGAAAATGAATTTACATAAAACACTTATATTCACAACGATTCTTATAACACCTTTTACTACTTTTGCAGATGTTAAGTATGATGGCAATAGCTACGAGATAAACCAATATTTAAAATCTCAAATGGCTAACTTTGAGTCTAAAATCAACCAACTTGAAAATCATGATATTGTAAATTTTAAGAACTACCGCGATAAAATATGCAATGATATAAGTTCAACTTATGAAGGAGGTAGCTACAAATCAGTCAAATATGGTAACTGCGTAGTATCTCTTGATAAATGGTATATTCAACAGGCTCAAAGATAGTATATAGGTGTAGTATGTTACAGAAAAACATTATTTTATTACTTGTCTGTTTAATCCTTGTAAGTTGTACTCCTCCTAGCAGTAGAACTCAAGCCTTAAGAGATAAAGCCTTTAAAAGAAAAGGTTTAAATACAGAAAGATACGAAAAATTTAAGCACGCTCACGATATTGATAATGTAGATTATGATGTTGGTCCATATCGTACTGATATGTTAAAAGATTAAGATCTAGCAAATGAATTATCTAAAATCATGGTATGCAATTACTCATATTAAAGAAATAAAAAACAAGCCAACCAAACTAGAAAGGTTTGGTAAAAATCTTGTTGCTTGGAGAAGTAATTCAGAGATAATTGTAATGGAGAACCGCTGCCCTCACAGAGGTGCAGAGCTTAGCTTAGGAAAAGTTTGTGATAATGCTATCAAATGCCCTTTTCATGGTTTTGAATTTGATACTACAGGTCGATGTCGTTATACGCCTGAAACTCAATCTAGTATACCTAAGCTAAAAGCCAAAACTTATCCAACTAAGATAGTTGCAGATATGCTATGGATAAACATATTTGGTGAAGATTTAGACAACAGCTATGCATTTGAGTTTATAGAAAGTTTACACAATGAATTCAAAGGTAAATACTCTATTTTCACAGACACCTGGAATAATAATATTCGTCACTGTATAGAGAACCAGCTAGATTATACACACTTAGCTACAGTTCATAAAAAATCTATCGGTAGAGGGTATAAAATCCCTCAAAATGTTGATTTAAAAGTGACAAACAACTATTTGGCGGCCTACAAAGATAACAAGCTAATGCTTAAATATATACTACCTAACCTTTGGATGCTAAATAATGCTGATTCTCTAAAAATCACAGTGTATTTTGTGCCTATAAATGAAAATAAAACTAAACTGTATCTTATTAATTATCGTAAATTTTTAATATCAAAACCTATTAAGCCTTTAGCTGACTTAGTGTTTAGTATTACAAATAAAATCATTCTAAATGAAGATAAGCGAGTTGTTAAAACTCAAAAATTTGATGAGGATTATAATACTAAAGATTTTCTACTCAGGCATGATCAAATAATTAAAGAATTTAGAAAAATTTGGGATATACAAGATTAAAGGTTTTTCTTATATAAAACACACTCGATTCCTTTTAAAGTTCTAGTTTCTACATATTCCATACCAGTTTTTTTCATTATTGTAATCGAAGCTATATGATCAACACCTGTAAAAGCAAAAACCTCTTTATACTCCAAACTAGATCTAGCCCATTCTAATAATGTGTTAGCAATTTCTGTAGCATAACCTTTCCCCCAAAACTTATAATCTAAAACATAACCCATTTCAACAACATCTAATTCTTCTGTATAGGCGAATCCTGCTCTGCCAATAAAATTTTCTTGTTTATCAAAAACTAGAAAAACAGGTGTTTGATATTTTCCATATCCTCCAACAAATCTTTCTACCATAGTAGGAATTTGATGTTTATCTAATGCTCCATTTGGAAAGAATTCTCTATTGATAGGATTAGTATCTAAAGTTTCCAGTAACTTTCTATCTTCTTCACTTCGTGAAATAAGTCTATAAGTTAATCTTGATGATTGTGGCAGTTTCATATAAATTCTCCATTTAAAAATAACTAGTTCGCCACATTGATGATACATTATCATAATCTTTATTTCTATAACGACTAAATCAAGGTTTTTTTATGTATTGATCAAAAGACAGATCATGCTTATGGATATTAACTACTAGACATTATAAATAAGATATTGCTATAAATAATAGATTTATTATGTTTTTTGAAATATGATAAATGATATCATTTAGAATAATAACAGTATATTAAAATGAAACACGTATTAACAGCATTTTTTTCTTTTCTCCCATTTATTTTGTTAGCAAACTCTCCTCTAGATGCTTCTTTCAAAAAATTAGAAGATAAATATAGTGGTAAAATTGGCGTTTATAGTATAAATAATACTGACAAATCGCTCATAGAATATAATGAAAACTATCACTTTCCAATTTGTAGTGTTTTCAAACTATTACTAGTTGGGGCTGTACTTCATGAAGACATGCAAAATGAAGGCTTTTTAGATAAAAAAATACTGATTACAAAGAAAGATATTACTAATCTTGGATACACTCCTATAACTGGTAAAAATATTGGTAAACATTTAACTATATCTCAACTATCCTTTGCTGCAATTCTAAGTGATAATGCGGCAGGAAATATCTTAATTGAACAAATAGGCGGATTAAACAAATTAAATTTGTTCATTAAAAATCTAGGTGATGAAAATACAATCATTAATAATAATGAGCCAAAAGTTAATAATACTACTCCAGAAAGCAATATAAATAAAACGACACCAAAAAGTATTACTAGAGATATTAACGAATTGATTTTTGGCAACATTCTCGATGATAAACATAAGAAAATTTTTATAAAATGGTTACAAGATAATAATACAGGCAAAAACAGAATTGCTCTTAATGCTCCAAAGAACTGGATAATAGGAGATAAAACGGGGACTTGTGGTGAATACGGGTCAACTAACGATGTTGCTATACTATGGTCACCAAACAAAAAAAACTCTATTGCTTTAGGTATTTTATATACTAATCCTGAAAATAAAAACGCTAAGAATAATGAGAAGATTATTCAAGAAGCAACTAAGTTAATCACCAATTCAATATAAAAGGTCTTAACTAAACTAGTTACTTTTATAAACCTAAAAATAACTAGTTCGCCACATTGATGATACATTATCAACAACTGCCGCTCTATCATCAATATTAGTTAAGAAATGTAGCCCTGTCCTTTGCTCAATATCTTTAATTGAAGTTCTATAGTTTGCGATTTTTGTCTTATTAACTCTCGCATTAGGCATTACAAAAGCTATGGCTTTATTTTTACTTGGCACATATATTATTTTGAAATAATAATCTGGCACAGCAACCTTGTTATAACCGATAGTTTTATATACTTTTTGCTTTTTATATATTGGACCTGTATACACATAAATACTATCATACATATTTGCCCAGATTCTCTCATCTGTTTCTAATCTTTCCCAACCTTGCCTATTTAAGCCCGCCTTTTGTGGCGACATATTTGATAGTAAAAATGATTCATCAGCAGATTTTTGACTAAAATCCATCGATGCATAAGACGCTAAATGTCCTCTATCATATCCAGATTTACTATAGTCACTCATAGTAGCTCTATATACAAATGGTACATCACTATCTTCTTTGAACCTATCTTTTCGTTTCAGCTTATTTGCCACTTTTGACTTTGTAAGCTTAAATGCTACCCAACTTGCCTGTTTGGTTTGATAATTATAACCAACAACATAACCATCTCTGCATAAGTAAAGATTAGTTTGACCTAGACCTGAGGTTACATCAAAACTAGGGTTACCATACGCAAGGAAATCATGACAGTATTTACTAACTGCTGGCATGGTTCTTTCAGGAGCATACTGTTTTAAGTTTTCAAACTGATTTTGTTTCTTAGGTTGCTCTTTTGCCTCATCACTTTCTGAGAAAAATCTTGCTACTATATTTTGATTATCTTTCGGCTTAAAGTTTTTAATAGGCTCACGCGTAAAATAGTCATAGACCTGATGTCTAAAATCTATAAATTTCTGCTTAAGATTATATTTATCAAAATATACACCTGAAAAGCCAGCTGATATCGCCGCTCCCAAGACAACTAATATTTTTAAATTTCGAAAAAAATTGTTTACAGGTTTTTTAGTCGGTACAGTTTTTGGTTTTTGCTTCTGTTTAGTCATAACAGTTTCTTAAATAAAATAATTTAACTTACAAAAAATATTTTACATCAGTAGTTATAAGTTATACATAGCATATAGGGCTAAATCCCAAATAAATAAACAATCTTCACAAATAGATTTATAAAAGTGATAAAATCAGTTACCTAGATAATGAATTCCAATTTTTATGAATAATCAAAAAAAATATCGTAAAAACTTAGCTATTTCTCATCATGTTATACATCACTATGGATGGGATGATTTATTAGCAACTCATATCTCTGCTAGATTACCTGATGGAAATATTATCATTACTCCTCATAATGTATCTTTCGATAAAGTGACTAAGAAGAATCTAGTCACAGTTGATTTAGATGGCAATACAATCTCTGATAATGGCTACAAGGTAATGCCACAAGCTGCCAATATTCATCTTGAAACATATAATGCTAGGAAAGATATTAATGCAATTATTCATACACACAGTAAATATGCTGTAGCATTATCATCACTAGAGTCTGGCATGCAATTTTGCAACCAACAATCACTAAGATTTTATGATGATATTTCATACCACCACTACGATGGTCTTGCTCTTGAGAATGAAGGTAAAGCTATAGCTGAAAGTCTTGGTGAAAAAAATAATATGATGATATTAGATAATCACGGAGTTATAACAACTGCTGACTCTATCGAAAAAGCTATTTATAAACATTATTATTTTGAGCAAGCAATCGAAATAGAAGTTAAAACCTTGGCTACAGGTCAAAAAATAAAACCTATCCCTCAAGAAGTATGCAAAAAAACAGCTGTGCAATTTTCTAATATACAATCTTGCCATCATGAGTTTGAACTATTTAAGAGAATAACTAAAAACTATCGTTAAATCTTTTTATAAAAAAAATCTATTATTTGATATAATCTAGCTCATATTTATTTCAGAAATTTTAATCATAATGAAAGCATCTCAAACATTTATAGCTACAACGAAAGAGCTACCTAAAGAAGCAGTTTTAACATCTCATCAATATATGCTAAAAGCTGGGCTTATTAAAAAACTAGCATCAGGCATTTATACTTGGATGCCAATGGGTTTAAAAGTACTTCATAAAATCCAAAATATAGTTCGTCAAGAAATGAATAAGGCTGGAGCTAGTGAGCTTTTACTTCCAAGCGTACTACCTTCAGAGTTATTAAAAGAAACTCATCGTTGGGATAAATTTGGCCCTGAGCTTTTAAAACTAAAAGACAGACATGATAGAGATTTTTGTTATGGCCCAACACATGAAGAGCCAATAGTTGATATGGCTAGAGATACTATAAAAAGCTACAAGCAACTTCCTCTAAATCTATATCAAATACAAACAAAATTCAGAGATGAAATTCGTCCTCGTTTTGGTGTAATGCGTGCTAGAGAATTTATTATGAAAGATGCTTATTCTTTCCATGAGAATGAAGAGTGTTTACATAAGTCATATGAAATTATGTTTCAAGCTTATTGTAATATCTTAAGTCATATTGGACTTACATATAGACCTGTAAAAGCAGATACTGGAGCAATTGGTGGTGATAATAGCCATGAGTTTCAAGTACTTGCGAATGCTGGTGAAGATATTGTTTGTTATAGTAATGGTAGTGATTATGCTGCAAATATGGAGTTAGCTACTTATGCTAAACCTGATTTAAGTAAAAAAGCAACCTCTTCTAGCACTATAGAAAAAATCCATACTCCAAATATAAAAACTATCGAAAAACTTTGCAAAGAGATGGACTTTAATATTAAAAAAACCATAAAAACTATGGTTATCAAAGATGCCGATAATAACTTCTTTGCTTTAGTGGTTCGTGGCGACCATGAACTTAATGAAACTAAAATAAACAAATTAGAACAAATTACAGCTCCATACGCTCTTGCCACTAGAGAAGAAATTTTTTCTATTTTTAATGCAAACCCTGGGTCGCTTGGCATATATAATTGCCCTATTACTATTATTGCAGACTTTAGTGCTATTGAAATTATAGATATAGTTTGTGGAGCAAATGAAGATGACTATCACCTAACAAATGTAAACTGGGACAGAGATGTAACAGATTACCAAACGGCTGATATTCGTAATGTTGTAACTGGTGATATTTCTCCTGATGGCAATGGTACATTAGAGCTAACAAATGGTATTGAGGTTGGTCATATTTTTGAGCTTGGAGATGTTTACTCTAAACCAATGAACGCTACTGTGATTGGTCAAGATGGTAAAGGCAAGCCTATTCTTATGGGTTGCTATGGTTTTGGGGTATCTCGTGTAATGGCTGCAGCTATTGAACAATCTCATGATGATAGAGGTATTATATGGCCTGAAGCTATCGCACCATACCAAGTAGCTATTCTGCCTATTAATTACAATAAATCTGAGAAAGTTAAAGAGGTTGCAGATAATTTGTATCAAGAACTTCTAGCTAAAGGTATAGATGTGCTTTTAGACGATAGAGGTGCTAGACCTGGTGTGATGTTTGCTGATGCTGACTTAGTCGGCTATACTCATCATGTTGTAATAGGTGATAGACTACTAGAGCAGAACTTGATTGAATATAAAAATCGTAAAACTCAAGAAAAGCAAGAAATTACGCTTGAACATTTAAATGAAATAATTAACTGATGTTATACCTACTTCTTTTATAATTCTAAGCTTTAAATAGAGCAAATAAGTTCAACATAAAGGTAAACCAACTTGAAAGAGCAATTTATACAATATGATGATGAATATAATGATATCTTATATTCAAAATGTGAATTAGTTAAAGATATAAACTCTCAACATATTCAAAATATCATTAAAGAGATGCAAACCAAAATGCGAGCTATTGGCGGGCTAGGCTTAGCAGCAAATCAAATTGGTTATCCTTATCAGATATTTATGATAGAGTTTGATAAGAAAAATACCAGCAGATATACCATCAATTTACCTGACGTCCCATTCCAAGTTTTTATAAACCCTACAATAAACAAACACTCGAATCAAAATGTAAGTTTCTGGCACGGATGTCTCAGTGCTATTGGCTACAAAAGAGCTAAATTAGCTACTTATAAAGAGATAGAGTATCAAGCTTATGACCAATATGGTGAAATAATTAAAGGCTCATTAAGTAATTTAGCTGCTGTAATTTTTCAGCATGAATTTGCACACCTACTTGGTAAAATGTATATAGATTTTGATACTCAATATATTGATAATGATGTTTTAACCGAAATGATAAACTCAAAAAAAATCAACATCTACGAAGATTGTGACCACTCAGTTCCACATATTATTTCAGATTATCAAATAGGTAGTTCAATATAATAAAAACTAAAAGGGGTATTACTTTTAGTATAATATGTTAAATATTTATCCTTTATAACGATGGTGCATTAAGCTCAAAAATAATTATCTGTTTAAAATATCAAAACTTAACAACCGTTCTAATATTCTTATGCATATCTGCAAAACCTTTGTTTATATCTTCTATTTGAATATTTGAAGTTATAAGGTTATCAATATCAATTCTACCGTCCATATACCAGTCAACTATCATTGGAACATCAGTACGCCCACGCATACCACCAAAAGCTGAACCTTTCCAAGTACGTCCTGTTACAAGTTGAAATGGTCGAGTTGAAATCTCTTGACCTGCTCCTGCTACACCAATAATTACACTCTCACCCCAGCCTTTATGCACACACTCTAACGCCTGACGCATTACATCAGTGTTACCAATACATTCGAAGCTATAATCAGCTCCCCCACCTGTCAGGCGCACTAAATGCTCAACTAAGTCACCATCTACTTCAGTAGGATTAACAAAATCTGTCATGCCATATTTTGTAGCGATATCTTTTTTATCGTTGCTAATATCTACACCAACAATTTGCCCAGCACCAACAAGTTTTGCACCTTGAATCACATTTAAGCCAATACCACCAAGACCAAATACCACTACACTAGAGCCTGCTTCAACATTAGCAGTTTTAACTACTGCTCCCACACCAGTTGTTACACCACAACCTATATAACAAACCTTATCTAAAGGTGCATCTTTACGAATTTTAGCAACGGCTATTTCAGGAAGTACTGTATAGTTTGAAAATGTTGAGCACCCCATATAATGATGAATTGCTTGGCCATCTGCTGTTGTAAAACGAGATGTACCATCAGGCATCAGACCTTTACCTTGAGTTTCACGGATAGACTGGCAAAGATTTGTTTTAGGATTTAAACAAAAGCTACACTCTCTACATTCTGGTGTATATAGAGCTATTACATGATCACCTTTTTTTACGGATGTTACATTCTTACCAACCTCAACCACAACTCCTGCTCCTTCATGCCCTAATATAGCAGGAAAAAGTCCTTCAGGATCCATACCTGAAAGTGTAAATGCATCAGTATGGCAAATACCAGTAGCTTTTATCTCAACCAAAACCTCATTATCTTTAGGTAGCCCAACATCTACAATCTCTATAGAAAGTGGTTCACCTGCTTTATATGCAACTGCTGCTTTTGATTTAATAGTCATAGAATTACTCATAAAAAACTTAATTTATAAATATGATTTTAATGATAAAAATTAGAATAGAAAAGATTTTTATGAATTATTATGCCAACTCTAATTATAGAGCGATTATTCTAAAGGTTTAAAATATTATGTAAATTATAAAGAGAGAATGTGTTGATTTGTATTAGGGTAGTATTAATCGCGTTTATATATATCTTCAAGTCTTACGATATCATCTTCACCAAGGTAATCACCGACCTGTACTTCAATGATTTGAATATCACTATCTGTAAAATTTTCCAATCTATGTACTGACTCCTTTGGTATAAATACGTTTTCACCCACATTATACTCTTTTACACTGTCATCAACTGTAATAGTTGGTCTACCTGTAACAACTACCCAATGCTCAGCTCTTTTAAAGTGCTTTTGCAATGACAACTGTCCTTTTGGCTTTACTGTGATAATTTTAGTTTGACTCTTATCTGTGAAATTAAGGGTTTGATATGTACCCCATGGGCGTTCGTAAATCTTACCTGTTTCATTTAAATCAGACATTTTATTTATCCTTATTTAGTTTACTTTACAAAACACATTATCAGCTATTTTTTTAGCTAATTCAAGGTTACTATTACAGTAGCAATAGCAACACAATCTCATACATACTTTCTTTGTCTTTAAACTCAAGTTTATGTTTAGTACACTACTTCATTTATAATTTTTAAAATGGCATTTTAAGCATACTTTTAATGCTTTGAGTAGTTTTAGTATCTCTATATTCATCAAGACCTATATTCATATCATAGTGACCTTTAATAGGTTGAGCCTTATAGGTTTTGAAAAGCCTATCCCATATAGAAAAATTAAAACCAAAATTTGAATTTGTTTCATTTACTATAGTTGAATGGTGGATCCTATGCATATCAGGTGTTACTATAAAAAACCTTAGTATTTTATCAAAAATCCTAGGTAATTTAATATTACCGTGATTAAACAGTGAACTCGCATTCAAAATAATCTCAAATATTATAACTGCTAGTACTGGCGCTCCTATTATGGCTACTACCACCATTTTTATCAGCATTGATAAAATCATCTCTAATGGATGAAATCTAAGCCCTGTAGTTACATCAATATCCATATCAGCATGATGCACTTTATGAATACGCCATAAAATTGGAATATAGTGAAATATTAAATGTTGTAGATATATCGAAAAATCAAGCACTATAAAAGCAATTACTATTTTCAGTAGCTGAGTAATCTCAAAATAATTCAAAATCCCAATTTTGTTTATTTCACAAAATAAAGCTACACCAACTGCAGCAATAGGGAAAAGAACTCTGAGCAGAATAGTATTTATAAATATTAATAATAAATTATTTAACCAGCGAATAGATTTTTTTTGTTGTAATTTTCTTTTTGGGAAAAATAATTCAAGTGTTACAACTATTAGTAATACACCAATGAAAAATATTAATCTAATAGTTACTTCAGTCATTTAAATATAGCTATCCAGTAATTTATAATATCAGATATCTTTTATTACACCACACCACATTCTATTTCCACCTCCACCTAGAGGTTCTGGATCATCGGAATAATTATCTGATCCTTCATGCACCATCAAGCTATGTCCTTCAAGTTCCTCTAATGAAGCTAATCTAGGCGCAACAACTGGTTTTGTAGCACTCCCATCAGGATTAACAATCAGTACAGGTAAATCTCCTTTATGTCCATTATCACTATATGGACCTAAATGCTTATTAGTGTTTTCAGGATCCCAATGTCCTCCAGCAGCTTTACCACCATCCGCACAACTTGGATTAATGTGTATATGCATACCATGAGTAGTTGAGGGTGGTAAGTTATATAAATGAGGAGTAATAAGTAAACCTTCTTGATCACCATTAGTAACGTATGGAGCAATAGTAATGGTTCCTACTTCTTTATTTGTCTGAGTATCTTTAAGATGTACAATAAGTTCATTATCGTGTTTAAGATCGTAGGTTTTTTCTTTTTGTTCAATAATAGCACAACTGCCTAACATCCCAACACAAACTAAACTACTAAGCATTTTAATATTTTTTAACATTACGAACTCTTATTAATAATAAATAACTCTACAAATCATCATACCAATAATCATAAATATTTCAAAATATTATAGCAGAAATTATATATTTGTATTTTTAACTAAAAAAAATAATGATATAAACATTAATTATTCATACCAGCTATCAAGTTTTTGTTTGAATTTCTCAAGTCCCATTTTTTTAAGAGCTGAAAATAATTGATATGACACTTTATCTGTAGTCTTGAAAGTAGCTAAAAAACTATCTAACATCTTAGTTGCTTGAGCCCTTTCTTTATTATTTAGCTTATCCGCTTTTGTAAGTAATATATGTAAATTAAGGTTACAAGCTATTGCTAGTTCTATCATTAAACAGTCAAACTCTTTAAGATCATGACGAGGGTCAACTAAAAGTACAATTCCTGTTAAGCATTCTCGTGAAGTTAAATATAGCTCCATTTCACTTTGCCACTGTTTTTTAATTTTCTCAGAAACTTTTGCATAACCATAACCAGGCAAATCAACAAGTCTTTTACCTTCACCAATATCAAATAGGTTGATAAGCTGTGTTCTACCAGGTGTTTTACTAACTCTAGCTAAAGCTTTTTGCTCTGTAAGAGTATTTAAGGCACTTGATTTACCAGCGTTTGAACGTCCTGCAAATGCCACCTCTATTCCGACATCTTCAGGAAGTTGCGAAACTTTAGCAGCTCCCATGATGTATTTTGCATTTCTATATATCATAATTCATTCTCTAATTTAATCTTTTCAAAAAGTCCATGACAAGCAGTATCTATCATTAAAAAAACTTTTTCAAAATTATCTTCATAATACGGATCTGGAACATCTGTTAGACTTATTGCTGGTGCATATTGAAGCATCTTAGTAACTTTTGAAAAGTCTGCACAAGGAAACATTACTTTCATAGTATCAATATTTTCTTGATCCATCGCTACTATATAATCATAATCATCAAAATCTGACTCTAGTAACTGTTGAGATTTCTGATCTGATAAATCACAATCATATTTTTTAGCCATTTCTTGTGCTCTAAAATCGGCGTGATCACCTTCATGCCCCCACTTTTGTGAGCTAGTTCCACAAGATGCTATCTCAATTTTATTACTAAAGTCATTAGAGTCTACAATATCTCTAAAAATCCCATGTGCTGTCGGGGATCTACAAATATTACCCTTACAAACAAATAATACTTTTATCATATCTCGACCTTTACTCATAACTACTTAGCTTCCTTCATATCTTTTGCAAGTTTACTATTTGATTGCAACTTAAAACCTTGAAAGAATTTACTATCTGGTTTAAGCATAAACACAACTTCATTTTTACCATTAAAGCTTTCTTTATATGAATTCATACTTTTTAAGAACTCGTACAATGGTATAGAGTTTGCATAAGCTGCTGTAAATATTTTTGCAGCTTTACCGTCAGCTTCTGCTCTTATAGTCTTAGATTCTTTTTCAGCTTGTGCTATAGTTACCGTAACTTTTGCATCAGCTGATGCTTTTATTTTCTCAGCTAATTGTACACCTTCTGCTCTTATAGAAGATGCTACCTTATGACGAGATGATTTCATTCTTTGATAAATCGAATCAGTCACAGTATCTGGTAGATCAATTTGTTTTACTCTCACATCAACTACAGATACACCTATTTGTATAGCTTGTTTTTGTACACTCTTAGTAAGTGCTATCATCAACTTATCACGATTATTGTTTATAAGGCTTTGAATATCATTATTACCAACTTCTGCACGCAAAGATGACTCTAAGAATTGCTTAAGCAATGTCTCAGCTCTATCAACATTACCACTTGTACTTGTAAAGAATTTAGAGATGTTATCAATTTTCCATACGACATAAGCATTAATCAACACATCTTTTTGTTCTTTAGTAACAACTCTAGCCGAATCTGCTTCTAATATACGGTTACGCATATCATAAGTTTTAACGGTATCTAAAAGTGGAACTTTAATATGGATACCTGGCTCATACTCGATAACTTGTCCAGAACTATCTTTTTTAAGTTCACCAAGCCTCAGTATAACCGACTCACTACCTTGTTTTACTATAAACTTAGTACTTAAAATAACAATAGATGCAACAACTACAACCACTAAGAATATTTTTAAAATTTTATTCATTTTTTAGTTACTCCCTTGACTGTTTGTATCTAAACTTGGCATTAATGCTTTTTTACTGTTTTCACCTAAACCATAAAATATATTTTTCGCACCATCACCATCAATCAAGAAAATCTTATTATGCTGAAGTACATCTGAAATAGTATTAAAATACATTTGGTTTGTAACAATGTCAGGATTTTTCTTATAGATCGGTAATAACTGCTCAAATTGGGCTGTTTCACCTTGAGCTTCAAGTACAATTTTTTGCTTATAAGCATTTGCTTGATCAAGAATTCTTTGTGCTTTACCCTGTGCTACTGGTACAATTCTATTTGCATAACTTTCAGCATCATTTTGCTCTCTTTCACGATCTTCACGGGCTTTGATCACATCATCAAATGCACTTTTCACAGCATCTGGAGCTTGAGCTGGTTGCATAATCACTTCACTCACATAAATACCAGTATTATACGTTTGAAGAAGGTTTTCCATTTCTTTGCGTACTTGTTGAGTAATTACAGCTCTATTAGTTGTAAGTATTTCCTCAAGCTTATTTTCACCTACAACCTGTCTTACAGCACTTTCTAAAGTCTGTTGAAGTAATTTAGTTGGGTTATTATTTGCAAACAAAAATTTCTCTAAATCAGATATACGGTATTGTACTGTAAATGAAATATGCACTATATTTTCTTGAGAAGTAAGCATATCTCTTTTTAAAGAAATAGTTTTTAACTCTTGAACATTTTCTTTATAAACACTATCAAAACCAAGCGGATACCAATGAAGTCCTGGCTCAACCATTTTAGAAAACTTTCCAAGTCGTAAGACTGCGGCTTGCTCTGCAGGTTGTACCACATAAAAACCAAAACCTACCCATGCAGCTACAATAACTGCAATAACTATACTAGCTATCTTTTTTATTGGGAAATTCTCTAATGTTGGTTGGTTTTTATCCGCGTTTTTTGAATAAATACTTTCACTATCATCAGCGCTATCTTTTTTCTTTTTCCCAAAGAACTTCTTTATCATTTCCTCTAAGTCTGGTGGGCCTTGCTCTGAGTTTTTATACCAAAACAACCTTTTTTTCATTTTTTCTAACATTAGTTATTCCTATAATCTATAAATTGATATTATTTTGTACCATTCATATTATATATAAAAATATCTGTAATTTTTAATTATCTACAACATAATATAGCAAAGCTAGTATATCTTTATTGAATAACTCTAAATATCATTCTACAATCTATATATAAAATATATGTTTTATCACATTGAAGGAATAATTATGAAAATAGCAATTAATGGTGTTGGAATCGCTGGTCCTACTTTAGCATGGTGGCTTAAAGAATATGGTTTTGAACCGGTGTTATTTGAAAAAGCTCCTGAATTTAGAACCGGAGGTTATTTAGTTGATTTTTGGGGAGCTGGATGTGAAGTACTCAAAAAAATGGGGCTGTTTGAGGAACTAAAAAACAAATCTTATAAAATCAAAAATATTCATTGTTTTAATGGTAGAGGTAGAAGATCTTCAAAAGTAAATATCTCATCTCTTATAGAAGATAATTATGGCGAATTTCTAAGTGTTAAACGAGGAGATATTTCCTCCGTTATTTATAATGCTTGTGGTGAGATCGAAACTCGTTTTGGTACTTTTGTAACAAGCGTTGAAAATAATGATGATAAGGTTATCGCTCATCTCTCTGATGGAACAAAAGAATCTTTTGACTTAGTTATAGGTGCTGATGGACTACACTCACACACAAGATCTTTGGCTTTTAGTGATTCTGAGTTTAAAGAACATGACCTAAATACTTTTGTTGCAGCCTTTTCATTAGAAGACTACAAGTTTCATGAAAACTACACCTATGGACTGTGTATAGAAGATGATAGACAAATCTCTCGCGTAACATTAGAAACTGGGGAAACTTTAGTTATGTTTACGATGAGCTCTAACCTTGTTGATAAAATTCCTACAACATTAGATGAAAAAAAAGAAATCATTAGATCAGTATTTAAAGATATTCAATGGGAAGCACCTGAGCTTCTATCAAGATTAAATGATGTTGATAATATTTATTTTGATAGTGTTACTCAAGTGAAGATGAATAACTGGTATAATAATAGGATCGCCTTAGTTGGTGATGCTGCATCATGTCCTTCCATACTTATGGGACAAGGAAGTATATTTGCTATTATTGAGGCTTATGTATTAGCTGGTGAGCTTTATAAAGCTAAAGGTGATTACAAAGTTGCTTTCCCAGCATGGCAAAATAAACTAAAAGAGATAATCGACAGAAAGCAAAAACTTGGGCTAATGAATCTTTCAACATCAGCACCTGAAGAAGTTTTCAAAAAATATCTTTCTACTATTACTGTAAATATCTCTTCGACGCCAATAGTATCAAAATTTATTGGTGCTGGAATATTTCATAATGAAATAGAAGTTTCAGACTATAAATAATTTTAAAAAATCTAATATCTTTTATTATATGAAAACTGATCTTATAAATGTTGTAAATACTGAAACTTTGATATATTTGCAACAAACCTATAGTCAACTAGAATATTCTATTTCAGCGTCTAAAAAGAAATTACTTTATAAAAATAATCAATTATCACTATTAACTGATTCAAAAAAAATTTATATAGATTTTTCTGATAATGACATAGCTTCTAGGATAAATCCAAAATTAAAAAAATGTAGTGTTGTCCAAGCTGTAGAAGGAAGAAAAAAAGATAAAATGCTAATTCTTGATTCAACAGCTGGATTAGGTAGAGATTCATTTACACTTGCAGCAAGGGGTCATAACGTAGTTTCTATTGAAAAAGACCCTTACATATTTTTACTCTTAAAAAATGCTCTAGAAAGAGCTAAACAGATTGAAGACTTGAAAAACATAGCAGATAAAATAACTCTTATAAACCAAGATGCTAATGATTATATAAAAAACAATAGCTCTCTAATTTTTGACTGTATTTATATTGACCCAATGTTCCCTGAACGTAAAAAAAGTGCCAAAGTAAAACAAAACATGCAAATTATGCATGATATTGCATTTAATGATGAAAAAGGAAACAGCCTTTTAGTTGAAAATTCAATACAGTCACAAAAGACTAAAAAGCTAGTAATAAAACGACCAGTTAATGCTGAATTCTTATCTGCTAAAACACCCTCTTCACAAATAAAAGGCAAATCAAATAGATTTGATATTTATAGCATTTAGATTAAGTTTTTCTTAGCTCTTGTATATGCTACAACTAAAAATACTCCTGCCAAAATCATACAGCAAGCACTTACAAGAAAATATGGAGTAAATTCTTTTATATGTGCAGGAGCATTACTGATATCAACGATAGTTTGGCTATAATAAAATGACTTACTAATAAATACTGTAGCTAGAATTATTAACCCTATCGATAATCTAAATGCGACAAATATACATCCCAATACAAACAGCATATATATAAGATAATCAAACCCAAATAGCATTTTAAAATTTAAGATATATGGGTTAACAAAAAAATACATTAATAGCACCCATATAACTAATATTAAGAGGCTTACAATAATTGCAAGTATCAGTCTTATTTTATCAATAGCTTCAAACATAGGTTTAATAAACCAGCTAACACCTACTATAAGCACTGCAACTATCTGAGCTGACATAAAAATTAAAGCTGTTGATATACTATATTTTGCCGATAAATAAGTTATTATGAGAATATTTAGTATAACAAATGACCATGCTAGCCTATTTTGTTTGTAAAGTAAGATGGCAAATATAAAAAACATTAAATTGCCAAAACATTCTAACATTACATCATTAAGTGTAATCATATAAATTTATACCCCGGTATGTTTTGTTTAATCAAAAGAATATATACTACTATTATCTGACAATATATAAAGTAATATTATGAAGTCTTTTAAAAAGCAGATCACAATTTTTAGTTTATCACTGTTCGTAACTAACAGCTTATATGCTCTTGATAGCGTATACAGTTGGCAAGATTCCCGAGGCAATACTGTTTTTTCTCAAACTGAACCCTTGTTTGATAATGAGTTTGAAGAAATTGGAGTACATGTTAGTCAAGATGATCATGAACCTTCTCCGATACTAGAACAACTAAACTCAATAAAAGCTAATAATTTGTATATTAAATCTGAAGAAACTCAAGATCAGCCTCAAAAAAGTTCTCAAAGTAGAGAGACTATTAATGTAAGAGTTATATCTCCTGCACAGGGTGATAAGGTGTTTGCTCATGGAGCTAAACTACCAATAATACTTGAGCCTACTCTTACTGCTGAAGACCACCCTGTTTTCCTTATTAATGACATTTCCACTCGAGGTCATTATGAAAATGGCGTTTGGATGGTTTATAGACCTAACCCTGGAGGGGTTAGTATAAGTGTCCGAGGTACTACCCATGATCACAAGATTATAAATTCATCAAGTGATAGTCAAATCTACATAAGAAATGTTATGGGAAGATAATTTCTTTATTACCTTCATAACGCTTTCGTAAGCTAAGTATTTTCGTTATAATAAATTTACATAAAGTATAGGTTTATTATCATCTCATGAATAAAATAAATAAAATCTTAATAACTTTAACCATGGCTAGCTCATACTCTATCGCTCTTGCTGATTCTCAACAAGTTTATTCATGGAGATCTGAAAATGGTAATGTAGTGTTTTCAGAAGAAAAGCCCGCTGACAATGTAGACTATAAAACAATAAATGTTGGAAAACCAACCGTAGTTGATACAAAAACTTCCAAAAAATCGACTAAAGATATTAAAATTGGTCAATCTGATATAGAAAAACTAGCAAACTCTAAGCTTGCTGAAAATAATAAGCAGGAACTAGATAGTGCTCAAAGTCAAATTCTTGAGGTAACAATAACCTCTCCATCAGAAACAGAAAACAAATTCTCTAAAGAGGAGCAAATCCCTATTACTACAGATCCAGCAATTACTGCTGATGATCATCCTGAATTTCTAGTAAATGGTTCTAAAGTTCCCGGTAATTTCCAAAATGGTTCTTGGACAATACCTAGACCAGAGCCAGGTCAAAATAAAATTACAGTTGCTGGAACTACAGCCGGTGGTCAGCAAATAAAATCCACAAATGAAGCAACTCTAGGTATATTTAACGGCACGATTCAACAGATGAAAAATACTGGCAACTACCGAAGGGCTGCTGCAAACTAAAAGCTTATTATTAGACAGTTTCAAACAATTAACTTTTTATGTTTTATACCAATACGTATTAACCTTTTATCATGGATTTATATTAGAATTAACATTACTTCTAATTGAACCAATTAACCTCTATAAACTTCTCAGCATTTTTTTCTTTTAAATGATCCAAGTTAGGACACTTAGTAGTATGAATAACTACACCTTTAGATACACTCATATACCCCTCAATAGCATCTGGGTATTCTGGCTGACAACATTTTGCCATTTCATATTTCATACCATCAAAACCTGAAACTAAAATCTTTTTAACGTTAGACTTTGAGTTTGCATTTTTGTTCTGATTTTTCTTGTTTAAGGTCTCTTCTGCCGTATAAACATCAATTATATGATTAACAGCACTCTTAAGCCTAATATTACCATTCTCAATAGCTGCAAATAAACTCTCAACTGATTGAAAATTAAATTTTTGAGCAACTTCAAGGTAATTGACCTCTTCAACATCATAGCCCTTTAACTCTTTAAGAAGCCTCTCCTTTCCAAGAATCACATTATCTTCTTTATTCTGCTCATTAAACCACTTCGTTACACGCGAACGATTTTTAGCTGATGATAAATACCCCAATGATTCAGATGCCCACATTTTGCTTGGATTTGGTTCTTTCTGTGTAAGAATCTCAACCCTATCACCTGTAACCAATTTTGTTGTTAAAGATACTATTTTCCCATTTATCTTAGCTCCCTTAGTTCTATGACCAACCATTGTATGGACAGAATAAGCAAAATCTAAAACTGTAGATCCTTCAGATAAATCAATTAACTCATTTGCTGGAGTAAATACATAAAGTCTATTATTTAATTCTTTTGTAATATTGCTTTCTTCCTCATTGATCTCTTGTTCCCATTCAAGAAGAGATCTAAGCCAAGCTACACGAGCCTCATAAGAAGCATCAAACCTAACACCCTCTTTATAACGCCAGTGAGCGGCAAAACCTAATTCTGACTGCTCATGCATTTCATGAGTTCTAATCTGAATCTCTAGGTTTTTACCATTTTTTCTAACAACAGTATGTATTGATTTATAGCCATTTGGTTTAGGGTTTGCAATATAATCAGTAAACTCTTCATGTACAGGTGAGTATAGATTGTTTACTTCAGCAAGAACTTTATAACACTCATCAATATTACTAGTAATAACTCTTACAGCTGTTATATCAAAAAGTGCATCAATGTCCTTATAGCCTTTATTGCGGAGCTTTTTATAGATACTATAAATATGTTTAACACGACCTTGCACACCAGCATGAAGATCATATTTTTTGAGGGTTGTTTTTAAGTCTTTAATAACATCTATGAGAAACTGTTCTCGTTGTACCCGGGTCACACCTAGACTTTTTGCTATTTTTTTATATTCTTCTGCTTCAAGAAAGAAAAAAGCTCTATCTTCTAGTTCCCATTTGATACTACCTAAACCTAATCTATTTGCCAACGGCGCATAAATATCTAGCGTTTCACGAGCTATAACTTGCTGTGTTTCAGCTTTTAATGACTTAAGGTGTCTTATGGTGCAAAGTTTATCTACAATTTTTACTAATACTATCCGTACATCTTCAATAATTGTTAAGAGCATTTTTCTAAAGGTATCTATCTGCTCTAATGATATAGAAGATGATCTATACATTCTAATCGCAGACATTTTACGCGTACCTTGTAAAATATGAAGCACAGTCTTACCACAAGAAGCTTCTATTTCTTCATCTGTTATATCAGCAAAATTATATAGCTCATATAATATGCCTGCAGCAACAGACTCTTCATCAGCACGAATTTTAAATAGTATATACGCCATTTCAATCGCGTATAAAAAAGAACTAATTCCTGTTGGATGTCTTATACTTTCAGAACTTTTATCTTTGAGTAAATTTAATGCTGAATTTATAATTCCAAACTTGTCATCAGAATAGAAATCACTTAACTCAGCTATGAGCAAATCATCCTTTATTTGGCCACTACTATTTAAAAGTTTTGAATCAATAACTTGCATAAATACTCACTAAGTAAAAAATATAAAGTTGGTCTATAAGCCGGGTTCTGTAATAAACAGTCATTTATCTAGGTATGTTATCACTAACATACTCAAGCAACCTACCCTGCCACAGTACGAGCAGTACTATAGTGACGCTATTTGGTCTTGCTTTAGATGGGGTTTACAATGCCATTGAATGTTACCACCAATGCGGTGCGCTCTTACCACACCTTTTCACCCTTACTCTGCTATGCAAAGCGGTATATTTTCTGCTGCACTTTCCGTAGGCTCACGCCCCCCAGATGTTATCTGGCATCTTGCTCTATAAAGCCCGGACTTTCCTCACTCTCTAAACAAATAGATAAGCGCGACTGCCCGACCAACTTTATAAGTTTTAGCCTTCTCTAAGTCGGGCTAACTCTAACTTATTGTTTGATTTTACAGAATTATATTCTTCCTGCAAAGCAGTTATTCTAGCATTATAGTGTTTTTTTAATTTTATGACTTCTGATTCAAGGTTCATACGGTCATTATTAAGCTTTTGCCTAGACTCATTATATAGTTCTTGAAAGCTAGTTCTATCATACCTAACTGCTTGAATCATTTTAAAAAGTTCAATTACATCACCTGATTGAGTTTGCAACTTTTTGTTATCAAACTCACTTGTATAGTCAACAACCGGCTTACCTTTAAAACGACTATTATTGTTATTATGGTATCTTTTCTTGTGTTCAGAATGTGGTTTTTTCATAGGAAATAAAACTATAGAAAATTATAAGTGTTAATCTACCAAAGCCTACTAGTAAATGCAATATTTGTATCCGTTTATATCTTGTTTATTAGTTACTTTTATTAAAATTTATAGTTTTGAGTAAACATAGCACTTTCAAAAAGTTTAAATCAATAGGAAAAGAATGTATTATCTAACCTATTATATTTTCATAATATTTTATAATTAATGCAGTATAGAAAAGATATAGATGGATTAAGGGCTTTTGCTGTTATTTCAGTAGTTTTATTTCATCTTAATATCAGCTGGGTAAAATCTGGCTTTTTAGGTGTCGATATATTTTTTGTAATTTCTGGTTATTTAATAACAACTATTGTTATTAGAGATTTAGAAAATCAAATGTTTTCTATCAAAAACTTCTATTTAAGAAGAATAAGGAGAATACTACCTGCATTAATAGTTGTATTGTTATTCTCAACTTTTTTTGCATGGTTAATACTTCTGCCTCAAGACCTAGTTAACTATTCAGAATCAGCTACTAGTGCAATTGCATCATTTTCTAATCTTTTCTTCTTTATTAAGCTTGATTTTGGCTATTTTGGAGCTGATTCAGCAACTATACCTCTCTTACATACCTGGTCATTAGGTGTTGAAGAACAATTCTACATCGTATGGCCAGTGATTTTAGCAGTTATGTATAAGGCTAAGATTTCTGGCAGAAAATCTCTACTTACTATCTCAACGATACTATTTACAATTTCTATATTATTTTTCTTATCAGTAAACTCAAACATCTATATTTTAAATTCTCAAAGATGGTACTATTTCCCTCTCCATAGAGCATTTGAATTACTTTTCGGATGTATATTATCGATAATACTAGTTAAATATAAAGCCTATAGCTCAAACAAAACTTTACTAAACACTCTATCTGTAATTGCCGCTATTTGTTTAATCACTCCGGTATACTTTGTGGAAGTACCTTTCCCTAGTTACTGGACAATAGTTGCTTGCTTAGGTGCTAGTTTATTTATATATAGTGGCAGTGGCGAGGTTAAACCTTTTTGCAATAGGTTACTATCTTTTAAGCCTTTTGTAGCTATAGGTCTTATATCTTATTCTCTGTATTTATGGCACTGGCCAATCATAGCTTTTGTTAACTACCTAAGCATAGATAAAACATCTCTAGTTTGTTTTGCTATACTCGTTATTAGCATACTTATTGCAACATTATCCTACTTGTTTGTAGAGAAACCTTTTAGATATAAGTACAAGTTTAATTTCTCCAAAAGTGTGTTATTTTTATGGATACTTCCAATTATATTTTTTGCTGCATTTTGTTTGTCAGCAAAGTATCTTAATATTGGTTTTAATCAACCAAAAACAAATCAAAATACACTAACTTATTCATATAAGTTTGACAGCATTGATAACAATAAATGTTTTTTGATGAGACAATCTACTGAACTGTACTCAAAACAACTACCTAACCCTAAGTATTGTACTTTTGGTGATGCTGATTCTAAACAGACTAATTATCTAATTATAGGTGATTCACATGCAAGATCTGAAGTACCAATGCTTCAAATATGGTTGAAAAATGTTAATCAAAAAGCCTTTGTTGTGACTCAAAAAACGACTCCTTTTCTTTACAACTTAGCTAATATTATTGAGGGCGTATCCGCCCCTGATAGAAATAATGCTATAAAGAACCTGATAAAATCAAAAAAATATAAATACGTTGTATTATCTGGAGAATGGTCTAAAGACATTTATTCTGATTATATAAATTCATTAAAACAGTCTGTAAAACTAATTATAGATAATGGCTCAATACCAATACTAATACTAGATACTCCTATACTTTCCCCTAGCATGAATAATCTTTGCTCATTAGAAAAACAAAGCTTACCATTTCTTTTCAAAGAAAATGCTTGTCAACTTGATGTTAACTATGTATCTCAGCAACAACAATCTTTTATAAGTTTGGTGGGTAAAATTAAGAAAGATTATCCCCAGCTGATAGTTATAGATCCTAAAAAAGCACTATGCAACGATAAATACTGTAATACTGAAATAGATAACACACCGATATATGCTGACTCAAATCACCTTAACTATATTGGATCTGAGTTACTAGGAAAAGAATACTTAAAAAAATTTGGAAACCCACTAAAAAACATTTAAACTTACCTTGAACATTACAAAAAAGGAATAAAAATGCTATCACAAAAACTTTTAAAAGCACTTAATGATCAGTTTAACTATGAATTAGAGTCAGCAAATATCTATCTTGCAATGGCTGGATACACTGAGGACTTAGGTCTTGGTGGATTTACAAACTGGTTTATGGCTCAATATGAGGAAGAGTTATTTCATGCTAAGAAAGTCATGAAATTTATCAATGATAAAAATGGTCGCATTGAAGTTCAAGCAACTGCTGCTCCTCAAAATCATTTTAACTCGCTACTTGAAGTTTTCGAAGAAACATTAAGACATGAGGAAGATATAACATCAAAACTTTATCACCTAATGGATATTGCTTTAGATGAGAAAGAGCATGCAACTAAAAGCTTTTTACAATGGTTTATAGATGAGCAAGTTGAAGAGGAAGCTACAGTCTGTGACATGATTAATAAAATAAAATTAGTGAAAGATAGTGGTTTATACTTACTAGATCAAGAAGCTGCTAAAAGATCTTTCTCTCCTGGAACTTTATAGTTTCACATCTATCTATATTTTCAAAAAACTTATTTCAATACTTATATTTAATGCTAACTGCACTTACTATTAAACTAATAGTCCATGTTTTGCAGTATTAATAAATATCACTCAAAACATTGTTAAGGCTACTCTACTTCTAGCATAATTGTTATAATACTTCTCAAGAATTATTTAGCAGATTTAAAACATGAAGCTTTATGTATACCATCACTGTCCTTATTGCATTAAAGTTAGACTTGTTGCAGATTTAAGTAGTCTAAGTTATGAGTTAGTCTTTCTAGCTAATGATGATGAAAAATCTCATATAGATAAAATAGGCTCAAAACAAGTTCCATTTATTGAGCTTAATGATGGTAGCTTTATAAAAGAAAGTGATAATATTTGCAAATATATTGCAAAACTTAAAGATTTTAACATTGAGAACTCAAACATTGATAATTCAGTAAAAGAAAACTTAGCATTATTACCAGAGCATTACCGTCGAGTAGTATATCCTAGGGTCCCTTATCATCCTGCAAATGAGTGTGATTTTCCTACCCAAAGTGCTAGAGAATATTTTATATCTAAAAAATCTCAATATATTGGAGATATGGATGCATTACTCAAAAATCCTCCGTATGATGCTGTACTAGCTATAAATAAAATACTTAAAGAAATTGACCCTTTTATAAACACGCCCTTTATTAATGGAGATAATTTTTCTTGGGATGATATAAATATTTTTCCGACATTTTTTATACTAACGATGGCAAAAGGAATGATTGAATTTCCTGAAAACATAGCTAAATACATACAAAATATTGAAAGTAAAACAAACATAGAACTATACTAAGATGATAATATCCATAGAATCAATAGATAAAATACTACCTCAAACTCAGTGCCAAAAATGTACTTACGATGACTGCTATAGCTATGCTAAAGCTATCACAAATGGTGAATCACATAACAAATGTATAACTGGCGGTGAAAAGACATTAAAAGAATTATCACAACTTTTAAACAAACCTGAACTCCCTCTTGATAGCACGCTAGGTGAGCATAAGACTCGTGCTAGTGCAGTTGTTGATGAGTCAATGTGTATTGGTTGCGAAAAATGCCTTTTAGCCTGCCCTGTAGATGCAATAGTTGGTTCTAAAAAGCTTATGCATACAGTTATTGAAAGTGAGTGTACAGGATGTGAGCTGTGCATAGAGCCTTGCCCGATGGATTGTATTTCATTAGTTGATATTGCAACTGAAAGACAACCAGAAAATTTAACCGATAACGAATACGAAGATCAGAAAAATCATTATCGTAACAGGTATGATTATCACAAAGAAAAAGAACAACGAAACAAAGAGCAGAAACGCCAAGCTTATACAAATATAGCAAGAGCTAAAGATATGGATAAAAAGGCTTATATAGCAGCATCATTAGCTAGGTATAAAAACAAGAAAAAAGCTACTACTCGCAATGAATAAAGAAAAACGCACTAAAATATTTGAGATTTGGCGTGAAAATGATCCAAAACCAACAACAGAGCTAGAGTTTAACTCTACTTTTGAACTTTTAATTGCCGTGATACTATCTGCTCAAGCGACTGATGTTTCTGTAAATAAAGCTACTGAGGTTTTATATAAAAAGGCAAACACTCCAGAACAAATACTTGCACTTGGTGAACAAAAATTAGCTACATATATAAAATCTATTGGACTATATAAGACAAAAGCCAAAAATGTAATCAAAACTAGCAAAGACTTGATAGAAAAGTTTGATAGTACTGTTCCTGATGATTTTGATAGTCTAATATCTCTAGCCGGTGTTGGTCGTAAAACAGCAAATGTAGTTTTAAATACTGCTTTTGGTAAACCTGTTATGGCTGTTGACACACATATTTTTAGGCTTGCAAATCGTATACCTTTAGCTAAAGGAAAGACTGTTAATGAAGTTGAGAAAAAATTAATGCGTGTAATTCCTAAAGAGTTTTTACAAGACGCTCATCATTGGATAATCCTTCATGGTAGATATATTTGCACTGCTCAACGCCCAAAATGCCGTAACTGTATTATATATGACTACTGTGAATTTAAAGATAAGGAAAAATATATATGATATTTTCTAATGATAGAGTTGAATTGCGAGGTATGATGATATCAAGCTGGCAAAAATTTGTAGCTAAACAACCACTAACAGCCATAGAAGAACAAATTGCTAGAATTATAGAGTTACACCCTGAGTACCATAATCAATTTACTATGCAAAATATTGACACTGACTACTTGCCAGATATGGGACAAGTTAATCCTTTTTTGCATATAAGCTTACACCTTGCTATTATTGAACAAGTGCAAACAAATCGCCCTGCTGGTATTAATCAGATTTATAAAGATTTACTGGTAAAATACAACCATGATGAGCATAAGGTTCATCACACTATGATAGACTATCTAGCTGAAGAAATGTGGAGTTCACAAAAATATAACTGCGCTCCTGATGAATCAAAATATTTAGCAAATTTACAAGGATTAATTACTAAGTAAATATGATGAAAAGATTAATCTCAAAAAAAATATCAAAAGCTAATATAGATTTTAAACAGCCTCAAGGCTTACATATTATCGCAATAATTACTTTTTGTATTTGTATGAGTGTTGCTCCATTTATAGCATTACAAACCCAGCATGGCGATATTAACTTTTTTTATAACCGTAATGACCAAATCTTTGTAATTTTCTTTGCTGGTATTTTTGGTTGTATAAGCAATTATTTTCTTGGCTCAACCAAATCCATAGTCCATGGGCTTCAATTTATAGTACTGGCATTATTACTATCCTTTATTAGAAATATCGAATTATTTAGTTCTGCAGTTTTATGGGTTGGTCTAGCTATTGTAATTGTGAACTTACTTCTCAACCTTAGTTCTTTTTATCTTAAAACTGATTTACGTCGATTATATGGGTTTGTAGGTGTTTATTCGAGTGCCATACTTGGTATTGCGTTTGGCATTTTACTTAAGTTTGTTCTCTTTAATAGTTTTTTTCATTTCAAAATATTTTATTTATTATTAACTATTTCATTGTTAATGTTCTTTTTAAAAAATAGTTATAAACTAAACACTTCTTTAACTAGCCAAACTGAAAGAATAGAAATAAGCTTTTATGGGGTATTTGTTATATATTTAACGTTTGCATTGACTCTTTTTTACCTAATGATTCACATAGGGTTATTTAGTATAATAAATCTTCTAATTTTACCTATTTGCCTCATTATATTACATGTTTTAACCCGTGTAAATAATAAAGAAAATGGTTCAATATTGCTTAAATATGTATATTTTAGCTTAATTCTACTAATTGTTAATAAATTCCTGTTCTTAAGCTTTTTAAGATATGAAACTGGAATTGATCCAGACTACTTAAACTCACCAATTAGCACCTTCTTATTTTTACTTCTAACTTATATATTATGTTTATGTATCTATGTAGGTTGGAGGTTTAAAATTATAACACTAAAAGTAGAGTCTATAACAAATTCTAGTCTTATGAAGACTATGCTATATATAGAAGCTATAAGAGTAGCAATTTTGGTAATATCAATCCTTACTATAAATGAGCTTATAAGTAATATTATGATTATCTTTGCAACAGTTTTAGGGCTTATCTTAAATATTTTCATAACTCCAATTTATTTCTCACTAGGAAAAATATTAGCTGGTGGTAAAAATGAAATCTTCACAACTACCTTGTTATTCATGATATTTTCATCGTTAATATTTGTGTCTCTTCTCTATGATTTTTCATATAGTGCAAACTTATCCTTTAATTTTTAGCTATTTACCCCATATATCAATTATAAATAGTTGTGATATAATGCTGGTTAATAAGATTTTTATGTAATTAAAGTATTACATAATTATCTTTATGTAGATTTTAAATGCTGAATAAAACAAAATACCTCAAAGGAGAAAAAAATGAATCAATTTAACAATAACACTCGTGTTATAGACTCACTAAGTCCAGAAATGGCTTTAAGAGCAAATAAAGTACTTAAAAATACTTACTTACTACTTTCAATGACTTTACTATTTAGTGCTTTCACTGCTTATATAGCTTTTGTACAGGCATCTAATGGTGCTGGCGTTATGCTTAACCCAATCATCATGATTGTAGCTTATATCGGTTTACTATTCGGTATTAATGCAACTAAAAATTCTCCTTGGGGCATAGTGTTAACTTTTGCTCTAACTGGACTTTTAGGCTACTCGTTAGGTCCTATATTAAATATGTACATCAAGCAGTTCACAAATGGTGCTGAGCTTATTATGATGGCATTTGGTACTACTGGACTTATCTTCTTAGGGCTATCTGCAGTAGCAATGTCTCCAGCGAGAAACTTTAATCGTGTAGGTTCTTTCTGTGCAGTTGGTGCTATTGTTGCTATCGTTGCGATGGTACTTAACATATTCCTACAAATTCCAGCGTTAGGTTTTGTAATATCTTTAGTATTTGCATTTATCTCAGGTGGTTTTATCCTTTGGCAAACAAATGCTATCGTTAGAGGTGAAGAGACTAACTACATATTAGCTACTGTTAATATATTTGTTTCTCTATTTAATATCTTTATTACTTTATTACAAATCTTCGGTGCGGTTGCTGGCAACAGAGACTAATTTATATTAGAATCTAATCTAAACTACTTCTTTCTAATTATTCGCAAATGCTTTCAAATCAAATATCCAAAAAAGATACTATCGTATCTAATGCCTACGGTGCATCTTTTAGTATACTTTTAAATGAATACGCAAAGTCAAATAATGACTTTAACCTAATAATTACAGAAGACTCTCAACAAAGCTATAAAGTCTATAAAGAATTACAGTTTTTAGCTCAAGACTCTAAATTTGAAATACTCTATTTTCCAGATTTAGAGATTCTTGCTTATGATAGATTTTCGACTTCAATAGACATTATATCGCAACGCCAACGCATACTTTATAAACTAACTAAAAACCCTAAAAAAACGATACTAGTAACAAGTATTGCAACAATTTTAAAAAAACTTCCTCCTGCAAACTTTATCAAAGAACATAGTTTTATTTTAAAGGTTGAAGATACTCTAGATATTACAAAACAAAAAACTCAACTTGTAGAAGCTGGGTATACTTTAGTAAATAATGTTTTTGAGAAAGGTGAATTTAGTATTCGTGGGAGTATTATAGATATATTTCCTATTGGTGCGAAATGTGCTTACAGAATAGACTTGTTTGATGATGAAGTTGATAGCATCAAAGAGCTAAATTTAGAAACACAACGCTCAGCTAATGAAGTCAAACAAATTGATTTAATGCCTTCTCATGAGTTTATTTATAATAATGAAAATACAGAACTAGCTTTTCAACAATTAGAAAATCTATGTTCAACTGAAGTTCTTAGTTCAACAATCTGTAGATATATCGAAGATAATGAGTATTTTAGTGGTATAGAGTTTTATCTGCCATTATTTTATAAAGAGTTAGCGAGTATATTTGACTATATTCCAAATAATACAAAAATACACTTACTTGGAAATACTACAAGCTCAATAAGTGCTTTTTCAGATGAGGTAAAACAAAGATACAATGATCTAAAATTTGATATTGATCGTCCTATTTTACATTTTGATAATCTGTATTTATCACAACAGGAAATTAGTCAGTCTGTAGCTAAGTTTAGTCCGCTAAAATGGCACATAGAATCTAAGTCAAAATCAAAACAATTAGCAATAAAACCTTTAGAGAAGGTTTCGGCAAATTATAAACTTAGTAATCCATTTAAAAACCTACAAGAACTTATTGCTAAATCAAAGTTTGAAAAAATAATATTTTCAACAGATTCAAATGGTCGAGCGGATTTACTTTTAGAACATTTAAATAAACTACATTTAAATATAAAAACTGCTAAAAGTTTTGAGCAAGCATTAAATAATAACAATCTCTATAATATGATAGTTTCACCATTTGAAGATGGTGTAATTATAGAAGACAAAATCTTATTTGTAACAGAAACTGACCTTTTTCCTGAGCATATCACCAAGTCAAAAGCTAGTGAGCATGATCATTACCCTACGGTTGATCTAAAAGATTTAGCTGAGCTAAAACAAGGTATGTATATAGTACATATTGATCATGGGATAGGTAAGTATATTGGTCTTGAAACTATCGAACTCAATAACAAAAAAGATGAATTTATACTGCTTCTATATGCAAATGACGCTAAGATTTATGTACCAATCACTTCACTAAATCTGATCAGCATATATAATTCTTCTGCTGATGATAGTATTGCATTAAATAGGCTTGGATCTGATAAATGGCGTAAACAAAAAGAAAAAACCATCAAAAAAATTGTCGATACTGCAGCAAATTTACTAGATATCTATGCCAAACGAGAAATGCGACAAGGCTTCACAAACTCTTTTGATGAAGAAGAATATCTACGCTTTTGTGCTGACTTTCCTTATGATGAAACACCTGATCAATTAAAGGCCATATCTGAAGTGTTTAGAGATATGATTTCTGCTAAACCTATGGATAGGCTTATATGCGGTGATGTTGGTTTTGGCAAGACTGAAATTGCCATGCGTGCAGCTTTTTTAGCAACTCAAAATAATAAACAAGTTGCTATACTTGTCCCTACAACTATATTAGCTCAACAGCATTTTAATAACTTCCGTGATAGATTTGCAAATACTGCGGTAAATATAGATGTTATTACTCGCTCAAAAACAACTAAAGCTCAAAATGAATTATTCGATAATCTAAAAAATGGTTCTGTAGATATAATTATCGGCACACATAAGCTTATATCATCAAAAATTGATTTTAAAAACCTTGGATTACTTATAATAGATGAAGAACATCGCTTTGGTGTAGCTCAAAAAGAGAAACTCAAATCACTAAAGGCTGAGATAGATATTTTGACTATGTCTGCTACACCTATTCCTAGAAGTTTAAGTATGGCTTTCTCTGCTTTGCGTGATTTATCTATTATTGCATCAGCACCAGCAAAAAGATTATCAGTAAAAACATTTGTTAAAGAGTATGATGCTGGTATTATTCGAGAAGCGGTTAGTCGTGAAACAATTCGTGGTGGGCAAGTTTTTTATCTTTATAATAATGTCGAGACTATAGAAAAGAAAAGAGAAATTATTCAAGAAATATTTCCTCGCCTAAGAATAGCAATCGCTCACGGACAAATGAGTGAAAAAGAAATTCAAAAAATCATGTTTGATTTTAAGCATAATAAATATCACATTTTACTTTGCACCACCATTATTGAAACAGGTATAGATATACCAAATGCTAATACGCTAATTATTGAAAATGCTAATAACCTTGGGCTTGCTCAACTTCATCAAATTCGTGGTAGAGTTGGTCGCTCTCATCATCAGGCTTACGCATATTTGCTAACCCCTGAACTTGGTATAACTAAAGATGCAACAAAACGCCTACAAGCTATTGGAAGCACAGAATCTCTTGGTGGTGGATTTACACTAGCTAATCATGACTTAGAAATTCGTGGTGCTGGTGAAATACTTGGTAAAGAGCAAAGTGGTAATATTAATGGTATTGGACTAAATCTATACATGGAGCTTTTAGATAAAACAATCGAAAATCTCAAAACTGGTAAAAAGTTAGATATTGAACAGATAGTAAATTCAAATACATGTGAAATTGAACTAAATATCCCTACATTAATTCCAGATTATTACATTTATGATGTAAATACTCGTTTGAATGTGTATAAGAGAATTTCTAAAGCTAACCATCAAGAACTTATCAATATCAAAATAGAGCTAATCGATAGGTTTGGAAAACTCCCTCTTGAAGTGCTATATCTACTTAAAACCTCTCATATTCGCCTTGATGCTTTAGAAATTGGTATCACTCAAATAAAGATGTTTGCAACAAGTGGTAAAGTTGTATTTGCTGAACCAGAAAAGGTTGATTTACAAAAACTTATTAAGCTAATACAATCAAAATCAACTGATTTTAAACTGACTAAAGATCACGACTTACAAATCACGAAAGCAACTAAAACTGCTGAACAAAGAATAGAGTTTATCGAGATTTTTTTGAAAGAACTTAAGTAGTTACAAGTTTTTTAATCATAATTGAGAAAGACACATTATAGTAATTTCCTGATTTTAGGAAATTAAGGTTTTACTATAATAACTCTATATATTTTACTAAATACTATAACTAACAGCCATAACCTTATGAAAATTTACATCTAGTCATATAGAGTTTTGATTAGCATTTATATTCGCAGCTAAAGATTTTTTAATAATAGTTTCGAGAAGTTCTTTATGTTTGTGTTCAGAGTTATGCCTTAGACAATCAAGAGCATATTGCTGTAATATAACCAGTGGCAAGGTTATATTATCTCTCATCCGAATAGATCTTTCTTTTATTGGATTAGCATGTAAAAACTTCTCATTTTTACCAGTTATTGTAAGTAAAAACTTCTTAGCTAGAGTATATTCATTATATATCTGTTGCCAAAAGTCTTTATATTTAACATCTTTACTTATATGTTTGGTAATATTAAAGTTAGTCTGTTCTATACTTTGTAGAGCATTATCAAAAATCCCCTTAATTATGAGTGAATTTTCATATATTTTCTTTAAAGCTATTAAGTTGTCATCATTTCTGTTTACTATTGTGTTTATAGCAGTGCCAAGACCATGAAATGCTAAAATACTTTGGCGCATTTGTGCCCAAGCTGCACCATACGGAATAGCTCGAAGATCATCAAGTCTGATTTTCTCTCCGGAATTACGTTTTGATGGACGAGAACCAACTTTCATTTCACTAATATACTTTAATGGAGTAATTTCTGTAAGATAGTCGATAAATTCTGGATGATTTTTTAGGTCAGAATATGTGTCAAATGATAGTTTACCTAGCTCATCAATAAGTTCTACCTCTATAGGAGTTAATTTTGGAGCATTATGTAGATTTAGCTTTCCGTATAATCCTGAGGTTAAAATCTGCTCGAGATTATATTGTGCGCTATCAGTATTGCCAAATTTTGCAGATATAGTTTGGCCTTGAATAGTCACCTGTACATCATGGTTAGAAACTACATTTGATAGTCCTTTATAGAATAAAAACATATCTCCACCGCCTCGAGAAGGAGGTCCACCTCTACCATCAAAGAATATAGGCTTAATTCCTTTAGAATTAAAATATCTACTAAGCTCTCTTTTGGCTTCAAGGATAGACCAGTTAGCCATAAAATAGCCACCATCTTTTGTCCCATCAGAAAACCCTAGCATAATCGTTTGAGTATTATCCCAAATAATTAGGTTGTCGGTGTAAAGTTTTGTCTTAAGTAGTTCATCAATTATTTTAGTTGAGTTGGTTAAATCTTCCATTGTTTCAAATAAGGGAACAACTTCAATTTTGATTTTTTTATTATTGTTTTTGATATTTTTATTGAAAAGTCTAAATATTGTTAGAACTTCTAATATACTTGCAGCAGAGTCTGCATTACTAATAATATATCTTTCAATAGCATTATAGCCATTTTGTTGTTGGACATATTGTATTGTATTAATCGTTTCTAGTAGTTCTTTAGCAAGATCACTACTAAAATCTAGCTCAACTAGACTTTTTTCTTTACTTAATTTTGTTAAAAGTTTAATTTTTTCAGCATCATTGAGTGTTTGATAATCAAGGTTATAGTTTTCTTTAAAAATTTCATTAAAGAATAAATTGTGTATTTTAGCATTTTGACGAATATCTAATTTTGTAAAATGAAATCCAAAGATTTTAACCTTTAAAATAAGGCTATCTAGCTTATCTACGAACAAAGAATCATATTTATCATCAACTACATTTTTTACTTTTTTAAGAGAATTTATAAAATCATTGGCGCTAATATATTTATTTTCTTTTAGTTTTTTTCTAATTTTTGTGAGTTCTTCGTGTACACCTTCAAAAGTAAGTTTTTTAATAAGTCTTTTTAGATCTTTATTGTAGCAGTTAAAAATATTGCTTCTTAAATGTTTAGAAACTTTCTTAGTTACATTTGCTGTAACAAATGGGTTACCATCTCTATCTCCACCAGGCCAAAAACCTATTTCAATATTGGTATTGTTGTTTGTTAATTTATGCTGAACTTTAGGGATAATATTATAAAAAATATTGTTTAAGTACCATATAATAGATATAGCTTCACCTTCAGGAGTTGGTTTGGTTTTATTACTAAATCTAGTTTTTCCCATTTGTAGAAAAATATCTCTAATTTTATTTATATCGTTATCGATGATAGCTTTTTTAAGGTCATGAATGATAGGTAGTACAAGTTTTGCATAGAATTGAGTCGGATGAGCAGTAAGGACAAGTCTCGTTTTATATTCATTCAAAGCACTTGTTAGAGCATTTTCTTTACAATTTCTTTCGACTCTTCTTGTCAGCCTAGTAATGCTATATTCACCATTTAAATCATGAGTTTTTGCATAAGCAGCTTCTTCAATAGCATCTATTAGAACTATTTGTCTTTCTATATAGCGTATGAATTTTATAAATATTTGGAGTTTTTCTTCTTCGGATATATCAGGATATAGACTTCTTATAATTTCTATTGGATCTTTACCTTTCGCTAGTTCATTCTCACAAATATTAGAAAATGTTGCTAACCTTGAGGTTGCATTATGCTCTTTATCTAAAGGAGTACTTAAAAAAAGTCCATTTAGCATTTTATATTTAAGCTCAACTTCGGATTTATAGTTCTCTAGAAGCTTATTTTGGATAGAGTAGAATGACATCAAAACCTCCCTGAGTCAGGATAATCTTTTATTACTTTTCATGGATCTAGTTAATAATAAAGTTTAAAAAAAACTTATGAAATATATTCTAGCAAACATTTTGGTTAATGTACCAGAAACAGCTAGCAACCCTTATTCTTCTCAGCTAAAAGTTTATCGTAAATCTCTTGTATGCCTTCAGCTTCATTTTCAATTTTATATTTTGAAGTAACTAGGTTATAACCATTTTGAGCTATTTGATTTCTTAAACTATCATTACTCATTAAGATTTCTAATTTCTCAGCTATCTGCTCAGATGATTTTGTATCTACAAGATAACCATTTTCACCATCTGTAATAAACTCAGGCCAAGCTCCAGCTTTAGTTGCTATAACACTACATTTAGATGCCATTGCTTCTAGTGCTGGTAAGCCGAAACCTTCATTATGACTAGCACAAACGACTATATCTATAGCTCTATACCATTTAGGAATTTCTGCAGAATCTTTCAAAAATCCTGTAAATACTATTCTTGACTCTAACCCTGCTTTCAAAACTTTATCTTCGAGCATTTTTTTAAATTCTAAATCTTTTGGTGTAGATTCACCTATAACAACAGCACCCCAGTTATCATGATGTTGTAAAACTTTTATAACAGCATCAATAAACTCTTCTGTGCCTTTTGACTTTCTTATTCTTCCAAAAATGCCTATTGTATTTTCACAAGGCACTACAATATTCTCTGACTGTTTATCTTCACTAGTTGATGGATAAAATATACTAGTATTAACACCATGAGGAACAATATTGGGCTTATACTCTAGATATGATGCAGAAATATTTGATGGGCAGATAATCTCTGACATTTGATTTATGTAGAATTTAGTCAAACTCTTATGATAACGCTGTGCTACAGAAGTAAATACTAGGACTATCTTATATCTAAAAACATATTTTAAAATAATACCTGTTAACATATCTATATTTCTACGCGCATGCCAAATACGCCATTTATCTCGCCAACAACCAAATAAAAATTGCTTAAATGAAATTACTGGAACTTTATTAGAGTCAAGATTGAGCCCAAGCCCTACTATACCAGTTAACTTGGTCTGTTCTGGAATTACTGCCATCATACTAGCATTTATACCAGAAAATCGACGCCCTAAAGAAGGGGCTATTACATCTATTTTTTTAGTGTCTACTTTGCTCATTATCTTATATTTTAAGAGACTATTCATTCATTATATAAGATTTAAAACAATTTATTTACTGCTTTTAAAACATTTGTTTATCAAATACAAACTAGGTACCACAAAAAGTAAACTCTACATCTTCATCGTGTGATGCTGATTGATTATAAAATTTAGTTTTTTGATTAATTCCATAAGGTTTTTTTAAAGTCGCAACAAAGTCATTTAAAAAACTATAATTGCCATCTTCAGCAAGTTTTATGGCTTTATTTACTTGATGATTTCTAGGAATAACAGTTGGGTTAGAGTTTTTCATCACTTCCAAAATTGGTTGTTTCGTATGAGTTAAATCAATAAATGAATTTGTATAATCTAACTCTTGTGATTGCATTTTAGTTAAATATTCAGATACTTCTTTATCATCAAAACTTTCAAAACCAAATTTATTTGACATCATTTGTTGCCATTTTTTTGTATATAATCCAGCGTAATTGTCTAAACGTTGTTGAGCAATTTCTACAGCTTTATCTTGGTTAGAATTAATCAAAGGCAATACACTTTCTGCTAACCTTGCGATATTCCAACCCGCTATATTTGCCTGATTTGCAAAAGCATAACGCCCCCTTCTATCAATAGAGCTAAAGACTGTTTGAGGATCATACTTATTTATAAAAGCACATGGACCATAATCTATAGTTTCACCTGATATTGTCATATTATCAGTGTTCATCACCCCATGAATAAAACCTACGCGTTCCCACTCTGTTATTAAAGTACTTTGTTTATCAATTACAAAATCCAGTAAGCCTAAAGCTTTATTATCTTCATAAGGAATATTATGTCTTTTAATCGTATAGTCTAAAAGCTCTTGAGAGTGATTTTCGCTTAGTGTAGCTGCATATTGAAATGTCCCAACACGAATATGACTGCTTGCAACTCTTACTGCTATAGCTCCTTGCTCTAAAGTATTTCTTTGAATATTTTCACCTGTAATGATTACAGCTAAAATTCTTGAGGTTGGTATTTCTAAACTATACATTGCCTCACTAACAATATACTCTCTAAGCATCGCCCCTAATGGAGCCTTACCATCTCCACCGCGTGAATACGCTGTTCTACCCGCTCCTTTAAGCTGGATATCTACACTGTCTCCTTCACTATTTTTACACTCTCCTAAAAGTATAGCTCTACCATCACCAAGAGTAGTGAAATGCCCAAACTGATGTCCTGCATAAGCTTGAGCTACTGGCTGTTTTGCAGAATATCCTAATAAAAAACCAAGTTTTTCTCTAGTACTATGATCATCAAACCTTATACCTAATTCTTTTGCAAGTTCATCATTAAATATCACTATTTCTGCATTTGGATATTTATATACACCTTGCTCAGTATAAAACTCTTGTGATAATTCTTTATAACTTTGGTTTAAATCAATCATAACTCTATTAAACTATACTAAATTGGTATAATTGTAACAAAATTTATAAAATCTGATAGTTTTAAGATAAAATATATTTATTGATAGTGCTTGGTATTGTGTATTATGGAATATCTTAAACTAGCTATTGTTGACTCTGAAAACTATAATAAGTTTGATGCTATTGCTGAAGGTAACTTTGATAGAGCTATAGTGTTTACTAATAGTCAAGAACTAGACCCAAACTTCAAAAAGACTCAAATCCATAATAATTTTGAACTTGTGCCTATTATTTATGGTGAAGGTAATAAGGACAACATGGATGGTTACATTTGTGCTAAAGTAGGTGAGTATGTTGAAAGATACAAAGATTATAGAACATACCTGACTATTACAATTTTTAGTAATGATAGAATTTTTAAAGGAATTGCAGCCTACTACACTCGTAAAGGCTTTAACATATCAACATCAGCGCCAAATGCTTGTAATATAGGTACAAGTAACACAAATCCAAAAGTTAGAATAAAACACTTCTTAGAATGCTTTAATGAGGTTGTAAATCAAAAGTTTAAAAGACAGACTAATGAAACTGAAAAAGAGGCTTTTTATAGACTTATCACAAGGAACCTTGATAAAGACATTCCTCAAGCAATAACAGATAGTTTCATTGATAATGGTATAGTTACTTTTGCGGAGAGATCTCGAAGTATTGTTTTTAATAAACATAAATACTTAGTATAAAGATCCCTCTCAATATTTTATTTTATAATCCTATTATAAACCCCAGCAAAATAATCAAACAATAATAATCAAATAGAATATAATATACAAATATTAATAAGTATACTCAAACAGCAATACAATATGGTAAATATTGATTTAATTAATAGTAGAATAATAAGAATACTAGGAAATTTAGTTAAGGGTATATCTATAGCTTTTCATAAAATATTTCCCAACAAAAGGTTTACAATTCCTGAGTATAGTGCACCACTAATAAAATCAAAGAAACAAATAGCAATACCAAAAATCATATGGCAAACAAATTTCACAAATCAGGTATCATTACCTATTTATGTTAATTATCTATTTAATAGAGTCATTGCTCCAAGTTATGAATATAGATTTATTTTAGATATTGACCAGTATATCAAAGATAATTATCCATATGCATTTGATGCATACTCTAAGCTAACTGTTGGAGCATCAAAGGCTGACTTGTGGCGTCTTCTAGCTCTATATGAACATGGAGGTATTTATATTGATATGGACGGTTGCTTAGTTGCTAAACCATCTAAAATATTAAAAGATAAAACTGAAATGTTTATAAAAGCAAAACAGTTATATATTACAAACTATTACTTTGCTGTTGCTCCTGGTAATGAAAAAATTCAACAATGTATTAATACTATAATAACAAACATAGAAAGTGGTGATACAAGTTTAGGAGTATGGAACCTCACAGGACCAGGTGTTATGGGTAAAATCATTAATAATGAAAATACTACATGGAGATACGCTAGAGAAACTTGTGTTCAAGGAGCTTTCACTAATGAATATTTTCAATATATAGATAAGTCCGAAGGTAAATGGACAAAAGTAAAAAATGATGATATTTTGAAACGCTAGATATTTACTATATATCGGTAATTTAGCTTCAATCATATCTTAGTTTACTGATGAAAGGCTGTTGATGTTAATTTTTAAATATGATGCCCCACTAGAAACTAGCTTTATACTCACCTAAAACCTTAAAAATTTCAGACTCATTATCAAGCTGATTTAACTTAGCTCTGAACTCTCGTGAGTTTGGTATATCCTGTAAATAGAAACTCGCATGAGTACGAATCTCTCTAACAGCTACTTTTGCAGTTTTTAATTTAATAAGCCTTTTTAAATGCTCTCCTAACACATCAACTCGCTCAAAAGCCGTTGGTGGTGGGATTATCTCACCAGTGTTTAAGTATTCTGCAATTTGCTTAAATATCCAAGGATTTCCACGAGATGCACGCCCTACCATCACAGCATCCACTCCTGTATGATCCATCATAGCTTTTGCACTTTGTGGACAAAATACATCACCATTGCCTATCACTACGGTATCTACAGCTTTTTTCACATCTCGGATAACATCCCAATTTGCTTTACCTGTATACATCTGTTCTCGTGTACGGCCATGCAATGCTATCGCACTTACCCCAGCATCTTCACAAGCTTTAGCGACCTCTACAGCATTTATACTCTGATCATCCCAACCAATACGCATTTTAACAGTTATAGGCTTATGTACTGCTTTTACTATAGTACTCAAAATTTCATGAATCCTATCAACATCTTTTAAAAGCGCTGCTCCAGCTTGAAGTTTTTTAGCAATTTTAGGCATCGGGCAACCCATGTTTATATCAAGAAAATCACACTCAGTATTTTCAGCAATATACTTAGTTGCTCCAACAAAACTATCTAAGTCTGTACCAAAAATCTGTACACCAAGAGGCTTTTCCGAGTCCTCCATATAGAGCATTTCCATAGTTTCCCAATGTCTATCTGCTACACCTTTGTTATTTACCATTTCAGTGTATATCAATCCAGCACCATGCTCTTTGCAAAGAGTCCTAAATGCACTATCACAAAAGCCTGCCATAGGAGCTAGCACTACATTATTTTCTATTTCAATATCAGCTATTTTAAAAGACATGATAAATTAAATACCTTATGATTAATTAAGTAGTTTTTGTAGATAAAAATTTGCATTGAGATAAATTAGGATATTTGAAAAATATAGTTTAACTATACATCTAGGTTCATTACATTTAGAGCATTTGACTCAATAAAGTCTCTACGAGGTTCTACCTCATCACCCATTAGCGTAGTAAATAAAGAATCAGCTTCAATGGCATCTTTAACTGTAACCTGTAATAAAATTCTATTATCAGGATCCATAGTAGTTTCCCAAAGCTGCTCGGGATTCATCTCACCAAGACCTTTGTATCGTTGTATATCATGACCACGACGAGCCTCTTTAAGTAGCCATGTAATAGCCATCTCAAAATTATCAACAAACTGCTTTTTATTACCTCTTTCAACAAAAGCACCTTCAAAAGATATATCCGATAACACTTCACCGTAAGTGATAAGATCTTCATAATCTTTTGTAGTAAAGAAACTATTTTTCATTACATAATCAGTATCGTAACCATTTATATAATGATTCACTCCATATGCAACTGTTTCAACACCCTCTTCATCAGTAGATCTATTTTCTATAAGTTTAAATTTTTCATAAGAAAGAGACTTTTCATTACATTTCTCAACAATTTCTGTCCACCATTGTGAGATATTATCATCAATAAACTTAGTGTTATAAGCCATTACCCTAAGCAATTTTTCAGGATAAATTTTTGCATACTTATTGATAACTTTTTCTGATTTTTGGTACAACTCATAATAGTTGTTTAAAATTTGTCCAGATATAGCTGTATCTTTTGCTTGTATCACAGCACTTTCAAGACCAATATTACCAAGATACTCTGCTAAAGCATCTTCATCCTTTAAATATGTTTCTTGCTTACCACGTTTTACTTTAAATAGAGGGGGTTGAGCAATATATAGATACCCTCTATCAACTAGCTCAGGCATTTGTCTATAAAAGAATGTCAAAAGCAATGTTCTAATGTGAGAGCCATCGACATCGGCATCCGTCATTAATATGATTTTATGATACCTAGTCTTATCAGGATTATAGTCCTCAACACCTATACCACAGCCTAAAGCTTTGATAAGAGTACCAACCTCTGCTGAACCTAGCATTTTATCAAAGCGAGCTTTCTCTACATTTAAAATCTTACCTTTAAGAGGTAGTATCGCTTGAGATTTACGATCACGAGCTTGTTTTGCTGAACCTCCTGCTGAATCTCCCTCCACCAGGTATAATTCAGAAGATGCTGGATCTTTTTCTTGGCAATCCGCTAATTTACCGGGAAGCCCTGCGATATCTAAAGCGCCTTTACGGCGAGTCATATCACGAGCTTTACGAGCAGCTTCACGAGCTTTACCAGAATCTAATATTTTTTCACAAATAATTTTTGCTTCTTTAGGATTCTCTTGTAAAAACTCCTGTAGCTTCTCATTAACTTGAGATTCAACTGCTGATTTTACATCAGATGAAACTAGCTTATCTTTTGTTTGAGATGAGAATTTTGGATCTGGCACTTTCACTGATAGTACTGCAGCTAAGCCTTCACGCATATCTTCACCAGTAAGAGATATTTTTAATTTTTTATTGAAACCTTCTGCTTCTATATAAGCATTCATAGTTCTAGTTACAGCTGCTTTCAAGCCAGATAAGTGTGTACCACCATCTCTTTGCGGAATATTGTTTGTAAAACAAAATATTGATTCTTTATACGAGTCATTCCACTGTAAAGCTAACTCAACAGCAATATCATCTTTTTCACCATTTACAGCGATTACATCTTCATGGATAGGTTTTTTAGCTCTATTTAAGTAAGATACAAACGCTTTAATACCACCATCATATTTGAAAGTTTCTGATCTATCAGCAATCTTATCGATAAGCTCTATTTTTACACCTGAATTTAAGAAAGAAAGCTCTCTAATTCTCTTCATCAAAATGTCATAATCAAAATCTACAAATGAGAAAGTTTCTTTACTTGGTTTAAATGTAATAATCGAACCACTTTTATCAGTTTCTTCTAGTTGTTTTAATGGATATTGCGGCACACCATGAACATATTCTTGAAAATATCTGTGACCACTACGACAAATATCTAAAGATAAAGATTCAGATAGTGCGTTCACAACAGATACACCAACACCATGTAGACCACCAGAAACTTTATATGAATTATCATCAAACTTACCACCTGCATGAAGTATCGTCATAATAACTTCAGCTGCAGAACGGCCTTCTTCTTTATGAATATCCGTTGGAATACCGCGACCATTATCACTAACAGATACCGAACCATCAGTATTTATAATAACTTTAATATCATCACAATGCCCAGCTAAAGCTTCATCAATCGCATTATCAAGAACCTCAAATACCATATGATGTAAACCACTGCCATCATCAGTATCTCCGATGTACATTCCTGGTCTTTTTCTTACAGCATCTAAACCTTTTAAGACTTTAATACTCGTTGAGTCATAAGCTTGATTTTCAGACATTACATAAACTCCAATTTATTTATGATATTTTTAAAATAACTAGTCGGTATTATACCACATCTTAGTACCCATATATAACAGACTTTAAGACCTCTTATAAACAAAAACTTTAAATTTCACTCAAAAATAGCTAAGATATCTAATTAATATGGTCTGATATAACATCACAATGATAAAAAAGAAAAATATTGTAGTCATCTCTATAATATCTGTCGTAGTCCTTGGCAGTTTTTTGATAGGCCAAAAACAAGGCGTCAAAAAGGCGACGAACATCCATGAGAATGAGATAAAAATACTAAAAGAAAATCTTGAATCTCAAACACCTGAAGACTCTACTGACTGTAGACCTGGGGTCAGCTCCAAGAGAAATAATTATGTAATTGGTTATGGTAGTTTAATGAACAAAGACTCTCGTAACATCACTGTTCCAGATGCTACATACGCAGCTCCTATATTAGTTAAGAACTTTGAAAGAATTTGGGCTTCTAGAGGTAACAAATCTAAGGCTACATTCCTTTTAGGAATCCCTAATAAAGGTTATGTAATGAATGCTATATACTACAAAGCTAAAGCTAGTGATATTTCAGCAACAGATCTTCGCGAAGCTTCTTATTGCAGAGTCAAAATACCAAGAAAAGACTTACTACCTCTTGGTGTGAAAAGCTTGCCTAAAGGTGACTATTGGATGTATGTAAAAGACTTCAAAGATGCTGAGTTCCCTACTGAGAAATTCCCTATCTTGCAGACTTATGCTGATGTCTTTTTAACCGGTTGCTTACAAACTCAAGCCGACTTTAATCTTACTGAATTTGGTAAGCTCTGTTTTAAAACGACCTATAACTGGGATTTAGCAAACTGGATGAATGATAGACCAGACCCCAGATACACTAGATACTCAAAAAACACTGAAAAATATCGCACACAAATTGATAGTATCATACACCGTATAGATTATGATGATGACCCACTTTAAACTTGTATTTCCAATATGAATATATCCCCTCGTAGAATCTGTATCGCACCGATGCTTGATTGGACTGACAGACATTATCGTTACATGATGCGTTTAATCACTAAACACACGATGCTTTATACTGAAATGATAACCTTAAACGCAATAATTCATGGAAATAAAAACTTTTTACTAAATTATAATGCCGAAGAGAACCCTGTAACTCTTCAACTTGGTGGCTGCGTTCCTGAAGATTTCATTTATTGTGGTAAATTAGCACAAAGCCTAAGTTATGATGAAATAAACATAAATGTTGGTTGTCCTAGTGAGCGAGTTAAAAAAGGTAATTTTGGTCTTTCATTGATGGCAGAGCCTGACTTAGTAGCTGATTGTGTTAAAGCTATGAAAGATAATCTTAGTATCCCAGTATCCGTAAAAACACGCATTGGTTATGATCATAATGATAATTATGAAGAGCTTTATAACTTTGTTGAAAAACAAGTTAATGCAGGTGTTGACTATCTATGTCTTCATGCTCGCAAAGGCTGGCTAAGTGGCTTATCTCCCAAAGAAAACCGTACCATCCCTGAGTTAAAATACGATACGGTTTATAACATCAAAAAAGACTTCCCAAATCTTGAGATTGGTATAAATGGTGGCATAACAACTGCTGAACAATCGCACGAGCATTTACAACATATTGATAGCGTTATGATTGGTCGTGAAGCATACCATAATCCTATGATTTTTAACGACTTTGATAATGAGTTTTATGGTACTGAAACAGAGCCTGTAACACCTTTAGAGGTTGCCTATAAAATGGCTGAATATATAAAAACACAAATGGAGCGCGACTCAAACCTTAAGCTAAACAACATCACAAAACACACTCTAAACTTATTTAATGGCTTACCAAATGCTAAAGTTTATCGTAGGTATTTAAGTGAAAATACTAATAAAAAAGGTGCTAGCGTAGATGTGTTTTTAGAAGCTTTAAAAGTGTTTGAAAAATAACTAGAACTACTAGACTAAACTAGAAACATCATCTATTTCAAAACCATTATATTTATCAAATATTCCTATCAAGTCAGCAGGGATCTTAGCTGGTCGCCCTTTTTCTAAATTTATCATAATCCATAAGGTTTCAGCTTTACATAAGAGTTTCTTATCTGATTTTCTGTATATATGATACTTACGCAAAGTAGAAATCTTTGTCGCACTTTCAACCCATGTAATAACTGTAATTTCATCACCTAAAAACCCTTGAGACATATATTCAATAGTATGTTTTTTTGCAAACCATGTAAGTCCTAATTCTTCAGTAATTTCAAATACTCCGTTAGCTTTGACATGCTCAATAGCAATATCTTGCATCCATTGTAGATAAACAATATTGTTTAGATGGTTATTTGGGTCAATATGTTCTGGTAAAACTTTTGTTGGATATACAAAGTATTTCAGTTGATTTTTCATTGGCTACCCAAAAATTCAACTAAATCACTATAACCACCGATTTTCTTTTCATCAATGAGTATCAAAGGTGTAGTTTGAAGATTATGCTTAGCTTTAAAAGCATCTATTTCAGCTTTAGTTTTTAAAATAATATCCTCAAATTCTAAGCCTTTTTCTTCTAATAGTTCTTTTGCTTTTACACCATACGGACAAGTTTTCTCAGGGGTTATCATGCGGTATAGTATAATTTTTTTACATGTATTTATCACTCTATAAGCCTATGCATTGGAAAAATCATATAAATATTATAAACCTTTAAATAGTTCTCCACAAATCTTATAACTTTCTAGAATATTTTCTAAAACTCTTTTGTAATTCATATATCAGTAAAATATTAAATGAAATATTAATAAACCTAAACAATCCTGAAGCTTCCTTATAAAAACTCTCTCCTCCAGATAATATATTAGGAGTTAAACTGCTAAAAAAACCATCTATCAAAGACTTTATATTATTGAAAGTATAATAGTCCCAATTAAAATATATTGGATTTGCTATAAAACATATAAAACAGGCAAAGTTAAAAGCTAGAACCCAAAAAAGAGCTTTGGGTATGGATGTACCATAATTACTCACTACCTTCTCATAACTTAATGTGAATTTATTAAAGAATTGCTCAAGTGATGAATTCTTAAAAAAATTTAGACTTTTTCTATGACTTTCACATTCTTTCTGATAATACTCTATAGCTTTAATTGAGTCCCCTTTTTTTTGAGCCTCACTTTTAAGTATTCTAAAAGTTTCTTGATCATCTATACAATTATAATCCATATTTTTGATACTTTCATTATAAAAACCTAAGCCTCCTTTATCTCTTAAGTTTATATATGCAAGATTTAGTCCCTTGTTAAACACAGTATCTCTAAGCACTACTAAATCATAAAAAGTAGTATACTGAAAACTAGGTTTAGTCTCAAAAATCACCTTATCAAATACAGAAATATCATTAAAGTTAACTCTGCTAAATATTGCTTTTTGCTCAAAGCATGTACCAAAGAAATCAGCTGTGCCATTAAATGAAGAATTACTAAAAAATATATCGCTCATAAAAGTATTATTTTTAATTTCTACTTTTCCATTAAAGGTATTATTTGAGAAATCATATTCTGCTTTAGTCTCCTGCGTATCATTAAACATAAAAGCTTTATCTAAAATATTCTCTGTAAAAGATACACTTTTAGCATTTTTAAAAAGTAAGCTACAATCGAATTTTTCTAAAAAAGAACAATTATTAAATATAATATTACCTGTAAACTCTATGTTTTCATCTATATTTAGCCATTTAAATGCACACTTTTTAAACTCTAAATTAGAGCAATTTTTAGTTATTTCTAGCTGATTAAAATAACAACCTTCAAAAGAGACTCTTTCTACACATTCTAAACTAGGTATATGATCAAGTCTGAGAAAATGACAACGAATTATTTGAATGTTACCTACATGTTTACTACTATCATTTTTGTTCAGTATTTCTTTCAAAAGATCTGAAGATGTAAATATACAGTCAATAAATCCAGAACATTGAAGTTTATCCTCTTTAAATATATCTATCGGTGAAATATCAAAATAAATAGTAGAGATAGGCTTACCTCTCAAACTAGAACAATTTTCTAAATTAGGTAAATCTTTAAGAAAAATCACAAAATTCTTTTTTATAACATTATATTTTTCTGGGATATTATCTTCTATTAATGAAATATGACAATTTATAGGGACTTCTTTAACATACTTATACCCATCATTAAATATGAAACTAATTTGTCTACTATTTTCTTCATATTTAACATTAGTTAGATATATTTGCATTTTCATCTCCTATCTTATTCAAAACCTCGCAAACCTCTTCAGCAACCCTACTCGGAAATATTCCAACAAAACCTCCAAGTTTTTTTGCTACGTTATCACCAGCTAGACCATGAACATATACGGCTAATCTACTTGCTGATAGAGTATTTAAACCTTGAGCTAAAAATGCTCCAATAATTCCAGATAAAACATCGCCTTGCCCTGCTACTGCCATACCTTGATTACCAGTAGTATTTATATATATTTTATTATCTTTACAAATTAAGCTTCCAGCTCCTTTTAGTACTACTGTAGCATTATATTTTTTAGCTAAAGTTCTAATTGCAGTAAATCTATCTTCTTGAATTTCTTTGGTTGTACAATCAAGCAACCTTGCAGCTTCCGCTGGATGAGGTGTTATTATTTTGTTTTCTAAATTTATGAACTTCTCTCTAATTTGCTGATTTGTTACGATTATATTTAGCGCATCTGCATCAAAAATTGCTAGTTGAGTTAGATTATCAATTATCGATTCTAAAATTTGCTGAGAGTCATCAGTAGTATCAAAACCAACACCAACGGCTAAAGCTGAAAAAATATTGATATTTTTAGGGACATTTTTCAAAGATTTAGTCATTAGCTCAGGCATAGACATATCAGCTTTAAAACTTTGATCTAAAGGTATCATTGAAACTTTACCACATCCACTATAAAGAGCCGAAGCACCTGCTAACTGCAATGCTCCATTCATGCCCGTATTACCACCGATAATGCCAAGATTGCCGTAAGTACCTTTATTAGTGTTTTTCTTTTTTCTAAGTATAGTAGTCAAATCAATATTTTTTACTGTATTTTTATAAACACAATAACCTGATTCACTAAGCTTGATTATAGAGCTATCGATGAGTTTAGACACTGTAACCATACCAGCATGGTCTAGACCCGCACCTGTATGCAAACCTTGTTTATTTGATAAAAATGTAATGGTTTCATTAGCTACTATTGCATCACCATAAATCTTCGCATTAAAAGCACCTAATCCACTTGGAACATCTATTGCTAAAGTGTATTTTGACTGCTTGTTTATAGCACTTATTAACTCTAATATATCTGTATCTAGATTTCGATTAAGTCCAATACCAAATAGCCCATCAATCACAACATCATACTTACTAACTTTAGGCAGCTTAAGTAAAGGTTGTTTCAGCTGGCAGTATTCATGATAATATATGTTATTAATTTCATTTGTCTGCTTACTATAACGATATAGGTCAACACAATAGTTTTTATGAATTAATTTAATAGCTGTTGCTATTGCATCACTGCCATTATTACCTGTGCCCGCAACCAGAAGAATTTTGGTTTTTTTATTAAATTTATTCTTTATAAATTTTACAATTTCATCTGAAGCTAGATCTATAAGATTAAGATTTTCACTAATAGCATAGTCTTCTATTTCTCTATTTTGTTTTTCTGTAAGAAACATTGTATGAAGCAAGATTTATATAAGCATTACTGTATTATCGCAGATTTTAAATAACCTTAGCAACTCATAAAACAAAATCACCAATAAAATATATGAAAAAATATTAATAATTAAGATAGGCTGTCAAATTACTACATCTAGCGTTTGAGTAAAGAATCTTACAAGAAGAAATACGTTTATCAACGAATAATAAACGTATCAAAAACTTTTTAGAATATATTTTAGTGATAGAAGCTAATAAGATTTATTTTCCAACCTTATTTAATGTCCTTGTAATTTCTTGACCTTCCCACTTAGCTATGCCAACACTATCTAAGCCTTTCTTTTCAGCATCTCTATGTGAAATAACAAAGATATCTTTTTTTATGCTATCAGCATTTTGATTTAATTCTGCTTGACTCATTCCAGCAAGCTTAGTAGGCATAATAATAATATCATGAGGACCTTTAAAACCAATTGTTTTGCCAAGTTTTCTTGTTTGTAACTCTTCTGTTTTGGCTTTTTCTAATAGTTCTTTTTTATCAAAATCTATACCTAACTGTTTAGCTACTCCATCAACATCAGACTCTGTAAGTTTACCATTAGCAATACGCTGATCAAAGATAGCTTTATCATATGCCATAAACAACTCTGATCCACCTTGAAGATATGCTTCACTTGCAATTAGTGATGCATAGTTAGGAACTTTTGCATCTCTTTTTGGTGATGGATATGCTTTAAAAATAAATTTAGCATTAGGATGCTCTTTCGTAAGCTTTGCAACCTGCTTAGAGATTTGAGCACATGTTCCACAGCCAAAATCAAAAAAGACAACGACTGCTTGTTTTGCATCTTTAGGTCCAAATGTTGGAGTTTTCGGATCATTTAGGATTTCATTAATAACTACTGGTGTTACAATTGTCTCTACAAACCCATTTGCTTGAGTTTGTGTATATGCTTCTGGGGCTACTGGTGGCTCTGATTTATTTGAGCAGCTCACTAATGCTAATGCAGAAACTCCAATAATTGCTGAAAGTATTTTTTTCATACTAAAAAACCTTACCTTAAATTATAAAAATGTTTTCAAGAATGATGATCTTGATGGATGCTTAAGTTTTCTAAGAGCTTTTGCTTCAATTTGACGAATTCTCTCACGAGTTACATTAAACTGCTTACCAACCTCTTCTAAAGTATGGTCTGTGTTCATACCTATACCAAAACGCATCATTAAAACTTTTGCTTCTCTTTCTGTAAGCCCAGTTTCAATAAGCTCTTTTATAGCTTCACGAAGATTTTCTAGGTTTGCAGCTTCTATTGGAGAATAGTTGTTTTTATCTTCAATAAAATCACCAACAGTAGAATCTTCATCATCGCCAATAGGACTTTCCATAGAAATAGGAGTATGTGAGATGTTAAGAATTTTTTTAAGCTTCTCTTTAGTCATATTTGGAGTAAATTCGATAATCTCTTCTTCCGTCGCTTCACGTCCTTTTTCTTGTAAAACTTGGCGTTTAATACGATTAACTTTATTGATAGTCTCTATCATATGTACTGGCACACGAATAGTTCTAGCTTGGTCAGCAATAGATCTTGTGATTGCTTGACGAATCCACCAAGTAGCATAAGTTGAAAACTTAAAACCTTTACGATAATCAAATTTATCAACGGCCTTCATTAGACCAATATTACCCTCTTGGATAATATCTAAGAAGTGTAAACCTCTGTTTGTATATTTTTTAGCTTCAGAAACAACCAATCTTAAGTTTGCTTCAATCATCTCTTTTTTAGCTTGAGTAATTTTTGCTTCACTCTTAGATATTTCTATATTTACTTTTTTAAGCTCTGCAATATCCATCATCATTAAATCTTGAAACTGGATAACTTGCTTAGTTAAAAGTTCAATTTCTCGAACGATATTATCAGTAAACTTATATTTTTTAGTCAACGGAGCAAGCCAATCAGTCTTACCAATAGTATAAACTTTTATAAACTCAGCTCTAGGAGTTTTTGCTCGTTCAACACTTAGTCGCATAATCTTTCTTTCAAACTCTTTTACTCGCACAAAAGGTTGCTTGATATAGTCAACGAGTTTTTGCAAATGAGTTGTTGAAAGCCTTAGACAATCAAACTCTTTAACTATTTGAGTATATAGTTTTTTAGTAGGTTTTTTACGGTACTTATCAAATTGAGTTTCAAGATCAATAAAGAAATTATAAGCCCTTTGTGTATCAATCTTCTCATCATGATCATCTTCAGCAACTTTTTCCTCAGAAACTTGTTCATCACTAAAGCCTGCCATAATTTCATTAAAACGAAGATATTTAGCTACTGGTTCATCCTCTATATCTTGAGAACTCATATAGTCTTTAGCTTTTTCTTCTATCTCACGAAATCTTTCAATATATGTTTTGATAACTATAGGGTATTCTAAAATTGTACTAAAAACTTCTGTCGTACCCTCTTCAATTCTAATAGCAATCTCTGTTTCACCTTTTTTATCTAAAAGGTCAACAATCCCCATTTCACGCATATACATACGGATAGGGTCAGAAGTTTTTCCTTTAAGGTCATCAAGATTAGCCTCACTAACTTTTCTTTCATCTTCTTCTTCTAATTGTGGAGTTCTATCATATACTTCGATACCAGCATCTACTAATATTGCTTCAATTTCTTCATATTTTTTAGGGTCGTCTGAGACATCGCCTGGTAGAGCATCAAGGATATCGGTTCTAGTCAAATAACCTCTTTCTTTACCATCAACTATCAGATCTTTTAAGTCCGAGAGTAAGTCTTCTTTTGTCATTATAATACTCCAATAGGATTTTCTATATTTTATATAATAGGTTTTTATCTTTTATATTTTAAACTAATTACTCATTTTTGCTACCAAATATTTCCTCTCCATCTCCTGAACTTCTGTTCTAAAAGGCAATGTCCCCAGATATTTAAGTCTTTGTCTAATACTACGGCTTTCAGCAACTTTTAAATTACTTAAAAGCTGATGATTATAAGAGCTTTCACAGTTTTTCTTAAAACTATGCTCTAATCCATAACTCATCAATTCAAAAAAATAATCTCTAAAATCTGGATACTCTTCACACAAAAGCTGAATCAATATTACTGGTTGCATATCTATAGATGAGTCTTCTTTTAATATTTTCAAGGCCTTTGATAATATTGCTAATCTTTTTGAACCTTCAAAAACCTCAACATCTTTGCTTTTTATAGCTTCAATCACATCCTGTGTATTTACAAAAATCTCAGCAAGTAACTTCTCCTCTAACAAAAGATTTTGAGCTATTTTTTTCTGTACTATTTTTGGCTGATTTGGATGATTTTCATCGTTCACGTCTACGAATTTTTTACGCGATTTTAAAAGCTTCTGTATTTGCTCCACCTTTAAACCAATCCTCTCTGAAATAGTAGCTATAATGCTTTCAGAATATATATTTGCTTCAACCTCAGAAACAAAATCTTTAAGGCTCTCAACAACTTCAGCCTTTGATTCAGCTTTTGATAAATCTTTGTCAGCAATAAAACTATTAACCAAAAACTCTGCTACTGGTTCAGCATTTTCAACTTTCTCTTGAAACACACTTAAACCATGACTTTTGATAAAATCATCCGGATCTTTACCATCTGCTAAACTAAGTATTTTAAGCTTTTTATTTGCATCTAAAATTGGTAATACAATTTTGATAGTTCTAGTCGCAGCCTTTTGTCCAGCTGAATCACCATCAAAGCACAATACAACTGAGTTTGTTTCTCTAAACAATATTTTTGCATGATTCTGTGAAAAAGCTGTTCCTAGCGTTGCAACTGCTCCATAAAAACCAAAGCCGGCCAAACCAACCACATCCATATAGCCTTCAACAACTACAAGGCTTTCGCTAACTTGTTGTTGTTTTTTTAATTGGCGATACTCATAAAGCCCGTACAGCACATTGTTTTTTTGAAAAACTAGTGTCTCAGGTGAGTTGATATATTTAACTCCTTCAACATCTTCAATAACTCTGCCACCATAAGCAATCACACTACCCTGAATATTACGAATTGGAAACATAATCCTGCCGCGAAAACGATCATAAACCCTACCGCTATCATTTTTGATAGCTAGACCACTTTCAAGTAATATCTCTTGAGGTATTTTAATACTATTTGCAAAATCCGTAACATATGTCCATCCTTCTGGTGCATATCCAATACCAAAAGTCTTAGCTAAAGCTCCATCCACTTCTCGTTCTTTAAGATATCCAATTGCTTTATCTTTTGTAGGTGCATTACCTAAATTCCAACGATAACATTTCTGTGCTGTTTCTAAGAAGCTTATACATTTTTTATAAAGCTCGTCTTTTTGAATGTCTTCTTTTGAGTAGTTTTCATACTCTATAGGTTTTCCAACTATCTCAGCAAGAGTCTTTACAGCATCTATAAACTCAAGATTATTTATCTTCTTAACAAACGTAAGTGCATCACCAGATTCTTGGCAACCAAAACAATGAAAGAAGTTTTTAGAGGCATTTACAGTGAATGATGGTGTTTTTTCATTATGAAAAGGACAACAAGCTTTATAATTTTTACCTGCTTTTTTTAAATTCACAAAACGAGAAACAACTTCAACAATGTCAGCACTTGAAACTAGCTCTTTAATGAAGTTGTTTTGAATCCGCTTTGCCATATATTAGAATTATCGGTTAAACTAAATTTGATTTAACTATAGCGCTTACTTTGCTCATATCTGTTCTGCCAGCTAGCTCATTTTTTACTGCTGCCATAACTTTACCCATTTCTTTCATAGATGTAGCTCCAGCTGACTCTATAGCTTTTTGAACTATCTCGATAACCTCATCGTCACTTAACTGTTTAGGCATATATTTTGTAAGTATTTCTATCTCACTTTTTTCACCTTCAGCTAACTCAGACCTATCCGCTTCAATAAACTGTTTATATGAATCTTGGCGCTGCTTGATCATTTTTGTGATTATTGCAATAGTAATATCATCTGTAATCTCAACTTTTTCATCAATCTGCTTTTGCTTGATTGCAGACATTGCCATTCGAATAGTTGTAAGTCTATTTTTATCTTTATTTTTCATTGACTCTTTCATATCTTGAGTCAATTGCTGATATATTTGTGACATTTATTAAAATTGATTCCTAAAAGTAGTAGAAAGAGCTTACCATAAGTAAACCCTTAAGGTCGATTAAATTATTATATTCTTGCTATTATATTGCTTTTATAGGCTCTTTTAACAGCAGCTTGTTTTTTTCTTTTACGCTCACTAGTTGGCTTTTCATAGTACTCTCTTTTGCGTACTTCTGTAACCACTCCAGCACTTTCGCAAGATCTTTTAAATCTTCTAAGCGCTATATCAAAAGGCTCTCGTTCTTTAACTCTAATGCTCGGCATATCTTATCACCTCACTTAAAAATGCCTATATCTAAGTTAATCAAATTTTAGACCATATCTAGCCTAAAAATCATAACTCATGATTCTACCATATAGCATTTAAAAAGCAATTTCTAATTCAGATACAGCAATTTTGATTAAAACCCATAGGTTTGCTATAATGATGACTTCATTAAAACATTTCTAAGCCAATAAAATATTTATGAAATTTAAACTCTTTGATAAGACCTTTCAAGCTGGTGAGTCTGCTACTCTTGCGATGCCTTTACCTAGTATGTATTCATGTGCACCTATGTATTTACCAATAAAAATACTAAATGGTACAAAAGAAGGTCCATGTATATTAGTCTTTGGTATGCTTAATGGCAATGAATTTAACAGCATTGAAATCATAAATAATCTACTCGATGAGGTTAATCCTAAAAACTTAAGTGGTACAATTATTGCTATTCCTGTTTTAAATATATTTAGCCTTGTTCAAACAGTAAAGCATAATACTCCATTAGAACACGCCTTTCCTGGTGATGAAAACGGCTCATATATGCATAGATATGCCAACAGAATCACTCAGGAAATTATTAAAAAGGCCGACTATTCTATCCAACTCAAAACTGGTAACTTAGATTCTGAAATTCTTCCTCAAGTTTACTATAATGACGATGACGATGTTTCTTTGAAGATGGCTAGGGCATTTCAAACACCCGTAATTACAAGTGTAAACATGTCAAGAACCAGTGTCCGCAAGATTCACCAAGATTTAGATATTCCATTCATCTGTTATGAAGCTGGTGAGGCAAATAAGTTTAATGAAGAAGCTATAAACATTGGTGTTTCTGGTGTTAAAAATGTATTTAGAAAGCTTGAAGTACTTGATGATGAAGAATATAAACAGCTAGTCAAACCAGTCGTATCTGAAGATACAGAGTGGACTATTTCTGATCAATCAGGCATTTTGCGTACCGAAATAGAACTAGGAACTAGAGTCAAAGAAAATCAAAAAATTGGTAAATTAATAGACCCTTTTGGTAATAATGAACCTGTAGCATTAAGATCTCCAATCGATGGGATAATTGTTGGTATAAATAACTATCCTCTTATCAAAGAAGGTGATCTAGTTTTTAAAGTTTCATCATTTCATGATGATGAAAAAGCTGAAGCTAAACTAGAAGACTGGGAAAAAATAGCAGAAGAAAACTTCAACGATGAATAATAAACTATCAATACTAAGTATATCAATATGGTTAACTTGTGCTATTTTCTTTATGTACGAGTTTTTGCTAAGGACTATTCTTGGTACATTTGAACATCAAATTATTTCTGACCTTAATCTAAGCCTACTTACTTTTAGTGTTCTTAGCTCAACAGCTTATCAGCTTACTTATGGAGTTATGCAAATACCTGTTGGTATTATTACAGATAAACTTGGCCTAAAAAAAGCCCTCACCTTAGCAATACTAGTGTGTGCCTTAGGTGTTGGATTGTTTGGTTTATCAAGTAGTTTTGCAGCAGCTCTTGTTTATAGAGTGATGATTGGTTTTGGTGCATCTTTTGGTTTCTTATGTCTTTTAATCGCTGTATATGATTGGTTGCCTCATAGGCACATAGGCCTATTCATAGGATTATCTCAGTTTATTGGAGTATTAGGTCCTATGATGGCGGCTGGGCCTTTAGATTCGTTATCTCAATCTGGCGGTATTGACTGGCGTTATGTCTTTATCATACTTGCTATTGTTGGTGTTATTTTAGCAGCTATCACTATTTTCATAGTTAAGAACAATGATGAATCTACCGATAAATTTGTCATCGTTGAAAGCTCATCAGGGCTTATAGATGGCATTAAAACTTTAATTAAAGATAAGCAAGTATGGTTAATAGCAATATTTTCTGCAACAACATATCTTGCTATAGAATACCTTTCTGAAAATGCCACTAAATCATTTTTACAGCTTAACGGCTATGATGCTAAATTAGGCTCTTATCTTATAACTCTAGCTTGGTTAGGTTACGGTATAGGTTGTCCTACTTTAGGGTTCATTTCAGATAGCTTAAAGAGAAGAAAACCTGTAATGATTGGAGCTGTATCATTAGCATTTGTTTCATTAGCTACTATTATTTATTTACCTATTAATGAATTTATACTTTACGCAGCATTTATATGCTTAGGCTTAGGAGCTAGTGGGCAAAGCATCGGTTTTGCGATCATTGCAGAACAATGTAAGCCTAATTATAGAGCAGCCGGCCTTGGTGTGAATAACTTCTTAATTATGTTCTCAGTAGCGATAGGAGCTCCACTGGTTAGTAGTGTTTTAGATACACTAACTGGTGGTAAAAAGGCTTGTATTCATGATTATGAAATAAGTCTAAGCATTTTACTTGGATTTACAGCTCTTGGGATAATCATAAGTACTTTCTTAGTTAAAGAAACTTTTTGCAGATCAACTAAAGAAGTTATCATAGTAGAGTAGTTACAAACCTTTTATACACCTTTTTTATATTTATCTAGAATCAGCTTACTCATAATTATAGTACTAACTAGAAGAGGAAGTAATAAAAATATAAATGCTTTATCAAACACTTTCTCACTTATTTCTCCTGTTAATGGTCCTCCATTAATATAGACACTTATATAACTTATAAAGTACTGAAAAATAGCTCCACATAAACCAATAACCATATTCACAATTGCCAATGCTGTAGCTTTGACTTGGGTTGGGAAGATTTCTTCAACTACTGAAAAAGCTAAGAGCATACTAGAAACACTAAAACCTATTAAAAAGAATATCACATAAAGAAAATCTTGAGAGATGAAGTTATTTGCTAAAATCACAGCTGAAAATAAACCAAGCGTTATTATATTACATATAAGCATCCAAACTCTTTTTTCTCCAAATAAGCTTGCTATAAATCCATGACTAGGTCCACCGACTGCTATTCCCACAAACATCATTACACTTATTTTTGCAGCAATATGAGCACTAATACCATAAACTTGCTCAAGAAATAATACATCGTAAAGTTCAGAAAAAGCATTAACAACAATCCCAACCATTAAGCCTGCATAAATAGCCAAAAGCCATAATCTCTTGTTTAATAACAATTTCAAGCTTTCTCCAAAACTCAAATATGTTTTTGAAAGTTTAGAGTCTTGTGGAACTGAGTACTTAAGAAATGCAAGAATGATAATACTCCAAAATACTCCAAAGTATCCAATAACTGCTAATGCTGACTGCCAACCATATATATTAACAAGCTGATGAAGATAAACTTGTCCAAATATACCACCAAGAACACCTATGGTATTTGTAAGTCCCACCGCTATTGGAAATACTTTTTCAGGCAAGACATCCGCAGCGACTTTAAGCGTACCAATAAAGGCTACAGCGGAACCAATAGCTATTAACACCCTACCAATAAGCATTGTATTTAATGATGGATCATATACAAAAAACAATATCCCTAAACTCATTACAAGACACGAAAAGCTCAGCATGACTTTTGAGCCGAACTTATCTAATAAAATACCTGCTGGAACTTGAGATATAGCATAAATGGGAAAATAAATACTCATAATATAAGCAATATCTTCAACACCGACTCCCATTCCATCAGATATAGGTTTTATTAAAACACTTGGTGCTGTATGCTGAAAATAATCCAAACCATAGAATACAGCGGCAATAATCCATATTGCCCAACCAATTAAGAGAGTATGTTTTGTTGACTTCATAATTCAAAATATAACTAAAGACTATTGTATAAGTATATAGCATCTAGAGCTGTTTTAATAATACAGACTTATAAAGTAATTTTATATTTTTAAAGGTTGAAGAAATGACCTAGTAAAAGCCTCATTTTTAAATTTCATAATATTTATTTAATATGTCTAGTTTTAAACAACAAAAAATCTTTAACTTCTTGTTCTTGTACTAATGGCAGTACTTCTTTACGAATACGACTATAATAATTATTTATAGTTTTCTTTTCTGTATAAGTAAGCATCCAAGTTTCTATAAGTTTAAATTCATAAGGAATAAGAGTTAAGTCCTCAAAACAGTAGAAAGGTCCATGTCCTGTTGGTGAGTCTTGTTTGCGTTCTTTCACATAACATAGGTTTTCTATTCTAATACCAAATTCACCAGGAAAATATGCTCCAGGCTCATTACTTAAAATCATTCCTGGCATCAATGGTACCTGAGCTTTTGGCCCAATTGATTGTGGTCCCTCATGCACTCCCAAGAAACTACCCACCCCATGACCTGTGCCATGACCATAGTCACTACAGAAATGCCATAGATGTTCACGAGCCAATATATCTAATTGCGAACCAACTGTTCCTTGTGGAAAAACAGCTCTACCCAACCCTAAGTGTCCTTTTAAAACTAAAGTATAATACCTACGGTGCTCCGACTCTGGACGACCAAAATGTAAAACTCGTGTAATATCTGTAGTGCCTTCATTGTACTGTCCTCCTGAATCACATAGCAAAGGCGCTTTATCGTCAATAGTCTTTAGATTTTCATCATCTTTAGCATTATAGTGAATCACAGCTCCATTTGCACCGTGACCTACAATATATGAAAAACTGTCTTCAACATAACCTTTCTGCTCAGCTCGACATTCCCTAAGTTTTGCCATTGCATCAAGCTCAGTTTTGCCTTCAAAATTGTTTTCCATCCACCACCACCATTTGATAAATGCAGCAGCATCTTTTCTATGAGCTTCTTGAGAACCATTTAGTTCCATAGAGTTTTTAAGTGCTTTACTTAGTGTAATAGGTGATTTATCTACTGTTATAACACTATCATTATTTTGTGAAATAGCTTGCTTCATCGCAAAATTAGCACTCCGATTATCCAACAAATATTTAGCTTCATACTCTGCCAAATCGATAAAAAACTGACTATAATTCTTTACTGTTATAGCATTTTCACTTAGGTAATCTTTAACTTCATTAGTAAGCTTTTGCTCATCCACATAAAAGTAAGTCTGATCTAATGTTACAACTAAATAACTAATACTTACTGGAGTGTTTTGAGTATCTCTACCACGAATATTTAAACTCCATGCAATATCATCTAAGCTTGAAACTACTAATGCCGTTTGATTGTTTTCTTTTAATTCCTTGCGAATATTGCTTAGTTTTGATTTTGTAGACTGTCCTGTATATTGTATTTCATGTAGGAAAACTTCTGATACTGGAATATCTTTAGTGTCTTTGAGTTCTTGTTGCGCTAAAGCAACTAAGTTTTCATTATCAAACACTACTTTAGCATTATGCTTTTCAGCTAACTTTAAAAGATTTTCAGCTCTAGTAATATTTATTTTCTTAGGATCAACAGCTAGCGTTTTACCTGCAAAATTATCATCCAACCAAGACTCTATTTCTGATGCATATGCCTTTTGCTTTAATAAGCTAAACTCATTATTATCTAATTGATCAAGAGCTTGAGTAAAATACCTACCATCTGTGGACAAATACGCATGATCCGAAGTTACTAGCACATCACCAGCAGAGCCATCAAATTCACTTATCCACTCTCTATATGCCCAACACTTAGGTACATATTCGTTATTATGGTCATCAATTGATGGCACTAAATAGAAATCATAAGCTTTATCAGTCATTAGTTTTCTTAAAGTATTTAATTTAATAGACATATTTTCTCCAAATTTTTTTTAGACATAAGACTAGTTAGAACAGGCATTTGTAAGCCCAACTTAATAGCAACTCTAATATTATCCTTTAATAATACTGTCAAATAAGCTATTTTTAAACATAGAAATTAAAATAGATGTCGTTGTTAAATGTATAATCAATTAATAGCCTGTTGTTTGCTGCTAGTATTTTCATCAAACATATATGCTGAGAGCATAAGATATTTTTGCCCATCACCCCATGATTTCAAGCAAATCAATGGTTCTCTAAAAGCAACAACAAATTATAATGGCTTCAAACATGATTGGAATGGTAAAGTCAAATCACCATCACAATATCCGGAGTTTCCAATCACATTTGCTGGAGCAAATCTGACTAACTGTAAAAATAATATTTGTGATGTGAAGTGTTATTATTACTCAAATATAGAAAACCATCTTATAACAGCAAATATTGACTCAAATAAACTAATCCAAATATATGAACAACCAAATACCTTCATCAAGAACCTCAACTGTCAATTCTTTGAGCATATTGATTGTCCTTTTTACTTGGACTCACATTCTATCTAATCATAACTCTATTCAAGCCAAATAAAACTAGCTTGCCTGCCTGTTTTACTGTCTTTACGATACGAATAAAACCTTTTATCAGAATATGTGCATAACATTGAATCTACAATATCAACACAATGATTTTCGTTTAGAATGTGTTTCGCGATAAATTTCATATCAAACAAATATTTATTACCACCTTTAGGTACAAATGCTTGAGAAAATGATTTATTTTGAGCTGTGAAATACTCAAATACATTTTCGCCAACTTCATAGTGAGGTTGACTTATACAAGGGCCTAACCAAGCTACCATGTCTAAACCAATAAACTCTTTAAGAGTCGCTTCGATTACACCTTGAGCTAGCCCTTTCCAACCAGCGTGTACTGCAGCAACTTTTGTTAATTTCTTATCAAAAATCAATATTGGTAGACAATCAGCTGTAAGCACCACACAAACTTGGTTAGGCTTATCTGTAATTATCGCATCACATGAAATACCATCGTATTCATCAAAAGTTGTAGCTATATTTGTATGATTTTGATTCAACCACTTTATTTCACCACTTACATAAGAGCTAAAAAGGTTACGATTATTTTCAACAGTTAAAGAATCATCACCAACATTATCGGAAAGATTAAACTTTGCAAACTCTACTTTACTAAAACCCTTATCAGTAGTCGTATACCCAAGATTTAAACCGTTGAATGATGTGTTTACAAAAACTACTGACATATTGTTTTCTACTTATTTATTTTGCGTAATTATTTTTTACATAGCGTTCTACAATTTCTATAAAGTCATCCGAGATATTTTCACCCCTCAGGGTATGAGCCTTTTTACCATCAATAAATACAGGAGCTACAGGAGACTCTCCACTACCAGGTAAACTTATACCTATATCCGCATTTTTTGATTCTCCAGGACCATTTACAATACAGCCCATCACTGCAACTTTCATCTTTTCTACACCTTTGTACTCTTTTTTCCAAGAGTGCATTTTTTCATCAAGATGTTCTTTAACTTGTTGTGTAAGCTCTCTAAAGTATGAGCTTGTAGTACGACCACAGCCAGGACAAGATGTCACACTAGGAGTAAATGCTCTAAGCCCTAAACCTTGTAGTATCTCACGGCAAACTCGTACCTCTTCCGTACGCGGTGCATTTGGAGCAGGTGTTAGAGATACTCGTATGGTATTACCAATACCTTGTTGTAAAAGTATGCCAAGACTTACCGCACTAGCAACTATACCCTTAGTACCCATACCTGCTTCTGTAAGCCCAAGATGTAGAGCATAATCACATTCTTTCGCAAGCTTTTGATAAACTGTAACTAAATCCTGAACTTCACTGACCTTACATGAGATTATGATTTTATTTTTTGCTAATCCAAGTTCTTCTGCATATTTGGCACTTTCTATCGCTGATGTTATCAAAGCTTTATGCATAATTTGTTGTAATGGTAATGGATTTTCTAAAGCCTGATTTTCATCAATCAATTTAGCTAATAATCCTTGGTCTAAGCTTCCCCAATTTACGCCTATTCTTACAGGTTTATCATTAGCTATAGCTATATTAATTATCTCAGCAAATTGAGTATCTTTCTTCTTACCAAAACCAACATTACCTGGATTTATACGATACTTAGCAAGAGCTTTTGCACACTCTGGATATTTAGTCAAAAGCGTATGCCCATTGTAGTGGAAATCCCCTACTAATGGCACATGACAATCATGTTTAGCAAGTTCTGTAACTATAGTTAGTACTGCTGCAGCTGCGGCTTCATCATTTACAGTTAGTCTTACTATCTCACTACCTGCTTTATATAGTGCTAAGATTTGCTTTACAGTCTTTTCAATATCTGCAGTATATGTATCAGTCATTGACTGAACTACAACAGGGTTTTCACCACCAATTAAGACATTACCAACTTTTACAGTATTTGTTTTGTACATATTAAAACCTAACCAATTGTTCTTATTCAAAATTTTGACATAAATTATATAGCGTAATTATATCATTTTTAAAACAAATTATGAGATGCTCATACATTTATAATTAGATTAAAAAGCTTAAAAATCTATTGAACAACCTGCCAAAACTTTATAGACTCAATAATGACGATAGGTCAACTTGTATAATTTAAAAAGGATATATAACCATGAAAAAAACTTACCAACTTATATTATTAGCAGCGACTTGTATGATTTTGTTAGCATCATGTGGTAAAAGTAAACAAGAAATTGCCTTACAAAACCTAGAACAAGAGCAAACCAACTATTCACAAGATGCCAAGTCTGAGCAACTGGAGTCTGAGACTGCAAAAACTAACGCTAGCAACTTAGATAAAGAGTCTAAAGAAAGTAGTTCAGAAGCCAAATACGACGAAGATAAAGCTGATGTTCTTGAAGCGAAAGCAACTCAAAACTTATCTAAAGCAGCAAGCTTAAATTCTGAAATTGATAAGGCTAAAGTAGCTGCTGGAGAAGAGTAATTATTTTATGGGTATATAATATAACCCTTGCAATATATCATTTCTAGACTCTAACTCATGTTTCTTTATAAATTTATTTACAATAACATCTGTTTTTTCTTGAGACATTATTGGTAAATTCAACAAAATATATGCTCCATATTTACAACCATTATTGCGAGCACCTTCAACTATTTGTGGTATTTGATCCTGTAACCAACCACCTTGACTAATCCTATCCATATAGTCTGCAAGAAAAAAATTATACCTTACTGGCTGATCATTTGTATAAATAACAACACAACTATCACTTTTTGATAAGATGTTCTCTAGTGGCTTACCTGTAGCTGCACCTCCACCAACCACTGACTGACTTTTTTCTTGAAGTGAATAAATGAAATCATCTGAATTAACTAAAGGGTAAATTGCCCCACATAAAACTATAGCAGTAAAGACCTTAATATATGGATTTTTTAGTGAGTTTATATTTAGCTTACTATCAGAAAGCAATATTTTTTGATTAGATCTAAAGCTTTGCACATACATACTCAATGATAATATTCCAAACATCTGAACCCAGATACTATTGCGGATATCATATGAAAAAGCATATAACCAAATTATTAAACCTAAAATATAACAGTACAGGAATACTGCTTCTAATTTATATGCATTTTTAAATGACTTTTTAACTGAAAAAATAAAAGATATTGGCAATAAAACTATAACTATCGTGTTTGTGATCGCAATTATCCCACTATTTCCTGAAACAAATTTCAATAGCCTTTGAGGTATATTTTCTAAACTTATGTTTGTTAACTCAACCAAGTAGTCTAGGTTCCCTGTAAAATCATTTGCATGATTATAAAAAATAACCAAAAATGATAACTCATAGAGTAAAGATACTAGCGTTAATAATATTGCTATAATAAATTGTTTCTTTGAAAACCTTTTAATATTAAAAATAGTGTAACCTATAGTAAATAGGTAAAAGAATATGCCTGGTTGTTTGACAATCATAGCTATACCAGAAATAACTATCGCAGCATAAAGATAAGCAAAAAAATATTGACTATTTATTTTCTTATAATTTTCTGCACAATATATACACATAATGGATACTAACCCGACGTATGCAACAGGATAATCCATATAACCACTAAATGATTTTGGAGAAACCATATAGCTTATTATCAAAATAATAAAAACTATTGAGAACGACTTACTTATCTCTTTATAAATATTGATTGCAAATAATAAAATTATAATTGAAGGATAAAATAAAAAGGCTTTTGCAAATATATTTATGACAAAATTCCCTTGCATCTTATATATCAACGACCATATTGCAGGAAATAATATTGGATACCCTGTGTTCATCGGATAATATTTATTAGAATAAAGCTCTATTGCCCATCTATTCCATGAAACCAAAGCATCCCAGTCTACAAAAGCTTTAGTATTAGATATAAATACAACAAAAAACAATAATAAAACCAATAAGGTTTTTGATACTTGACCTATAGTTGGCTTTAGCCTAAAACTGATGATTAAAGCTAAACCACCAAGTAAATATATTAAAAAGTGTAATAACTCTGATCCAAGCTGTAAGTTTATAGAGAATAAGATTACAAATAAAATCCACGCAAAAGATAGAGTGATTATAAACGAATAAACCAAAGATAAACTTTGTGGTTTATTTTGAAACAACTTCGATGACAATAATCCTGGCAGCACAACTATAGCTAATATAAAAAATATGTTACTAATAAGC